>CAJWRM010000001.1 GCA_913046365.1 uncultured Flavobacteriales bacterium
TGGCGTAACATCTGGTGTTGGCGTTGGCGTAACATCTGGTGTTGGAGTAGGCGTAATATCTGGTGTTGGCGTTGGCGTAATATCTGGTGTTGGCGTAGGCGTAACATCTGGTGTTGGCGTAGGCGTAATATCTGGTGTTGGCGTAGGCGTAACATCTGGTGTTGGCGTTGGCGTACCATCTGATGTTGGCGTTGGCGTAGCATCTGGTGTTGGCGTTGGCGTAATATCTGGCGTAGGGGTACCATCCGGGGTTGGCGTTGGCGTAGCATCCGGTGTTGGTGTTGGCGTACCATCTGGGGTTGGTGTTGGCGTACCATCTGGGGTTGGCGTTGGCGTAACATCTGGGGTTGGCGTTACATCCGGGTCAGGACTCGTAGGAGAAGAATCAGGCACAACATCTGGCGCTGGAGTTACATCTGGCGTAGGCGATGGAACAATAGCTAAGTTCGTGGAATCAGCACCTTTCTCTTTACCATCACAGTCAACAACCGCGCCATATGGCGTATCTTTTTCTTGATCTAAAAAATTAATGACTCCATCCCCATCATCATCCTGAAATTTTTTCTGCAACACAACATTAGCACTGTCTAATTTTTTAATCTCATTTTCTAAATAAGACATATCGGGAAAACACGGCGAGTAAGCCCAATCCATATGTTGTTCGTGCTTCCCCAAGTATAAATTCAAACCGATAGAAGCATTGGCTACAAAACCATCAAAACCTCTTTTTGTATGTTCAGTGAGCATATCAAACGTTCTTTGCTGATAAATATGCCAAATGAATGAAGCATCTATAAATAGTGCGGCGCGTTTACCGATTTTCACTTGTGGCGTAAATCCAAACATGAGATTAGCCATACGTTCATCCTGAACAATACTATCACTCCGTAGCATAGAAAATCCACCACCTCCATGAAATAATAAGCTAATATGATTCGTGAAGTTCTCAAACATGAGCATGCGCCCTATATCAGCAATTCCTTGAACAGAAGTACGATAATAATTTGTTTGGAAAGGCAAACTAAAACCGTTATCTCCTTTGTCGTCGTTGGTAATCTTGTCGAACCCAAAATCAACCTTTACGCCATACTTATTATTAAACATGTAACGCAAGCCTCCAGAAACATGGAATAGATCATAAGTGTTGGAAAAATAACCGTCTGTATATGGTTTTACTGCATTTGTCAGTCCTCCACCCAAATCCAGCGACCATTTGTTGTTTTCCTCAAATTGACCCAAAGAGGTAAATGAAAACAATGAAATAAAAATGAAAAAAAACAACTTACTCATGACTATACCTTTGATTATTAACAAATATAGGACAAAATAAAAGAAAATCTTCTATTCTTGTTTAACGAAAACAAACTTCCTTAATTGAAAACTCGGGACATCATAATACTCTATAACTAAATCTCTCTTAGTTAGTAAAATAACTTTGTATGTAATCCTTTGATCACCCGATCCCATAATTAACTCATCTGAGTTCAGTGAATATATCAAATCGTTACTCTGAAAATCAACCCAGAAGACATAAATTCCCGTGTCTATATTCAAATCAAAAGAAAGAAAACCATCAGACGAACCAGCATCGAAATTTAAATTCAGAAAGCCATTCACGTCTTCGAGAATATGCTCTGCAAGCTGACCATCAGTAACCTTTATTCGGGCCAGAGACCAATCGCCTTCCATTTGTCTGATATATCTATTTTCCTTTGAGCAGGAAAACATAATAGACAAACATAATATGAATAGTAGTCGCGTCAAGGGTCAAGCAAAAAAGCAATGGAATAAAAAAGTTTAAGCCCTGATTTCATGGCATTGTGGTCAATATCAAACTTAGATTGATGGACGTTGTAGGTAATTCCTTTGGCTTTATTACCTATACCGAGCCGAAAGAAACAAACAGGCACTAAATGACTATAGAAAGCAAAATCTTCTGCCGTCATGCGCAAATCTAAGTCATGAACATGGGCTTCCCCAAGAACATCACATGCAATACCTCGCGCCTTTTTAGTCAATTCTGGATCATTTTTTAAAAAGGGATACCCCTTGGATATGCTTAATTTTATATTTCCACCATACTTTAATGAAACTCTTTCCGCGATTGCTTTGAGCTCTAATTTTGCCGTTTCGCGCCACGCTTCATTCATCGTGCGAAAAGTTCCTTTTATAGTTGCAGATTGAGGAACTACATTAGTGGACCCAAGGGCCTCAAATCGACCAAAATTAATTACACTTGGAACATCACCCGGTGAATTTGAGTTGATATAGTTTTGAGCCGCTATGATAAACTCTGCCCCCATAAACATAGGATTTATGGTTTGTCCTGTCAAGGCTCCATGACCACCTTTACCTAAAATTTCAACATGAAGCTCATCACTGGAAGCCATATATAGATCCTCACGAAAACCAACATGACCAAATTCAAAATCAGGAAAGACATGTAAGGCAAACATTTTGGAAACTTCCGGATTCGAGAGTCCCCCCTCATCAATAATTAAATTAGCACCCCCAGGATTCACTTCTTCACCTGGTTGAAAGATTAATTTTATGGGCTGCTTAAGCTGGTTCTTGAAACGAAATAAAACTTCTGCCAAACCCAAAAGAATTGACGTATGTACATCGTGCCCGCAGGCGTGCATAATACCATCCTTTTTGCTTTTGTAGGAAACTTCATTCTCCTCGTGTATAGGTAAAGCATCTAAATCCGCTCGAAAAGCCAAACATCGATCATTCTCGTCCTGACCATCACCATAAATCATCACAATAACACCTGTAACGCCAATTGCACGCACATCGGGAATACCAATCTCCTTTAAAGTTGCTTTAACGAAAGCCGCGGTTTCGTATTCCTCATAAGAAAGTTCAGGATGCATATGAAGATGTTCGCGATACCTGCACATACTTTTGTATACAGCGCCCGCAAATTCATCTATTTCAGTCAGATCAATCATCATTAGAAACAATAGACTGATAACCGGAAAGAATCAATTTAACAGAAACCAATGCCATTAGAATACCAAAAAGAAGTTTTACGACATTAGGACTGAGCTTTAGAGATAATTTAGAACCAAAATACGCACCAACAAAAAACGTAATGGCAACAACTAGTCCAAATTTCCATTGAACGTTACCATCTCTCCAATAATTCATTAGCCCTAACCACACGACTGGCATAGCAAGAACAAATAGACTTGTACCCTGGGCTTCGTGCTGAGTTAAACCCAATAAAAAAACAAGACCAGGAACAATAATAATCCCCCCTCCCACTCCCACAAAACCGCTTAAAACCCCTGCGAATATACCTATTGAACTGAGCATTAATATTGTTTGAACTGTCATTTACATTTTTTTTTAAAATTAAGAAATCTAATCGACTAATAAATTACAACCGCGTACATCAGAATTTTGAATTCGACCTATAATTTCAAAGCCATTATTTCTTTTAACACCAGCATCATCTGTTGCAATAAAACTACAACTATGAACATTGGCCAAATCAATAACATTTATTCCAGAGCTTTTTGCTCCACTTGTTAATGTCAAGGGATCAGCCTGATCTCTATAAAGAATCTTCATCCATGGTGGCGTTGAAAAAACCAAATCTTGACTGCAATAGGCCTGGGATAGTAGTTCAGTCATTCCATATTCTGAATATAGTTTTGAGATATTCAACTCTTGACAAAGCAATTCATGCATTTTGGCCTTCGATAATTCTTTTCGGCGGCCTTTCATGCCACCTGTCTCAATAACACAACAACCAGATAAGTCTATTTTTAAGTCAATTAAATCTAGCAATGAATAAGCTACACCAAATAATAAAACCTCTCTCCCGTCATGCTTTGCAGCATTAATTAAAGCAGGTATTTCTTGCGGCTTATCTAAGATAAATTTAGAATGAACAGATTCACTTTTATTCATTAGGCATGATACCATGTAGACCAGACTTGAATCACCTTGTTCAATATAATTAGGTAATAATCCCAAAATCACAAATTTTTCAGGGTCGCCAATAAAATTTTTAAATGCTGAAAAAAATGATTCCTCATAAATCGATATATCGTGAACAAAGTGCTGACTTCTCTGCCCTCCAGTTCCACTGCTTTTAAATACCTCCTCAATATTTTGTGCAATAGAAGAATGAATTTTATGTGATTTGAAAAAAGAAATAGGTAAAAATGGAATTTCATCCAAAGATGAGGGATTCAGCCTTTTCAACGCCTTTGCATAATTTGAATATTCATCGCAATGCTTAATTTGATATCGGAAAACTTCAAAAGCTAAGTCTTCAAATTCTGAAGGGTTATGATTTTTGAATATTTTCTTCTTCCAATCCACAATTACAAAGGTATTTAAAGTCTTGAATAATCAATAAAGTGATTACTTTTGAACTGAAAAACATTTTGCTTGTTATAAATCCAAATAAAAAGAGATAAATTGGACCGGACTTGTGTATTACTTATTCAGCTTGGAACTCCTGACAGCCCATCTATTAGAGATGTAAGAAGGTACTTATCTGAATTCTTAAACGACCCAAGAGTAATTGACCTACCATTCTTATTGCGCAAAATCCTTGTAAACGGAATAATTGTTCCCTTTAGAGCTCCCAAATCAGCCAAAATATACAAAGAACTTTGGGATAAAAGTGATGGTATATCTCCTTTAATGACACATACTGAAAATGTTAAAAACCTCTTACAGAAACAATACGATTCAGCACAAGTAACCATAGAATTTGCTATGAGGTATCAGAACCCATCAATGGATTCAGTTATGGAGAAAATTCGGAAAGAAAACTACGATCATATTATTATTCTACCTCTGTTTCCACATTATGCAAGTGCATCAGGAGGTTCTGCTATAGACAAGGCATTGAAAATCATCAAAGAATGGTGGGTGCTACCAAAGATTAGTGTGATTAACCAGTTTTGGAACAACGAAGGATATATTAATTCTATCGTTGAACGAAGTAAAGCATTCGATTTGAAGTCTTACGACCATATTTTATTTTCCTATCATGGCCTACCAAACAGACATGTAGATAAAGTTTATGAAGGAAGTGACCTTTGCTCAGACCAACCGTGTGAAGATGAAATCAATGAAAAAAATAAGCTTTGTTACAAAGCAACGGCTTATGCTACCACAAGACTTTTGGCAGATAAAATGAATCTTGAACCACAAGACTACACAGTTTGCTTCCAATCAAGACTTGACAAGAAATGGCTGACCCCTTTTTCTGATCAAGTTGTCGAAAAATGGGCTGAAAAGGGTGCTAAAAAACTACTCGTCTTTTCACCTGCATTTGTGGCAGATTGTTTAGAAACAATTATAGAGATAGGCGCTGAATACCAAGAAATATTCGAGGAAAATGGAGGGGATCACGTACAGCTTGTGCCAAGTAACAATGACCACCCTGAATTTATTAAAGGATTAGAAGAGTTAATTAACAAGGAATTATAATTGTTTCTTGTACAAGAGTTTTATAATTTTGCAACCTAAATTGAAAGTATGTCAAATACAACAGAAAAAGTAACGTATAAAGTAAAAGATATTTCCCTAGCAGATTGGGGTAGAAAAGAAATAAAGCTTGCCGAGGCAGAGATGCCGGGTCTTATGAGCTTGAGAGAAGAGTATGGTACTTCAAAACCATTAGCTGGTGCAAGAATTGCTGGATGTCTTCATATGACCGTTCAAACTGCAGTGCTTATTGAGACATTGGTTGAGCTTGGTGCAGATGTAACTTGGTCATCATGTAATATATTTTCAACGCAGGACCATGCTGCCGCTGCTATTGCTGCTGCAGGTATACCAGTTTATGCTTGGAAAGGTATGAACGAAGAAGAATTTGACTGGTGTATTGAGCAAACTTTATTTGCTTTTAAGGATGGTGAGCCATTGAATATGATTTTGGATGATGGTGGAGATTTAACCAATATGGTTTTTGACCGTTACCCAGAACTTACCGCAAACATCAAAGGGCTTTCTGAAGAAACGACAACAGGTGTTCACAGGTTATATGAAAGAAAAAACAATGGTACTCTTGTAATGCCCGCAATCAATGTTAACGATTCTGTTACAAAATCTAAATTTGACAACAAATACGGATGTAAAGAATCATTAGTGGATGCTATCAGAAGAGCTACAGATACAATGATGGCAGGAAAAGTTGCTGTTGTATGCGGTTATGGTGATGTTGGTAAAGGTTCTGCAGCTTCATTACAAGGCGCTGGAGCAAGAGTGATCGTTACAGAAGTTGATCCGATTTGTGCCCTACAGGCTGCTATGGATGGATTTGAGGTAAGAAAACTCAATTCAGTTGTTCACAATGTAGACATTGTGGTAACCACAACAGGTAATAAAGATATCGTTGTTGGTTCTCACTTTGAGCGCATGAAAGACAAAACGATTGTTTGTAACATTGGTCACTTCGATAATGAAATAGATATGGCTTGGCTCAATGGAACTTATGGAGACTCTAAAGTAGAAATTAAACCTCAAGTTGATTTATACAACGTTAAAGGAAATGAAATCATCGTTCTTGCAGAAGGAAGATTGGTGAACCTCGGATGCGCGACAGGTCATCCGTCATTTGTAATGTCGAATTCATTTACAAACCAAACACTAGCGCAAATTGAATTGTGGGAGAATTCAGATAAGTATGATAACGATGTATATATGCTTCCAAAAGCATTGGACGAAAAGGTAGCGCGTTTACACCTTGCAAAAATTGGTGTAGAGCTTGAAGAACTTTCTACGGACCAAGCTGATTATATTGGTGTAAAAGTTCAAGGTCCATACAAACCTGAGCACTACAGATATTAAGCATTAATTTATGCTAAAGAGAAAAGTGAGCCATTGGTTCACTTTTTTTGTTTCTTAAATTAGTAAATGTTCTCTAATAGGAGAGTAAATGTCCTGGCTTGGAAGTCATATCGCTGCTAGGTGGGGCAAATTGAGTTAAAGAAATTCCTCTAACTGAATCTCTATATTCCTTTATTGAAGGGACTCTTCCTAAGATTGCAGATAGAACTACGACAGGGGTTGAACCAAGTAAAGACTCACCTTTTTTTCGCTTTGAATCAGCGACAACTCTTCCTTGAAATAGACGAGTCGAGGTTGCCATTACGGTGTCCCCTTTTTCAGCCTTTTCTTGATTTCCCATGCAAAGGTTACACCCTGGACGTTCCAAATAGAGTATATTTTCATATTTGGTACGCGCTAAAGTTTTAGGAGCGTTGTCGTCAAATTCAAAACCTGAATACTTTTGAAGTATTTCCCAATCTCCCTCTTCCTTTAATTCCTCAATAATGTTGTACGTTGGTGCCGTGACAACAAGCGGTGCTTTGAATTCTACTTTTCCATAAATCGCTTCCAAGTTTTTTAACATTTTTGCAACAATTTTAATGTCACCTTTATGTACCATGCAAGAACCAACAAATCCTAAATCCACTTTTTTATTGGCTCCGTAATAAGACAATTCGCGAATCGTATCATGCGTATAGCGCTTTGAAACGTCTTCGTTATTTACATCAGGGTCAGCGATCATTGGTTCATTGATAATACTAAGATCAACCTCAAATTCTGCATGATACTTTGCGTTCTCATCAGGTGTTAGCGGAGGTTTTTCACCAGATCGTATTTCTTCAATACGCTTGTTGGCCATATCAATTAAACCTTGAAGCACTTGCTTCTCATTGTCCATGCCCTTCGCGATCATAATACCAATTCTACTTTTGGCTATTTCTAGAGATTCAATAAGTGTATCAGGTTGTGAAATACAAATAGATGCTTTCGCTTTCATCTCCGCGGTCCAATCAGTAAATGTAAACGCTTGGTCTGCTAGAAGCGTTCCAATGTGCACTTCAATAATCCTTCCTTGAAATACATTTTCGCCTTTAAAGTGATCTAGCATCTGTGCCTGCGTTGCATGAACTACATCTCTGAAATCCATGTGCTCTGACATCTCACCTTTGAAGGTTACCTTAACAGATTCAGGAATGGGCATTGATGCTTCACCTGTAGCTAATGCCAAGGCAACAGTACCAGAATCAGCCCCAAAAGCAACACCTTTGGACATTCTTGTATGTGAATCTCCACCAATAATGATGGCCCGGTCATCGATTGTCAGATCGTTTAATACCTTGTGAATAACATCGGTCAATGGGTGATACACATCTTTTGGATCTCGCCCGGTAATCAAACCGAAATCGTTCATAAATCGCATAAGACGTGGTGTATTTTCCTGGGCTTTTAAGTCCCAAACTGAAGCCGTGTGGCAACCAGATTGATAGGCAGCATCTACAATTGGTGAAACAACTTTGGCGGCCATCATTTCTAATTCCTGAGAGGTCATTAGACCAGTTGTGTCCTGAGAACCGACAATATTGACATTGACTCGAACATAGGATCCAGCATGCAGCACTGATCCTGAGGTTCCAACTGCATTTCTATTAAATATCTTTTCCACGGCGGTCAAACCTTGCCCTTTGTGAGAAATCTCTTTTGAAGGTGCAAACACTACAGGCATTTCAATACCCAGTACCTTGGCTGCGAATGTCTGGAGCTTTTTACCAAAAACAATGGCATATGACCCTCCGGCCTTCATGAATTCTATTTTTTGCGGCGTAAATGCAGCGGATATATCTTTTAATTCCTTATCACCGTTATATAACTTTTTCTCTTTGGTGTTAATCGTAAGAACCGTTCCTGTTTTTACAGAATAAATCTCCTCAAGTACTGGTTCTCCATCTTCATCAAAAACAGTATTTCCATTTTGATCCTTCTTCTTTTGCCAATTTTTAAGATCGATACCTATCCCTCCCGTAACGCCCACAGTCGTCAGGAATATCGGCGAAATCCCGTTTGTTCCAGCAACCACCGGTGCAAAATTGATAAATGGAACATAGGGACTAGCTTGCTTGCCAATCCATAATGCTACGTTGTTTACCCCTGACATTCTGGAAGAACCGACACCCATTGTTCCCCTCTCAGCGAGTAGCATTACTCTTTTATCAGGGTGCGCATTTTTAAGTGCTAAGAGCTCTTCTTGACGTTTCTCATCAAATTCGAACATGCATTTCCCATGCAATTCTCTATCTGCTCTAGAATGCGCCTCTTTTCCCGGAGAAAGTAAGTCGGTAGAAATATCTCCCACGCCAGCAACATAGGTGACAACTTTAATTTCTTCTTCAATGTCTGGCAATTTTGTAAAAAATTCGGCTTGAGCATAGCTTTCTAAAATATCTTTGACAATGTCATTGCCTTTTTTATAGGCCTCCTCTAAACGATCCATATCTGCCTCGTATAAAAAAACTTGTGTCTTCAATACTTTCGCAGCCTCTCTCGCTATAGTTTTGTCGTTTTCAAATACCAAATCGATGAGTACCTCTATAGATGGGCCACCCTTCATGTGCGACAATTGCTCAAAAGCAAATTCAGGTGAAATTTCATTAACCACAGATTCACCCAAAATAATCTCCTTTAAAAAAGAAGCTTTAACGTCTGCGGCGGCTGTTGTTCCTGGTAAAATATTATATGTAAAATAATGCAAAGAATCTTTTCGGTATTCATGATTATCCGCCGTTATTTGCGAAACTATCTCAGTGACCAATTCTGCTCCATTAATTGGTAAAGGATGAAGACCTTGTGAAGCACGTTCACTAATTTCTTTAAGATAATCTTGATATTCACTCATATAGCCGTTTTATTAAAACAAAATACTCCCGTACTTTTAATCATTATTCTATTTGCGAACTTAGCGAATTTACAAGTAAGTATCAAGGTTAAATGCGGTGGAAATTGAAAAAAAATAATAAAACCAGCAATAAAGAATCGTTAAAAATAAGAAAGACATGGAATTTATACATTTGTATCTTATCATTAGAATTTAATCACATAAATGGACAAGCTTTTTGAGAATTTAAAGATCATAGACCTCTCTACAGTGTTGGCAGGCCCCTCCGTGGGTACTTTCTTTGCCGAACTTGGTGCAGAAGTGCTAAAAATTGAGTCTCCCGGTGCTGGAGATGTTACAAGATCTTGGAAGCTTCCTTCTGAAGATCCAAATGAAAATGTATCAGCTTATTTCTCAAGCGTGAATTATAAAAAAAAATATTTGACGCTAAACCTCAATGCGCCCGAAGATCATTCTATTTTAATGCAGCGTATCGCAGGTGCTGATCTCTTAATTAGCAACTTCAAGAAAGGAGATGCAAAAAAATTAAACATCGAAGATGCAACCCTCAGAAAGATAAACCCTAAGCTAATTATTGGAAAAATATCTGGTTTTGGAGTACAAAGCGACCGCATCGCTTATGATTTGATTCTACAGGCGGAAACTGGCTTTATGTCCATTAATGGAGAAGCAAATCAAGGCCCATTAAAAATGCCTGTAGCGTTAATTGATGTGCTTGCAGCGCACCATCTAAAAGAAGGATTATTAATGGCACTTTTAAGTAAGGAGGCAAGGACTATAAATGTTTCACTATACGATGCAGCTGTGTCAAGCCTAATGAATCAAGCTAGTAATTACCTAATGACTCATGAAAAACCCAAAAGGCAAGGAAACCTTCATCCCAATATAGCACCTTACGGTGAGGTCTTTTTAACCAAGGATGGACATAACATAACTTTTGCCATAGGCAGCGACAAACATTTTCAAAGTCTCTGTACGCTTTTAGAAAGCAAAAAACTGATGCAATCAGAAGCTTACAAAACCAATCAACTTCGAGTAAAAAACAGAATATTACTAGCTGAAGAATTGAGTACTCCAATTTCAGAAATTTCAATGGAAGTCCTTTTGTCTGATTGCCTAAAAAATGGAATCCCATGTGCTGAAATTAAGTCAATAGACCAAGTGCTAAATAATGATCTATCGAAAGGATTGATAAGAGAGGAAATCATTCAAGGAAAACAAACATCAAGAATAACCAGCATTGCAGCGAAATGGAAATAAATGATTTAAATTGTATCGAATATGAATCTTGATGAAAAAGTTTACTCGGAATTGGTTCAGCTTGTCTCAGAGCATAAACGTGAGCTGTTTGACGAAATCGCTGCGCAAAGAACAGACTATATCAATGTGGTAATTGAAAATTTATACAAAGAGCATAACGCGTCGGCAGTACTCAGAACTTGTGATTGTTATGGGATTAAAAAGCTACATGTTATAGAAAACGAGAATCAATATAAGGTAAACCGAGACATTGCACTTGGTGCAGGCAAGTGGGTGGACGTTGAGACACATACCCTAGGAAAACCTCCTGCCCTAGAATGCATCAAAACATTAAAACAGAGAGGCTACAAAATCATTGCTACAACTCCCCATACCGATGAATTTGATATTTACAACCTTCCTGTTGATGAACCCATGGCATTTTTTTTTGGAACGGAATTTAGTGGATTATCTGATGAGGTTCTCGAACAGTGCGATATGCGCGTCAAAGTTCCAATGTATGGATTTACAGAAAGCTTCAATATATCGGTCTCTGCCGCAATTCTGCTGAGTGCATTAAGGAAAAGATTAAATGATTCAAGTTTTATCTGGAAGCTTTCCGAGGAAGATCAAATAACATTAAAAACTGAATGGTGTATCAAAAACTTGAGCAGAGGTAAAGAAATTGAATCAGAAATTCGACGGAGACTAATTGAAAAAGAATTGTAAATTTGACGCTATTATTTAAGCAAAAGAAAAAACATGGGTAAAGGAGATAGAAAAACGGCAAAAGGAAAAAGAACAATTGGAACCTACGGAAATTCGCGTAGAAAAAAGAGAAATGTTAAGCCTGTCATAAAGCCTAAGAAAAAAGCAGCTGCTAAAAAAACAAAAACAGCAGAAAAGGAAACGGCTAAAAAAACGACAGCAAAAAAAGCCCCAGCAAAAAAAGCAGCAGCAAAAAAAGCCCCAGCTAAAAAAGCAGCAGATAAATAAATCATTAATTTTTCATTTTTTTTTTGAAAAATCCCGATAATTATCACTTCAGTTGAAATAGTTTTTAGATTTTTGCTAAAAACTATAAAAGATGAAACATAATTTCGGCGCTGGCCCATGCATTCTTCCTCAAGATGTCTTTCAAGAAGCATCTGAAGCGGTCAAAGATTTTAATGGCCTTTCTATTCTTGAGGTATCTCATAGACACAAAGATTTCGTGGCGGTCATGGACGAAGCCACTGACCTTGTCAAAAAAGCACTTAATGTTCCAAATGGTTACTCGGTAATCTTTCTTCAGGGAGGCGCATCATTAGGCTTTGCTATTAGCGCATTGAATATGATGCGTGATACGAAAAGAGCAACCTACATCAATACGGGAACTTGGTCTAAGAAAGCCATGACTGAAGCTAAAAAAGCAGGATACGAAGTTCTTGAAGCTGCTAGTTCTGCAGATACCAACTTTAACTACATTCCAAAAAATTTAGTCACAGAAGCGAACTCTGACTACTTGCACTTCACCTCGAACAATACAATATTTGGTACTCAATTTAAAGAGATACCCCAAAGTCCTTTACCATTGGTCTGTGATATGTCGTCGGATATATTCTCAAAAGAAATAAATGTTGCAGATTTTGATTTGATTTATGCCGGAGCCCAAAAAAATATGGGGCCCGCCGGTACTACTTTATATATTGTGAAAGATGAGGCTTTAGGCAAGTCAACTTCAGCATTTATGCCAACTTATTTGGACTTGAAGACACATGCGGATAAAGATAGTATGTTTAATACGCCTCCTGTTTTCCCAGTTTACGCATCCATGCTCAACCTTCGCAATTTATTGGCGAATGGTGGCGTAAAGGCGGCACAAGATAGAAATGAAGCAAAAGCATCCCTACTGTACAATGAAATAGATCATAATCCCCTTTTTGAAGGAACTGTTGCAAAAGAAGACCGTTCCAGTATGAATGTTACTTTTTTAATGAACGATGATACGCGGGCAGATGAATTCAATGCATTGTGGCAAGAAAATAATTTAGTAGGACTAAAAGGACATAGATCTGTTGGAGGCTACCGAGCTTCTATGTACAATGCACTTCCTATCGAAAGCGTGCAGGTTTTGGTAGATGTAATGAAACATTTTTCAAGTAAAGGATAAAAAAATATAAAATGAAAATATTAGCAAACGACGGTATTTCTGCAAGTGGCGTTCACGCGCTAGAAGCTGCAGGATTTCAGGTGATTTTAGATAAAGTTGAACAAGACAATCTAATCGATTTTATTAACAAAGAAAATGTAGTTGGTGTGCTCGTGAGAAGCGCAACGACAGTACGTCAAAATGTAGTTGATGCATGTCCGAGTCTCAAGCTCATCGGAAGAGGTGGTGTTGGAATGGACAATATTGATGTGGCCTATGCAAGAGAGAAAGGTCTAACTGTAATCAACACACCTGGCGCATCCTCCCAATCGGTAGCCGAATTGGTTATGGGTCACCTTTTTGCCGTATCGAGATTTCTTTATGCCTCATATAAAAATATGGAAACTGGAGAATTCGCCAAGCTCAAAAAAAGCTACGCGAAAGGTGTTGAATTAAGAGGAAAGACAATTGGAATCATTGGTTTTGGTAGAATTGGACAAAGCCTAGCCTCATATGCCCTTGGCGCAGGAATGAATGTTGTTGCAATAGATCAATATACAGAAACGGCCACAATCTCCATGAATATTGGCGGGAAGAATTTGGATGTTCAGATTACACCAACGAATGACCTTTCCTCTGTTATCGGTGACCTTGATTACATATCTCTTCACGTACCCAAACAATCTGATGGAAGTGCGGTGATTCAAATGAAAGAATTTGAGATGATGAAAAAAGGAGTCCGCATTGTAAATGCAGCACGCGGAGGCGTAATTAATGAAGCTGACCTAAAAGAAGCAATTTCAAAAGGAATTGTAGCTGCAGCGGCACTTGATGTATTTGATAACGAACCTAACCCGGATAAATCTTTAATTTCAAACGAAAATATTGCTTGCACGCCACATATTGGCGCAGCTACAGTTGAAGCACAAGATCGAATCGGAACCGAGCTTGCTGATCAAATCAAAAATGCGTTAATCCAATAGATTGGCTTTGTGCTTCATTACAGCTTAAAACGCTTCAAGAGATGTTGAATAATGATATGGAAAACTCATGTGAGACTGAACAATCTTGCTGCCTTAGCAGAAGCTGCTGCGGACAGCAAAGTGGTACCGTAAAATATGATGACCGTATAATTGGAAGAAATGAACCGTGCCCCTGTGGAAGCAACAGGAAATTTAAAAAGTGTTGTGGTAGAAGGGTATAATTCCGACAATCAAACAGCGCACAAATTGCATTTCCCTTTGATTAAAAGTTGAGAGAACATAACCTCTCGATTTAATAGCTCTGGAATATTAACTTCAATGTCTAGGCACTCCGTTTTTCCACAAGAAACACATTGAAAATGAGGGTGGACGTCCGAGTGGTTCGATTTCGAGCAAGTTTTACATCTGGCAAAGCGTTTTACTCCATCAAAACCCAAAAAAGAATGCAATACACCATCATCTTCTAGCTTGCTTAGAACTCGATATATTGTTGTTTTATTGATTTGCTTTCCGAGCCTCTTGATGAGCTCTACGGTGGACAATGCAGTTTCAGTATCTTGAAATTCGTTTAATAAAATTTCTACAGATTCTGTCTTCCGTATTATTCCCATAAAACAAATCTAAGCTAAGCAATTTGAAAACACAAATATTGACCTTATATTTGCAACTTAGTTGCATTAACTACACTAATGAGAATAACTCTTCAGAAACCAGATTCAATTGGAGCTATTGCGAGTATGCTTTGTGTTGTGCATTGTCTAGTTACGCCGCTGATATTTATTGCACATACATGCTGCAAAGAGGGCTGTGATGCAGCCCCTACATGGTGGAAAAGTATTGACTTTATCTTTTTAACGATTTCATTTATATCCATCTATCAGTCTACAAGAACGACAACCCATAGTGCTATGAAACCAATTCTATGGTCTCTATGGAGTCTTTTAAGCTTTCTCATTATCAATAATAATATAAATCTCTTCGAAATTCCAGAGACCTTAAATTACATAACTGCAATCTCTCTTGCTTTCTTTCATATTTACAATTTAAAATACTGTCAATGTGAAGAGGAAAAATGCTGCGTATAACTATGAATAAAAATCAAGCCGAAATTATAGGAGACAACCATATCTCTTCAAGTGTCGAAACCCCTATGGTTTCAGAAGCCTTTAAGCATTCAGATGATGAAAAAATTGAAATTATTCAGCATCACTTTAAAAAAATAATGGAAGAGCTAGGCCTCGACCTCAAAGATGACAGCCTATCCGGAACCCCATATCGAGTAGCAAAAATGTACGTGAAAGAGCTATTTTATGGGTTAAATCCTAAAAATAAGCCCAAGCTGTCTGTTTTTGAAAATAAATACGGCTACAATAAAATGCTTGTTGAGAAAAATATAAATATTGACTCTTCTTGCGAACATCATTTCTTACCGATAACCGGATATGCACATATTGCATACATACCCAAAGAAAAAGTGATTGGATTATCCAAGATCAATCGGGTTGTAGACTATTATGCTCATCGTCCTCAGGTTCAAGAAAGGCTTTCTTTACAAATTTTGAGAGAGCTACAAGATAAACTAGATACAAAAGACGTGATTGTCATGATTTCAGCAAAGCATTTGTGTGTTTCATCTAGGGGAATTAAAGATAAAAATAGCCTCACTACAACAATAGAATATGGTGGTTGCTTTGAAAATGAAACTATTAGAAAGGACTTTTTTACGATTGTAGAGGGGGAAAATCTCTAATTGAATTTATATCGCGACAAATTTTAAATTATATTTGGTTTAACTCGGAGGAAGATAGTTATATTTTCTCCTCTTTGGTTTAAAATACAGATGAGGTTTCTCGCTTTGATTATTTTGATTATTTCTATACCAGTCTTCATAATTCTGGCGCTAGCAATCTATTTTACGTCTGGTTCGAACATCATATTCAAACAGAAAAGGGTTGGAATACATAAATCAGAATTTATCATCTACAAGTTCCGAACCATGAAGCAAAATAAAATCAAACCACTTGGAAGATTAATCAGAAAACTGGGGATAGACGAGCTTCCTCAATTGTGGAACATCTTTAAGGGTAATATGGCTTTTGTTGGTCCAAGACCATTAACGCAGGAGGATATCGATCGGTTGGGGTGGAACAATACCTCATATTCAAAACGCTGGTCGGTAAAGCCAGGTATAACAGGAAAGGCACAGTTGATTTCAATTTGTGACGCTAGCTTGTCAATTCAAAATGACATGTGGTATGTCGAGAACCAAAGTTTTTGGGTTGACCTAAATATCCTTTCAAAATCAATTTTAGTTCCTATAACCGGAAAACGTACCGCATAATGAAAGTATTGGTAAATGGCCTCGGAAATATCGGAAAAACCATCTTAGGTATTTTATGCGACTATAAAAGCAAACTCAACATTGATGAAATTTATGCACTAAAGAACACGGCAATTACGGATTGGAACAAGGAAGAGTTGAATATTCTGAGTGATATGGGGGTTGTTCTTTGCAGTAGAGAAAATGAGGATTACCTTGATTTAAAGGATATTATTAATCGTATTGATTACATATTTGATTGCAACGCAAATGGATTCGGTTTAAAAAACAAGTACTGGTACGAAAACTTAACCAACTTGTTAGGTTGCTCAGCCCAGGGAAGTGAAAAAGGATTCGGAATTCCCTTTATGTCTGGAATAAACAATGAACATATCACTGATAGAAAGTTTGTACAGATTGTGTCTTGCAACACCCATGCTTTATCAACCATCATCAAAACGTTTGTGAATAATGACCTGAACAATTTGATTGAAGGAGATTTCGTTATTGTCAGAAGGTCAGAGGATATTGGAAACCATGAAAGGCTTGTAACTAGCAATGTACTGTCACGACATTTAAAAGAAGAAATTGGAACGCACCACGCAATAGATGTCAAAGACTTATTTTTAACAAAAGATGAAGATTTAAATATTCAATCCTCCGATATAACTACACCAAGTCAGCTAATGCATTCCGTCCGGTTCAGTCTTTATTTAAAAAATAGTATAAGCGTCAATGAAATTAAAAAACAAATAAAGGATAATGAATACCTTTCAACTACCGCAAAATTTGATTCTAATATTTTATTCGAGCTAGGACGCAGGTATAGCCCCTACGGTCGTTTGTTCTCGCATGCGATAATCAATGACAACAACCTCCTTTTTGACGAAAATCAGAGAAAAGTTAAAGGATGGGCATTTATACCCCAAGAAGGAAATACGATTTTATCCACAATTCACGCATTTTTACTACAGGTTGGAGCAGGTGATACGTCGGACGTTATGAAAGCGATCAAAAAAGACTTGATAAAGTCTGCCTGGTAAACGGAAACTTATAGGATTTCCATGGTTACAATGGCGTCCCCCTCCTCTATCGCATCAATAACCTCAAGGCCTTCGGTAACTTTGCCGAAGCAAGTATGGTTGCGGTCCAGATGTGCCGTATTAGTGCGGCTATGACAAACAAAAAATTGTGAACCACCAGTATTCCTTCCAGCATGTGCCATGGAAAGCACCCCTCGATCATGGTATTGGTTTTCTCCATCAATCTCGCAATCAATTTGATAACCAGGACCACCGGTTCCAGGCATTCCTGAAGCACCATCTTTAGAATTAGGGCATCCTCCTTGAATGACAAAATCAGGTATGACACGGTGCCACTTTAAACCATTGTAATAACCGTCCTTAATCAATTTCACAAAGTTACTTACTGTATTCGGTGCATCTTCCGTATACAATGAC
The DNA here is from genome assembly GCA_913046365.1 of uncultured Flavobacteriales bacterium. Taxonomy (GTDB): domain Bacteria; phylum Bacteroidota; class Bacteroidia; order Flavobacteriales_D; family Crocinitomicaceae; genus UBA952. Next base: position 17,828 of record CAJWRM010000001.1, read on the forward strand.
ACCTTCATATCTCCTTTATTTGTCTTAATGATTGCTTCCATTTGTTCGTTTTTTTTTGAGCCACAAAAATAATTGTTTTTAGATGAAACCCCCATATTGTTGAAAACTTCGTTGATAAACCACCAAAAACCCATCGATTTTCAAGGTTTCTAGCCGTTATCTTTGGATAACCCGTTGATTTGAAGTAAATGTTTCGTACACTTATTAAAAAGAAATTATCTGACAATCAAGTTGCAAATATATTTATAAATGCAATTTTTGATTCAGTAGACAAAGGCTTCCAGGAAATCGCATCCCTAATAAACGAGGATCCCGTATTTGTTAGCTCACCGAACATTGACGCAAAATCTAGTGGTGAATTTGGTATGATTATCATCGTAGGAAACCTTTCCTTTTTAGAAAGTACTTTTGATGCCGAGCAAGCTTCACGTGTTGAAGCACTTATTTTTAGAAAACTAAGTACGATATATGAAATGGAGGAGCAAGATTTCATCAAGCTCATACGCGGTTATCAAAGCTTTATATCCAGAGTGAACCACCCTTCCAAGAACTGGATTTATGGAATGTCCAAAGCTATCTTTCACAAATATCGACTCAACGAGTTTCAAGATGAGTATTTTAAAAGAATGCGCTCCCCAAATCCTTTATTCTTAAAAAGAATGGATGAAGTTGTCGGGAATTATATCTGGAACTGGGATGCCTTCTTTAAGAAGTATCGCTTTTAAGAAAAGAAACTAAACGCTCAACCGAGTATTTAAATTTAAGAGCGTTTAATCAATTTTTTTTATACTACTTCCTCATGTTCATGAATTGGCTTTCTGAAAACAAAGGTATTGTCAAAAGAATCTAGCACTAAATTGTGAGACTTATTGATTTTCCCTTCAATCAAAGACTTGGCAAGCTTATTTAAAATTTCATTCTGAATCAATCGCTTTATTGGTCTTGCTCCAAAAAATGGATCATATCCTTTTTGAACAATAGTGTTGATCGCCTCCTCAGAAACAATTAAATTGATCTGTTTTGAACTCAAGGAGGTTTTAACCTCCTCAAGCTGAATTGATACAATTTCACGTATACTTTCCTCAGTTAAAGGCGGGAAAAGAATCGTTTCATCTATTCGATTCAAAAATTCAGGTTTCATGTGCTGCCTAATTAAATTATCTAATTCTCTCGAAACAATATTTTTTGTCTCTGACCTATCTAATTTGTTTGTGGCTGAATAATTTGAATGAATAATATCTGAACCTAAATTTGAGGTCATAACGATAAGTGTATTCTTAAAATTCACTGTTCGTCCCTTACTATCTGTTAACCTTCCATCATCTAGGACTTGGAGAAGAATGTTGAAAACATCAGGATGAGCCTTTTCTATTTCATCAAGTAATATTATTGAATAAGGTTTTCTTCTGACGGCTTCCGTAAGCTGACCACCCTCATCATAACCTATATACCCTGGAGGAGAACCAATCAATCTACTAACTGCATGTTTCTCTTGGAATTCGCTCATATCAAGACGAATCATTGCATTCCTGTCATTGAACAAGTGTTCCGCTAAAACCTTGGTTAATTCCGTCTTTCCAACTCCTGTTGTACCCATAAATAAAAAGGATCCGATAGGCCTTTCGGCGTCATTGAGTCCAGACCTTGAACGGCGTATAGCGTCAGACAATGCACCGACCGCATCTTCCTGTCCAATAATTTTTTCTGAAAGAGTCTCCTCTAACTTTAAGAGTTTATCAGATTCAGATGCCAACATTTTAGTTACAGGAATACCCGTCCATTTCGAAACTACTTGAGCGATTTCATGGTAATCAACTTCCTCTTTAATCATTTTAGCATCGGATTGAACTTTTAGGAGGTCCTTTTTCACCTTATCAAGTTTGCTTTCTAGGTTTACTAATTTTGAATATCGAATCTCAGCAACCTGCTCATAAGCCCCATTCCGCTCCAATTGCTCTGACTCTAATCTCAAATGCTCCATCTCGTCTTTTATCTCTTGAACTTCATCAATAAGATTTTTTTCTAAACTCCACCTTGAGTTTAATTCACTTTGGACGGCCGAAGAAGCATTTAATTCTTCCTCTATTTTCTTTAACTTTTCCTTTGAATTTTCTTTTTTTAGTGCTTCTTTCTCAATTTGGAGTTGCATAATTTTACGTTCGATTTCGTCCAAATCTTCAGGTTTACTGTTGATTTCCATTTTGAGACTTGCTGCAGCCTCGTCTATTAGGTCAATCGCTTTATCTGGGAGATAACGTTCAGAAATGTAGCGTTGTGATAATTGAACTGCGCCGATAATGGCCGCGTCTTTTATTAGTACCTTATGGTGCCCCTCATATTTCTCTTTTATTCCTCTTAATATCGATATTGCATCCTCCTCAGTAGGTTCATCAACTGAAACAATTTGAAATCGCCTGACCAAGGCACGGTCTTTTTCAAAATATTTTTGGTACTCCGAGAGTGTTGTTGCACCAACAGCTCTTAACTCTCCTCTTGCCAGTGCTGGTTTGAGAATATTTGCGGCATCCATTGCACCATCACCACCACCAGTGCCAACCAATGTATGAATTTCATCTATAAATAAAATTACCTCACCATCAGACTTAACCACCTCGTTAATCACTCCTTTAAGCCTCTCCTCAAATTCCCCTTTAAATTTAGCTCCGGCAACAAGTGCGCCCATATCGAGTGAAAAAACCTTCTTTGATTGGAGGTTTTCAGGAACATCTCCTTTCACAATTCGCTGGGCTATCCCCTCTGCTATAGCTGTTTTACCTACACCTGGTTCACCTATCAAAATAGGATTATTTTTTGTTCGACGGCTCAATATTCGTAATACACGTCGAATCTCATCATCCCTTCCGATAATAGGATCAACCTTTCCTTGTTCTACCAGTTCATTTAAGTTTTTAGCATACTTGATAAGTTCTGTGTTTGTTTTCATCAAACTATTATTTTCAGATTTCACATTAGATCTTAATTTATTGATTTGATTTTTTACTTGACTGGCAGTTATTCCAAAAGATTTTAGAATGTTTTGAGCTTCGCTCGACATAACAAGTAAATTGTAAAATAGCGTTTCAATAGTAATGTGCGTATCTCCAAATTCATTTAAACTCATTAAAGTTCTTTGAAAGTATTCATTCATTTGAGAAGATGAAGACGGCAATTCACCAGTTGAGGTGTTCACACCTGATAATGCAAGGGTAATCTTATCCTTCAAAACATCCATATTTTCAATGAAAGGTTTACTTAGGAATATAATTTCGGATGCATTTTTTTCGCACATTGCTGCAAGTAAATGCAGCGTTTTTAATTCAGCATGGTTCTGCATCAAACACAATTCATGTGCGAACTGAATTGTGGTCAACGCGTTGTGTGTAAATCGTTTTTCGTTCATACTCGTGACACCACAAAACTTAAACCACTAGATAAAAAACCTACATAAACAGACATTTTGACGTGTTGAGTAAGTTTTAAATGTCATTTTGACACTTAACAATGTATTACTTTTTTTACACTCCAAAAACATATTTTTTTGACCTTATATGAAACCAATTTAAATGATTTGCGTTTCACATCTCACACGACTATTGCGATGAAACTTTTAATTATATCATTTTTCACACTAACCCTTCCATGTTTGATGATGGCAAGTGGACCAACCAGCGCGCGAAAAGAATATATTTCAAGTTACAGCAACATTGCAATCGCTCAGATGAAAAAACATAAAATACCCGCTAGTATAACGCTAGCCCAAGGTATTTTAGAATCAGGATCTGGAAATTCTTATTTAGCGCGAAGTTCAAACAATCATTTTGGTATTAAATGCGGTAGGCAATGGAAAGGAAAAACATCCTATCACGATGATGACAAAGAAAACGAATGCTTTCGCGCCTATTCCAGGGTGAAAGATTCTTATTTAGACCATAGCTTATTTCTAACCTCAAATCAACGCTATGCTTTTTTATTTGAGCTGAAACAGAATGATTATAAAGCATGGGCACATGGTCTAAAAAAAGCAGGTTATGCGACCAACCCGCACTATGCAGACCGACTTATTCAATTGATTGAAGAAGAAAGACTCTATATCTTTGATCAACTATATAATATCCCTGAGACTGAAACTCAGCCAACAAAACAAATAGCAAGAGAAGAATTTTCAATAAATAAAGCCAAAGTTTTGCTTTCTAAAAACGGAGACACTTTCTATAAACTGAGTCTAAGCACAGGAATTACTTTAAGACAGCTTCACAAATACAATAATGGTCTAGAAAAATTGGAGAATATAAAACCAGGAACACCAATCTATTTGGAATCAAAGAAGCGAAGGGCTTCTGGGAAAAAAGAAATTGTTTTAGAGGCAGAGACTACTTTGGCTGAAATATCGCAAAAAGAAGGTGTTCGCTTGAAATCATTGATGAAAATAAACCAAATTTCTACTCCTCATCAGCGCTTGTTGAAAGGAGCAAAAATATTCCTTCGCTAGACCCTTGGTCAGCGGGAATTTGTTTGTTGTTTGTTTTAAAGCCCCTTTTTGGGGCTTTTTTTTTTTCAAATAAGAAACTAAGGAAAAATCTTTTCGTATTTTCGCTCCTCATGAAAATTTTTATTCTTGCCTTCCTTTTGAGCCTAAAAACCCTCGGTTTTGCGCATGAAACTTATTTTTCATTCGCGGAGATGCAATATGACACCGAATGCAACTGTCTTGAAGTCACCCTGACACTATCGGCACATGACCTAGAAGCCTATGCAGAGAAGCAAAACATACTCTCCAGTACTTTAGAAAAAGACCTTGAAAACGTAGCACATCGACAGGGACTTGTTCAAAAAATCATTTTAGCAGGATTTAAAATAAAACAGAACCGTCAGGACATCATACTGTTTTACGAGGGGTATGAACTTTTTGAAGACGGCACTTGTTCTTTTTACTTACGTTCAGATCAAATTGAGAATACGGATCTTACATTGTTTTATGGTCTGTTTATGGATATCTACCCTGAGCAGCAAAATAAGCTGAACTACAAAAAAAATAATGACCAAGTGGTTTATAACTATTTTGTCTTTAAACGAGAAAACACAATCGAATTATGAAATATTTAAACCAGATTCTAGCATTAGTAATCATTGCTTCAACCTCTTTATCTGTGCTTGGACAAAAGAAATTTGCCCAAATAGAAAATCTTATTCCTACGCCGAACGAATATAGAAACGCAGCAGGTGCTCCGGGTCACAGCTATTATCAGCAGCAAGCTGACTACAAAATGTCTTTGACACTTGAGGATGACACGCAAATCTTAAGAGGTACGGAAACCATTACATATACAAACAATTCACCTGATGCACTAGAATATTTATGGTTGCAACTTGATCAAAACCTATTCTCGAAATCGTCAGATACTAAACTGATTAGGGTTGAAAGAATGGAGGATTTTCGTTCTTTAGAGCAAATTGAACGGAAACTGTTTGATTATGACGGAGGATTCAAAATCGAGGAGGTGAAAGCCACAAATGGTGAAGATTTATGCTACGCAATCAACAAAACAATGCTCAGAATAGACTTGAAGCAGCCATTGAAAACAAATGGAAGTATTTCGTTTAGTATTAAATGGTGGTATAATATAAACGACCGTATGGCTGTAGGTGGGCGTTCAGGTTATGAATATTTTGAAGATGAAGATAATTACATCTACACCATTGCACAATTCTTCCCAAGAATGTGCGTCTATGATGATGTTTCAGGATGGCAAAACAAGCAGTTCTTGGGCAGAGGAGAATTCACCCTTCCTTTCGGAAACTATGATGTTTCATTAACCGTTCCAGGTGACCACATTGTTTCAGCAACAGGAACCCTTCAAAATGAAAGCGCTGTGCTCTCTGATGCACAAAGAAAAAGATTACAAAAAGCTAGAAAAGCGGATGCGCCCGTCTTTATTGTGAACCAAGAGGAGGCTGAAAAAACAGAAAAAAACAAGGTTAAATCATTGAAAACGTGGAGATTCAAAGCAAAAAACGTTAGAGATTTTGCTTTTGCTAGTTCTAGAAAATTCATTTGGGATGCCCAAAATACAACAGTAAAGGATAAAGATGTGCTTTGCATGTCTTTCTATCCGAAAGAAGGAAATCCATTGTGGGAGAGATATTCCACAAAGCTTGTGGCACACACAGTAAATACCTATTCTAAATTCACGGTGGATTACCCTTATCCTGTAGCAATATCAATACATTCCAAGTCAATAGGTATGGAGTACCCTATGATCTGTTTTAACGGTGGTAGACCAGAGGCTGACGGAACGTATAGTGAAAGAACAAAGTATGGAATGTGGGGCGTAATCATTCATGAGGTTGGACACAACTTCTTTCCGATGATCATTAACTCTGACGAGCGACAATGGACCTGGATGGATGAAGGACTAAATACTTTTGTGCAGTACTTGACAGAACAAGAATGGGAAAGAGGTTACCCATCAAGAAGAGGTCCGGCTTACAAAATTGCGGATTATATGAGAGGAGATAAAGCTAACATCTCCCCTATTATGACCAATTCTGAATCAATTCATCAATTTGGAAATAACGCCTACGGGAAACCAGCAACGGCGCTTAATATTTTGAGAGAAACAATCATGGGACGCGAGCTTTTTGATTATGCCTTCAAAACCTATTGCGAACGTTGGAAGTTTAAGCACCCGACACCTGCTGATTTCTTTAGAACGATGGAGGATGCTTCTGCTGTTGACCTAGATTGGTTTTGGAGAGGATGGTTCTTTAGTACAGACCATGTGGATATTTCCCTCTCAGATGTAAAGCTATTCCAGCTTAATTCGCAAAATCCAACCGTAGAAAAGGCTTTTTCAAAAAACAAAAATAGCAATCGAGACATTCATATCGGAGAAACTAGAAATCAGGAACAGATTAAAGAGACCATAAATGAAAAGGATCAAAACATTGATGACTTTTATGGGACCCGTGATATTTATAAAGTTGATGCACTCGATATCAAAGAATATGAGGGGCTGAAAAGGAGATTAGATAAAGGTAAATTAGACCTCTTGAATGCAGGCTATTTTTTCTATGAGCTGACATTTAAAAATATAGGAGGATTAGTTATGCCGCTTATTATTGAAATCTCTTACACAGACAACACAACAGAAGTAGTTAGAATACCTGCTGAAATTTGGAGGAGAAAAGAGAATGTTGTTTCAAAGGTCTTGGTTCTTAAGAAAGAAGTCGCGAGCTTTCAGCTTGATCCATTTTTGGAGACCGCAGATACCGACTTGCAAAACAATATGTGGCCTAAAAGGGCGTTGCCTTCTCGATATGATCTTTTCCAGCAGCGAAAAATGAGAATGCAACAACGGGAAAATCCAATGCAGAGGCAAAAAAGAGTGGACGAGCTTCAAGATTAATCATTTTTTGAAATGAATCCTTTTCATCTAGCTATTCCAGTAAAAGACCTAATCGTTACGCGGGCTTTCTATAAAGAAGTATTAGAATGTAAAGAAGGAAGAAGCGCCGAAAAATGGGTGGACTTTGATTTTTTTGGACACCAGCTAGTATTGCATGAAAAATCGGATATAGCTTTCAAAGATGGAAAAGGCTCAAATCAAGTCGATGGTCATGATGTACCTGTACCACATTTTGGGGTGGTTTTAGACTGGGAAGATTGGATAAAACTTTCTGAGCGCCTTCAGGCTCAAAAGATTAAATTCATCATAGACCCCTATATCCGTTTCGAAGGTGAAGTTGGAGAACAAGCGACAATGTTTTTTTTAGATCCCGAGGGAAATGCCCTAGAATTTAAAGCATTTAAGGATATTGGCCAGCTATTTGAAAAATAGCGCTGAGTATTTAGCAATAAATACTTTACTTTTTTCGGAAGAAAATTTTCACAGGCACACCTTCAAAGTCAAACTTCTCGCGCAATCTGTTTTCAAAGAATCGCTTATAGCCGTCTGTAATGTATTGTGGTAGGTTACAGAAGACGGCAAATGATGGTGCATGGGTTGGAAGCTGCTGAATAAATTTAATCTTAATGTATTTACCCTTCATTGCAGGTGGAGGCGTTGCATGTACAATATCGAGCATGACGTCATTCAGCTTTGACGTTGGAATCTTTTGGATTCTATTTTCAAAAACAGTCATCGCCGTTTCAATCGATTTATGAATACGCTGTTTCGTCAATGTAGACGTGAAAATAATGGGTACATCGTTAAATGGTGCAAGCTGTTCTCGCAATTTATCCTCGTATTTCTTAACGGTATTCTGGTCTTTATCCAAAAGGTCCCATTTGTTGACTAGAACTACTACACCTTTTGAATTCTTTTCAATCATATAAAAAATACTCAGGTCTTGCTTTTGAATACCCTCTGTTGCATCTACCATAAACAAACAAACGTCTGCATTTTCAATAGTACGCACAGAGCGTAAAACTGAATAGTATTCAATATCCTCAGTGACCTTTGCCTTCTTTCGGATACCTGCCGTATCAATCAATAAGAAATCAAATCCAAAGGCATTGTACCGCGTATGGATAGCGTCTCTCGTTGTACCAGATATATCAGTGACAATATTTCTATCTTTTCCCGTAAAAGCATTGATCAATGAAGATTTACCAACATTTGGCTTTCCTACGATTGCTATGCGAGGCAATCCAGTTTCTTCAAGAATAGATTCATCCTTTGAATCGAAATAAGAAACCATCTCATCAAGAATTTCACCTGTTCCAGAACCATTCGTTGCGGAAAGGTCATACACCTCTCCCAAACCGAAGGAATAAAACTCTGATGACAAACCAACACGTGCCGTATTATCGACTTTATTTGCCACGACGATAATGTCTTTATTGCTTTTACGTAGAATCCCAGCAACAACCTGATCCATCTCGATAATACCAGTCGTAGCATCTACCATAAATAGAATTACCGAAGCTTCTTCAATCGCAATTTCTACCTGCTTTCGGATTTCGGCTTCAAAAATATCCTCTTTTGTTTTTGCATATCCTCCTGTGTCAATTACAGAAAAGCTACAACCATTCCATTCGCCTTGACCATAAATTCGATCGCGGGTCACACCACTCACCTCTTTTACAATGGCATCTCTTGATTCGGTCAATCTATTAAATAGTGTTGATTTTCCTACATTAGGTCTTCCTACAATTGCAACGATATTTGACATCTATTCTTTCTTTAATATCCGTATTTCTTGAGCTTTTTCTCAGAGCTTCTCCAATCTTTGTCGACCTTTACATAGTTTTCTAAGAACACTTTTTTGTCTAAGAATTTTTCTAAATCGATTCTAGATTTCTTACCTATTTTCTGTAGCATATCTCCCCCTCTACCGATGATAATACCTTTCTGTGAATCGCGTTCAACAATGATTTGAGCACGAATTCTTATGATTCTATCTTCCTCTTTGTATTCCTCGACTAAAACTTGACAGCTGTATGGAATCTCCTTTTGACAAAGCTCAAATATTTTCTCTCGTATAATTTCAGAAATGAAGAATCGTAAAGGACGATCTGTTAGGTCCTCCTTATCATAATAAGGCGGACTCTCAGGAATATGCTTGACAATTTCTTCCCAAAGCTCTCCCACATTAAAATCATGCAAGGCAGATATCGGACAAACCTTCGCATTGGGCAATTGAGCCTGCCAATATTCAATACGTTTAAAGACCTCATCTTGAGAGGATAGATCTATTTTATTAATCAGGCAAAATACGGGTACAGATAGCTTCTTAATACGGTCCAGCGTTTTAACATGATTCATCTGACGCTCTTTGGTATCGGTTACAAAAAGTAAAACATCTGCATCCTTTATAGAACCCTGAACGCTGTCCATCATATTGTCATGAAGCTTATATGCAGCATTTACAACACCAGGCGTGTCGGAAAAGACAACCTGAAGGTCATCCTCATTAACGATTCCAATAATACGGTGTCTTGTTGTCTGGGCCTTTGAGGTAACTATAGAAACGCGCTCGCCTACAAGGCGATTCATCAATGTTGATTTACCTACATTTGGACTACCCACAATATTTACAAAACCAGATTTATGCGACATGCTCAATGATTAGAGCGCAAAGGTACGATATTTAAAATGATGATAGAATTAATCTGAAAAATCAACCTATTTTCTGACGCTGTATTAAATACTGCTGTAAAATAGGTGCAACACCCTGTGCCACATCTACTTCAACAAAGTCAATATGTAAATTTATACAACGCATTCGGATTTCATTGAAATGTTCCTTTAGCCGCTCAGTATATTCTTCTCTGATTTCAAGCGGATTCAGTCTTAAACGCTCTCCTGTTTCCATGTCAATGAGCTCATGGGGTCTGTTTTCAAGTTCTAAATTCAATTCTTTATGTGCATCCATTACCTGAAAAAGAACTACTTCATGCTTGTTGTGCTTTAAATGTTGTAATGCCTCAACAATTTCTTCAACCTTATCAGGATCATCTAACAAATCTGTAAACAATACAACTAAACTTCTTTTAGGTGTGAGTTCAGCAATTTCATGGAGCGCTTTTGCTGTTGAAGTATTCTTCATTTTAGAAGGGTTGTATATCTTCAAACGTTCCTCCATCCGATCATAGAGCTCACGGTGATGTCGTTGGGATGATTTAATTTCCGAAACATAATCTACCTTGTCTGTAAAAAAAGATATACCCACTGCATCTCTTTGCCTTCTTAGGAGCTCCATCAGACTAGCAATAGCGTATATCGAAAATTCGAATTTCGAGGTGTTCCCTTCACTAAAATACATGGAGCTGGACGCATCTAGGACGAACAAGCAGCGTAAATTGGTTTCTTCCTCATACTTTTTGGTATACATGCGTTCAGTGCGCGCAAAGAGCTTCCAATCAATATGACGCGTGGATTCTCCATTATTATACAACCTGTGCTCGGCAAATTCTACAGAAAATCCATGAAAAGGACTTTTGTGCAATCCGGTGATGAATCCCTCTACAACTTGTCTTGCAAGAAGCTCCAAGTTTCCAAAATCGGCCAGTTTGATTCTTTCTATAGGCATGGGTTAAAAATAGGGAAATTTTAGCTTTTCTGGGCCTTCTTATATCTAAAATAGGCATTCATTATAATTCCTGAAAAGATGAACAAAACCCCGAGATTCACCATCATATTCAGCCGTTCATCAAAAACCAAATATCCTACTAGCAATGCATAAACAATACCAAGATATTGAAAAGGAATAATCACGGATGATGAACCAAGATGTAATGCTTTAGTCAGTAGAATTTGGGCAAACTGCGTAAAAACACCAACCAATAGAAGCAAGAACCATTCGATCCCAACAGGCATTATAAATTCAAATAAGCAAAGTAAGACCATACAAGGTATTGATATCATTGGAAAATAAAGCACAATTGAAATTGGCTCATCGGTGTCTTTAAGCTTTACAATGGCTGTATATGCAATTCCAGAGATACTGGCAGAAAGCATTCCTAAACCAATCCAATATGGCTCAAAATAATCGCCCAAATAATCCAAAGCGTAATTTTGTAATGAAATCAAGCAGACACCAAAAAAAGCAAGCGAAACAAAAAGCCATTGAATGCTAAAGATCCTTTCTCCTAGCAGGAAAAAAGTAAAAAGCATTGTAAAGATCGGTGCTAAATATTGAATCACTGCTGCGACAGCAAAAGGCATGTTCTGTATCGTCATAAAAAACAAGGTTAACGCTAATGTCCCGGCTATTCCACGGATAATCAGCCATTTCTTATTTACACCAAAATAAGGCAAGCCCTTTCTATAAATGATGATTGAGCTAATTACAAAAGAAACAATGGAACGAGACAATACGAGCTCATGCGCTGGAATAGATTGTAACTCAAGCTGTCCTAGACTTAAATTACCACTAAAAAGCTTAACAATTAGGTTAACAATTAAGAAACATAGCCCAGAAAGAACAACATATATAATTCCTTTTTTCACTTGGATGTAATCAGATAATGATTTTTAGTAACCACCCTTCTTTTTGGCTTTATAGCCCTTACTTGTGAGCATTGTATGCACCTTTTCTACAAAATTACCCTGAATTAAAATTACTGCGTCCTTTGCCGAACCACCGACGCCACACTTACTTTTCAATTCTTTTCCTAAGGCTTTTAAATCTTCTTCCAAACCAATAAATCCCTCAACAATGGTAACTGCCTTGCCACCTCTATTTTTTTTATCTAAAGAAACGTACAATGATTGCTGCGCAGCTGAAAGGGTTTCCTCTACCCCATTATTTTCCTCTTCAAATTGAAAATCAGGATTGGTGGAGTAAACTACATTAATTCTATTTTTCTTATTTTTTTTCATGCCAAAGATTTAGGTTTGGTAATCTGATGCAAAAGTAATGGATACTTTGTAAGTTAAATATTTAATTTTACAGATGTATTATAGAAAGATATGTCCAGAAAAAAAATCATTACGATTGTTGGTGCAAGACCACAAATCATCAAAGCTTCTGCTATTAGCAGAGCTATTGGTTTATTCTTCAAAGAAGAAATAGAGGAAATCATCGTGCATACTGGACAGCACTATGACCAAAACATGTCTCAAATCTTTTTTGAGGAGCTAGGTATTCCAAAACCAAGCTATAATATAAATGTGGGTTCGGGAAGACATGGGCAGCAAACCGCTAAAATGATAGATGGAATTGAAGAAATCCTAATCAAAGAAAAACCAGATTCTGTCATTCTTTATGGTGACACCAACTCTACCATAGCAGGTGCATTGGCTGCTTCAAAAATTCACATCCCTATAGTTCATATTGAAGCTGGTCTGCGCAGTTTCAATAAAAAAATGCCGGAGGAGATCAATCGAATCGCATGCGACCATATGTCTAGCTTATTATTCTCACCTACAAAACAAGGCATTAAGAATCTTCAAAAAGAAGGCTTCAAACTCAAACAGGAGGGAAAAGCAACAATGGATGCACCAAACATGTACCACTGTGGAGATATCATGCTCGACAATAGCATGTATTTTGGGGAAAGGGAAAATCGGGGGAATCAGTTATTAACCTCCTTGAAACTTGAGGCTAATAAATACATACTATGCACTATTCACAGAGATAGCAATACGGATATTGAACTTAACTTAATTGGTATTTTAGAAGCCCTACTTTCATGTCAAGAGGAAACTCAAATGAAAATTGTTTTGCCCTTGCACCCTAGAACAAGGGGTAAAATCGAACAATTAAGAGACCAAAATTTTGTAAATCTCTTTATCAATAATCCAAATATTATCATTCTTCCCCCTGCTGGGTTCAACGATATTATTACGCTTGAAAAAAATACAAAACTGATTATTACTGATAGTGGAGGACTTCAGAAGGAAGCATACTTTTTCGAGAAGCCTTGCGTTATTCTTAGAGAACAGACAGAATGGGTAGAGATTGTTGACAATGGGAACGCAATACTGACAGGTGCAGACAACGCAAAAATAAAGAATGCCATATCCCTTCTATTAGCAAAAAATGATTTTACCTACCCAACCTTATTTGGTGACGGAAAGGCCGGTAAATTCATTTGCTCTAAAATCTTAAGCGATTTATAATTGATGCTCATATTTGTAGAAAAAGTAAACGAGAGACTAACCTACACCTTTGATTTTATTTTCAAGGAAAGAGACCTTGATTATGTATTTACCTCAAGTGAATCTGAATTTGAAAAATCTTTAGAGATAAAGCTTAATTATTCGAAAAAAAATATTGCAAATACTCCTTCGATAATTCCAAGTACAATACTTTTCAATGATCGTATAGAAAATTACACCTTAAATCGATCCCTTTTCAATAATGAAGAGTGCTTGAGTATCAATGGCGTATCCGATCCGGTAGCAAGTATTTTTTATATCCTCACTCGTTATGAAGAATACGATTCATCATTCAAGGATAAGCATGGCAGATATATCGGAAAAAAGTCGGTTTTATATCGCTTTGGCTGGCATGAAAAGGCCATGTGCGATCGATGGAGTGAAGATATTTTATGCTTTCTTTCGGTGCATTCCTCTTTTCGATTTGAAAAGAAAAAATATAGACCTCAAATTATCCCAACATTTGATATCGACAAAGCATATGCCTACAAGCACAAAGGCATAATCAGAAACGTATTAGGCTATTTTAAAGATTTTTATGCCAAAGATACAACGCGAACAAAGGAACGCAGCATGGTGCTTTCAGGCTCCAAAAAAGATCCTTTCGATAATTTTGATAAGATTTTTGACATACAGAGCCGAGGTTTTGATGTCAAATTATTCTGGATGCTCGGCAACTATGGAAAGTATGATAAAAACATTTCCTATAAAAATAGAAGGCACCGTCGGCTTATAAGAAAAATGGATACAATCGCTAGTATTGGCATCCACCCCAGCTATAGGTCAAACTCGAATGAGTTTAACATTCACAATGAAATTGAACGTTTGCAAAGTATCATTAAAAAGCATGTTAGGTCTAGTCGACAGCATTATCTAATGCTTTTCTTACCGAAAACATATCAACAGCTTATCGAGCAAGAAATTGAGGATGATTACAGTATGGGTTATTCGGATATTATTGGATTCAGGGCAGGTACAGCGCGTTCATTTCATTGGTTTGATCTAACAACAAATAAAAAAACATCACTTAGAATTCATCCTTTCTGCTACATGGATGGCAGTCTAAACGAATACCTTGAACTAAGCACGAATGATGCAGAGGAAAGAATTGCCCAATTATATCTTGAAATTCAGAACTATGGGGGGAAATTTATATTTCTTTGGCACAATGATACAATCAGTGATTATGGACACTGGGCAGGCTGGTCAAAAGTTTTAGAGTTTAGCCTTAGACTTAATGAACTTTAGATAAACTTAGCTACCATTTTCTATCGAAAGCCGCATCTATTAGTTGGCTATTTTCTTTGCTGTTTTTGTAGGCATAATTAAATCCATTGTAAACAGAATATCCACCCACTTGACCATTCTTGTTAATAGCAATAAACCCACATTGTAAGCCTTTAACATCGCTATGTTTAGAGATAATTCTTTCAACCGCAAGTTTGCACGCCATTTCCGGAGAATGCCCTTGACGCATAAATTCTACAACAGTATGGCTTCCTGCAATGCGAATAATTGCCTCGCCCATTCCCGTTGCACAGGCCCCACCTACCTCATTGTCAACAAATAATCCTGCACCAATAATGGGCGAATCTCCAACACGTCCTGCAAGTTTATAGGCCCAACCGCTTGTTGTGCACGAACCACTTATATTGCCATTTTCATCTATAGCAAGCATACCTATCGTGTCATGATTCTCATGATTTATTTCAGGTTTTTCAAATTCATCTTTGTGCTCTTTTTTCCATTCTTTCCAGTCCTGCTTTACCTCTTTTATCGGTGTTTTAAACTTCTCAAAACCACAATCTATTGCAAATGACTTTGCCCCTCTTCCCACAAGCATCACATGCTGTGTACGTTCCATTACCGCTCTGGCAACAGAAATAGGGTGTTTGATTCCCTCGAGATATGCGACAGCACCACAGCGAGATTGATCATCCATGATACATGCATCTAAAGTAACATGCCCCTCTCTGTCCGGCCTTCCTCCGATCCCTACACTTCGATTTGTTAAATCTGATTCTGTATGACGCACGCCAGCCTCAACAGCGTCAAGCGCTTTACCCGAATTTCCGAGTAACTTCCATGCTTCCTCATTGGCTGCTAAACCATGGCTCCATGTAGAAATCACCACAGGTTTTTGTGGATCCAAATCAACTTTAGAAACGGCGTAATTCATACCCATTAGAGATTGGGGTTTAAGGATAGAAGCCAAAGCGGATAACATACCAAACTTAAAAAATGATCTTCTTTTCATAGCTGTTATTTTCGTTGTTCATTGCTTAGCCAACGCTGAAATTGATTGGCATTGTTGACATGCTGACGACCTGAATTCGTAAAATTATGTCTTCCCGAATAATCGGCTTTGGCACACATAAAAATATAATCAACTGAAGCTGGATTCAATACTGCTTCAAGCAATGCAGACCCAACAATACAAATTGGTCCAGGCGGAAGCCCTTCATTTTTATAGGTATTGTAGCTACAATCAATATCCCTGTGCTCATAAAGAAGTCGCTGCACTCCATCTAATTTGCTGCCCCAGCAGAACTTAAAGGTGGGATCAGATTGTAACTTAATGTTTCGTCTCAAACGATTTAAATACAAACCTGCTATAATTGGCCATTCATCAGAAATCCTTGACTGCTCAGAATAAACAATACTCGCTAAAGTATATGCCTCGCTTGGTCGTTGCAAACCAATAAGAGCTAACTTTTTCAGCTTGTCTTTATCCCAAAATGATTTAAATTCATTCGCCATTCTCTTTGTAAAAGCTTCGGCATCTGTATCGTAAAAAAATTGATAGGTATTGGATAAAAACATAGATGGGAATTCTGATACTGTAAACCCATATAAACTACATGTTTTCGGATTTAAAAGAAATTCTGCTAATTCTGAACTATCTGCCTGGATATGCTTTGCTACCTTTTGACAAATTTTTTCAATCTGATTAGGACCTGAACAATTATTAAAAGTAACCTTTACCTCTAGCTCACCATTTCCGTTTCCCAGTCTATTACGCTTAAAACCGTTTAACAATGAACTATACGACATGTTAGGTGCAATAACATACTTACCGAGGGCAATATTTCTTGCACTCATACCCTTATACTTGCCGACAGCATGAAATAAATCTTGGTCATCAATGATTCCTTTTTCCAACAATGTCAGACACAATGAGTCTAGATGAATTGACTTTAAGATGTAAAAGGTTTCGTTTTTGGTATTTGAGGTGGTTTTCTGAGAAGCCAAATACAATTTGAATTTTGGATATGCAAAATACCCAACAATCAAAATAATTGAAAATATAGATGCTATTTTTAAAATTCTTTTCATAACGCTAATTCAAAAGAAATTATACTTGAATCTAATGTTTTATCACCAGATCGCAAGTAATCAAGAGATTCGAAAAGTGCAATACTCGCTTCATTGCTTGATTGAATTGTGGCCTTCAATTGAATAAGCTTCAGTTCCTTCTTTGCATATTGAGCCATTGAAAGCAATGCTTGCCGCGCAAAACCTTTTTTTCTTTGCTGCTTCTCTGCAATTAAAACACCGACATAAGCGTTCCCTTTTTCAAAATCGACATCATACAAATCAACCATACCTATTGCCCTTTTCATATTAGATAGACATATCATCATTCGCAACTGACTTGAATTGTGCACATCTGTTTGTTGCTCAATTAATGCATATACGTTCTCGAGAGAAACTTTTAATTCAGATTGCGTTACACGCTGCGTTTCTTTATCAAGCTCCCATAGATATACGCCAAAAGCATCTTTCTTTTCAATTGGTCTTAGGAAAAGTTCTTCGGTTTTATGCATGCAGCTTATTCAATCTTTCATTTATGTCAAAAAGGTCATAGGAAAGAATTCCAGCTTGCTGCTCCGATACGTTTAACGAATGCCAGCCAGTAATTAAATCTCTTTCCTTAAGCACCTTCAAGAGGTCGGAAAGTTTCATTACTTCTTCGGGCATATTCAATGCCTTTTTAATCGGAGACAGGCAAGAGCATTCGGCTGATGTTGCAAAAGTATAGTCCTCATAAATACGTTCAATATAATTACTGCTTATGTTAAATCTTAACTTTATTTTTAATAACTTAATTCCCTTATTAACAGATACTTGATTAACATAATTAGTATCTATATAGTCTTTTCCATTACTTTTTAAACTAAAGAATACTCCTTGACTAGAAATACCTATATGCGGTGGGATTTTGTCTATATGGAAAATCCAAATCAGGACATCGTTGACCTCTGATATTGATGCCAAGCGGGGTAGGTTTTTAAACCTAAATTCATATTTCAACCGTTCCTTCATAAATGAATTTAGCAGGACCGATTAAATGGACCTGTGTAAATTTACTTTTACCATTTGATTCATAGGATATCTGAAGTAAACCACCCTTAGTTCTTACCTTTATTAAACCATTATGATGCATTTCTTTCGCTGCATGTATTAATGCACATGCCGTTGCCCCTGTTCCACAAGAAAGGGTTTCATTTTCTACGCCTCGCTCGTAGGTAGCAATAGATAGTTCATCTGAAGCATGCTCAAAAACCATATTAACATTAATTCCGTTAGATTCATACGCTTTTGAATAACGAATTTGTCGACCAATATTTATTAGGTTTTCAGATTCTAATTCTTTGAGAGAATCAACGGCTAACATTAGGTGCGGTGACCCCGTATCCATAAAAAATACATCCGTAAAAGGAATTGAATCTATTGCCTCAAGACTTATGTATTTAGGAAGGCCCACAGCCGACATTTCCAGTTTTACGTCGTTACCACATAGCTCTGCCAAATGCAAACCATCAATCGCTTCAAAAGATACATTATGGGAAGAAAACAGTCCATTATCGCCTGCAAACTTTACTGCACATCGCGCACCATTCCCACAAAAGCTATTTGACCCATCTGGATTAGAAAAATCCATATAAAAGTCATGTGTAGCAGATTTGTTCAGTAGAATGAGGCCATCTGATCCAATACCAAATTTACGGTCACATAAAAACTTAACCTCATCTTCTGCGATATCATTGTACTTTCCATCAATATTATTCAGGAGGATAAAATCATTTCCGGTTCCTTGATATTTAGAAAACTTGATTTGCATAACGCAACAAATGTAATGAATATGACGCGTAAAATGCTTTCTGTATTGCTTAACAATCTTTAACAGGGATTGTGTACCAAAATAACAGCTTTAGGTGTTAAACTTGTAACGACATAAATTAAATACTCAAATGACAAAAAAATCTTCTTTCAAAACATTTTTAATCGGTTTCTCAGGAGGTCTAATAGCGATTGTACTTTTTTTTGAATTCGTGAATCCTATTCAGGAACCAATTACTCAAATACAATCAGACCAATTAATTGATGGAAATCGAAATACACCATCTTTCGCAGCTAATTTTTCCGGATTAAATACAACTGATTTCAAAGAGGCCTCTAAAAATTCAATTAACTCTGTGGTTCACGTGACAACAAAAGTTGTCCAAACAACCTTTCAAAGAGATATTTTTCAAGAATTTTTCTACGGTCCAGGTGCAGGAGGAAGAGAATTCAAACAATTTGGGGAAGGAGCTGGCTCAGGTGTTATTGTATCGTCCGAAGGATACATTGTAACCAATAATCATGTGATAGAAAGTGCGAGCGAAATTGAAGTCACCCTAAATGATAACTCAAAATATACAGCAATAGTAGTAGGTGCGGATCCATCTACAGACATTGCGGTACTTAAAATCGAAGCATCCGGTCTTCCGGCGATTGCGATTGGTAATAGTGATGATTTAGCCATTGGAGAATGGGTACTGGCAGTCGGAAACCCCTTTAATCTAACATCTACTGTAACTGCAGGAATTGTTTCGGCCAAAGCGAGAAATATTAATTTATTGAATAGTCCCAACAAAAATGTAGTTCCAATAGAATCATTTATACAAACGGATGCGGCAGTGAATCCAGGAAACAGTGGTGGTGCATTGGTAAATACAAGTGGTCAGCTCGTTGGGATTAATACTGCTATTGCCTCTCAAACAGGAAGCTACACAGGTTATTCCTTCGCTGTTCCAGTAAATTTGGTTCAAAAAGTAATGCGAGATCTTATAGATTATGGGATTGTTCAAAGAGGTTATCTAGGCGTTCAAATAAGAAATATAACACAAGAGCTAAAAACCGAAAAAAACCTACCAAATTTAAAGGGGGTTTATATTTCCAAAGCGATTGAAGGAGGTAGCGCAGCTAAGGCGGGACTTAATGAAGGTGATGTTGTTTTGAAAATAGGAACAAAAGAGGTGAACTCAGCGGCTTCGCTTCAAGAAGAAATTGGGAAAATGAGGCCAGGAGATAAAGTCGCTGTTACCCTTAGAACATCAAAAGGTAATGAGCAAGTCAAAGAGATTGTCTTAAGAAATAAGGAGGGACAAACTAAGCTGGTTTCCAAAGAAGAACTGAAAAAAAATGTAGCACTAGGAGCCACCTTTGTGCCACTAAGTAAAAAAGAGAAAGAGGCACTCAATATCGATTACGGTGTAAAGATTGAGTCGATAACAGCGGGTAAGCTAAAATCCCTCGGATTGAAAGAGGGCATTATTATCACAAAGATCAACAATGAGGCAGTTCGAAGCGTAGATCAACTCGCTTCAAAATTAAATGAATCGAACAGCGGAATCCTTTTGGAAATAATGTCTGAAAGTGGGAAAAGAGATTATGTAGGTTTCGGGCTCTAATATATAGTTTTCAGGCACGGTTTTTGACGAGGCGGATAACCCATTTTGATTGCAAAAAAAAGACCTTGAATATTTTTCTTTTTGCTTTTTTTGGCTTTACTTTGCCATCTGTAAATGAATAAAATTAATCACCAATATTACCCCTTCAGCGCATGAGACAGCTAAAAATAACTAAATCGATAACGAACCGTGAAAGCCAATCTTTAGATAAATATTTACAGGACATAGGACGGGAGGATTTAATTACAGCTGAACAAGAAGTTGAACTAGCAAAAAAAATAAAAGCTGGTGACCAACTAGCTTTAGAAAAACTGACAAGAGCGAATCTTAGATTTGTTGTTTCAGTTGCTAAACAATATCAAAACCAAGGACTTACACTACCTGACTTAATCAATGAAGGTAACTTAGGTTTGATCAAAGCAGCACAGAAATTTGATGAAACAAGAGGATTTAAATTTATCTCTTATGCCGTTTGGTGGATTCGTCAATCTATTCTTCAAGCTCTGGCGGAACAAGCAAGAATTGTGAGACTTCCTTTAAACCAGGTTGGTTCATTAAATAAAATCAATAAAGCATTTTCTAAGCTTGAACAAGAGTATGAAAGACCCCCGTCTGCGGAAGAGCTTGCAGAAGCACTTGAGGTACCAGAAGATAAAATCAAAGAAAGTTTAAATGTATCTGGCCGACATGTTTCAATGGACGCACCTTTAACTACGAATGAAGACGGAGGAACTTTAATGGATGTGATGGCAAATAGTGACGCGCCGAAAACAGATCAGACATTGATGGCTGAATCTCTGCAAAAAGAAATTGAGCGTTCATTAAGTACGCTAACTGATAAAGAACGAGAAATTATAAGATTATTTTTTGGAATTGGAATGAACCATGGGTTAACCTTAGAAGAAATTGGTTCTAAATTCAACCTCACGCGAGAAAGAGTGCGTCAAATTAAAGAAAAAGCGATACGACGACTTCGTCATACGTCTCGTAACAAATTACTTAAATCCTACCTAGGATAAAATAAACAAGCTGCCCTTCAAAAGGCGGCTTTTTTTTATTAGCAAACAACAAATCAAACATACATAAAATGGAACTAGAATTGGGTTATGAAAAAGGCTTACAATTACATATAGAAAAAGAACGTGCGGCCGTAAAACTTCAAAGTAAGGTAGGTGAACTACTTTACGAAAAAGGAATAGAGCTCGTTCTCTTTCGTCATCATTTAACAGATATAACAATTTCAGAAATAATCAATCTTCATGATTATTCACGTAAGGTCGGTAGCAACGCTATAGATGTATTTACTACATCCGAACTTGCTACAAACCTGTTAGAACTAAATATAATCCCTTCAAAGCTTGATATAGGAAAACTTGCAAAGGAATGGAATGGGGAAAAGTCCTCTTATTCAGATCAAAAAGACTTTTTGATGAAAAAGCTTTCGATTCTAAAGGAGAACCAGGAACAGCCTGTTGAGCCACGTGACGTCATTTTATATGGATTTGGAAGGATTGGAAGGCTTGCTGCAAGAGAATTAATCAAGCAGGCAGGAAAAGGTCAACAGCTAAGGCTTAGGGCAATTGTTACAAGAAGTTCTAAAGATGCGGATATCATAAAAAGAGCGTCTTTACTTAGAAATGACTCAGTTCACGGCGCTTTTAAAGGTTCTGTTATTGAAGATTTAGAGAAAAAAGCCTTGGTGATCAATGGGCAAATTGTTCATATGATCAGTGCAAATGCACCGGAAGAAATTGATTACACCACTTACGGTATAAATAATGCTCTGGTAATTGACAATACGGGTGTATTTACCAATAGAGAAGCCTTATCGCGTCACTTAAGCTCAAAAGGAACGGAAAAAGTTCTACTTACTGCACCAGGTAAAGAAATTCCAAATATTGTATACGGCATTAACCAAGGAGAGCTTGATTTAGAAAATGAGAACATCTATTCTGCAGCATCATGCACTACCAATGCAATTTCACCGATTTTAAAATTAATGAGTGATGAATTCGGAATAGAAAAAGGCCACATTGAAACAGTACATGCCTACACGAATGACCAAAACTTATTGGACAACATGCACAAAAAACCAAGAAGAGGTCGGTCTGCAGCGATAAACATGGTAATTACTTCAACAGGCGCTGGAAATGCTGTAACAAAGGTAATCCCTGAATTAAAAGACAAATTAACAGCGAACGCAGTGCGGGTACCAACGCCAAATGGTTCCCTGGCAATCATTAGCCTGGAATTAAATAAGAAAACTACTGTGGAAGAAGTAAATCAGGTAGTTCACAATGAGGCATTAAATGGAAATCTTGTAAATCAAATTTATTACTCACTGGATAGCGAACTTGTATCGAATGATATTATTGGAAATACATGCTGCGCTGTTTTTGATTCTGAAGCCACTTTAAGTTCAAAAGACGGGAAAAGTATTGTTTTGTATACTTGGTATGATAACGAATATGGTTACACCAAACAAGTCATTCGTTTGGCTAAATACATAACAAAGGTCCGCAGAGCAATTTATTATTAACTTCCAGCACCTGGTAACTCGGTTGCCAAGTAGAGATTTATTAAAGATGTAAGAAGTGCAATTATAGCTATCCACAAAGCTATTGTACTTCTTTTACTGTGTCTTTCCGCCATAATAACCATTCATACGGATTTGGTTGATTTAAGTTTCAATGATTTATGAGATATTTGTTTTCTAGTTTCCTAAGATTGTGTTGAAAACAATAATGTTCTAGAGATGCTTTGTATATGTAAAATGCAAACAGAATCAGAGAAATAGTTGATATAAGATTTGAACATTGCTTTGTGAAAATATCACATGATGATAGTAAAAACAAATGCTATCGACGATTTATAGGCCTTATTTATTTTTCGATTAAATGGTGCCCTCTATTCCTAATTTCGCTAAATTTGTGCCTTAAAGTTTAAGTAAACAGATATGTCCGCAGATATTTTTGAAAAAATAGAAGCCAACAGAGGCCCTTTAGGTATTCACGCCAAGCAATCACATGGTTATTTTACATTCCCAAAGTTAGAAGGTGAAATTAGCCCACACATGGTTTTTAGGGGGCGAAAAATGTTGAATTGGTCGCTAAATAATTATTTAGGTTTGGCAAATGACCCGGAGGTTAGAAAATCTGATGCGGAAGTAGCTGAAGAATATGGATTTTCACATCCAATGGGAGCTAGAATGATGAGTGGAAATACTGATTTCCATGAACAACTAGAAAATGAACTATCAGAATTTGTTGAAAAAGAAGATACCATATTATGTAATTTCGGATACCAAGCGGTTCTTTCTTGTATTGATGCATTGGTCGATCGTAAGGATGTAATTGTTTATGATGCTGAATCACATGCTTGTATATTAGATGGTGTTCGACTACACATGGGTAAAAGATACGTCTTCAAACATAATGATTTAGAAGACTGCGAAAAACAATTGATACGTGCTGAAAAGTTAGCGGAAGAAACAGGAGGTGCTATTCTTGTGATTACCGAAGGTGTTTTCGGTATGCGAGGAGATCAAGGTAAAGTAAAAGAGATTGTTGCTTTAAAGGAAAAATACAATTTCAGACTTTTCGTAGACGACGCACACGGTATAGGAACACTTGGTGCAAAAGGTGGCGGTACCGGACAAGAACAAGGGTGCCAAGATGGTATTGATATTTATTTCGGAACATTCGCAAAATCATTTGCATTAATTGGAGGATTTATTTCTAGCGACGCTCAAGTTGTTGAGTACTTGCGATATAACATGCGTTCTCAAATTTTTGCTAAATCTCTTCCTATGACTCTTGTAAAAGGTGCATTAAAGAGACTTGAGATCATGAAGAGAAGCACGGTACATAAGGATAAACTTTGGGAGATTACCAATGCACTGAAAAATGGTTTAGTAGAAAACGGTTTTGAAATAGGCCCATCAAATTCGTGCGTAACCCCTGTTTATTTGAATGGTTCAATTCCAGAGGCGACTAACCTTATATTCGACCTAAGAGAGAATTTCAATATATTCTGTTCTATGGTAGTTTATCCGGTCGTTCCTAAAGGAATGATTATTTTAAGATTGATTCCAACTGCCTCGCACACACTTGAGGATGTAAAATTTACAATTGATTGTTTTTCAAAAATCGTTGGTAAATTAAAGGCTGGAGAATACATGGCTGACACGATTGCTCCTATCAAGTAATTTGCTTAGACTACCTTCTAGAAGAATCGATTAGCATTTTTAGTTTTTTCTCATCAACCAATAAGACTTCCGAAATAAAGTATTTTGAATTCTGGCGTCGCTTTTTTTTGGCCCCAGAAAAGTGCAATTCATTTGGTTTTAGAAATTTAATAAATTCGTCAATATTTTCTGGACTTATACCACCACCGGGTAGAACCTGAATGCGACCTGAAGCAAATTCAATGATCTCTTTCAACCTCTCCTTACCCGAGAAAACATTTACCTCGCAGCCAGAAGTGAGAATTCGATCAAATTTCATAGAAATCAATTGCTCTATTGCTTTCTGCCAATTTTCAATATCGTCAAATGCCTTATGAAATGTTAGCTCAATATTTGGTGTTAGCATGCGTAAACGCCTCAAAAAAGTAACATCAAGCTCTCTTTGCGGAGTCAAAGCACCAACCACTATACCTTGAATACCTAATTTCTGATAATGAACAATATCCTGCATCATCTGAGTTTTCTCATCTTCATCATATACAAAATCGCCCGAACGCGGGCGAATTAGCACCTGGGTATTCATACCTAGTTCAACTGATTGCTTGACCAATGCCATCGACGGAGTTAAACCACCGTAGGTCAATTCTTGACATAGCTCTACCCTATCTGCACCAAACTTAGCCGCCAAATTCAGAGACTTAAAACAAGAAACACAAATTTCTACCAGCATAAAAACACAATTAACCGAAACACTTATTAATACATTAGGATTTAAAGATAAGGTAAAATAGCAATAAGCATTGGGAGATTTGTTGCACTAATTTTTCCCTATATTTGCAACTAATGGAAGGTACGTCAGAAAAAGAGAAAAAGCAGCAAAAATCAGTAGATTTTGAATCTTTTAAAAACCAAGTTTTAGCGGATTATAAACTTGCGTGTTTATCGCGCGAGGCTTCGCTATTAGGAAGGAAAGAAGTCTTAACTGGCAAGGCTAAGTTCGGGATCTTTGGAGACGGTAAGGAACTTGCTCAGATTGCGCTTGCAAAAGAATTTAAAAACGGTGATTTTCGTTCTGGATATTACAGAGATCAAACCATAATGCTGGCTATAGAAGAGCTAACAGTTGAGCAATATTTCGCTGGTTTGTATGCGCATACTGATGTTGAGATTGAACCACAATCTGCAGGAAGACAAATGGGCGGTCATTATGCCACAAGAAATCTTGATACCCATGGAGAATGGAAAAATCTAATGCTTCAAAAAAATAGTAGCGCGGACATTTCTCCCACGGCAGGGCAGATGCCCAGACTAGTTGGATTAGCGCAAGCCTCAAAGGTATACAGGGAGAATGAAGTATTAAGTGCTACGGATAAAGCCAAGAAATTTACAAATAAAGGAAATGAAGTCGCATTTGGAACCATTGGTGATGCGTCTACTAGTGAGGGACCATTTTGGGAATCCATCAATGCCGCAGGAGTGATGCAAATCCCTTTAGTCATGTCCGTATGGGATGATGGCTACGGAATTTCTGTTCCTAGAGAATTTCAGACGACAAAAGGCTCAATTTCGGAGGCTTTAGCTGGGATGCAGCGAACGGAAGAGAAAAAAGGCTACGAGATCTTTGTGACAAAAGGATGGGATTATGCCCACCTCTGCCAAACCTATGAAAAAGCTGTACGTCTAGCCCGTGAAGAACACATTCCTGTGCTCATTCATGTAAAAGAAGTAAACCAACCTCAAGGTCATTCTACCTCAGGGTCTCATGAACGCTACAAGAGTAAAGAACGCCTAGAATGGGAAAAGGAATTTGATTGTATTGCTAAATTCAAAGAATGGATTTTATCCTTTGATGCCGGAGGAAATAAAATTGCTAATGTCGAAACATTAGATAATTTACATAAAGATGCCAAAACCGAAGTTCGTCAAGCAAAGAATGATTCTTGGAAAAGATTTACCTCAGAAATTCAACAAGAGTTAACAGAAATTACTTCAATCATAGAAGCTGCGGCAGAAAATAGCAGCCAAAAAGCTTTTATTCTTAAAGAGCTAGAAAGCCTTAAGAAAGCATACGAACCCATTCGAAAAGACCTCTTAAACACAGCAAGGAAAGTTTTACGACTCATGTTCAAGGAGAAATCTGCTCAAAAGGATATGCTAGCGGCATGGATTCAAAAAGCCATTGAAAGCTCGTACGATAAGTACAGCTCTCATTTATATTCTGAGTCTAATTCATCAATACACAAAATTTCTGCTGTTGCTACAAAATATGGCACCGAAGAACGCATGGAGGACGGTAGAATTATTCTTAGAGAAAACTTTAAGGCTCAGCTCAATAAAATGCCTGAGCTATTAATCTTTGGAGAAGACGCAGGCAAAATTGGAGGAGTAAATCAATCATTAGAGGGTCTACAAGATCAATTTGGGATGCACCGTGTTTTTGATACAGGCATCAGAGAGTGTACCATTATTGGTCAAGGAATTGGAATGGCCATGAGAGGCTTAAGACCTATTGCTGAAATACAATATCTCGATTATTTACTCTACGCCGTACAGGTGCTTTCTGATGATCTTGCAACAGTTCAATACAGAACGAAAGGTGGCCAAAAAGCACCTTTAATTGTGAGTACAAGAGGACACCGTCTTGAGGGAATATGGCATAGTGGCTCACCCATGGGTATGATTATTAATGCATTAAGAGGTATGCATATTTGTGTCCCCAGAAACATGACAAAAGCAGCTGGGTTCTACAATACATTACTTGAGGCAGACGAACCTGCTTTGGTTGTAGAACCTCTAAATGGTTATCGAACCAAAGAAAAGTACCCAGAAAACATAGGCGAATTTAAAGAAGCTTTGGGTCGTCCAGAAATTGTGCAAGAAGGAATAGACCTTACACTCGTTTCTTACGGATCAACGTTTAATATCTGTCAGATGGCAGCAAAACCGCTCGCCCAACTTGGGATATCAATTGAACTCGTGGACGTACAAACATTGATTCCGTTTGATATCGACCATACAATTGCTAAATCTTTACAAAAGACCAACCGACTTTTAATTGTAGATGAGGATGTTAGCAGCGGAGCTACAGGATATATGCTAGATAAAATTATGGTTGAGCAAGAATGCTTCTATCATTTAGATTCTGCACCTCACACACTTAGCTCGACTGACCATAGACCTGCTTACGGTTCAGATGGAGACTACTTCTCAAAACCCAATATAGACGATATTGTGGAGAAAGTATATGCGATTATGAGCGAAAGCAATCCAAGTGCCTTTCCACCTCTTTACTAGAGAAATCTCAAAAATTAAGATTATTTGATATCAACCTTAAAGGGAAGACGCATAACCATTCCCTCCCACTCTTGTGCCGATTCGATGTTTTCATAAAGGGATTCTAGAATTGGATGATTCAAAATGGTTTGTTTTGCTTCTACATTCATACTCTCTTCCTCCAGTAAACTGATTAAATTAGCAAATGGTTTTTCCTCAACCTCAGGATAATAAACTACTGACTCATCTTTGACTGACTTTGAAATTGATTGTGCATATGAAATTGCAGCTTGCAGTGTTCCAATCGTATCTACAAGTCCTATTTTTACTGCATCTGATCCAGTCCAAACTCGACCTCTAGCGATAGAATTAACTTGTTCTATGGTCATGCCTCTGCCATTGGCAACCCGCAATAAAAATTGCTGATAAATTTCATTCACTTCTTTCTGTGCAGTTTCAAACTCAAAATCAGTCAGCTTATGATTTGTGGATGCAATAGCATGCTGATGTGTACCAATTTCATCTACTTCTACACCAATCTTACCTAGCATTTCCTTAGTATATGGAAGCACTCCGAAAACACCTATGGATCCAGTGAGGGTAGTTTGATCGGCAAAAATCTTATGTGCAGGAGTTGATACATAATAGCCTCCTGATGCCGCATAATCACCCATTGAAACAATTACCTTTTTAACTTTGTTGGTTAGAGAAACTTCACGCCATATCTCTTCTGAAGCTAATGCACTTCCGCCGGGACTATTTACACGGAACACAACGGACTTAACAGATTCATTTTCCCTCGCCTTCTTAAATAGCGCACATATATTATCACTTGAAAATCCTTTACCGGTTTTGGCTATTGAACCCTCCGCTAAGATAACAGCAACCTTTGGCTCTGAGGCACGGGTAAGAATTTGGTCTGTCAAAAATTTATCCTCACTATAGGACGAAAAGCTATATAAATTCAATTCTTTTTCGTCGTTTACTTTTACTTTTTTCATTAGGATTTTAAGGACCTCATCCCGATACATCGATTTATCCATCATGCCTTTAGCTACGGCATCATTTACATTCTTAATCTCAATATTGTTAGCATAAGCATTAAGGTCTTTACGCTTTAAATCTCTTGAGGATACAATATCCTCAAGCATTGTATTCCAAGTGGATTCCATATAAACCTGCATCTGTAAACGGCTAGAATCACTCATCTTATTTAAAAATAAGGGTTCTACAGCACTTTTAAAATCATTATTATTTCCTTTAAGGATAGAAACTTCTATACCCATTTTTGCTAATAACTCTTTTATAAAAAGAACCTCACCACCTAATCCGTTCCATTGAAACATAGAGGTAGGAAAACCATAAACTTCGTTAGCAGCTGAGGCTAAATAATAGGCTTGTTGAGAAATATATTCTCCAGAGTGATATGCCACAACAAACTTTTTACTTTCCTTAAAAGCATTGATTCCTTCACGAAGCTCTTGAGCGGTAGAAATACCACAGCTTAAAGTGCCAAAATCAAGAAAAAGTCCTTTAATATTATCGTCTTTGGCCCCCTCCTTTAGGCCGTGCAACAGCGCAGAAAGCCCTTTTGTTGAATTCACAGATAGTGACAAAGGGTCCACCTCAGCGGAATTTTCTTCCGCAATTAATCCATCGAGCTTAAGATGTAAAATTGTGTTAGACTCAATAGCGGACTCATCAGAATCAAAGAGGGCACCTAAACCTATTATTATCCCTATAAACACGATCAATCCAAAAAAGGAAAGTAATCTTGATAAAAAGACAGACAAAAAGACTTTTATGAATGGTATTTTTGTTTTTTCCATAATAACTAAATTGTTTTTTTAATTGATAAAACTACCAAGATTAAATCCATTTTCAACGATATTGAACTGCAATGTGAATCGAATTTCATCTGCATAGTTTGCATTATATAATGATCCCATGTTCCGGGAACGAACTAACGGGAAATAAACACCAAATATATCTCCTATTCTCAATGCCAATCCTGCATTAGATACATATTCAATTTTTTCAAAACTAGGATACAATCCTTGGTTATAGAAAAGCCCAAAAAGATTTGGTTTTAAGGGTATAGCTAAATAGGTATTGAAGGAGGCAACCCAATTTCTATTTGTTCCTATACTTGATGTCGAATAAAAGTTACCCATACCATCCATCTGTTGTTGTACTCCTCCTCGTGCAAAATAATATTGTTCCAAGAAAAGATCTCTTCCTCCCTCAATTCCAGTCATGGATAGGTTTTGATGGTAGCTATCAAAAGTCGTGAGCTCTGAAACTACATTTTTTCCGATATAAGCATTAAAACTAAGATATCGCTTCATACCTCCAAATCTATACTTTATATTAAAGCTTGTATTTAGCTCTGTCCTCAACATTCTATCTATGTCAAATCCTTCTGTCTTTTCCGTAGATTGCTCATAATAGGTTAAGGATGGAGAGATAATAAATGAAGTGTTTTTAAACTCCTTTTGGAAAAGATACTTTGCTCTAAATCCATAATTATTTTGATAAAGTGCTAAGTTTTGAGAAAAATCACCCTGCCAAACACCTTTCACTTCAGCATAGCTAAAAAATGTGTTCTTTTTGCTTCTATCACCAAAAATCACCTTTAAATAAGGTGTTACCCCTAAAAACCTGGATTGGAATTGACCAGGATGGGTAAATGATTTCAATGATGCCCCTATTTTTAGCTGCTTAATATTGTTCTTAGGAAGCAGCACATACAATGCTTCCCCAATACCTACAAAGTTCTTGCTTTTAAAGCCAAACTGAGGTGCAACAAGATACTGAAAGCGTTGTAATGGGACTCCAAGATTATGGAAAGCTGTTCCCAGCATCAATCCATCATATGCATTACCAGCTATTGTCGGGGTCCAAAACATATTGGTTCGACTTGGTTCGTGATCACCTGAAAAGAATTCTAATTTTAGTGGCTCCCATTTATGGAATAATGCTTTTTTTCGCCAGGTATTGTTGTGTCTAGACAGTTCGGGGATATTCTTGTTTGCATCAATCACAACTCGGTTAAAATCACCGATATACGATTTTAGTACACCTTTATTCTCCCCCGGCTCTATCCAAATACTTTCGACTAACTCGTTATCATTGAATGCATTGATTTCAATGGGACCATTCACCTGACCTTTATTTTTAACTTTTACCAAGGAACCTGTTTTTAATCTCATTTTTACACCATGAATTTTATAATCTACATGATTTGTAGTTTGGATCAAGTCATCAAAAAACCACGAAAGGTCTTTTGCTGTTTCTTTCTCAAATAAGAACCTTAAATCTTCGGGTTGAGGGTGCTTGAACTTCCATTGGTCAAAATATAAATGCATAATGCGGTCAAATTCTTGATCACCTAAATAATCCTTTAAATAATAAAAAACTAGTCCTGTTTTTTGATACATAATGATCCCGTAATTAGCAGAAGAAAAATCTTTGGAGTGAGTCTCAATAGGTTGATCAGCACCAGCTGTATGTGTAAAACGATAGGTTAAATCCCCCATGTCATGATAATCTAGATCATTAAGGTGAAAACGTCCATTAAGCACCATATCGGACAATCGCGTATTACCTGGATATTTGGTTTGAATATATCTTACTTCATTTAAGGTATTGATTCCCTCATCCATCCATCCATGGACCCGCTCGTTACTGCCTATAATACCATAAAACCAATTGTGCCCCACTTCATGAACGATGACAATCTCCAATTCTTCTTTTGAAGAAGAATTTCCAATTACTGTGACATTTGGATACTCCATACCTCCGCCAGCGCTTATAGTTCCATCTACTGCCGTTACATGACTGTATGGGTAATTTCCATTCCAAAGTGAATAATAATATGTCCCATCATTAAGATACTCAATGGCATGCTGCCAATGTTTTGCATTTTGAGGAACGAAAAGTGCCCAAGTATCAACAAGCTTTCTTGTTCCCGGCAATTCCGCTGCTCCTTTGAGCGCAACATATCTTTTGTCTGCAAACCAAGCAAAATCATGCACCCTATCTTGCGTATATCGAATCGTTTTGTACTTATCCGATGAAGAAGGAAAAGGTGTATTCACCCTACCCTTATTCGATTCAGCTACTAATGACATCAAATCATCCTGAGTTTTTTGGGCCAAATCATTCATAAATTTAATTTCACTTGCATTTTGCAAGTCACCTGTGGAGCCAACAACATAGTTCTCAGGAATTGTTATAGAAACGTCAAAGGAACCAAATTCAGAATAGAACTCACCTTGATTTAGATAAGGCATTGGATTCCAACCATTTTTATCATATACTGCAGGCTTAGGATACCATTGGGTGATTTGATAAGACTGTCCAATATGCCCTAACCTTGATATACTTCCAGAAGGTACCTTTACACGAAAAGGAGTTGAAACAACAATAGATCCTCCAGGAAAAAGCGGTTTTACTAAGGCGAGAACGACAATATCCTCATACCCATTAAAAATTTTATAATTGACTTTTGTTCCGTTAATTTGAAAATCAAGTGAATCAATGAAGCCACGATTCTCATCTGATACATTAAGAAGTCCCTCATCCCCGTCTTCAATCATTTGTTGCGCCAATGCCGATTGTTCATTCTTGTATGCATTTGGCCATAAATGTATGTAAAGCTCATTTAAAGTATCAGGAGAGTGATTAATGTATTCAAATTCTTCGGCTGCATGAAGCATGTGTCGCTCGTCATCCAAGCGCACTGATATTTTATAGTTTACTTCTTGCTGCCAATATTTCTGTGCAGAAAGCATACCCGCAAATAAACTTAAAAATGATGCTAAAACTATATTTCCGTATTTCATAGATATAAAAAAGACTGCACTTGTGTGCAGCCTTTAAAAATACATAAAATGAATTGTTATTTTATCACGCGCAATGTTTGAATATGACCTAATCCATCTTCAAAAGTGAATAAATAGATCCCCTTTGGCCAATCAAGCGTTGATAATTTATCTCCATGTAAAACATTCTTTCTAAGAATAATTCTACCCTGAACATCACGAACAATGAGAGACGAGCCAATTCCAAAAGAAAACGCAACTTGAACTTCACTACTAAAAGGGTTCGGGGAAACACCAACATTAAATGGAATATCTTCAGATATTTCGGAGGTACTTACGGGCTCAAAGCTTGCGAGACCACATGGAAATAATTGGTATCCTGAATCAAATGGTGATGAAGAATCGTATTGTCCACCCACACCTGTTACATGAAATAAACCCTGAGGAGCCGAAGCTTCAGGAATATCGGTATCCCCATCTATTCGTAAGGTATATACATTGGTTCCATCCGTCACATCTAAATTATTATTCCCTGTTGGAAAAGTAGCAATAGGATCGACTAAACTCACATTTTCAAGCGTAATCCATTGTGACTCGGTAGCTTCATTTAAACTTGTGACAATGGAAGCTTCTTGGAGGGAATTCCCAGAGCTCAGAACTTCAATACTATCTGCAACAATCTCTATTAATCCATTATACTGTTCAATTTGTCCTAGAACACGGATTTGGTCTCCTTCGGTAACTATATAACCGCTTACATCTGCAAAATTGTAGACATTGATACCATTATTGTCAATATCAATCATTGTAAAACTTAGCCCTTCATTCCCATCAAAATCAATACAATGAACCACTCCCTCCAAAGAGACATATACACCAAGCGAGTCCACCAATAGATTGGCATCATTTGTTGTAACACTCGCTATATCGGTGCTTACGTAATCTAATGTCTCTCCTGACAAAACAACTGTTTTAGAATCTGGAGATGCACTCCCGAGTACATTAATAGTTCCTATCATACCATTTGCAGCGTGTGAACCAACAGAACAGTCATACTCATAGGTACCCGCTAACGTAAATACATGAAAATACATTTCGGAGTCACTTGTTGGCGCAGAGGCAAAACTCTCCGGATTATTATAGTCCTCACCTGTCACGGTATTTGCAATAAAATTCACATTGTGAAATCCACCCTCGTTCGTCCAATAGACGGTATCACCGACATTAATCGTCAACAACTGGGGTTGGTAATAAAAATTTCCGGAATTCACTGTATGCGAGATAGCATTCGCTTGACTTTCAGAGGAAACAGTAATAACACCATCCTGATTATAATTCTGAGCTGTTCCGTTTAACCTTACAAAGACTGTTGTACCTTCTACTTGACCTCCAATATTAGGAACAATCAATGAACTTGAAAAAGTTCCCGCTGAAGACAGTGAAATCTCATAGTCACCAGAAACATCAACGGTAATATCATCTGTTAGATAGTTACCTGAAACATCAAAAGTCTGTTCCGCTGAAGGTGTCCCAACAAAATGTGAAAAACCGCTAAGCGTATCCTCGGAACTGAATAAAACAGGATCAGGATTTAAAATTTCACCAACCATAATGATCGTATCGTTTTCTGCCCCTTCAGAACTTAAAACGATGAAACCATTGGCAGCTGAGCTAGCAACAGAACCGTTCAAACGCACATATAGCATTGATGCAGGAACCTCACCGGCTGTTTGGGTTAACACCAAGCTAGAGCCAAAACCAGTGGAGGTAGTCAGTGATATCTCATAATCACCGGATACTGCTATGGTAATATCGCTGGTTAAGTTTGACCCTGAAACTTCAGTTGTTTGCTCATCTGAAGGTGATCCAACGAATTGCACGAAATTTGACAGTGCATCTGGTGAAGCAGAAACCGTAGGTTCCGTTCCCGAAGATTCACCTATCCATACACCAGGGTCATAAATTCCATCCCCTGTATTGACGGGCTGTTGAGTGTGATTTGTACAGCCTGAAACCTGACTATCAGCCCATACATTCCATTCTGATTCATCCCAAACTGGATTCGAAGCGCTTACTGATGCAATTCGTTCTGCCCTTCCATCTTCAAATTCATGACATGTTCCAGTGCCATCCTCTCCTGGTACACCAAAAATATCAATTGTATTATCAGAAGCATCAAAAATTGCAATCTGATCATCACCATTACTATCAGCTGCTCCACCTGAACCTGCATCAATATCAGGAGCAAAACCATATACACTTGTAAATTCTGCTCCATTCGAAGCGATAATGACGTAAGACCCAGAAGTTAATAATCCTATAGAAGACAAGTCGACTCCTGTTCCTTGTGGACCAGCATTTCCATTGGTCCATCTTCGCAATTCCCAATCAGTTACATCAACATCATTAGCACTCACATTATATATTTCTACATAACGTGCTCCAGTATTATCATTTGGATCTGCCAATTCAGTTATAATCAATTGACTAAAAGAATAACTGCTAAAAAACAAAAATATTAGCAGTAGAAAAGTGTAATTTTTTTTCATGGATTAATTTTTTATTGACTAAAAATACAAATGAATTTCTAATATGGAGAAAATTTATTTCATCAAAAAAGGCGCCTTGGCGCCTTTAATATAAATTTAATATAATAGATTCAAAAGCTTAAGCTTTTGGTTCTTCTTTTCTTTCAGGTTTTGGAAGCAGTACTTTTCTTGAAAGCTTCCATTTTCTGGTTCTAGGATCCTTTCCTATTACCTTAAACTTAAGCATATCTCCTTCCTTACAAACATCACTCATTCGTGCTGTTTTTTCCCAAGCAAATTCAGAAATATGAATCAACCCATCTGTACCAGGAACAATTTCTACAAAACATCCAAAGTCTTTCACAGACTTCACAACACCTTCATATTCAGTTTGGTCTTCAACCTGTGGAGGGAATGCGATAAGCTTTAGCTTTGTTAACGCATTTGCCATATCATCTCCATTATTCGACAACACCTGAACACGACCCTCACCATTTTCTAGCTCTTCAATAGTTATAGTTGTATTCGTCTCTTTCTGCAAACCTTGGATGATTTTTCCTCCAGGCCCGATGATTCCACCAATCATTTCATTCGGCACATTAAATGCTTCAACCCTAGGCGTTTGAGGTTTTAAATCTGCATTTGGAGCAGGAAGCGTTTCAAGAATCTTATCCAAGATGTGAAGACGACCAGCTTTCGCCTGCTCTAAAGCCTGAATCAATACCTCGTATGGTAAACCATCAACTTTAATGTCCATTTGGCATGCTGTTATTCCTTTTGCCGTTCCGGTAATTTTGAAATCCATATCACCTAAGTGATCTTCATCTCCTAATATATCAGACAAGACTGCATATTTTCCATTTTCAGCAACCAAGCCCATTGCAATACCAGTAACAGGTGATTTAATTTGAATACCACCGTCCATTAATGCGAGCGTACCAGCGCAGACAGTAGCCATAGAAGAAGAACCATTTGATT
Organism: uncultured Flavobacteriales bacterium; assembly: GCA_913046365.1. Lineage (GTDB taxonomy): Bacteria > Bacteroidota > Bacteroidia > Flavobacteriales_D > Crocinitomicaceae > UBA952. The sequence goes on from CAJWRM010000001.1 coordinate 53,963, forward strand.
CTAGTATCTCTGAAACCAAACGAATTGTGTAAGGGTTATCCTCTGGCAAAACTGGTCTTAGTGCCCTAAGCGCCAAATTACCATGACCAATCTCTCTTCTAGAAACACTAAATTTCATTCTTGCTTCTCCAGTTGAAAAGGGAGGAAAATTATAATGTAACATAAAAGGAGTTGTTCCCTTAAAGGTAACATCATCAATCATCTGCTCATCCATCTTGCCTCCTAAGGTTAAGGTTGTCAATGATTGTGTCTCTCCTCTTGTAAATACAGCAGATCCATGTGCAGTAGGTAAATAATCTACTTCAGACCATATTGCTCTAACTTCATCAAACTTACGACCATCCAAACGAATGTTGTCATCAAGCATGGTATCTCGAACTGCCTTCTTCATCGCTTCTTTAAAGTAAACAGAAACATATTTCCCAATTTCCTCTGTTTCTTCTTCTGTTAATGAAGCAATAAACTCTTCTTTTACTGCACCAAACAACTCAGCTCTCTTCTCTTTAGAAGCGAGACCTTGTTTTGCTACCTCTCTACATTTATCGTAAGAGAAGTCCATAACTCTTTTTCTGACCTCATCATTATGATCCTCGTGCGAATATTCTCTTTTCGGTGAAGTCGAAGGAATCTCAGCAGCCAAATCTAATTGGAACTGACATTGCTTTTTAATTGCTTCGTGAGCAACCTTAATTACATCTACCATTTCAGCCTCAGAAGCCTCGGCCAATTCACCTTCGACCATTACGATATTATCAATCGTACCGGCAATGATACAATCTACATCAGAAGCAGCCATTTCTTCTAAGGTTGGGTTGATTACAAAATCTCCATTCACTCTACCTACTCTAACCTCAGACATAGGTCCATTAAATGGAATATCTGATACAGCTATTGCAGATGACGCTGCGAAACCTACAAGTGCATCTGGACTATTTACACCATCATAAGCAATCAGCTGCATCATGAGCTGAACCTCAGCGTGAAAATCATCCGGAAACAAAGGACGTAATGCTCTATCTACGATACGCATTACTAAAATCTCTCGTTCAGATGGTCTTGCTTCTCTTCTGAAAAAACCCCCAGGGATTCTTCCATCCGCTGCAAATTTTTCACGATAATCAACTGTTAATGGTAGAAAATCTACACCATCTTTGGCTTCTTTACTCGCAACTACGGTTGCTAAAATCATAGTGTCTCCCATTCTCAATACAACAGCACCGTCAGCTTGTTTGGCCAACTTACCTGTTTCAATGGAAATTGTTTTGCCACCTATTTCGATGGTCTTTGTTATTCCTAATTTCATACTTCTTTATCTATTATTATCAAAATTTTAAAAACAAAAAGGACAGCCGATACTATCGATTGTCCCCTCTTTCATACATTTTATAAACCAATTAAAATTAGCGACGAAGCCCTAATTCTTTAACCAATTCACGATACTTTTCAATATCCTTATTCTTTAGGTAGTCCAATAAACTTCTTCTTTTACCAACAAGTAATTGAAGAGCTCTTTGTGTACCAAAATCTTTTCGATTCTTTTTCAAGTGATTCGTCAGGTGACTGATTCGGTAGGTAAATAGAGCAATCTGCCCTTCTGTGGAACCCGTGTTCGTATCAGAACCTCCGTGCTTCTTGAAAATATCTTTTTTAACTTTTTTATCTAAATACATGCCAATATTATTGTAAATGATTATTATGTAGCCCTCTTTGGACGGGTGCAAATTTAGGGATAGTTTTTCAATAAACAAGATTATCACATAGAAATAACATTCTCTTCATCCTAACCCGAAGCCACAAAAAAAAAAGAGGCCCAAATGGACCTCTTATTCGTTTCAAATTTATTTAGAAAAGCCTATAACGATTTAAAAGGTAAATAAGGACTCTTAATCCAACCAACAAAAGTTGATAGTAGACCATATAAGAAATGATAAACAGCTAAAGAAACATATAGTTTGGCCAAAATTAACGCCACACCAACAAATTCCCAAGCAATAGCGACTAAACCTTCCCATGTCCAGGCCTCACCAGCTGAAGTTGTAACATCCCAATTCATCCATTGATCAGTAATTACTGCGCCGACAAAATCTAGACCAAGCATTCCAGTCAATTCAGTTAATGCAGCCATTGGAAGCATCCAAATATCATAAACATTGTCTAGAAAAGCTGTACCTATACCACCTATAAAAGTGATGTCTGTCAGCCAAGACAAGCCCATACAAATTGCACCGAATAAAGCTCCGAGCGCTAAAACGTGACCAATCATCTTAATATTGGCGACAACGAAATCCTTAAAAATAAAATTTACCGTCGAGCTGTTGGAACTACCCAGGCTGTCGCCTGCAGATCTAACTACCTGTGCTATTGGAAAAACAGCATAGATATATATTAGCATAGATACTATCGCACCCACCATTTCTTTCCCTTCACCCAAACTAACGTCTGCATCCCATAAAGGACTTAACAAGCCATAAATAGCTCCTACAACGAGAACAAATGCTGCAACCTTGTAGAACATTCCTGTCCATTTTGCAATATTGCTCTCAGAATCATCCACCATAGTATTGAATACATTACCTGGCAGCATTTCGCCTGCCTTCTTAGGTAGATCAAGTAATTGATTTACATAATTTTCCATAATTCAAAATTTTAGATTTTATCCATAATACCAATAATACATTAATAACGATAAGTTTACAATAATAAGTTATTAACAACACATTTGTGTGTATTATCGGTAACCTAAGTAAACAAAGGCCTAAACGAAAAGCTAAAAACGTACAAAAAGGCAACTAAAGATGAATTATTAATTGCATTTGCAGTATATTTGCTACGCTTTTAGGTGTAAATTTTTATTTACTTAAAAAGGAATCCGGTGTAAATCCGGAGCTGTATCTGCAGCTGTAAGTGTCTTAAAAACGACTTGATAAACCACTGATTTTCGGGAAGGTAAGTCGTACTTGACATGAGCCAGAATACTTGCCTTAGAGCATTAGAGAAGACTTCAGATTAAAGTCGGACTTAATTTCTCGACAGGGATATTATTTTCTTTTAGCTGATTTCTTCAACGTTTTATTTTTTTAATTTTTTAATTTTTTTAACGATGAAGAATGTTTACATTTTAATGACTGCCCTTTTTATTGGGGCCAATGCTAAGGCTCAAATTGACTTTGAGTCATCCTTAACAGATCCTGAAACCTATAACAACGGTTCTGAAGGACCAGAAGGTTTCGATTTCTCTCCTATTCAGCTGGTAAATTACTACGACACGGACTTTAGTTATTTCACAGGATTCGCTATTTCTAATGTCACGGACAATACCACGCCAGGTTATATGAACCAGTATAGCGCCTATGCTGGATCAGGAGCTGACAACTCAAGTACCTACGCAGTTGCAACCTCGAGCCCTTCTTTTTACGCAACAACAGAGCAAGTAAGTATTACCTCATTTGACATCTCTAACACTACCTATGCTGGTTTGTCGATGTTGAATGGAGATTCATTTGCGAAAAAATTTGGCGAAGACACTAGTGCAACAGGTGAAATCGATGGTACAAATGGTGAAGATTTTTTCAGAGTATGGATCATAGGTGAAAATATGAATGATGGAAGTAAAGATTCAATAGAGTTCTACTTGGCCGATTATAGATTTGCTGACAGCACCGAAGACTATATATTAGATACATGGGAAAATATAGATTTAAGTGCCATGGGATTCATTGTAAACAAGGTTTCAATTCGATTTGAATCCTCTGATATCGGAGATTTTGGAATGAATACGCCAGCATATGTAGCTATTGACAATATCAATTGGGAGGCACCGGTTGGAATTTCAGAAACAACACAAACTGACTATCAAATCTACCCGAACCCGGTAAATAATGTATTGACCATTGAGGGACCTTCAGGGCTAATCACTGCTACCAATATTAATGGAAAGTTAGTTACCCAACGAACGCACAATATTCAATCAAACATAGATTTTTCAAAACTCCCAGCGGGTGTTTACATCTTGAATATAAATACGCCAAACGGAACGGTTAAGAGAAGAGTTATAAAATAACGAGTAAAGAGAAACCGAGGTTGTAATATTTTGCAACCTCGGTATATCGAAACTGATGAGATTGGTCATTATTTCTTGTTTATGGATTGGAAGCCATTGCATTGGGCAAAAAAACAGGATACAAGAAATAAATGAGGTAACCATTACATACAATCTTGACACAGTAAAAACCCAAAACGAATGGGAAGGAATAAACGCAACCCAAATTGAATCCTTGCAAGCTGATGACGCAGCAGGACTAATAAGAAAACTCACAAGTACAAGTATTAAGTCTTATGGTGGGCTCGGGGGCTTAAAAACAGTATCATCCCGTGGTCTAGGAGCGAATCATTCAAAGATTGTAGCAGACGGATTTGGTATAAACAACACACAAAATGGCCAGGTCAATCTCGGCCAAATTCATTCAGACAATATTATTTATATCAGAAGTAATTCTGATGGTAACTCACAATTTTTACACCCCATTTCAGCCCAAGTTGCAGGAAGTCAATTTTCTTTAGAAACTTTTGAAAACAACTTTGGTAACGAGGGGCTACAATTTCGATTACTAGCAAAGCAAGGTTCTTTCAATCAAAAGGGGTCTTATGGAGCAATGAAATTCTCGAGTGAAAAATTTCTCTTTAGTGGTCATGGAAGCTTTAGAAGCGCTGATGGAAACTACCCCTTCACGCTTGTAAACGGAAATCAAACTTCAGAGGAGACCCGTTCTAATAATGACTACACAGACTACCATTTTGGTTTGACAAGCGGTATCAAGAAAGGTAAATCAGTCATCCGCTTGGGTTACATGCAAAAAGAATTCGATCAAGGACTTCCTGGAGCAGTAATTCTATACAACAATTCAGCTGATGAACGAATGGAGAATCGAGATCAAAACTTATTTGGAGATCATGTTTTTAAAGGAAACAAAACAAGCCTTCGAAGCTTTATAAAAATAAATGAAAATCATATGAACTATACTGATCCAAATTATTTAGGTCAGAATGGAGGCATTGATATTAGCTACCGAAACAGGTCAATACAAGCCGGTATTGCGGGAGAAAATAAGCTTACGGAAAATCTTAAAATACACTTTGGCGCGGAGGAAGTCATCAGCGACTTGTTGGTCAGCGATACAACCTTTGCAAGACCCTTGAGATATCACAATTATGCCATTTTAGGTCTGAAATATAAATTTTCAAAAAGATTTAACTTAAGCCTTCAGTTATCTGAACAATTCATTAAAGAAAACAATTCAGCTGGAATTAGTGCCGAAAACAAATTCAAAATAAACCCATATATCGAGTTATCCACAAAAGATGAACCTCAAAAATTTGGACATAAAATTTGGTACCGTAGCTCTTTTCGAATGCCAACATTTAATGAGCTTTATTACAACAATATTGGAAATGTAGAACTCAAACCAGAGGAGGCCCATCAATTGAACTACGGCTGGTCGTACTCACCTAAAAAGTATAGAAAGTTTCAGCTTTATCTCCGCAACAATATCTACCTCAATTACATTAACAATAAAATTGTGGCAATTCCCACAAAAAATCTATTTACTTGGTCCATGCAGAACGTGCAAAGTGCCAATATTTTTGGGACTGATTTTAAAATTGGGTCAAAATGGAATGTTTATAAATATTTAAAATTTGACATAGACCTTAATTATAGTCTTCAGCACGCTCGAGATATTTCAGACCCGAATTCTCCTAGCTATAAAGATCAAATTGCCTACATCCCAGTGCATACTGGAAATATTGATTTATCCATCAATTATAAAAATCTAGGCATTAGGTTTTCTAATTACACCAATTCTTTACGTTATGCATTAAATGAAAATATAAGCACCAATCAGGTAGACGGATTTTGGGTAAGTACTCTGAGTACATACTATTCAGTAATTTTAAAAAATAAGAATACATTGACATTTAGGTTTACTATTAAGAACTTATTCAACGCGCAATATGCGGTTATTCGAAGTTTTGTTATGCCTGAGCGGAATTATTTAATTGTTTTAAAATATGCGTTTAATTAAACTTGTTTCATGCCTATGTCTTTTGCTCTTCTCTTGCGGAAAAGACAATGAGCCACCTGTTACCATTGATACTATATCTAATGGTGCACTTGTGCTTTGCGAGGGGTTGTTTCAGCAGAACAATTCTCAGCTTTCTTTTGTGAGTTTTGAAAATAATCAAGTTGAGAACAATTTTTTCCTTAACCGAAATAATCGTCAGCTAGGGGATACAGGGAATGATTTGAAAAGATATGGTGATAAAATTTACATTGTTGTCAATGTCTCGAGTACCATTGAAATTCTTGATGCAAATAGCTTTGCATCGATAAAGCAAATATCAATGATGAATGGTGCTACGGCAAAACAGCCGCGTTCAATAGCCTTTCATGAGGGACTCGCATACGTTACATGTTTTGATGGGTATGTAGATGTCATAGATACCATTTCATTAACCATAAACAGCCGCATACAAGTAGGACTGAACCCAGAAAGAATGGCTATTGCGAATAATAAGCTTTATGTGACCAATTCAGGGGGGCTAAATACTCCGCTAATGGATTCAACAGTATCTATCATTGACTTAAACACACAGCAAGAAATAGAGAAGATCACAGTTGGTATGAATCCCGGAACAATAAAAGCAGATCCTTATGGTGATATCTACGTCGTTGCACGTGGAAATTATAGCAACGTGCCCTCCAGAATGAAAAAAATAAATAGTCAAACCGATAATGTGGAAGAAACTTTTGGTGCTGACATTTCAGGTATTTCATTATTTAATAATGATTTCTTGATTACGTATTATGATTTTGCCACGGCACAAAACAATGTAGGATTATTTAATACAAATACTGAAACCATTGAGCTAGCCGAATTTATGCCACTAAATGAAATCCAAACACTTTATGGCCTAAGCTACAATCCTATAAATAATAAAATATACATTTCTGATGCGATGGGTTACACCAATGCAGGATATATAAGAGAATATGACGCCCAAGGAAACTATATACAAAGCTACCATGTTGGACTGAACCCATCTAAAATCTTATTTTATGAATAAGTGTAAAGTCATTGTTAGCGTTATCGTTATTGTTTTTTTACAGACAATAACACTTGCGCAATCCTTCGCTCCTGAACCGGAGGAAATGGGGTCGGATGCGATATATAAAGATTCCTCTATATTCATTGGGTGGGCAAGCGATATTTCCATCACGAGAGGTCCAATGAATATACTAGAACCTAGCCTGGGATTAACAAATTACGGTTCAGCAATAGATGGAAGCTTCATTGCAGATAACAATGTCATCTCTCTCGGCGATGGTGGACAAGCCATAGCTACTTTTGCAGAAGCTATTGTCAATGGACCAGGGCCTGATTTTGCTGTTTTTGAAAATGGATTTGCAAATCATTACATGGAATTGGCCTTTGTTGAGGTAAGCTCAGACGGAATAAACTACAGCCGATTTGAATCGATATCTGAAACACCAACAGACGTTCAAATTGATAATTTTAGCTACTCTGATTGTCGCTATTTATATAATCTTGCTGGAAAGTATCGCGTCTTCTTTGGTACCCCATTTGATCTTGAGGAGTTATCAGGTACAGCCGGGCTTGATATTAACCATATCACACACATCAAAATAATCGATGTTGTGGGAAGTATTACGCCAGATACAGGTAGCTATGATAGTCAAGGGAACATCATAAATGATCCTTACCCTACCCCTTTTGAATCAGGTGGTTTTGACCTAGATGCCATTGGTGTGATTCATAGTACCAACCTTCATTTGAATGAATTGAGTCAAAATACTTCAGTATTTCCAAATCCGACCAAAGACTTGATATACCTCCATGGATTTGATGTTGGAACAAAATGTATATCTAATCTAAATGGACTTTTAATCACAACTTTTGAAGGAACTAAATACTCAGCGCTTAATTTACCAGCAGGAATGTACTTTATAAAGCAGGGAGGAAAAACGGTCAGATTTATTAAAGAATAAAGCGTCAGGCCCAAACTTTTGTTCCTTCAGAACAATTATTACAGATGTCTACTGCTTGTCGGTTTGTAACAACTGCCTTTCGAAAGTTTCTGTAGGAAGACGCATTCCATATTTCATTAAAATGATGATGCTGTATGCTGCCCAAAACATGTTTTGCATCTTTGTCAAAACAACATGGGACAATACTTCCATCCCACGTACTTACAGAACCAGACCACATTCTCCAGCAATGGTTTCCTGGCTTACCTTTAAGCTTATAGCTCCCATCCTTTTGTTTGGTATAACGTGAATACTCCTCGTTTTCGGGCATTAATGGATTTCCATGCTTATATTTATATAGCTGGGCAGTTTTTATTCGCACCTCATCTATGGACATTTCTGAAGCAAGCTCAAACACCTGAGGTATTTCATGTTCATTCGGTTTAACAGCTAAAAATTGAAATATTAAATGTGGTGTATCTGAAGCTCTTTCTTTTTTAGCTTCAACCAAATACTGACTAGCTTTTAATACTTTTGATAGTTTGCCATTTACTCTATACTGTTCATATGTCTTTTGCGTTAAACCATCAATTGAAATAATCAATCGATCCAAACCGGAATCAACAATCTCTAGCGCCTTTTTCGGATTTACAAAATGTACATTTGATGAGGTCGATGTATATATCCTGGATCGTTTTGCTTCTTTTATTAACTCTAAAAATCTTGGGTGTAGAAACGGTTCGCCTTGAAAATAATAATTGATATAAAAAACTGATTTGTCGATTTGACTCAATAACCTTTTGTGCAATCCCAAATCAATTTTACCTGTCGGACGTGTAAATTGCTTAAGACCACTCGGACACTCAGGACAGCCAAGATTGCATGAAGTCGTTGGCTCAATACTCATTGAGGCAGGTTTTCCAAAATGTACAGGTAATTTTAATAACCTTGTAGCTGAAAAGCTTAACCTCAAAAGGAATAAGTTCCATATCCTTCTCAGAGTCATATGCCTTAGTATGCTTATTGAATCATTAACTTTTGACATAAAACGAAATTACAAATTATCAGCACTTCATCAACATCAAAATAATCGAAAGATAGAATGTAAAGTTATCCTATATCGAATGGGTAAAAGAGATATATTTGTACAAAGTCAATTTGTATGCAAATAATACTTAACCATAGGCAAACACAACAAAAAATAACAAGGCTCGGTCATGAGCTTATTGAAAATTGCTTTGAGGAGCCTCATCTTTTCATGGGAGGAATTACAGGAAATGGTTTTGATTTGGCACAAAGGCTTGCTAGTATTATTGAAAAAAACTCTTCTATTCAAGTCACCTGCTTTGAAATTTCCATTGATAAAAATGAACCTTGGAAGAAGGATATAGCGCTAAGTATTGAGCAAAACAAGCTAAAAAAAGGTTATATCGTTCTCGTGGATGATGTTATTAACTCAGGAAAAACGCTGCAGTATGCACTCGTTAAATTTTTAGAACATTCTACAAAAGCAATCAAAACCGTAGTTCTTGTGGATAGAAAGCATAGAAGATATCCGGTAAAAGCAAATTTTGTTGGACTCTCGCTCTCAACAACCTTGCAAGATCGTGTTGAAGTTGATTTTAGTAAAGGGGATACAAAAGCATTTTTGGTATGAAAAAGCCTACAGAAGATCCCTCCAACCATGACCATCTTGAATTAATGAGCACGTCTGAATTATTAACCAATATAAATCAGGAAGATCAGACTGTTGCTAATGCAGTAAAAAAAGAAATACCGGCGATTGAGTCTTTTTTAAAAGAAGCGCTCCCACGAATGAGAGAAGGTGGAAGGTTATTTTATATTGGCGCTGGAACAAGTGGAAGGCTTGGCGTTGTGGATGCGAGTGAATGCCCGCCTACATTTGGCGTAGACCACGGAGTTGTTGTAGGACTTATTGCAGGTGGTGACCAAGCCATAAGAAAAGCGGTTGAATTTGCTGAAGACGATACAGAGCAGGGCTGGAAAGATTTGCTTAAACATAATATTCATTCCAAAGATATACTCGTTGGAATCGCTGCCTCTGGCGGAACTCCTTACGTTTTAGGAGCAATTGAACATGCCAATGAAAATGGAATGCTGACGGCAGGAATATCTTGTAATCCTGGCTCAAAACTTTCGAAGTTAGCAGCCTGCCCAATTACGCCGGTTGTAGGGCCGGAATTCGTAACGGGTTCAACGAGAATGAAATCAGGAACAGCCCAAAAGCTGGTATTGAATATGATTTCTACAGCACTTATGATTCAGCTTGGTCATGTGAAAGGCAATAGAATGGTTGATATGCAGCTTAGCAATAATAAACTGGTAGAAAGAGGAACACGAATGGTATGTGAACAGCTAAAAATATCAAGTGAAAAAGGCAAAGCTTTGCTTTTGAAGCATGGCTCTGTGCGCTCGGCTATTGAGTCATATAAAGACTAAAATTATTTTATAATTCTACCGAAACCAATTAATCGACTTCGCCAGTAGTCGGAATCATCTATATCAACTACAGAAATTCCTTTGGATGAAGAGGAGTGAATCATACGTTTGCGTTCATTGGGTTGATTTACTAATATTCCAACATGTGTAATCTCCTTACCTTCTGAAAAGAAGACCAAATCACCCATAAATGCACGTTTAGCATTGATTGTTTTTGCGTATTTGTATTGCTCGGAAGCCACTCTTGGCAGGATTACCTCAGAATACTTAAATACATGACTCGTAAAACCACTGCAATCAAAACCTTCCTCATCAGCACCACCCCATTTGTATGGAATACCCATAAACTCATATGCATAATGCACGAGATCAGAGCGCTGAGAAATACTCATTCCTTCTGAAACCAATCCATCCTCCCCTACTTCTTCTAAAACCGGATTTTTAAATTTATAACCCTTATAAACTTTTTCAATCCAATCCTTTAGATGCTGTTTATTATCTTCATCTACAACCGTGTTTTTATCTTTGAGCCAGCGTTCGAAAAGAACTGCCATCTCTCCCAATTCTTGCGCATGCGTTTCCTTTATAACTGGCCATTTTTCGCTGCTAAAAACAGTAGACATTATTCTGCAGCCCTCATCAACTTTAGCAATATTACGTTTCATCCAATAAGGATTGTGCAGCAATTGAAAAGTACTCATCGCGCTGTAATATGCAGGTAAAACATAGCCATTGTATATTGGATCACGCAATAACTTGTTAGCCTTTCTGTAAACTGTCTTGTAATGACCTTGAGTGTAAAATTGTTCTAGTCTATCTAATTTTTTATTCTGTGCATAAAAGCCTGATGTTCCAATTAGAAAGAAGAACAAAAAAAATAATTTGATTTTAATTTGTGTGCTGTATACCATTTTCCAAGACAATAAAAGAATTATTAAATAAAGAAACCAAAACCCGGCTCCCGTATATTTCATAATCAGCGTCAGGCATATTGGTAAGTTCATAGGCTTCACCATCTACAAAAGCATTAACACCACCTACAATGTTCCTATACGCGAGGACATCATTTTTTATTTTGTAGTCAAGCGGTTTAAAATTACTGATTTCTGTTTTTTGACCGTCACAGTACGCAAAAAAATAAGAGCTCTCGGTCCATACTACAATATCATCTTTAACGTCCCAGGAATCCGTCCCAAAATTGGAAAGCTGAAAATTCTCGCCATCTTTATAATACCAGAGATCTCCACCATTATCTTCATAGACTACAAATCCTCTACCCGCTTTATAACGAACCATGGGGAGTTGTTCAATATCATAAAAATTGCCTTTGTCAAATACCGCAAAAGTCTGAGTTGTAGGATCATTAAAGCATAAAATATCTGTACCCACATGGAATGAAACATTCTGCTGATTATTCCATACATCAATTTCATAAATCTCCCCGTTCCAGAAAACTTTATACATATTGCCATTGTCCTTAAATACCAGCAAATTCTCTCCAACAGCCACAGGCATATCCAAATCACGCATCAAAGTAGAGAGCATGTAAGAGGAATCTTGCCAATAGGCATTAATTGTATTGAACCTTGTATCTTCAAATACAATCATACTATCCTTCACGAGAAAGTTTCTGGCAAAATAGGTCAAGGTTGAGAGCTCACCATCGTCCCACATATTTAAAGTTGGCCCAATCATATACCCCAATAAGTGATCAGAAACTTGGTATTGAACATTAAGGTTAGTAATATCTTTTCGGGCGGCTCCATCGTACAACCTTAAATTCCCTCGGGTATCCCTATATGCTACAAGCTCATCACCGGCTTTAAAGTCTAATATTGGCTGCACCTCAATAGAACGAAAATATCCATCCTGAAAGCTTAGGAAAAAATTATTGAAGTCAATTACCGGAATGACTCCCTGGGAAAAAACCTTTGTCCCTAACATGAGTAAAAATATCATTGTGTATTTCACAAAAACAAAGTTATCAAAATTCAGACCAACTCGGATTACCTGTATTTACATTTTGTGAATTCGATAAAAAGATAAATTTAGGAATCTGCGAAAAGAGCTGTATTTTTGAAACTCAAAATTTAAACTATGTATAAAATTATTTCAAGCTTCATATTGCTACTTATCACTCTAAGTGCATTCGGACAGACCAAAATCGAGTATCTCGAATATGATCTAAAAAATGGAATGCATGTCATTTTACATGAGGATCATTCGGCACCAGTTGTGACAACAGCGGTTATGTACCATGTAGGAGCAAAAGACGAAAACCCTGAACGAACTGGTTTCGCTCACTTCTTTGAACATTTATTATTTGAAGGCACTGAAAATATTCCACGAGGCGAATGGTTTACCATTGTCACTTCGAATGGAGGTAGCAACAATGCTAACACGACAGACGATAGAACATACTATTATGAGGTATTTCCTTCAAATAGCGTAGAACTTGGTTTGTGGATGGAATCAGAACGCCTCATGCACCCAATCATCAACCAAATTGGAGTAGATACTCAAAATGAGGTGGTTAAAGAAGAAAAAAGATTGCGCGTTGATAACAGTCCATACGGAAAATTCCTTGAGAACATCAAACTGCATATGTTTAAGAAGCACCCTTATAAAGGAACGACAATAGGAAAAATGGCGCATTTAGATGCAGCTACACTCGAGGAGTTTCAATCTTTTAATAAAAAATACTACATACCGAACAATGCTGTTTTAGTTGTTGCAGGAGATATTGACGTGTCTGAGGTGAAGAAAATGGTTGAAGATTATTTCGGACCTATACCGCGAGGAGAAGACATCATCCGAAGCTTCCCCAAAGAAGATCCAATAACGAAACCAATGCGTGAAAAGGCTTATGATGCGAATATTCAAATACCAGCCATCTTAGCTGCATACCGCACACCCTCCTTTAAGGATCGAGATGCATATGTATTAGGGATGATCTCTACATACCTGAGCGATGGTAAAACATCAAAATTGTATAAGAAAATGGTTGACGATAAAAAAATGGCGCTGCAGGTGGGTGCTTTTGACTTTAGTCAAGAGGATTATGGGACCTATATAATTTACGGACTCCCACAAGGAGAAACAGATCTCGATGATATGATTTCAGAAATAGATGAAGAGATTATCAAAATGCAGAATGAACTCATTTCTGAACGTGATTTTCAAAAAATTCAAAACAAGCTTGAAAATAGCTTTGTAAACGCAAATGCAAGTATCGAAGGTGTAGCAAACTCACTGGCACGATACTACATGCTATACGGAGACATTAGCCTAATCAATAATGAAATCGATATTTACCGTTCGATAACACGAGAAGAGATTCAGCAGGTTGCAAAAAAATATCTCAATCCAAATCAAAGATTGATTCTCGAATATCTACCAGAAACGGAGTAAGAACAATTAAAAGCAAGAAAACATGAAAATTAAATTATATACATTATTGGCTTTTCTATATCTATCATTAAGCCTAAGCGCACAAATAGATAGAAGTAAGCAGCCTGAGCCAGGTCCTGCACCTGAAATCACCCTCAAAAAACCTTTTGAATTTACATTGGAGAATGGATTAAAGGTATTGATTGTAGAAAACCATAAGCTTCCCAGAGTTAGCATGAATCTTGCTTTTGACCGCACCCCAATTTCAGAGGGAGACAAAGCGGGTGTAACAACCATACTCGGTGCGATGCTCGGCAATGGAACTACCTCTATCCCAAAAGATGATTTCAATGAAGAGATTGACTTTTTAGGTGCTAATTTATCCTTCGGATTTGATGGAGGCTTTGCGAGCTGCCTCACAAAATACCATGAAAGAATCATGGAATTATTGGCAGATGCAACCATTAACTCTCTACTTGAAGAGGAGGAATTTGAAAAAGAAAAAGACCTACTATTAGAAGGTTTAAAAAGTCAAGAAAAAAGCGTTGATGCAGCAGCCTCGAATGTTGGTTCAGCTTTGGCTTATGGTTTAAGCCATCCATATGGAGAATTCCCAACCAATCAGAGTATTAATAATGTCACCTTTGACCTTGTGAAAAGATACTATTCAAATTATTTTCAGCCCTCTGAAGCCTACCTCGTCGTAATTGGGGATGTAGATGTAGCTTCAATCAAATCACTTGTTGAGAAACATTTTAGTGCTTGGGAAAGGGACACCTATAAAGAAATATTGGAATTAACTGAACCTAAATCAAATCCAGAAGCATTAGAAATCAATTTCATAGATATGCCAAATGCAGTTCAGTCAAACATCTCATTGACAAGTAATGTCGAGCTAAAAATGAGTGATGAAGATTATCATGCAGTTTTGATTGCGAATAAAATCCTTGGAGGCGGATTCAATAGTTATTTAAATATGAATTTACGAGAAGAACATGGATACACATATGGCGCTAGGTCTTCTGTTGGAGCTGATAAATATATAACAAGATTTACTGCCGGTGCATCTGTACGAAACGAAGTCACTGATAGCGCAGTGGTGCAAACTATCAAAGAGGTTAAAAGAATTCAGGATAATCCTGTTGAAGATGAAGCATTAGCGAACGCTAAAGCTAAATATGTAGGCGATTTTGTACTTGCCTTGGAAAGACCCTCTACAATTGCTCGATATTCAATAAACATTAAAACAAATGACTTACCTGAAGATTTCTATGCAGAATACCTAAAGAAAATAAATGCAGTTACTGTCGCCGATGTTCAGCGCGTTGCTAACAAGTATTTCAATGCTGAAAAAGCTCGATTTATTGTTGTAGGAAAAGGAAGTGATATCATTGAAAATCTTGAAAAAACTGGTATCCCAATTAAATACTTTGACAAAGAAGCAAATCCTGTTGAGAAACCAGAATTTAAGAAACCAATTCCAGATGGTGTCACAGCAAAAAGCATATTGACAGATTACATAAATGCAATTGGAGGAAAGGAAGCATTAGACGATGTGAAAACAGTCCTAACGAATGTAGATGTTACGATACAAGGTGCTCCCTTTAAACCAAGTGCTATTATTAAAACAATGGCACCGAACAAAGAATCTATGGAAATGTCGGTTCAGGGCATGGGTACTATCATGACACAAAAATTCAATGGCAAGACAGGTTATACGGAACAACAAGGTAACAAGCAAGAGATGCCTGAGTCAGAGATTTTGAAAAAGCAAAAACAAAAAGGTCTGTTTGCAGAAATATATCTGAATTCAGAAGATCTTGTCTTGATTAGTTTAATATCCGTGAATGGAGTGGACGCCTACAAGATTCAAGTAGATGAAGAAAATGGTTCATTCCGCTATTATGACGCAAAAACCGCTTTACTGATTCGAACAGAAAGTTCGCAAGAGGCACAGGGTCAAAAAATAACCCAAACAACAGATATTTCAGATTACAAGGCCGTTGATGGCGTTTTAATGCCATATACCAAAGTAATGACTACAGGACCGCAAATCATTACCTTATCCGCGTCTGAAATTAAAATTAATGATGGCGTGAGTAAGAAAGATTTCAAATAAGTTTTTTAAGCGACTTAACAAGTTGTTGATAAAAGCTGCAGATAACATCTGCGGCTTTTTTGTTTTCAACAATTGGGCCTCAGATTGGCAGAAATCAATATCTTTGAAATATGAGTGACTTTGTTGTTTCAGCAAGAAAATATAGACCCCAAACTTTTGATACAGTTGTAGGACAAAAGTCTATTACGGGTACGCTCAAAAATGCGATCAAAAATGACCATTTAGCGCAGGCGTTTTTATTTTGTGGTTCACGAGGTGTTGGTAAAACAACCACAGCAAGAATTTTGGCTAAAACAATTAATTGTACTCAAAGAACAAAAGATACCGAAGCCTGTGACAAGTGTGAATCTTGTTTAAGCTTTAACTCAGGAGCCTCCTTGAATGTATATGAGCTTGATGCGGCTTCAAATAACTCCGTGGATGACATAAGAAGCTTAATTGACCAAGTACGCATAGCACCTCAGCTTGGAGACTTTAAAGTATACATCATAGATGAGGTACATATGCTTTCAACGAGTGCATTTAACGCTTTCCTAAAAACTCTTGAAGAACCACCCAAGCATGCGATATTCATATTGGCGACGACAGAAAAGCATAAAATAATACCGACTATTTTATCGAGGTGCCAGATTTTTGACTTCTCAAGAATCAAAGTGAAAGACATTACTGATCACCTCGCAGACATAGCAAAAAAAGAAAAGGTTAAGGCTGAGGTAGAGGCACTTCACTTGATTGCGCTGAAAGCTGATGGGGCATTAAGAGATGCGCTCTCTGTATTTGACCAAATGATCACCTTTTCAGGTAACGAATTGACCTACAAACATGTAGTCGAAAACTTGCATATACTTGACTACGATTACTTTTTCAAATTTGTAAATCATGCAGAAAAAGAAGATATACCAAGTTCCTTATTGCTCTTCAATGAAATACTAGAAAAAGGATTTGATGCACATCATTTCTTAGCTGGCTTATCAACACATTACAGAAACTTACTTGTTTGTAAAGATGAAAAATCTGTAATATTGCTTGAGGTTCCTGAAGCGACTCAAAAAAAGTATGTGGAGCAATCTAAGCTATTGCAGTACCATACAATAACCAGAGCACTATACGCCCTAAGTAAGGCAGATACCTCCTACAAAGCATCTAAAAACCAGCGTTTACTGGTGGAAGTTGTTCTGATGGAGCTCTGTTCTTTGAAACAAGAGCAAGAAAAAAAAAAGCCCTAACGGCACCCATTGACCTTATTCCATTTCCGGAAGGCTCGCTTAGAAAAGCAAAAAACAGTTCTAGTCCAAAGGAAACGATTAAAGAAAAAAATCCTTTAGCTTCCCCTAATAACGTCGAAAAAACAAAACAGACTCTTTCATCAGCTGAGAAAACTGAAACACCTCAGAGGCCAATTATCAACAAACCTGTTGTAAGGCTTTCCATAAAGGACATGCTTGAAAAAGAAAAAGCGCTCAAAAATAAATCGAGTGAAACACTTCCCGAAGAAAACTATACACCTGATCGTCTAATCAGAATTTGGAGACAATATGCGTTTCAGGTAAAAGACGAAGGCAAAGAAACTTTTTACAATGCACTAGTAAAAAGAGACCCTTTAATTGAGAAAAATGATGTACTCAAATTGTTTGTGGACAACCAAATTCAAGTGGACTACATCACTCCCCTAATCAATGAACTCATTTCATTTTTAAGAAATAGTCTAAAGAACCACAATATTACTGTGCAAATTGAACTGACAGAAAACCCGGTTGAGGATGTTAAGTTTTTAAATGGTAAAGATAAATTTGAAGTGATGGCTAAAAAGAATCCAGAATTAAATACCCTAAAAAACTTGTTCAATTTGGACATTGAGTTTTAATGATTATCGAACATAAAGATTTCAAAATAAGCTACTTCTCAACAGAACAAAAAGAGGAAATAGAAACTTTTTTGTCCATACTAAGAGACAATAGCAATAGTATTAGGTGCAAAACATCAGGTTCAACGGGAACACCTAAGGAAATCGTACTTTCAAAAAAAGCCTTGATGGCTTCAGCGCAAAACTCCATCGATTTCTTTAAATTAAAACCTAAACAATCCGCCATATTGTGCATGTCTGTTGACTTCATTGCGGGTAAAATGATGCTTGTAAGGGCTATTGTTGCGGGACTTGATTTAAAAGTATTCCCTGTAAGTTCAGACTTATCTATGCTTACTGAGCCTCCTGATTTTATTGCCATTTTCCCGAAACAGCTCCGCGGACTCTTGGAGACATCGGACGGAATAAGAATGTTGAAGGAAACAAAGAGTATTCTGGTTGGTGGAGCTACGATATCGTCAGACATTGAAGGTGTTTTAAAATCGAAGAAGATCTCTATATACCAAAGCTATGGTATGACGGAAACAGCGACGCATGTCGCTTTAAAGAAATCGGGTCATCAAGCAGAGGATTTCTATAGCGCCGTAAAAGGTGTTTCTTTTGGTAAAAAAGATGGCTGCTTGGTTATTGACTATCCCAAAGTATTAGCTGAGGCGATAACAACAAATGATTTGGTAGAACTCATCGATACTGTTACTTTTAAATGGCTCGGAAGAACTGATTTCATAATTAATACTGGAGGTTTTAAAGTCTCACCTGAGCAGCTTGAAGCAAAGCTCTCAATGACTTTGAAGTGTTCCTGTTTGGTTACTGGAATTAAGGATAATGAATTTGGTGAGAGAATTGGTCTTATTATACTGGGCGCTGTACCTTCAGCAGGTATTCAAAAAGAGATATTTAAAAAAATCCTGCATCCTTTTGAAATTCCAAAATCATATGTTTGTATTAACGAGTTCTCGCAAACCTCAAACGGAAAAATAGATAGAGTCAAAACTGCTGCAAAAATTAAAGATAGTGCCTGGAAGAACATATTATGAAATTCTAAACCTACCGGAAGGTGCGACTAAGGCTCAAATTAAAAAAAGCTATAGAAAATTAGTAAAGCTATATCATCCAGATGTAAGTAACGATCCAAACGCACATGAAAAATACCTTGAAATCAATCAAGCATATGAGGCGTTACTAGACCCAAAACCGAAGCATAAAGGAAGTTCCTCTGGACCGTCTTCCAAAACAAGTAAATGGAATAGATACAAAAGAGAGAGTAGTAAAAAGTATGCCCAAAGACAGGCCAAAAAGGCGCAAGAAATTGAACTTTTTTATCAAAGCCTGCGCAAAGGTTGGAGAAGGAATTGGATCAGAATGAATCTACTTTTAGGAGTCTTAGTGAGCGTTTTTACAATTGCCGACCAACTCTCAGAACCTACACAAAGAATTATCGCCATTACCAGTTTAAAAAATTATTCTTCTGAAGCTCAGATTAATACAGAAGAAGGCGCATTTACAGTACTTGAAAAAGAAAAACACTCGAGTATCCGGTCCAAAACCGAACTTGTGCTTTTTGAAAGTAAGTATTTAAAACAAGGCTTGTTCGTTGCTTACATTCATGAGGGCGTTACATTTTACCAGAGAGTATACTATTCACCTATTGGACCTAGCTTTTATTGGGGATACCAAATTGTTCTTTTTGTATCGTTAATACCGCTATTCTTTTATCTTGTATTCAGAAAAAATACTGGATGGTTTGTCTTTTTTCATTACCTAACTTTAATCGTTACAACGCCATGGTTGATTTATTTCATGATCCAATTTCCAACCATAATTCAATTCCTTAAATTTGGGTAATAGAAGATGACCAAAAAAGAAAAAGCAATATATATTATTAATGAGCTTGAAAGGCTTTATCCTGAAACTCCTGTTCCTTTAAACCATAAGGACCCCTTTACTCTTCTAATAGCAGTTTTACTTTCTGCTCAATGCACAGATGAACGTGTGAACAAAATTACACCCGCATTATTTGAGCTCGCGGACAATCCATTCGATATGAGCAAACAAAATGTTGAGGATATTCGATTGATCATACGACCATGTGGCCTTTCGCCTCGAAAGTCGAAGGCCATTTCGGAATTATCTAAAATATTGGTTGATAAATATGATGGGGCCGTACCAAAAGAAATGGAGTTGTTAGAAGAATTACCAGGCGTTGGTCATAAGACAGCATCTGTAGTTGTCTCACAAGCATATGGTCAAGCTGCATTCCCTGTCGATACGCACATTCATAGATTGCTCACGAGATGGGGAATTACAAATGGAAAAAATGTTGTCCGAACAGAAAAAGACGCGAAGAGAATTTTCCCGAAAGACACTTGGAACAAGCTACATTTACAAATTATATTCTACGGTAGAGCCTACTCCCCCGCCCGCAACCCTAAAAAAGATATGGACTACATAACAGTCAAAATAGGCACAAAGAAGGCACTAAAAGAGCTTAGGTAAATCAACAATTGTTGATAAGTTCATTTAATAAAGTGTGAATAAATTATATTTTGAAAACGCCTCTGATTGGAGGTATGAATCCCTATATTTGTTCTATGGACGCAACAGAAGGAAAAAGAACCCCAATTCAGAGATTAAAAAACACCTCAGGTTTGATCAATGATATGGGAAAACTTCCACCTCAAGCAATTGATGTCGAGCAGGTTGTACTTGGTGCGATGATGCTCGAAAAAGACGCTGTAAACGATACCATTGATATTTTGAATGAGCATAGCTTTTATGATCCAAAGCACCAGATTATATTCAAAACGATACACTCGCTATTTGCGAGTACAAGTCCAATTGACCTAGTTACAGTTTCATCAGCACTTCAGAAAAATGGAGAGCTCGAAGCAGCTGGAGGAGCAGCGTATATTTCGTCTTTAACCAATAGAGTTGCGTCGTCTTCTCATATACAATACCATGCGAGAATCATATCTGAAAAGCATATCAAAAGAGAATTGATTCGGGTAAGTAGTGACATTATTAAAGATGCTTATGATGACACCAAAGATGTTTTTGAATTGTTAAATAATGCAGAAACCAATCTCTTTAAAATTGCAGAAACCAACATGAGTAAGCAAGCCTCAACAATGCAAAGTGTTGTTAGAGAAGCAATTGATGAGATTGAAAAGGCAGCGAAAAATACAGATGGCTTATCGGGAGTACCGTCTGGATTTAACGAACTCGATAAAATAACAGCGGGATGGCAGCGTTCTGATATGATTGTACTTGCAGCAAGGCCTGGAATGGGGAAAACAGCATTCGTGCTATCCATGGCAAGAAATACAGCAGTGGATCATAATATGGGTGTGGCCGTTTTCTCTCTTGAGATGTCTTGTGTCCAATTGGTGAAACGACTTATTGCAAGTGAGGCAAGGTTGTCAGGAGAAAAACTAAGAAAGGGAAACTTGAAAGACTATGAATTTCAGCAACTCCATACCCGGATTAAGAAACTAACCACTGCTCCTATATACATTGACGATACACCAGGTTTGAGCATATTCGACTTCAGAGCGAAATGCAGAAGGCTAAAATCTCAATACGATATTGATTTAATCATTATTGATTATTTACAGCTGATGTCTGCAAAGACCAGTGAAAGTGCCAAAAGCAATGGAAATCGTGAACAGGAAATTTCAACAATTTCAAGATCCATCAAAGAAATCGCAAAAGAGCTCAATGTTCCAATCATTGCCCTGGCGCAGCTTAGTAGATCTGTTGAGCAACGCGGTGGAGATAAAAGACCTATTCTTTCTGACCTCCGTGAGTCAGGAGCAATAGAACAAGATGCTGATATCGTATCCTTTATCTATCGACCAGATTATTATGGATTCACAACAGATGGGGATACAGGAGAAGACAATACGGGCATTGGAGAAATTATCGTAGCGAAGCACAGAAATGGAGCGCAAGGAAAAGTAAGGTTACGATTTATTGACCAATATGCACGTTTCGATAACTTAAATGAGATTCCGGATTTTGAGCAGATTCAAGGAGAAGATTTAAAATCGAAAGCACTGAATCCCGAAAATTCTACCTATACCCTTAAAAGTAAAATGAATCAAACGGACGAATCTAAAGATCTTGGTGATTTTGATACCGAAGATATGGATCAAAACGACTTTTGATATGCGCATACGTATTCTCTTTTTCCTTTTTTTCTTATGTTTCTCCTATGCCAATGCGACACAAATCCTTGTTTACATGGGCGAGAAACAAAAAAACCACCTCAAAGCATATGGGATTGCATATTGGGTTATTGAAAAAGACGTAAGTATTGAATGGCTGCTAAATTACAGAGGAGGCTCTTTTTTAATACCACATCTTGTAACCATTGAAGAAGAACTTATGATCCGTGGTGTTTCATACCAAATACTAACAGAAGGTCAGGTAACCCAAATCAAAAATGAAATCGCAAACCCGGAAGTAAATATGGAGGTAATTCAGCTGGAAAAGCCTCCAAAAATCGCCGTTTATACCCCACCAAATAAACAACCTTGGGATGATGCCGTCACCATGGTTTTGGAGTATGCTGAAATTCCATATGATAAAATATATGATTCTGCAATTGTTATGGGCAAGCTTCCAGAATATGATTGGCTTCACCTACATCATGAAGACTTCACAGGGCAATATGGTAAGTTTTATAGATCAGCACGTTACCAGAAATGGTATCAAGAGCAAATTAAGGTTGCACAAGGAAATGCAAGCCTTTTAGGATTTAAAAAGGTATCTGAACTCAAACTGTCAGTAGCAAAGAATATCCAAAATTTCGTACTTGGTGGAGGTTTTTTATTTACGATGTGTAGCGGGACAGATAGCTTTGATATTGCTTTAGCAGCGCAAAATACAGACATTTGCGAAAGTGTATTTGATGGAGACCCTTCACACCCAAATTGTGATCAAGCACTTGATTATTCCAAAACTTTTGCTTTTAAAGATTTTAAGCTCATCAAGGACCCTATGGTCTATGAATACTCCGATATAGATGGAACATCCTTAAGAACAAATAGAACCATTCCAAAAGAACTTGATGAATTTACGTTATTTGACTTTTCAGCAAAATGGGATGTTGTCCCAACAATGCTGACCCAATGTCACCAGAATGTGATCAAGGGATTCATGGGACAAACTACAGACTTTAAAAAGAAGCTTATTAAATCAAGTGTATTGATTCTAGGAGAAACCAAAGCAGCAGAGACTGCACGTTACATTCACGGAGAAATGGGTCAAGGCACTTGGACATTTTATGGAGGACATGACCCAGAGGATTATCAGCATTTCGTTGGAGACCCCCCTACAGACCTAAATTTACACCCAAATTCTCCCGGATATAGACTTATTTTAAACAATATATTATTTCCTGCAGCAAAAAAGAAAAAAAGAAAAACATAATTTCTTTCATTTTTATTGGTATGTCAAAGGTTTTTGCTAAACTTGTAGTGCAAAGGCGCACTCCGAGGCCTTTAATTTCCTTCTCTGTTCCTAAAAAATTTAATGAATAGAATAGCTTTATTGAAGTAATTATAACGACAAAATATATTTTACGAATTCTCGTCCTAAAAATCTTAAAATCAACTCAAAATAATGGAAAATTCATCCGCTGAAGATGCAAAAGACTTGTTTACGAACGAAAACAATGATGCAAAAGATACTTCAAAAGAAGGAGAGCAAAAACCTGCTCCAGCAAAAAAGAGAACAAGAAAACGAATTAAAGTTGAAGCACCAGTTCAAGAAAACAAGAATGAGGAAGCAACAACTTCTCAAGAAACATCTTCGGAATCTTTAGTAGAAGCGAAAAATGCTGATGTTGACGCAGTAAAATCAGAGGCTAAGAAAGAAGTTGTAAGTAAGAAAAAAGAAGAACGAGCGCCCAAAGAGGATCGACCTCAGAGAAAGGACGAACAGAAATCAAATCACAAAGAACACCGTTCCAAAGATCATAGAAATAATGATAATAAAAGCAACTATGACTTGGTTGGAATAGTATCGGCAGAAGGAGTTTTAGAGGTCATTCAGGATGGATATGGTTTCTTGAGGTCATCTGACTATAACTATTTACCTTCGCCTGATGATATTTATGTTTCTCAAAACCAAGTAAAACTATTTGGACTTAAAACTGGGGACACAGTAAAAGGAACAATCCGCCCGCCTAAAGAGGGTGAAAAGTTCTTTCCATTGGTTCGTGTTGAATCAATCAATGGTCGAGACCCATCTTATATTAGAGACAGAGTTCCTTTTCAATATTTAACCCCTTTATTTCCTTCAGAAAAATTCAAATTAACAGGGCATAAGCAGGATTCACTTTCCACGAGAATTATGGATTTATTCTGTCCCATTGGTAAGGGGCAAAGAGGAATGATTGTGGCACAACCTAAAACGGGTAAAACAATGCTTCTTAAGGATGTGGCAAACGCAATCGCTGCAAATCATCCTGAAACCTACCTTATTGTGCTTCTTATTGACGAAAGACCTGAAGAGGTTACAGATATGGCCAGAAGCGTAAAAGCAGAAGTAATTGCATCAACCTTTGATGAGCCTGCTGATCGACATGTGAAAGTTGCAAATATTGTGTTAGAAAAAGCTAAACGAATGGTGGAATGCGGACATGATGTGTGCATACTTCTTGACTCTATTACAAGACTAGCACGAGCCTACAATACTGTTTCACCTGCATCAGGAAAAGTTCTTTCTGGTGGAGTCGATGCGAACGCATTGCATAAACCGAAAAGATTCTTTGGATCAGCTCGGAAAATTGAAAATGGTGGTTCTCTATCAATTTTAGCAACTGCGCTGACGGAAACAGGGTCTAAAATGGATGAGGTTATTTTTGAAGAATTCAAAGGGACAGGTAATATGGAGCTCCAATTGGATCGTAAAATATCGAATAGAAGAATCTATCCAGCAATTGACATAACGGCTTCAGGAACCAGACGAGAAGATCTTTTACTTAGTAAAGATGTAATGCAAAGAATATGGTTGATGCGAAAATTTATTGCAGACATGAACCCAGTTGAAGCTATGGAATTCTTAAAGAACCACATGGAAAATACAGTTTCTAATGAGGAGTTTTTGATTTCGATGAATAGCTAGTATGAAAAAATCAATTAATATCGGTATTGGATTTGCCGTTATTTGGATCATTTTAAAGCTGGTTGCATTCAATTTTCAACTTTTCTTGATTGATCTCAAGCCGTTTATTTTTGCGAATATGTTGTTTGTTACCTTGGCTATCTGTATAGCCTTGTACGTCAAAAAAAGAGCACAAGCCAGTGCTAACTTACTTGATGATATAAAAACAGGTATGGCATCAAGCATAATTTATACAGTTATTGTAAGTGGGTTTATCTATTTCTATTATCAGTCGATATATCCTGAATTCAACACTTCAAAAATTAGCGAAATGGAAATACTTCTTGAGGATGAGTCAAAAGTTGAGGAATTGAGAAAATCAAACCCAGATATGGAAAATAGCAGCAGTGATGAAATTCGGAGCCAGGTGCTAAGTAGTATTGGTCAATATTATTCAGCTAAATTCACGATGACCATTTCTTTGTTAGGACTACTTATTTATTCAACACTCAATAGTCTATTAATTTCACTTATATTCAGAAAAGTAATTTTTAAGGATCAAACCGATAGCTCAGCACCAAGCGCCTCATAATCTATTCCGTCAAAATTACCCGAGGACATCATCAATAAGACTGTATTTTCGTTTTTTAATGTGCGAATAAAAGACAAAACATCCTCAGTGGTATTCTTTACAAAAACATTACCACCAAATGCTTCTTGAACATCGTGAATAGATAGTTTTTCTAACTTCTTGTGGGCAACAACCTCTGGACTATAATATACCAAGGCATGATCGGCGGATTCCATACAGCCTTTGTAGAACGGTAAAAAATCTTTACGAAGAGATGAAAACGTATGGAGCTCCATACATGCAATGACCATTCGGGTTCCGTATTGTTCCTTTACCGCCTTGGTCGTAGCCTTTAATTTTGAGGGTGAATGTGCAAAATCTTTGAACATTACAAAAGATTCATTCTCAACAACCTTTTGTAATCTCTTTCCAGCACCAGTAAAATCGGACATCGATGCTAAAAAAGTTTCGTGATCAATACCCAAATGTCCTGCTAGGTGCATAGCACCCATCATATTTTGAAGATTATGACTACCAAATATTTCTAAAGGATATCGATGTTGATTATATACCACGATTGTACCATTTTTTTTAACTTCAAATTCCGGCACGCCATACGGTTGAATATTCAAACCTTCCTCATATTTTTCCGCTATAGCTTTCACCTCCTGATCCTCATCATTATAGATTAAGCTACCATTAGCCTCTATTACAGAACAAAATATATCAAATTGATTAACATAATTTTCAAATGTTGGAAATACATTTATATGGTCCCATGCAATTCCGCTAATCAAAGCAACATGCGGCTGATACAAATGAAATTTAGGCCTCCTGTCAATTGGAGAACTCAAGTACTCATCTCCTTCTAAGATCATATATTCCGATTCTTCAGTCAATTTGACCATACAATCATATCCTTCTAGCTGAGCCCCCACCATATAGTCAACATTTAACTCCTGTTTCTTACAAACATGTAAAAGCATAGACGTAATGGTGGTTTTCCCATGACTTCCTCCAATCACAATTCGTTTTTTCGATTTGCTTTGTTCATAAAGATATTCGGGATATGAATAGATTGGAATAGCCATTTCTTTTGCCAACAACAATTCTGGATTGTCCTCTCTAGCGTGCATTCCTAGAATAACAGCATCAATCGTGTGGTCAATATGTTTCGCATTCCACCCTACGAATTCTGGCAATATACCTTGCTTTTCTAAGCGTGATTTTGAAGGTTCAAAAATCTCATCGTCAGACCCTGTAACCTCAACTCCTTTGCGGCTTAATGCAATCGCCAAATTGTGCATTGCGCTACCTCCTATCGCTATAAAATGTACTTTCATTAATGCTCTTTGGACCAAAATTAAAATCAAATTAGCACCAAAAACAAAATGCCCATAAGAGTTACTGACAGCGCACTATGAATTAGCAGCTTTTTGACTATTTAGCAGACTAGGAGAACCATAACTTCCATAGTTACCATCTTCCGAATAAATTAGATAAATCTCTATTCCTAGTCCTTTATTTCTTTCAACAAAAGATTTAGTAGCATCCAATCCAACTACCATAAAATATGTCGCTAATGCGTCTGAAAGGGCACAAGAAGAAGAAAGCACCGTGGCTGACAAAAGAGTATGTCTATTTTGAGTACCTGTCCTTGGATTAATGGTATGGGCGTATAGTTCGCCTTCCTCCTCAAAATATTTGCGGTAGTTACCACTTGTAGCGATAGCACAATCCGTTATTGAAAATACGTTTTGAATAGACTGAATATCCGTTGTGTTATTTTCAATAGGCGATTCAATACCAATTTTCCATTTCTGTTTCCCTTGCTTCAATCCTGATAGTTTTATTTCTCCACCAAGCTCTACATAAACATTGTTATGCCCATGTAAATGCAAAAAATCAACAAGTAAATCAACCGAATAACCCTGAGCAATTGCATTAAAATCTAATTCAAAGCCGGGTGTCTTTTTTTCTACAAGAATTTGATGGTCACGATTTAGTGTAGAAAAATGAAGTCCATTTTGATATCCAACATAAGACAATACTGAATCTATTGAAGCCTGTTTTGGTATATTTTGGTTAATAGTGCCTATCCCCCACAAGTCAATAATCGGTTTAATTGAGGGATCAAAATAGCCGTCACTTAATTGAAAAACAGAATCACTAAGACTTAACATTTTAATAAAAACATCCTCCTTTGAAAGTAAAGTGTCTTTAAAAGAAACTTGATTAAATCGCGAAATTAGAGAACTTGTTTTATAGGTAGACAGCTTTTCATCGAAAGCCAATAAAAGTGAATCGATTTGAAATTTAGAAACGTTAAGACTAGAATCAAATACCTGAATAGCATATGTTGTGCCTTGTGCATTTCCCTTAATCTTAAATAATTGATTTTCAGTGTTTAAATAACCCCTACTGCAACTAAAGAAAATAGCAGAAAACACAATTAATGTAAAGAAACTACTTCTGAATAACATCTGTTCCCCGAGACTCATTAAACCAAACGTGTTCCGAGACTGAAGCATTATTTCTGGTATAAAATGCTTTACCGCTTTGATCAGTTGTTTGCTCATAAACGACACCGTATCCATTAGGATCAACAACAATACGCTGAATGGTCACTGAGGTTACATCTCCCTGCATATTCGTTCTTTTAAATATACGTTGGGTCATTTCATTAGATGGGAATAAAACACCATCTTCATCTTTTAAGAAGTTTGGTTGCGTCGAATAATTTGGCTTGTAAGACTTTAAGCTTTCCATAACGCGAACTCTATCCTCGCCACCAATTTTTGCCAATGAATCTCTTAACTGAACTTCAAAACCAAGTCGAAGAATTGATTTCTGACTATCATTTAATCTTTCATCATTGTCGATATCATTCTGACGATTAATCATAATCCTCTCATTATCCATAGTATTTTGTCTTTCTGAAAAAGATTCACCACGTTCCAGTTGACTCAAACGATCCATACTCAACAAATGCTCCTTTTGCGTGCGCCATTTTTCTATTTGTATAGCAGACATTTCTTGTTGCTCCTTAGTTATTTGTGCCTTACGCTGCACTGATGCATCCCATTCCTGATGTGCAGTTTGTTGATCTTCTTGAAGATCAATATTTAAAGAATTTACCTCCTTTTGATTTATTTCCGCATCGTTCATGAAGCTTTGCATGGCTTTCGAAGAAGCCTCGTTTCTTACCCTTTCAGTTGTCTTTTCAAAGAAACGTTCATAATCAATTTCATTTTTGACATCTTGTAGATCTTTTAAAGGATCACTCTTTCTTTTACGGATGGTTGCAGACAAATCGTTGAAAGCGTCAAAATCAGAGCCATCATGAATCTCTCCTGGACTATTCACCACACTACCGGTATTAGAATTAAGCTGTGCTTGCGTTTTGATACTTGAGATAAAATCAGATCCACCCGACCAGCTAGATAAAGAATCTCTCATTTGTTTTAAATCACCTTCCGGTATAACACGGTAATTAGCATTAGCAATCTTGTATGCCTTTTTCATTTCAATAAGTGCCTCCTTCTTATCTGAACTAAACTTAGAAATCGCCTTCTCTTTCAGATCATACATATTTTCTAAATTTTTAATTTGCTTCTTAAGGGTAATTACTTTAGGATCTGTTGATCTGGATTTCATAGGAGGAGAATCTAAAATACGTAAAGCAAGTTCATAATAATCAGGACCTTTTAGAACATTACTAACAGCATTTTTCATCTGAATTCGAAAATCTGATTTCTCCTTTGATTTATCTTTTGATATTTGAGCAATTCCATTCTCAACCTGCTTTGCATAGGCGTTAATAATCTGCTGATTAGATAATTTTTTTATCAAAAATTCAGCTTTTCGATAATTTGATAACCCAGCATCTAAGGAGTCACTATTGTATTGATTATTGGCGCGTTGAAGATATTTTTCAATTGAAGATGATACCCTAAAATCGTCTGATTCTTTTCTTATCTCCTTAATTTCTAATTGAATTTTCGACCGTTGACCAGGATCTAAGATTTGAATCATCTTTAATTTCGCTAGACACTCTTTAAACTCTTTCTTTTCACGCAAAGAATCTGCTGAACTTCGCAAAGCAGTTAGCTCTTTATTGTTCTCTAAAAGCTGACGGTCTTTTTCCCTTAATTCCTCAATCTTTGCAAGGCGACTCTTCACCGAATTATCAGCAATGATATTAAGCGCACTTTTGTAACTTTCTTCTGCTTCATCGAGGTTGTTTTTTGCAAAGGATAAATCACCTTTTTTCTTAAATTCCTCAAATTTTTCGCGTTGTTCCCTATCTTTTTTAATTTTTTCAATGAGCAATTCTAGCTCTTCCTTTTTTGCCTTCATTGCGGCATTATCAGGTTCATAGACTATAATTGAGTCAATTTGCTTTACAGCATCTGAATAGGCGTTGTTCTTTAAGGATGAGGCTAACATTTTCTTAAAGCGATCTGCCTTAGAACCCTCTGCAGCTGCTGCATAGGCCTGAAGAACTTGATCCTCAATGTCTTTTTTATACTTCTCTTCAGGAATGGCAATATTTCTAGTAGGATCCCACGTAAACTTCTCCGCATAACTGTTTTTAACAAAACTAAGGTCAGCACCTGCACGAATTTCAAAAAGCTCAATAACCAATTCCTCCATCGCTTGAAGCGTGCCATTTGGATTTTGAATTTTTAATTCTTGAAAATCAAACAATACCTTTTTGGTAATGTATCCAGGTTTAGATACCATTAACTCAAAAGGAAGCTTCGTTTTGATAGAACCACTTACATAATAAAACCCTTTTGAGTCAGAAAGAGATTTTGAGATCATTCTTCCATTTTGGAACATATACATGGATGCACCATAAATCTTTTCTTTCGAACTAAAATTATTAATATATCCTTCAAAAGAGATGTCTAAATTCTTTTGAGCATTGATGCTCACAGAAAAGAGAAGCATTAAAATACAAATAACCTTAGTCATAGAATGCTGAGTTGTTTGGTGTTCAATAAACGTAAAAAACTATTTTTGTTGCACCAATACAAAAATGCGTAAAAAAGACGAATAAAAAAATGCTTAGAATTGAGGATTTAAGCTTTTGGGAAAAATCAGCTTATTTTGAGAAAATAGATTTTCTTATTGTAGGTTCAGGGATTGTTGGAATGAGCACAGCACTATTCTTGCGCAAAAAATATACTGATGCCAACATTGTCATTATTGAAAGAGGATATCTTCCCACCGGTGCAAGTTCAAAGAACGCAGGTTTTACTTGCTTCGGGAGCCCAACAGAGCTTTATGATGACCTGAAAAACATGAAGGAAAAAGAAGTTTGGGAAACATTTTCAAATCGTTACAATGGCCTAAAATGTCTTTTTGAGCTCATACCCCAAAAAGCAATCGATTATGTTTCATGTAAATCTTGGGATCTAATCGAATCTGGTGAGAAAAATGAAATTGATCCTGAGTTTATTGACTACATCAACAAAAAAGCGAAAGAAATTACAGAACTTGATGAAGTTTATTTCGAAGACCAAAATGCCGCCAATCGTTTTGGATTTCAAAATATTCAAACCTCATATTGCAATCATTTAGAAGGAGCAATAAATACTGGAATGCTGATCCAAGAAATGCATAAGAAAACAGTTGAGGCTAACATTCGAGTGGTATTCGGAGTTGAAGCCTTATCAATGAGCTCTAATTATCAGGAGGTTGAACTTCAAACAAACCAAGGTTTGATTAAGTCGACAAACTGTATTATTGCGACAAACGGATTTGCAAAACAATGGATTGAAGACGATATACAACCTGCAAGGGCTCAAGTCCTAGTCACAAACGAAATAGAAAACCTTAAAGTCAACGGTACCTTTCATTTTCAAAAAGGGTACTACTATTTTAGGAATATTGGAAACCGCATTTTATTAGGAGGAGGCCGAAATCTCGATTTTAAGGGAGAAACAACAGAGTCCTTTGAAACCACTCCTCAAATTCAGCAAAAATTAGAAGAGTTGATGCGTTCTACGATTATTCCGAACCAAGAATTTGAGATAGAATATTCATGGTCAGGAATTATGGGTGTTGGCGATGTGAAAAGCCCTATTTTAAAGATGTTAAACAAAAATACGGCCATAGGTGTTAGATTGGGAGGCATGGGCGTCGCATTAGGTTCCCAGGTCGGTAAGTCGTTGGCTAATTATTTTTAGCATGAAAAAAAAACAAAAAAGCGAAAAGAAGTTTGTGAACCCTATTGATTCCGATAAGGTATCTGAAAACCCGCACAGCCTTGAATACGGTCATCACAGTGGAAGCGCTCTTATTAAGCCTGAAGATCAAGGAAAACTAAAAAGTCGTTCTTTAAACGCAATGGACCATCAGACTGACATGCAACTAGGTCAAATCTATGAACAAATGCAACTCCTGGCGGATCAAGCGCAAAGACTCAGCGAGCGAAAAAAAATCTCGGAATTTATATATACTGCTGAAGCAAGGTTTGAGCCGTTCATCAACCATACCTATCATTTATATAAAAGAGAAGACAGCAGCTTTCTACTATCTCTAATAGGTCCTAAACAATGGGGGAAATCACAGAAAAATTTCGACTTTGTTGCAACAGTGAAACTCCTAGCAGACCATACTTGGGATATTCTAGAGAAGAACGAAGGGTTTGAGTTTAACGCGTAAACACCCAATTTAATTCATCCGACAATTCCTCAGCATAGATGTAACCATCAACGTCTAGTGTTTTTAAATCATCTATACTTTGAATATTCTTTTGAATAATGGAACGCGCCATAGCACCCCTAGCACGCTTGGCGTACATCATGATGGTTTTAAGCTTACCATTTTTAAAATCCTTAAATACAGGGGTTATGGTGAAATTCTCGATTGACTTGAAATTTAAAACTTTGGAATATTCTACTGAAGCCAAGTTTATGATTACATCTGATTTTAAGAGCTCTGCTTTAAATGAATCCTCTAGGTCCTTCTTCCAGTATCCATATAGATTGTTGCTAAAATCGTCAACCTTAAGCCTTGTTCCCATTTCAAGCCGATAGGGAGATATGCCGTCTAGAGGTTTTAAAAAGCCATATAAACCCGAAAGAATACGCAGTGACGCTTGAGCCCTATTCCATTCTGTTTCAGAAAAAGATACGGCATCTAAACCCTTATAAACCTCTCCTGTAAATGCTAAAGCCGGCTGAATTGCACATAAACTTTCAGACAAAGGCTTCCAATTCTGGTAACGCGACCAATTCAAATCTGCCAACGCAGGCGAAATAGACATTAACGCAGATAACTCTTTTGGCGAATATTTCTTTAAAATTTCCACTAAGCGTGCAGATTTATTTTCAAGAACGGGTTGACTCGGAGTGCCATAAGAAATAGGCTCCTTGGATATCGATTTAGCTGGGGATAAAAGAATTTTGAACATTTGAATAAATTAGCAAGAACAAGATAATTAATTTCTATCGGTAAAGAAAAAATAATTAAAGCTTTCCAGAGCGAATTTTAATACCTCCAAAAATGGTTCTTGGTTGCGCCGGCCCATAAACAAAATTAGAATCTCGATTTTTTCCAACATCAAAATAACCTTGGTAGTCGTTCAATATATTCTTAATTCCAGCATACCATTCAACAATCATTTTAGATTTTTTTAGCTCCATAGCATAGCTGAACCTAAAACTCAAATTGGAAAATGAATCAACATCTACAATCTCATCTGTAGTTTGATTGGGCGCCCCAGCGAAATGAGGAACAAGCATCCTCCCTGTATAGACGTAATTTAGGTTCAAGCTAAAATGTTCAGTTGGATTTATAGTGAACACAGCAAATCCATAATCATTTGGTGTTCGAATAAATCTTTTGATCGGCTCAACTCCCTCTATATACTCTACAGGGTTTTGAAACTCATTTGTTTGTATCGTATATCCTGATTCCAATTGAACTTTTCTACTGTAGTTACCTCTTAGCTCAAAAGTTAGCCCCTGCACTCTCGCACCTTGCCCATTTTGTTTTTCGAAGAGAAGTCCAAAAGCATCAGACCCATTCGGTTGTAAAAAAAAGGCGTTTTTTAGGTTGGTTCTAAAACCTTCTAAAGTAAAACCAATAATGAATTTATCAAATGGGCGGTCATAATTCATTGAAGCACTCCAGCTTTCAGAGTTTTCCTCTTCTAAATCTGGTGCAAGTGTAACTCGAGAGATCCCTCCTCCAGCAAAAGCAATATGAAGGTCTGTGTCAAATGCCTGTGGGGCGCGAAAACCCGTCCCATAACTCAATCGAAACTGCGTATTTTTTTTGAGCTTATAAAGTAATGAAACACGTGGACTCCAAATTAATTGATCGACAAGGTTATGGGCATCAACCCTACATCCAGATAGTAAATTTAAATTTGGCAACAGGGCCCAATCACTTTGTAAAAATAGGCCTAAATCTTGTGTACTTTGATCTACCAAATAATTATAAGCTGGTATTTCATCATATACAGCATCATATAAATACTCGGCACCAAAGGTTAAAACATTTGTGCCGGGAATTATGAAATCAAGGAGCTTGTGGTTTAATTGTACTCCAACATTACTAGTAGAGACATCCGATAAACCGTATGGTGGATTAGATAGATGGATCTCCGCCCCCAAAGAATCATCAGGGAAAATACCCGTATAATGGTCCCTACTCGTATTCTGATAGGCCATATAGGCAATAAAGGAAGAAAGAGCCTTATTGAAATTAATCTGATAATCAGTACTCACCATCCATACAGTGTGCGTACGCTCTTCAGCCTGACCTCTTAGATGTGGCTCAACATCTTTCCTCATTTCTCCTCCATACCTGTATTCATTTAAATTACTCAAACTTAACTCTAGCTTATGATTCTTTTTCGGTAAATAAAATGAGGTAATCCCGAATGAATTGTTTTTAAGTTCTGGAAGCTCCGAATATTCATCTCCATTATGATCGTATAATTCTCTTCTTCTACCATTCAAAAACAAAGAAACTCCCATATCACGTTCTTTAGAAACTGCAGTGAAATTCGCATTAATGATATGGTCGGAGCTCTGCCCATTTATATTTTGATAGGTGTAATTTAGGTCATAACTATTTTTCCTAGGAAGCTTAGTGAGCACGTTGACCGTTCCACCGATGGCACTCGAACCATATAAGGAAGAACCACCACCTCGGATTACCTCAATGCGTTCAATCATA
This sequence comes from uncultured Flavobacteriales bacterium, assembly GCA_913046365.1. Taxonomy (GTDB): domain Bacteria; phylum Bacteroidota; class Bacteroidia; order Flavobacteriales_D; family Crocinitomicaceae; genus UBA952. Next base: position 88,722 of record CAJWRM010000001.1, read on the forward strand.
TTAACGGGAAGCTGTTCTAGTCCGTACAACCCAGTCAATGGACTAAAAATAGGCCGGCCGTTAATTAAAATCTGGCTATAACCACCAGCAAGGCCATTCATGCGCAGTTGCGTATAATTACAAGTCTGACAGTCTGTTTCAACACGTAAACCAGGCTGAAAACGAAGACCCTCAGCTATATTGCAAGATTGGAGCGCTTCAAGATTTTCTCCACTAAGTACATTCACAATCACATTTGAATTGGTTTTTCGCTTGTATGTTTTGGTGCCGGTTACGACGATGTCATCAAGCTCCATTATAGATTCGCTAAATTTCAAGCTACGTTGTATAATCGGAGAAACCTGAGATAATTCAACTGTATCAACAATCGATTTATAACCAATAGCTGATAACTTAATTACATAAGAGCCATATGCCAAATCATCAAATTCAAACCTTCCGTAAGTGTCGGTTAAAACATTTTTATTTACTGGGTAAATTGATACTCTAGCAAATTCTAAAACACCGCTTTTGTTCGATACTTCACCGATAATTTTCGCTTGTGAATGCGCAGAATTGATGTTGCAAAAAACGAATAAAAGTAAAATTAGAGTTAAGGAAAAGGTTTTGTACACGTATGTAATAGATTTAAAAGTTAGACAAATCTAACAATTTAATTAGGCTTATAAAAATTCACGTATATTTATATGCGTAAAATCAATCATTATGGCGACCATTATAATTGAAAACTATTTAAAAGCCCTCTATTCACTGAGCCAAAAGAACGAAACAGTACCCCTGACGGATCTTAGTAAGGAATTAGATGTTAGTGCTCCTACGGTTAATAATATGGTCAAAAAGCTACAAGAAAAAGGATGGGTCAATTATAAAAAGTACAAACCCATAAAACTGACTAAAGCTGGCAGACTAGTGGCAGCCTCAGTAATCAGGAAACATAGGCTAACTGAAATGTTTTTAGTTAAAATCATGGGTTTTGGATGGGAAGAAGTTCATGATATTGCTGAACAAATTGAACATATAAAATCAGATAGCTATTTTGAACGAATGGATGAACTACTCGGTTTTCCGACCACGGATCCTCATGGCTCCCCTATTCCGAATAAGCAAGGAGAAATTATAAAGCATAACTATAAACCGCTTTCTGAAATAGAACAAAATACTCAAGTGACCATAACTGCCCTCAAAGACAGCTCTTTCGAGCTCTTAGACTACCTCAACAAAAAGAATATCAAACTTGGAGATTCAATACGTGTAAACTACATTGAACCATTTGATTTAAGCTTCAATATTATACTTCCCGATGCAAGAGAAATTACAATGACTAACCAAGCCTGTAAATCATTGCTAGTCATTGAAAAGCAAAAGAAATAGATATAAAAAAAGCGCTCTCCAAAATGAGCGCGCTTTTCCTATTTAAATAATGTATTTATTTTTTAAGCTGGATTTTTTTTGTCAAATCCACTAAAAGCGGAGTTGCTACAAACATTGAAGAATAGGTTCCGACCAGGATCCCTAAAATCAACGCAAAAATAAATCCCTTGATTGCAGCACCACCAAAAAAGAATATGATTAATAAAACGACAAGCGTTGTCATCGACGTATTGATTGTTCTAGATAAAGTTGAATTCAATGCGCCATTTATTTCTGATTTGAAGTCAGCTTCTTGTTTCCAAGAAAGGTCCTCCCTAATTCTATCAAACACAACAACAGTATCATTAATTGAATAACCAATTACAGTCAAGATAGCTGCAACAAAGGCCTGGTCCAGCTCCATGTTGAAAGGAAGCATATCTCCAAGTAATGAAAATAAACCAAGAACGATAATGACATCATGGAATAGTGCAAAAATAGCACTCGCAGAATATTGCCATTTCCCAAATCGCATGAAAATGTATGCAAAAATAATCACCAATGACAGAATAATGGAAATACGAGAAGAATCTCCCAATTCTTGCGAAACCGTATTAGAAACAAATCTTGATTCAGGTTCTATGAAATAAGTACCAAGCTCAGCCTTACAGTTTTCCATTGCCTCGGTCAATTTAGACCTTACGTCATTTTCCGCATTTTCTTTATTCAATAAATAGTTAGTCGTAATCTCAACATTGTATGAGCTAGACTTTGTCTTTACATCTACAGAGGATTCCGGCATTGCAGCTGAGAGTTGTTTCTTGATAAATTCAGATTTATTTTCTGCTGACTTTTCAAATTTCACAGAATATGTTCTTCCTCCTGAAAACTCAACAGATCTCGATATTCCTTTGGTAAACAATAAAGCCAAAGAACCTACGACCATAATGGTAGAAATAACATAAGCCATTTTTCGTTTGTCAAGAAAGTTAAAGTTCAAACCTTTGAAAGCATTCTTTGTCAACTTTGTATCAAACTGAATTGTCTTTCCTTTGCCCAATCTCCACTCAAAAATCAATCTAGAGATAACCAAAGCAGCAAAAACTGAGGAGAATATACCAATGATGAGTGTCGTTGCAAAGGACTCAATTGGTCCTGTACCAAAAACCTTAAGTACGATAGCAGTCAAAAGAGTTGTTACGTTTGCATCTATGATTGAGGATAAGGCCTTTTGAAAACCTGTCTCAACTGCACTCGATAAATCTTTTCCATTGGCTTGTTCCTCACGAATACGCTCAAAGATTAGAACGTTCGCATCAACAGCCATACCAATTGTCAATACAATACCTGCAATACCCGCTAAGGTTAAAACAGCACCAAAAGAGGCTAATGAACCAAAGATGAAAACTACATTCGCTAATAAGGCGATGTCGGCAACAAGTCCTGATTTACCGTAATAAAAGAACATATACAAAAGAACAACACAAAAGGCTATACCAAAAGAGATCAAACCTGCTCTCGTATTTTCCTTCCCTATCGTAGGACCCACCTTTGTTTTCTCTTTAATCACTAGTGGCGCAGGTAATGCTCCACCATTTAAAAGTCCAGCCAAATCATTTGCTTCATCGAAAGTAAAACTTCCTGAAATTTGCGTATTTCCTTGATTGATTGCACCTCTGACCTGCGGAGCACTATAGACAACATTATCCATGGTAATTGCTACCAATCGATTGATATTCTCAGAGGTCATACGGCTCCATTGCTCCATTCCTTCATCATTCATTGAAAGGTCAACGGTAATGTCTCCCGCAACTTGATCGTACCCTTGACTCGCCCTAGCGATGTGACTCCCATTCACACGTGCTTTTCCATTTTCTGGAATACGGCATGCGTACAAGTACCAACCTTTTTTACTCTTATTAATGTCCGTATATTCTCTTTCAGCACCCCACATGAATCGAAGCTGACTGTCAAATTGTGCGGCAATATCAGAACGACTCAATAACGCATTAACAGCAGACTTGTCTGCATCATTTTTAGCATATCCAATAGAGTAGCCACCAGTACCTTGCATTAATGAAGCCAAACCATTTGCTTGCTCCTCAACCTCATCATCAAAAGAAATTTCTTCTGTCGAATCTAGCTCGATTCCTTCCTCTTGTAGAGAAAGACGGTTTGCTTCACTCCAATTGGTTTGAATTTGATCGAACGAATAGGTTTCGAAGAACTCTAGGTTTGCAGTAGATTGTAATTTCTCTGCAACTGTTCGCTCATCTTGAACACCCGGGAGCTCAATGTACAAACGATTGTTTGCCTCATCCTTCTGGATATTTGGTTGTGCAACACCGAACTGATTGATTCGCTTGTTCATGACATTTTCAATGCCATTCATTGCCTCGCTAATTCTTCTTCTCAATGAAGTTTGTACGTCAGCATCTGGAGTTGTGATCTCAATACCTTCACCATAGAAAATGGCATTAAGCTTCATCCCATCGTTGTAGGCGCTATATGCTTCAAAAAATAAGGTTAAGAAATCAGCGGAAGGATCTTCACTATTCTTTTCCAGTGCCTGCTCAAATGGCTTTTTAAAGGAAACATCATTTTGATTTTTAACTTGAGATTTTAAAAAGTCTGGAACTGAAATCTCCAGTGTTACACTCATTCCTCCAACAAGGTCTAATCCAAAAGCCAAAGACCGCTTTTTCACCTCAGCAAAGGTAGAACCGAGCACTGGATAAACTGTTTTCTCTGCTTTCCCACGTAGAATTTGATTAACGAGAATACCCTTCGCTATTTCATTCGATTCAGGTTGGTTGAAATCCACAAGGTCATTATTTGTTCCAACTACACCTATTCCATCACTAGAAGCCATTGCTTCTTTTTTAATTTTTGCAATTGTTTGATCAGCTTGAATACCTGCATCACTTTCGACGTCATTAGCCACCCACGTGAAAGACAATTGATACAAACAAACGGCGGTCAATAAAATGGTTAAAAACCAAAAGAATCCTTTAATGCGCATGTAATTTCAGATTAATGTTTTAATAAGCGTGCAAATATAGAATTTACATTACTCATATTCAAATAAAAACCTAGATAAAATGCTAAAAACATGAATGTTTAAAGGACTTTCACTTTTTAGATTTCTCTAAAGAAATAAAGTGCATGAAATCATCTGCAAAACAGGACCATTCATCTAATTTGGAGTTGTTTTTAATCAACAACTCTTCCTTTACAACATTCAATTTGCCACCAGAAAAAACCTTTTGAATCTTTTCTGACAAGGATTTAGGAGTTAATTCTTCAATTACAAAACCATTTTTACCATCCGTAATCGACTCGTGTAAACCTCCATTTTTTGAGACTAAGACTGGTAATTCAAAAGAAGTTGCAATCGCCTGAATACCGCTTTGAGTACCAGATTTATATGGAAGTACGCAGCAATCCGCAGCGCTAAAATAATTTGCTACATTTTGATCCGCGATGAAATGATCATGCAGTATGACTTTACCTTTTTTCTCTACCTCTATGGCTTTCAAATATTTTTTCTTATCCCCATAAATTTCTCCTGCAATCAATAACACATATCTTTCGTCAAGAAAATTCATTGCTTCAATAAGAATATCTAAGCCTTTATAATCTCGAATTAATCCAAAAAACAACAGCACTTTTGCATCTTTATCAATTTTAAAATATTCGCGAGCATGTTGGACATTTTTTTTGGATCCAAACTGATCATATGTGGGATGAGGTATGACCTTAGAAATAGCGTCTGGGAGATATGACAAAAGGTCCTGATTTACCTTTTCCGAGAGAACCACAAAAGCATCAAACTTTTTTAAGAACATTCTGTTCAAAAATCGATCAAAAAATCGTTCCTCATGCGGTGTAAGATTATGAATCAGTGCAACCTTGAGTACTGAACTCGAAAACCGACTAGATAAAAACGCATACATGGGCGCAAAAAATGGCATCCAATAATTTGCGACAAATACATCTGGTTTTGCTTGCTTTAATTTACGCCCTGCATTGAAGTAAGTAAATGGATTATAGCTCGTTATAATCCTTGGAAAAGAGGCCTCTTTGTTCTTTGAAAACTGGCTTTCACCTGGGAATAAAAAATTTGGGTATTGTTTTTTAAATGTAAACGCATCAATCAACGATTTACCTTTTAAAGCATTGACCAACAATCGACTGAAGCTAGATATTCCACCTCGAAAAGGCGGAAGTACCGAGAAAAAAGCAATTTTTATTTGTGTAGTTTTACTCGACTCCAAAATCAATGCATTTGTAGATCAGCTCTGTTCCAGATTGGATATTAAGCGTATCAAAATTGAAAATATTCAGGTCCTTATAATGCTTCTTTACCAAACCGACATTGTTGGCATATTGCTCATATTTTCTTCTGAATGAAACAAGATTCAAAACATCTTCTTGTTCCACGGTAAGCACACTGTCGAAACTAAGGTTGTTAATGGAGGAATTTTCATGTATGCCGTCATAAGTGCAAAATATCGCGTCATCAGTATTAAATGCATTAAGGTCCCAAAAAGATGAATTTAAGGGTGGAAGAATGAGCCACACTTTACGTTTATTCTCGTCTGTCACCTCGACTCGGATATCATTAACTAAAGCAGTCCATACGTCACTTATTACCCATGGATCCGAAAGATCATTACGTTTTTTACGAATAAACTTACGCGCCAATCGTCCTTCATTATCCGTTATGGTATCTCCAATTACTGTTCTCAAGTAATAAAACAAGGTATCGTTGGTGATTTCAGCATTAATATCATGCTGTATTTCTACAACCTCATAATCAACATAAGTGCCAAAATCCATTGGGAAATAGGATTCATAACTATTCAAATCTACATTGCTATTACCCTTACCACACGAGAATAACACCGTCACTACTAGAACAAAAGAAAAGGATTTCAACATTCAGTACTAAATTTACAAAATCTAATCGTTAGGATCTAAACCTTTGCGCTTCAAACTTTCAAGAACGGCCTTTGTTCGCTTTTCATTTAAACGTTCACCATTCTGATACAAGGTTCGATCTATTCTAGTTCCAGAAATGTCATAAAACTCAACCCAACCATGCAATCTACCGGCTTTGTAGCGAGATATAGAGACTAAACCTCCATCAGTACTGAAGCTTTTCCAAACTCCTTCCTTTAGATTCATTCTATATTGACCCTCCTCCTTTAACTTTTTACTGGAAAAAAAAGTACGGCAAGGACCTTCTTTTAGACTATCTTTATATGTCGTCTCAGACAAGATTTTGAGTTCTCCGCTTTCAAGCTGGTTCCGCAAATAAAAAACAACTCTTTTACCATGCAATTTGCCATTTTTAAATCGCTCCGCTGAAAGCGTTAGGCCCTCTCGATCATAGTTTAACCATAAAGAATCCCTCAACTTATCCAAGTAAAAACCTTCAGACATCACCTCTCTATTTTTGAAATAAAACGTCACAAAAGCTGCCCTTGAATTCACATGTTCTATAATAGAGCGAACCTCACCAGATGGATAATAGTATCGGAATTGACCTACAGCATTACCGTTAAGGAATTTACCTTCATATTGAATCTGACCAGTTCCTTTCCAGTTTTTTGTCCAAATGCCATGTTTACGCCCTAAAGAATCCATTTGATTGACTTGTGAGTTGCCAAAAAAATAAAAGACTAAAAAGAATAACGTTAAAAAAGTTCTCATTATAATACACGATTGAGCTCTTCTAGTGAGCTTACTTTAATATCAGGAAAGGAGCTACATTTTTCCTCTGACAAAACCAACACAGTTTTCATGCCAAGCCTCTGACCAAATTCAATATCAGAATCCGTATCGCCAACCATAATAGATTTAGAAAAATCAATTTCAGGATAATGCCTCTTGGCTTCCATCCCCATAGATGTATTAGGTTTTCGTCTTGTTGACGCAGCATCATTGAGCTCGGGAGCCACATAAACTTTATTAATATTGGCGCCGTGTTTTCGAAACTCACCGACCATCCATTTGTGAAGCTCATCAACAGTTTTTGAAGAAATCATACCTTTTCCTATACACTGCTGGTTGGTCATAACAAAAACGTGAGAAAAACGACTGAAGAGTTCAGGGCTAATTTCAAGTACACCGTTTTTAAAAATGAAATCTTGCTTGCTCAATACATAAGTGCCAAATAAACGCTCGTTAATCACGCCATCCCTGTCGAGAAAAAGAGACCAGGAGGAATCTATATTCCAATTGGAATCATTTGAATCCATTACCAATTTCTTTCTCGATTAGATAAACATTTCTGCTTGATGAGTTCCGCCCTATTAGCTCTGAAATGAAACCAGTCATAAAAAACTGGATACCTATTACCATAGAAATTAAAGCAATATAAAACTCACTTCGGTCTGCTAGTAGCTTGGCATCCTGATGGATAAACAACTTATCAATACCCAGATAAAAGATTAATGAAAACCCAATCAGAAACATTAAAGAACCAAGTGCGCCGAAGAAATGCATCGGTTTTTTTCCAAACTTACCCATGAATGCAACAGTGATAAGGTCTAGTGGACCATTTAAAAAACGATTTAACCCAAATTTAGTCACCCCAAACTTTCGAGCTTGATGCTGAACGACTTTCTCCCCTATTTTGGTGAATCCTGCATACTTAGCTAAGGCAGGTACATAGCGATGCATATCACCATACAGCTCAATACTTTTGACCACAGCTCTTTTATAGGCCTTTAGACCGCAATTAAAGTCATGTAAATAAATACCCGTTATTCTTCTTGCCGCCCAATTATACAGCTTTGTAGGAATCGTTTTAGACAAAGGATCATGTCTTTTTTTCTTCCAACCCGAAACAAGGTCGAAGTCCTGATTAATAATCATATCGTAGAGCTCAGGGATTTCCTCGGGAGAATCTTGAAGATCAGCATCCATAGTTACGACAACATCTCCTTCACATGATTCAAATCCCTTTTGGAGGGCAGCTGACTTACCATAATTGCGTTGAAATTTGATTCCACGCACCACCTCGTTATTCTGAACTAAACCCTCTATAATCTTCCATGATTGGTCTTTACTTCCATCATCTACAAGCAAAACTTCGTATGAATATTTTGTATCTAGAACTTTTGTGATCCAGTCAATAAGGTGCGGAAGTGATTCCTCCTCATTAAAAAGAGGGACTACGATAGAAATTTGCTTTGACATATAGGGTCAAATTTAATATTTTCTTTAGCACTAAGTTAATATAAAATGTTGCTTAAAGCTTGAGGATTTTCTTTTGATTGCCTTCAATTGAAATAATATACATACCGGCATCAAAAGAATTTAAATCTATCATTTGTTTGGTACTTTTCACAATACCCTTTTGCACCTCAGTTCCATTTAAAGATTGAATACGGTATTCAGAACCGAACTCAGCCCCTAATATCGTAAATTCACCAATCGTTGGATTTGGTTGAATTGAAAAGCCTTCAATAAAGCTCTGATCATTAAGACCACTGAACTCCTCCACTCTGAATAAATCAAGCGCAGCTTCGGTAATATTGGGGTTTCCAGGCAAATCGGAAACAAGAAAAGAAATTGTAATATTAGAAAGATCGAGACCACTCACTGGTAAAGTATAAAAACTCCATTGCATTTCATCACTCTGCGGAGCAATGAAATCAACCATTTGTATCGTTCCGTCACTCACAATAATATTCAGTGTATCATCAATTTCACCGGGGCCATGAAAACAATAAAAGTCCATATAAAAGGTCAGGACAGGATTTGAATAGCTTGATAAATCCATAACAGGAGAACTGAGCTGCGTTTCACCATTATCTACGTCGTCAAAATCAGGATCTATATTTTCATCGTTCCCAGTGACATATGCCATATTACCGCAGTCACCATCAACATCACCATTCATGAAAGTATTATCAGTAGGATTAGGTATTCCTCGTTCCCAAACACCCGTCTCTGCACTCCCTGAAACAGTCCAGCCAAAATCAAAAGTAAAATCATCATAATACCCATTCTGTAAAACAAATGTAAGTGTAGCAGTTCCGGCATCAATCAATAAGCTAAAATCTTCATAGCATTCAGTGATATATCCCCATTTCCCAACCTGCAAACTATGGAGGTCCTCATAAAAAAGCGAAAAAACCTCTTGACCGAGTCCGTTGCTCTCTCCCTCATAGGTGATTAATGGGTGTTCCAATTTTATTTTTGCATTCTGAATTGGATTTCCGAAAATATCCTCTACGTTCACTAATAACGAGAAAGGAGCTATTGGGGTTAAAACTACGTCCTGTACTGTAATATTACCTTGGGTTATTTCAGTGGAAATTGTTTGACTCTCATATCCTACCTTAAAATAGCTTATATCGTAGGTGCCTGAAGCAGGCATTCCGGTCGCATAAAAACCAAGACTACTTGAAAGGTTTTCTTGATCATTTCCTATAATATCAACAGAGACATTACCTATCGGATTCCCATCAATTTGATTGGTAATTGTCCCCTCTAAATAGGAGGCTCTTTGGTAATCAGGTTGAAGAACATATAATCCTTCCGAACGATCTGAAGCCAAAATAATTCCTGAAGGGAGATATGGATAAACACCCCAGCTGCCGTCAAAAGTTGGCGTCTGTCCTGGATACGTATCATAGGCAGCCACCTCAATAAGGTTTTGTGGGTGTTGTGCATCATGAATTGTAATTCCATCGACATAGTAGCTCGTTATGAGATAATCGTTTAATACGAATGTATTGTGTGGAATCACATTCTGTCCGGGTGAACTCTGAACTCTATCTAGCTCAGTAATATTATCGACATCGGTAATGTCGTATGCGGCAATAAAAGCATCTGGAAGCTCGTCTGTTGTGAATACTACCTCTCTGTTATCAGATGGCCAAATATTGTGTGTGAAAGAATCTGGCGTGATTTTCGTCCCCAAAAGCTGTGGATTGGATCGATCAGAAATATCTACAATACTCAAAAAGCCATCATTCACATGCGCCAAATATAAAGTATCACCAAAAGCCACACCATCATGAACATACCAATTGTCAAAAGCACCCACAAAAGATGGGTTCATAGGCATGGTATTCACATCATAAATCAATACTCCTCCTTCACCATAATTGGCACCGAATACATACAGGTAACCCGCATCATCTACATGACAATTGTGCGCCGACTCCCATGATAATCCAGATTCACCTGTGAATAATGTTGATATAAGCACATTACTCTCTGGTAGAGGAGATAGGTTAATAATTGTCAAACCTTCCTCGGCTTCTGTACTTATATATGCGTAATCCCCGTAAACAGTTGGATCCCTGTGCGTACTATTTTCTCCAGGAAGCCAAAAAACCTCGAAAGGATTTGCTGGGTCACTCACGTTCATGATTGAAGTTCCATCCTCAGTTCCTACAATTGCATATTCATTTCCCTGCTCATCCACATAACCCCAAATATCGTTGAGGCCTGTATTGTGTAGTGCTGCGTAGTCTGTTTGAGAAATAAAAGTCAAATCAGATTGACCAAATAAAATGGGCGTATAAAAAATTGACGTGAAAATGAAAAAGCTGAGAAAAACACGGTGTAAAGAGGAGATGAGTTGAGACATGAAGCGTTTAATTGGTTTTGAATTATAAATAGGAAATAAGCGCAAAAACAAAAAGGATTATGATCACCAGATATTGCCATATATCGGGGAAATATTTCCAAATGGTACTTTTCCAACTCATTCTGAGTAAAAATACGGAATTAAATATAACTGCTTATTTTTATAGAACATAGAAAAGAAATCATGAAATATAAAATCAATAACCTTGAGCAGTATGAAGAGCAATATCAAGAGGCTCTGAGCAAACCAAAAGAATTTTGGAATAAAATTGCCCAAGAATTCAGCTGGTCCAAAAAATGGACGGAGGTATGCGAATTTGATATGATCAATGCGGAATTCAGTTGGTTTAAAAATGCAAAAACAAACATTACCGAAAATTGTATTGATCGTCATCTAAAGGATAAAGGATCACAAACAGCCCTTATTTTTGAACCGAATGCTCCAAAAGATAAAGCTGAACATATTTCTTACAACGAACTTCATAAACGCGTCTGTAAAATGGCAAATGCACTCCTCGCATTAGACGTAAAAAAAGGAGACCGCGTAGCTATATACTTACCTATGATTCCTGAGCTGTCCATTGTTGTACTTGCTTGCGCAAGAATAGGTGCTATTCATTCTGTGATTTTCGCGGGTTTTTCCTCAAGCGCATTGGCAGCCAGAATTAATGACGCCAGCTGCAAGATCGTTGTAACAGCGGATGGTGGATTTCGAGGAAACAAAACAATCGACTTAAAAAGTATTGTAGATGAAGCATTAAAAGACTGCCCATGTGTTCAGCATGTTATTGTTGCAGAGCGCACTAAAACAGAGGTTAAGATGCATCCTTCAAGAGACAACTACCTCAATGACCTTTTACAAAATGCTTCCGAAGTACACGAAGCCGAGCCTATGGATGCAGAAGATCCTCTTTTCATTCTTTACACCTCAGGTTCGACAGGTAAACCAAAAGGAATGGTACATACAGTCGGAGGATATATGGTCTATACGGCCTATACCTTTAAAAATGTTTTTGCCTATGAACAAGGAGATGTATATTGGTGTACAGCCGACATTGGTTGGATCACAGGACATTCCTATATACTCTATGGACCACTTTTAAATGGCGCCACTTCGATTCTCTTTGAAGGGGTTCCAACTTTCCCAAACCCAGGGCGATTCTGGGATGTGGTTGATAAATTTGGTGTAAATCAGTTTTACACAGCGCCTACAGCTATAAGAGCACTGGCAAAGGAATCTTTAGAGTATGTAGAGAGGTATAAGCTCAGTTCTTTAAAAGTTATTGGTTCAGTGGGTGAACCGATTAATGAAGAGGCTTGGCAATGGTACCATAAAAACATTGGAAAGGGAAACTGTCCAATTGTTGATACTTGGTGGCAAACGGAGACAGGAGGTATATTAATTTCTCCTATCCCGCATGTTTCTCCTCAAATCCCTACCTATGCGACTACTCCGCTTCCAGGAATTCAACCTATTCTTATGGATAATTCGGGAGCAGAGATCAAGGAATCCGAGGGTGAAGGTAGACTTTGTATCAAATATCCTTGGCCTTCCATTGCAAGAACGATATGGGGAGACCATAAACGCTACAAGGAAACTTATTTCAGTGCTTATCCAGGTTATTATTTTACGGGAGATGGTGCACGCAGAAACAAAGATGAAATGTATCGAATTACGGGGCGTGTTGATGATGTAATTATCGTTTCAGGACACAACCTGGGAACTGCACCAATAGAAGATGCAATCAATGAACATGATGAAATAGCAGAATCTGCTATAGTCGGTTTTCCTCACGACATTAAAGGAAATGCACTCTATGGATTCGTAACAACCAAGTCTGACATCAAAGACGAAGAGCAGCTAAAAAAAGACATCAATGCATTAATATCTGCTAAAATTGGTCCGATTGCAAAGTTGGATAAGATTCAATTTACCTCGGGTTTACCAAAGACAAGGTCAGGTAAAATTATGCGCAGAATACTGAGAAAAATAGCCGAGGGAAATCTATCTGACTTTGGTGACATCAGTACCTTATTAAACCCAGAAGTCGTAAAACAAATAAAGGATGGCAGAGATGCGTAAAAATAACTTTCCAACTTTATTATGAAAAAGAAAGCTTATTTCTTTTTTGCAGCCCTTTGCACCTTTCTTTCCTGCAGTGAATCTGTTGATCTTAACGAACATAGAAAAGGCATCGAGCTTGTCGTTCTTGGGACAATACAAGATGCTGGATCACCTCAGATTGGATGTGAAAAAAAATGTTGCAAAGACCTACTAGCGCAGGGAGTCTCAGAGAGAATGGTTGTTGCACTAGGCGCCGTTGACCATGATACAAAGCAACAATATTTGTTTGAAGCAACTCCGGACTTCCCCTTCCAATTGCACCATTTACAACAGGTATCTAATCATTCTGAATTACCCAACGGTATTTTCATTACGCATGCGCATATCGGCCATTACACGGGACTGATGCACCTCGGTAAGGAGGCCATGAATAGCAAAGGTGTAAAAGTGTACACCATGAACGGAATGAGAAAATTTTTAACCCAAAATGGCCCTTGGAGTCAACTTGTAACCAATTCGAATATTAACCTTGTAAGCCTAGAAGCATCAAAAGAAATTACACTAAATAAATCCCTCAGTGTTACTCCATTTCTGGTGCCGCACAGAGACGAATACTCTGAAACTGTTGGTTTTAAAATTCAAGGCAAAAACAAAACAGCGTTATTCATTCCTGACATTGATAAGTGGAATAAATGGGAACAAAGTATAATCAAGGAGATTAGAAATGTGGATTACGCATTTATAGATGGAACCTTTTATAGTGGTGCAGAAATTGGACATCGAAATATTGCTGAAATCCCTCATCCTTTTATAGAAGAGTCATTAAACCTGTTTAAAGAACTATCTCCAGAAGAAAGAAATAAGGTCTATTTTATCCATTACAACCATACGAATCCCGTCTTAGATATCGAAAATCGTGCTTGTAAAGAAATACAAGACAAAGGTTTTCACCTCGCACGTAAAAACGATAGATTTATGCTTTAGGGTAATAACAAAGACCTATACTAGTACTTTACAAATTTCGTGGTAGAAGTTCCGTTCTCTGTATATACTTTAACTATATAGCTGCCTTTTCTAAAAGCAGAGACATCTGTAATATATTCCGCAAATGAATTGGTTGCATTCATGGCATCACTAACAAGAATACGCCCTGAAAGGTCTATTATTTCAATATGCGCTGCACCGTCAATCTTACCCTCAATTTCTATCGTCAATTCATTTAGAACTGGATTTGGAAAAACGCTTATTTCGTTTAAAGCAGATGTTTCATCAAGGCCCAACTCAAATCCTACAGAAAAATCAAAGCGATGGTGAGAGCCAAAATCACCTGGGAAAATCTCAATATAGCTCCCGCCTACTTTACGTAATCTAAATGCTCCAGCTGTTTCACCTTCGACTTGCGCCGAATACCAAAAAGAAAGTCCATCATCGTCTCTATCTGTGAGAACAATAGAGTAGCAACCTGGATCTAAATCAAATGTATCTTTGTATTGAAAATTATTCTGCAACTGATCTCTTTCGAAAATTAGGTTTCCTGCCCCGTCAAATAGTTCATAATAATTTTCATTGGCCTTATTATTGGTTGTAAACCAAACGAAGAAAGGTCCATCTATACTTTCTGGAGCTTCAAACTTAGATGTGTTTACGCTATTCTGCTGATAATCGTCATTACCGAATGTACCGTTGACATTACGAACATAAGCAGTAAAGGTCATGTTTTGGTCAAGGTCAGTCCACCAGGCATCGGAGGTTACTGGAATCTCAACGATTTCCTCTTCCATAAATCCTAAATTTCCCGTCCATTCAAAATTGATGTTGTCGCCATAGGTAATCCAGCATTGTATGGTACATGAAGTCAAAGGCTCAGCGCCAGTATTACGAAGCACAACTCTCGGGTTCGAGCATGTCGGATTCCATTTTCTATAATATTCGTAATTGCTCGGATTTAATATTTCAACGATAGCAGCATCATTTTGGAAATTTGGTTCCGAATAAGATATTAAATCATAGGCCGCGCGATAATTTCCACCACCTTGACCTGGGTCTAAAGCAGGAACGTTATTGATCACATAATCAAGTGCAACAGAATCTCCAGGTGTAACAAAAGGCGTAAGCTCGAATTCATATTCTTTCACCTTATCTCCTGGGCACCAACCCTCTCTTGCGTATGGCCAAGTACCACCCTGACCTATAAGTGGATTGTTTCCACAATCTTCTTCCTCATAAATATCCCATTCAAATCGCGTAACACCGTCGACTTTGATACTGTGATCATTGGATACCCACTCACAGCAAGCAGCATTTCCTACCTGTCCGTGACCAGACATTCTTGTTTTAATTTTAAAACCCGAAGAGGTGTCAGAAAGAAACACTTTCTTTTCTTGTAATACGTTATCTTCCGCCATTGCTGTGAAACCATAAGATCTAAAGTCAGACCAGATTGGTTCTCTTTTATGAACATCACGCGGAGGAATCCCTTCAATAAAGGCAAAGCTCAAATCCAGAAGTTCCTGTGTATTGTGGGCAGCGAGATCAACGACATTTCTCAAATAGTCTTGATAATCCGTAACATCATAAATCCAAGAAAATCCATTTGGTCCCAAATCAAATTGAATACCATATGGCGTAATATATCTAGCAATTTCTACGTCAAATATTATTTCATATGGATTTTCGAAGAACGTAATCTGTTCATTGGTTACAGACGCTGAGGTAGAATAATCGAGCTCAGAAACAATGTTCCCATTAATATCCGTTTTGGTTTCTGCACCCCGAGGAGCACAAGCAAATGCATCTGTAATTTCAAAATGACGATCAACAGTCTGGAATTCAAAAAGAACCTCGGGTTCAATTTGCTCCTCTTTCCAACGAATAGCGTCATTGGAGACGGATGAAACATTACCCGTTCCAAAAGCAACTCTCATTCTACGAACATCGGTATCTAATCCTGAGAGAGGATTTTCTGTGAAATCAAACATTCCCCTAGACGATGGCATAAGATGATAATTGTTTGGACTTAAATCAACAGCCAAGGAAATATCGTCGAATGAGTAAGCTACCTTTAAGTCTGCCCAATTTGGATGCGCACTATTTAGTTCTTTTTGGTACCATTCGTTTATGGTAGATGCATCCAATGCAGCTGAAAAAACCTGAAAATCATCAATTTTCCCTCTCCATGAATTGCCTAAATTTCTATTTGCGCCAATCACAAACCTATGTAAATAACCCACTGATTTTGTCTTATCTGCACCTGAATGCCAGAGTGAACCATCCCGATAGATAAACATTTCTCCTGTGGATTGAGATTTCACAAAGGTCCAATGGTGCCATTCATCGTCAATACCAGCTGACGACATATCTGCATCGATACGGTCATATCCTGAACCTTCACCGCAATCCCAGTAAATACGACTATTACTCCAAGGCATATGAATATTAATTACTCTTTGGTTTAACGTATCATAGGCCTCAAGCAAGGAGGTATTAGAACCCGTATTTCCTCCACCTTTTACCCAAAGTCCAATCGTAATGTCATCACCCATATCGATATCAGACATTTCAAGCAAGGCATGGTTTGTTTCATCAAAGGTCAGTACTCCATTTCTTTTTCCAGAATTTAATGCAAGGTCAGTTGCAATATCATCGGTTTCAAATTCAATTTGATTTGAAGCACTCACTCCATTGTCAAATGAAAATTCAACAATTAAATTATCCGTCCCATTCCAAGAAAAGGGTTGAAAAAAGAAAAACTCATTTTCACCCAATTGTAATTCGTTGTTTGATGTGATGTCACGATTCAAATCATATACCGTTATAAAGCCATCTAAATGTAAGTTTGTAAGTAATGTTTCAGTAGTTTCTTTGATCCGAATCATTGGGTTCAGTAATTTTCCACCACCCGTAAGATTGGCAACATATAAGGAAAGGGATTGAATATCTCCAGCTGAAATACCTGCTGAAGTTAATTCTGTGGCAGATACAAGCATTTGATATTTACCCCCTCTTGTATTCAAATCAAATGGATACAAGGCGGTGGTCGTTGAGGTTTGATTTAAAGAATGCTCCGTAACTGTCTCGGCGATGCGCTCATGCTGCAAGACCTCTACTGAATTTTTATAGGTATAGCCCCAAGGCTCATAATCAAATGGACTGAACGAAGAATAGTTATGTAAATACTTTACACTATCAACACGAACGGAATCATAGTTCCCAGTGTGGTCAAAAACACGCGTGTAAGTTAGGTAATCCCACTCGCCGCAATTGAACTGATCCCAGGTCGTTAACGGACTACATTTCAGCTTATAATACATTAAAACCTTTTCGAACCTTTGGTCATTTAATTCTGATGGAAAAGTAAAGTCGGCCCTTCGTGTAGAAATTGAATCAAAGGTGAATGTTTGAACCCAAGTTGTATCTTGAGAAAAAGAGTTAAAACTGCACAGGAAAAGTACAGATAGCAGTGTGCCAATAAATCGGTGGTGATGCATAGGTTAGATTTTCATCAAAAATAATGAAAAAGCACCTTATTAAAAATCTAAGAAATAAGAATTGATAATTCTTTTCCTTTAATAGAAAATGAATCCTTTATTTTTCGAACAACTCCAAAGCTAAAGACAAACGCTCTCGAATCTTTGTTCTATCGATAATAAAATCTAAAAACCCATGATCTAAAAGAAATTCAGCAGTTTGGAATCCTTCTGGAAGATCACGACCAATTGTTTCTTTGACAACCCTAGGGCCAGCAAAAGCAATGAGTGCTCCGGGCTCAGCAATATTGATGTCTCCGAGCATTGCAAAGGAAGCAGTAACCCCTCCCGTTGTTGGGTCAGTTAGATAGGAAATATAGGGCAAACCTGCGTCCGCAAGTTGTCCAAGTTTTCCAGAAATCTTAGCCATCTGCATCAATGAGAAACCAGCTTCCATCATTCGGGCACCGCCAGATTTAGAGATAATAATAATAGGGCACTTCAGCTTTATTGCTTCGTCAATTGCACGGGCTACTTTTTCGCCCATAACCGAACCCATTGAACCTCCAATAAAACCAAAATCCATGGCTGCAACTACCAGATTACGCTTGTTGAGCTTTCCTTTAGCGGTCCTTATCGCATCTGTCAATCCAGTTTTACCTTGGGTAGCTTTTACACGATCAACGTATTTTTTAGTATCCTCAAATTTTAATGGGTCTCCTGAAGCAACTTTTGAATCGAGCTCTTTAAATTTTCCATCGTCAAATATGATGGAGAAATATTCCTGAGAACCTATGCGCTCGTGATGTGAACACCTATCGCAAACATAATTTAGCTTTTCTAGATCTCCTTTGGTAAATATGGTTTTACACTTCGAACATCTTGACCACAAGCCTTCAGGAACTTCCTTCTTTTCGCTTGTCGTCGTAGTTATTCCTTCTTTATTTCTTTTGAACCAGCTCATTTGATTTCTTTGTTTAAAATTAGCAAAGATTTATAAAGTGTGTATGTTATTGAGATCAGAAAAACATTGCTCGAGTCTCTTGTGAAATGTAATTTCTCCCTCACGCATCCATTTTCGAGGGTCATAATATTTCTTATTCGGTATATCCGCGCCTTCTGGATTACCAATTTGGGTTTTTAGATATTCTTGGTTTTGAAGAATATAATCTCTCGACCCTTCCGTAAAGGCAAACTGAAGATCTGTATCAATATTCATTTTAATTACACCGTATGAGATCCCTTCTCGAATTTCATCTAGGCTCGAACCAGAACCACCATGAAAAACAAAATCAACTGGATTTGGCGCTGTATTATACTTATCCTCAACAAAAGCTTGAGAGTTTTTTAGAATTTTCGGTGTGAGCTTTACATTACCTGGTTTATATACTCCATGAACGTTTCCAAAGGCCGCCGCAATTGTAAACCTCGGTGAAATTTTCATAAGCTCCTCATAGGCATAAGCAACCTCATCCGGCTGCGTATACAATTTTGAACTATCAACGTCTGTATTGTCCACACCATCTTCCTCACCACCTGTAATACCGAGCTCAATTTCAAGCGTCATCCCAATTGCACTCATTCTCTTCAAATAGGTCTTACATAGCTCAATGTTTTCCTCGATTGGCTCCTCAGAAAGGTCAATCATGTGCGAGCTGTATAATGGAACTCCATGGACCTCGAAGTGCTTTTCACCTTCATCCAATAAACCATCAATCCAAGGGAGTTTTGATTTGTGACAGTGGTCGGTATGTAAAATCACAGTAGCTCCATAAGTTTCAGCTAAACGGTGTACGTGCCTTGCTCCGGAAATCGCTCCTAAAATTGTCGACTGCTCATTTTCATTGCTCAAACCTTTTCCAGCAAAGAACTGAGAACCACCATGTGAAAACTGAATAATCACAGGAGCATTTAAACGCGCTGCGGTTTCCATTACTGCGTTCACTGTACTCGTACTCGAAACATTTACTGCAGGTAGTGCAAACGCTTTTTCTTTGGCATAAGCAAATATTTTCTGGACTTCATCTCCAGTCGCTACTCCTTTTTTTATTGTATGACTCATTGTCTTGATATTTGGTTTTGCAAAAGTACAGATTTTAAAAAAAACAACGAATAAAATAAATTTGACATTTGTTCGTTATTTAAAAAAAAACGTTGCCTATGATGCATAAATACCCTGCAGAAAGTAAGCCGTATAAAACACAATCTTTACCACATCCTTCGTCTGTACAATTCATTTTAAACTACAGCAAGGCCTTTGAAGTAAAAAAACTAAAGAGGAAAAAAATACTGGTTTGCAAGAATTAAATAAAACGCCTCCGGGCGTTTTTTTTATGTCTCATTTGAATGACTATTTTTGTAAGCCATGGACTTCAGCCTTCAATCCGATTTCAAACCTACCGGAGACCAACCTAGAGCAATTCAAGAGCTTATTGCAGGTGTTGAAGATAATATTCCATTTCAGACTCTTTTAGGAGTTACGGGAAGTGGAAAAACATTTACCATCGCCAACGTAATACAAAAAGTTAAAAAGCCAACCTTAATTCTTTCGCACAACAAGACATTAGCGGCACAACTTTATGGAGAATTCAAACAATTCTTTCCGGAAAATAAAGTTGAATACTTTGTTTCCTATTATGACTATTATCAACCTGAGGCATATTTACCCGTAACCAATACCTATATAGAGAAAGATCTTCAGATCAACGATGAAATCGAAAAGCTTCGACTTTCAGCAACCTCAGCATTATTATCAGGAAGACGAGATGTAATTGTTGTGGCATCCGTGTCCTGTATTTATGGTATTGGCAATCCAATAGAATTTAAAAATAGTATCATACAGATCAAAAAAGGTGAAGTAATTCCTAGAAATAAGCTGCTCATGAAATTCGTGACAAATCTATATTCACGATCAGATGAGTTTTTTGAGCGGGGGAACTTTAGAGTGCGCGGAGATACGGTGGACTTGTTCTTAGCCTATACAGATTATGCCATTCGTTTTGAATTTTGGGGAGATGAAATCGAAAACATCAGCTCCATTGATCCTGAGAGCAGTCAGGAAATTGAGCAATTAGATGACATACTCATTTACCCAGCCAACTTGTTTGTATCCAGTCCTGAAAACACCCAAACCGCAATTCATGAGATTCAAGACGATATGATGCAGCAGGTTGAGGCATTTCGGGAGGCAGGCAAAATAGAGGAAGGACAGCGACTAAAGGACCGTGTTGAATATGACTTAGAAATGATCCGCGAGCTAGGTTATTGTTCGGGTATAGAAAATTACTCTCGGTATTTTGACCGAAGACAGCCAGGACAGAGACCATTCTGTCTCTTGGATTATTTTCCTGAGGATTATTTAATGGTCGTAGATGAAAGCCACGTTACCCTGCCACAGGTAAAAGGAATGTACGGCGGGGATCGAGCACGAAAAACGAATCTTGTAGATTATGGATTCAGATTACAGGCGGCCATTGATAACCGACCATTAAAATTTGAAGAATTCGAAACAATGTATGCCCAGTGCATCTATGTTTCGGCGACGCCCGCAGATTACGAGGTAGAACGGTCTCAAGGTGTCATTGTAGAACAGCTCATCCGACCTACAGGACTTCTTGATCCAGTCATTGAGGTCAAACCAAGCAAAAACCAAATTGATACACTCATCACGGAAATCCAAATTCGAATTGAGAAAAAAGAACGGACACTTGTCACCACACTGACAAAAAGGATGGCCGAAGAGCTTCAAAAATACCTCACGAAGATGGGCATACTCTGTCGCTATATTCATAGTGAAATTGATACCATTGAAAGAGTCGAGATATTACGTCAGCTTAGGCTCGGTGAATTTGATGTTCTCATCGGTGTCAACTTACTGCGAGAAGGGCTCGATCTGCCTGAGGTTTCTTTTGTGGCAATATTAGATGCGGATAAAGAAGGGTTCCTAAGAAACGAGCGTTCTCTTGTGCAAACGATTGGAAGAGCAGCGCGAAACGTAAACGGATATGTATTGATGTTTGCAGACCGCATGACGAAATCGATGCAAGCAACAATCGATAAAACTGAGGATAGAAGATCAGTACAGCGGGCTTACAATGAAAAGCATGGAATAACACCAACAGCACTGCAAAAATCAAAAGAGCTGATCTTAGAATCTACAAAGGTAGCCGATGGCGATAGGAGAGAAAAAACACCGACAATTATTGCACCAGAAGTAACAAAAGGATATCCTAAAAAGGCTGACTTTAAAGATGAGGCCGCCCTAGAACTTGAAATAAAATCAGTAAAAAAAGCCATGGAAAAGGCTGCGAAAAATTTAGAATTCATAGAAGCCGCAGGTTTCAGGGATCGAATGCGGGCACTTCAAAAACTAAAAAAATCATATGCTTGATAAAATCAGAATACAAGAATTTAGAATTCTTGCACTTATTGAAGGTATTTCCTATTTGACCTTTGCAGTTACGATGCCATTGAAATATGTCTATGAGATTACAGAACCCAATTATTTTGTTGGAATGCTTCATGGCTTGGTGTTTTTGCTCTATTGTTTGTGGTTGTTGGTCCTTACTTTAAAAAAGAAATGGAGCTGGTTTGAAGGTATTTTATTTTTCATTGCATCACTAATTCCTTTTGGAACATTCTACATTGACAAGAGGTACTTGAAAACAGCTATTCAAAAATAATACAAGATTAGGTTATTAGTCTATTCACAAAACATTGTTCATCTAAAAGTAAATTTTAAAGTGTACCCTATTAAGAATTACTAAATTTGTTTAAAATTAAGAGGAATGGCAAACGATTTGTTAAAAGGAAAACGAGGAATTATATTTGGTGCTTTAAATAGTCAATCTATTGCATGGAAAGTTGCAGAACGTGCGCATGAAGAAGGTGCTACTTTCGTACTAACCAATGCCCCAATCGCGATGCGAATGGGAGAAATCAATAACTTGGCAGAAGCCACGGGAAGTAAAATCATTCCTGCAGATGCAACAAGCGTTGAAGATCTTGACAATCTGGTAACTCAATCAATGGAAATACTAGGAGGTAAAATTGATTTTGTTTTACACTCCATTGGGATGTCACCAAACGTTCGTAAAAAGAAACATTATACTGAAAATGATTACCGTTTTTATAGTCAGACTATGGATGTTTCAGCAACTTCATTACACAAAACATTGGCAACTTTATATAAACATGAAGCAATGAATGAATGGGGTTCTGTTTTGGCTTTATCCTACATTGCGGCACAAAGAATTTTCCCAGACTACAACGATATGGCGGATGCCAAGTCATTGTTGGAATCAATTGCACGATCTTTCGGTTACCATTACGGAATCAAAAATAAAGTTCGCGTAAATACGATTTCTCAATCGCCGACAGTTACAACTGCGGGACAAGGGATTAAAGGATTTAAAGAATTTATCAACTTTTCAGAACAAATGTCACCACTTGGAAATGCAAGTGCTTTGGCATGTGCAGATTATTGCTTGAGTATGTTCTCTGATTTAACGAGATATGTGACGATGCAGAATCTTTTCCATGATGGAGGGTTTTCAAATACAGGAGTTACCCAGCCTGTCATCGAACGCTTCGGAGACGAATAAAAGATTACCAATAACCTACCGTACAAAAGGGATCACTTGAATGGGGTCCCTTTTTTTATGAACAATCCTTTCTATTGGACGTTTAATTGAAAAAATAACATGGGATTCTTCACACGCAAAAGCAAAAAAGATAAGCTCAACGAGCAATACAAGAAAAAACTAGAACAGGCCTACAAAATGTCAACAAGCAACCGCTCTGAGAGCGATCGCTTAACCGCTGAAGCCAATGACATACTTGAAGAAATTAAGAAGCTCGAAGCAGCTGAATCTTAATCCTTTTTCCAATCCGCACCCTTATTTTTGGTGTAAGGAATAATTCCTTCTAGCTTGGACTCTATTGCATTAAGTTTACCAATAATCTCATTCAATTCAGTCCGTAAGGCATTGTATTGTTTCTCCGCAATTTGCATATTCAATCGATGTGTTTTCGTTACACCGGCAGTATTCTGGTAAATCTGATAGCCTACCATTCCGAGACGACCAGAAATGCTTGGAACAGTTTCAAAATCTCTTGAGGACCTTGCCTTATCTCCCCACATCAACACCTCTAAATCTTTTAGTGAAACCATCATTTCCCGAATGGACTTTAATAGCGTTAAATCAGTATTTGGATAGTTGAGTAATGCTTTTTCAATCATTTCAATGCTTTCCTTGGTCTCACCCATTACCTTCTCTGTTCCACTCACTTTTCGGTTTAGTTCCGACATTTCGGCACGAAATTCCTTCAGCTCTTCTGGATTTTCAGCCAATAAGGTCTGATTGTTCAAGCCCTTAACCTTGAACGCTTGTTTGTCCACCAAAAGTTCGACTGATCCGTCCTTCACTAGACTTATGCTAACAGTGTAATCACCTGGAGTAACCAAGAAACCACTACCTCTTGAACCTATGGGGTCTGTTGTATTTGTTCTTAAATTCCATACCTGACGCTGAATTCCTTTCTTAGGAGCCGATTTCATACGGCGAACCTCACTACCAGAAGCATCATATATCTGCCAAATTAAGGAAGCCTTACCCTCTAAATCTTCTGCACGAATTTCCTCAAAGGATGGATAATATACAGCCGTTCCCTCTTTCTCTAGCTTCTTCTCCTCTTTCTGTCTTTTTGAACGCAATGAAGACCCTACACCATCTAAATAAAGACTAAACGTAGCTCCAAATGAAGGGTTTTTCGCAGACCACATGTTGTGGCCTTGAGAACCTGTCCCTCCGCCACCTAATGGCGTTGCTGGAACATATAACAATGCATCCTTCACTGAAAAAAGATGTGCTCTTTTATTCAAAATGTCTTTACCAACCGTACGAAGTGGCTCATAATTGTCTAAAACGTAAAACCCTCTTCCAAAAGTAGCTGCAACAAGATCATTTTCTCTTTGCTGAATATCTAAATCATACACTGCGATGGTCGGCAGACCTGATAACTTTGTCCAGTTCTGACCTTTATCATTAGAGAAAAAGGCACCAAATTCCGTTCCTGCAAAAAGTAAATCAGGATTGACATGGTCTTGCTTGATACAATAGACATTTCCTCTTTCAGGAAGATTCGAAGCAATGGACTCCCAGGTCTTTCCTTGATCGCTTGTGCGCAATAGGTATGGAGTGAAATCGCCATCTCGTTGGCTATTAAAAGCGACAAAAGCCTCATTTTCGTCATGTAAAGATGCAGTGAGCATATTGACCTTTGTCCGCGCTGGAACACCTTTAATAGCATCGACCTTACGCCAGGTTTTTCCGTCATCGTTCGTGATTTGAATTAAACCATCGTCTGTTCCAGCATAAAGGAGTCCTTGCTTTAAAGGAGATTCATCCAAGGCAACGATATTTCCATAAATGGTAGTAGACTTATTCTTCATGACCGCGTCCATTGTCCAAACCTGACCCATAACCGGTAATTTATTTCGGTCTAGCTGACGAGACAAATCCGGAGAAATTGTTGACCAATCATCTCCTCTATTCTCAGATTTAAATAATTTATTGGCCGCAAAATAGATGGTGGAAGCATCATGTCGAGATACCAATAAAGGAGCATCCCAATTCCATCGATAAGCTGGCTCATTTTCACCGGGCATTGGTTGAATCGGCACTTTTTCACCTGAAGCTTTATCATAACGGACAATCCATCCATATTGAGCCTGAGCATAAGTAATATTTGGATTTTCCCAATCCGTCGCAGATTCAAAACCATCTCCTCCATTGGTAATAAACCAATCTAGGTTTAAAATACCCGCAGAATTTTTTGTTGCAGAAGGACCACCCATGGAATTATTGTCCTGAGTTCCACCATATATATTATAAAAAGGAGCATCATTGTCCGTAGTAACCTTATAAAATTGAATGATTGGTATGTTTGCAAAATATCGCCACTCTTTGGCATGTGTGTATGTTTCATATACCCCTCCGTCACACCCTACAACCCAATGATCGGTGTTGCTTGGGTCTATCCAAATAACATGGTTGTCAACGTGTTTCTTTTTCTCACCAGTTCGCTTAAATGTTTTACCTCCATCCTCTGTATGGTGCAAATAGGTATTCATAGAGAATACTTTGTTGACATCTTTGGGATCACAAAAAATTTCTTGGTAATAATTACCACTTGTAGCATAATCGCTTTGCTTTGACCAGTTTTCACCTTTATTCGTTGATTTGTAGAAGCCTTTTTTACCATATCGAGCCTCAACTATGGCATAAACTACATTTGGATCAGCTGGCGAGACTGACATTCCTACGCGTCCCATATAACCTGCGGGTAATCCTTTATTGATTTCTACCCAAGTATCTCCACCATCAATCGATTTGTACAAGCCAGATTCTGGACCACCACTGATAAATGTCCATTCTCTTCTTCTTCGCTGATGCGCAGAGGCATATAATATATTTGGATTTGAAGGATCCATATGAATTTCTGCAATACCTGTATTTTCAGAAATAAATAAGGTTCTATTCCATGTCTTACCACCATCTGTAGTTTTGTATACGCCTCGGTCGCCTCCGCTACTCCATAGTGGACCATATGCTGCAACCCAAAGTGTGTTTTCATCTGTGGGGTGTATCACGATACCCCCGATGTGCTCACTATTATTGAGCCCCATATTTTTAAATGACTTACCTGCATCAAGAGACTTATACACTCCATCTCCATAAGAAACAGAGCGTTGGTTATTGTTTTCTCCGGAACCTACCCAAACTGTATTTTTATTAGATGGTGCAATTTTCACACAGCCAATAGAATAAGATGCGTATGAATCAAATATAGGATTGAAGGTAATCCCATGATTTTGTGTTTTCCATAGACCACCTGAAGCTGTCGATACGTACCAAGTATCCGTATTAGATGGGTGAATCGCAATGTCAGATACCCGACCTGACGTTAATGCAGGCCCGACCATGCGGAAAGAAACAGCCGAAACCGTACCAGCATCAATATTGTTTTTTTGTTGGGCACAAGCCGAAAAAGCAAGTGTAATAAAAAAGAGATTGAGAAATTTCATACGTTATTTTGAATTTATATTTTAAAAATTGTTCTGCTTTTTAGCATTAGGATTAGTTGATGGTAATCTTTTCTACATAGGTTTTCTGACCGTCATTTACATGCACTATATAAACACCTGCCTTCACGTCAAGATCAACAAGGGAATTCTGCGCATATAATATTTGGTTGTACACAATGCGCCCATCTGCAGCATAGACAATTAGCTTAGGCGTTAACAAAGCATGCCGTACAGTAAACTGACCTTTCGATGGATTCGGATAGATGGAAAATGGAACATCCAACTCGTCTATTCCGCTCATCTGTCCCATTACATTAATGTTGTCCAAAAAGAAATTGTTTCCATAACCATTTATACCAACAAAACGAAGCGCAACACTTTGTCCGAGATAGGCACTCAAATCAATAGCGTTATTTACAGACCAATCGGCACAATCAGTTGGGTACCAATCATCGTTGGTACTCGGAACAGTGATCAAATCATCACCAAAGGCATAGAATAAAGTATCATAGCTTTCCCAACAGTCTCCACTAATATCAATTCGGAAACCGTCCTCATAACTACCTCCCCATTTGGTGTAGGCATAATCATATTCCAATATTGCACTCAAGGCAGTTGTTAAATCTATTTTCGGTGTAATTAATTCTGCCTCATCTCCCGATTGGCTAATCGCAAAGTGATTGATCATTACACAGTTTGTTGGGCTACAATCCGGGCCATTTTCAGTGTAGAAAGCTGACCATCCATAAGAATTATTGGCATTGTATTGTGTCCAAAACTCAGTGATCCCTGACTCGAAGTCTTCAATGACATCAAGTGGGGTAAGCGTTTCTTGGTATTCTATAAACATTGGATAGCTCTGTGTGCTTGTACCGAAATCATCTGTAACAGTAAGGGTCACATCATAGAAACCGGCGTTTTCATATTCAACCACTGGGTTTTGCTCATTAGAGCTGGCAGGCGTACCTCCAGGAAAAGACCAAGACCATGTTGGGTTATCTGAAGAGAGCACAGAATGATCAATAAACTGAACTTGATTATCGAGGCAAGAAACTTTGAATTTATTCGCCGCGATTTGCGCCATGGGGAGAGAGTTTTCGTACAATTCTACCTCATATACACTTCTATTTGTGGCATTTCTCAGTAAACCATCCTTGTATTTTACAACAAGCTTGGTAGAGGTTGAGCTCAAAGGCAGATTATTGTTAAACAAGTCCCATTCTGTCATTGAATTGTTTCGATAGTATACCGCTCTTCGTGTACCAATATATACACCGCCTGCGGTTCCTTTCTGATGTTCTATATTGGTTATCACCTCTCCATTCAGCGAGTTACTGGTATAATTCCCCCATGTTGTACCTCCATCCGTCGATTTAAAAACCATTCGGCCATTCAAATTGGTAGACCCATATTGAGAAGTTCTTGCTGCCCAAACAACATTTTCATCATTTGCGCTTACTGCAATATCGAAAGGAACCCACAAATCACCATTTAGCAATGCGGCTGGCGGAGTGATTTCTGTCCAACTTACACCGCCATCTTGAGTTTTCCATATTTTTTTATCTCCCCACCAACTCTCGTATGTGGTAACATATATATAGTTTAAATCAGCTCTAGATAACTCAACGCTCATAACTTTATCTTCAAAAGCATGAACTACTGAATATGTCAAGCCATTGTCCTCTGTTTTTAATAAGCTCGTTCCTCTGCCTAGAAATATATGTTGGTTATTTCGTGGATCCCACTCCAAGGTGGAAGACTCACCAAATATATATGAGGCATTCGGTAAAGAATCGAATTGAAATCCATTGATATTTTGCGTTCGATCACCGGATAGAATTCTTCCCTCATAATCATCGTAGGCAATTCTGTCATCTCCAAAATTCACGAAGCCACGGACACCATCTCCACCTCCGGTACAGATCCAATCGTTGATGTAGGTATTGTTATCTTTTAATAAAGTTCCATTATGGTATGCTCCACCCAACATAACGTCTGACTGAGGGCTCGCACCAAAACCCCAAAAATCAGTTCCTTCAATACCAACCTGAGACTTGTTCATGGTTGTCCCGCCGTCTGTTGACATAAAAATCCCTCCATCACATGCAATCCATAATTCATTGTCAAAAAAACGAATATCATGAATGTCTGCATGCACATAACCGGGCTCAGCTGGCTCCGACCATTTTGCTGGACAAACCCAAGTCACCCCAGCATCATTCGATACCCAATGATTTACTCCTCCAAGATGAAGCTTGTCAGGGTTTACAGGATCCACTGCTAGGCCAACATCATAATAGTATTGACCGCCATCGTCTTCTCCTTCTTTGTCCCATCCCATCATATTTATATTGGTCAATGAGGGTGGCCCTGCAGGCTGACCTCCACAGCACTGGAAGGTCCATGTGGAACCTTCATCTTCAGATAAGTATATTCCGTAGGTTCCGCTACCTCCATTTGCCGATCCTGTTGCATTTGCATATATAAGACTGGGATTGGCAGGTGTTACAGCAATCTCAACGCGTTCTTGATGGTCATTCGGACCTGTTGGGTTCGGCCAACCTGTTGTTTGAATCGTAAAAGAATTACCTCCATTTGTTGATTTATAAAACTCTGTATGATTGTCTACTACCTTGATCGTATAAAGCATTAAAGCATTTGACGGATTGATTTCAATTTCCTGAAATTCACCGTCCATGATTTCCGTCCAATTCAATCCTCCATCTGTAGATTTAAAAAATCCTCTATTCGATGATAAATAAAGTTCTGATGAGATAGACGGATGCATTACTATATCCTTCACATTATGATCCTCAGATTGAAAGGAAGCGTCTCCTATTTCAGACCAGGTTAACCCTCCATCAATCGTTTTAAATAGGTCGCCATTACTTTCGAAATAAACAATGTCAGGATTAGAATGGTCAATTTCCAAAGCAAAAATTCTATTGAGTACAAGATCTCTAGTCATCAATGACCAGTTCGCTCCAGCATTTATAGATTTCCATAATCCTGCCGTAGCAGTGCCCGCAAACATGATATTAGGATTGCTTAATGAGCGCTCCACAGTATATACATGCGCTGAACCTGGAGCATAGCTTCTGCTTGCAGCCTCCTTGTCAAAATCATACGGTCCAATACAAATCCATTCTGAATCGGCATCTTTTAGTAAACGTAAATTTTTCGAGCGTTGTAAATAATTCAGATCACTTTTGGAAGATGATGAGAAGTTAAGCTGTCTACTGAAGGACCGTACCCATCTCTTATAATACTGCGTATGCGCATTTTTTTCAGCTGAA
Organism: uncultured Flavobacteriales bacterium; assembly: GCA_913046365.1. Lineage (GTDB taxonomy): Bacteria > Bacteroidota > Bacteroidia > Flavobacteriales_D > Crocinitomicaceae > UBA952. Next base: position 118,602 of record CAJWRM010000001.1, read on the forward strand.
TGTGTTCTATAATAGGCATCATGTGCTTCAATTACTGCACCAGGATCTATATCATCAGCATACATTAATTTCACCCAATCAGGGGTGTTAATATCTGTTGCATATTTTCTTTCTAGTTGCGCGAAGAATGACATAGAAACACTCAACATCAGCAATAACGTATATAAAAGTCTCATCGTTTTATTTTGAAGCATTAAAGTTAATCAAAAGAATGCGAAATCGTTTTCATTTTTTGCGAGCTTATTTGATTGGAAATGTAGTAACTTCGCAACAAAAGATATAATCATGCTTATCTCAGAAGTTAGCTACCTAGGAAATTTAAGGACTGCCGCAAAGCACCTAAGATCGAAGGATACGATTATCACAGATGCACCTGTAGACAACAACGGAAAAGGGCAAGCGTTTTCACCAACAGACCTTGTGGCAACCTCTCTCGCCTCGTGTGTTATCACGATAATAGGTATCTATTGCGAGAATAATGACATTACTTTTCAGTTTTGCGAAGCCAAAATCGAAAAGGTCATGGGAGATAACCCAAGAAGAATTGATGCGATCAATATAGTTTTTGAAGTCTCAAAAAATGAATGGAATTCAGAGACTTTACAAAAAATAATTACCGTTGCAAACTCATGCCCTGTTGGGGTTACCCTGGAAAATCAAGTTAAAATAGATTTAAAATTTCTATAAATGGAACATAAAAAAGATTCCTACCAAAGGAAAGAAAAGAAAGACATCATATTCGGCATTCACCCAGTTATCGAAGCTATTAAGTCAAAACAGGAGCTGAATAAAATCATGATTCAAAGGGGAATTGAAAAAGAACATTTTAGAGCGCTAAAAGAAGCCTTGGCAGACCAGGATTATAATATTCAATATGTCCCCATTCAAAAGCTAAATCATCTTACGGCAGGAAATCATCAAGGAGTTGTAGCATTTGTAACGCCAATAGAATATCAAAACATTGAAGAGCTCGTAGACCAGTGGGTTGAGAACGAAAAAAAACCTTGTATCCTAGCATTAGATAGAATTACGGATGTTCGAAACTTTGGAGCAATCGCTAGATCTGCGGAATGTCAAGGTGTTGACGCTATCCTAATACCCTCAAAAGGTTCTGCGCTTGTAACTGCGGATGCTGTCAGAACATCATCAGGAGCTTTAAGTCGAATCCCAGTGTGTAAAACAGATGATTTAAAGAATAGCTTATTTTATATTCAACAATCAGGATTTCGTATCGTTGCATGTACTGAGAAATCATCTATGCCCCTGCAGGAGGTGAACTTGAGAGGAGCAATGGTTATTGTAATGGGTTCAGAAGAAAATGGAATTACTTCGGACTTAATTAATATGTCTGATCTTCGGACCAACATACCAATGCTGGGAAATATTGCTTCACTTAATGTCAGTGTAGCAACAGGCATCATCTTGTATGAAAAGATGCGTCAAGAGCTGAATAGATAAGCTTAATTAGAAGCAAGTAAAAGCTGGGTAACCATAAGTGGCATTTCCGATAGACTTTTACAGGTATACGGATGATTTTCTTCAGATAAACCATTAGGATCAAAGTGAATTGCTTTCATTCCAGAATTCATTGCACCTGAAATATCTGCCCTAAAATCATCACCAATCATGATTGCATTCTCGGCGGAACAACCTGCTTTTTTCAATGCATATTGAAATATTGCGCGGGCTGGCTTGTTTTTACCAACAGCCTCGGAACAAACAACAACATCAAAAAACCTATCCAATCCACAATTCTCAAGCTTGATATATTGGACCTCCTCGAAGCCATTGGTAATAATATGAAGTTGAAAGCCAATTGACTTAAGCTCCTCAAGACAGGCAATTGTTCCAGGGAAAAGTTTCTTTTGAAAGGGAGATATGTTTACGTACATAGACCCCAACTCCTTTGCCAACTCAATATTGTCAACATTGAATTGCTTCAAAGTAGCATTGAATCTTTCATAACGTAGTACATCTTTTGAAATCTCTCCGTTACCATATGACACCCATAACCTTGCATTTTGGGCAACATAGGCATTGTAAAAGCGATCAAACGACTGAAAAATAGTAGTTAAATCTTTTTCCGAAAATATCTGAAGTAAAGCATTCTTTGAATTTGAATCAAAATCCCAAAGCGTGCGGTCTAAATCAAAAAAGACATGCTTATCAGACAAAGACATAAACGATAAATGAAGTTAAAAAAGCATTCAAGAAAATTCCAGCTAAAATGAAAAGGAAGGTAAAAGAATACTTCCCATAAAACTTGGCCGCTACGATAGAACCAACAGGAACAGACAAAAAGAAAGGTGCCCAAAAACAGATGCCAACCTTGCCTAATCTTAGCTTAAGCTTAACTATGGCCTTATTGACACGAGAAAATGTTTTTTTTCCAGCGTAAGGTAAACCGTTGGCCTCAGCTTCAAGACGAATTTTTAATCTTTTTTCTCTAGCACGATTCATAAAAAATTCACTCGAGAAATAGAAAAAGGCCGCGCTGACTATAGCTCCTACAGATATAGAACCTACAGTTTCAAAATAATTTAAACCCATTGCAGGTCCAGGAATAGCTGAAAACATGAACTTAATTGTCGCAACAGAAGCTAAAGTGATATATCCTGACCAATTCATACCTAAACTTTTATGCCAAATGCGAGATCACCAGCATCTCCAAGACCAGGAACAATATACGATTCTGAAGTCAGCTCAGGATCTAATGCAGCAGTCCAAATATCAGTGTTTTTCGGTAGCTCATTTTCCACAAGATTTATAGATTGAGGAGTAGCAATAGATACGATAACAATTACCTTTTTTGGCTTTCCAAACTTAAGGAGCGCCTTGTAAACCTCAACCATGGAATTTCCTGAGGCCAACATAGGATCTGATATTATCCAAACACGTCCGTCTAAATTGGGTGCGGCCAAATATTCTACCTCAATGGAAAAGACTTCTTTCGAGGTATGAGAACGATATGCGGATACGAAGGCACTTTCACATCGATCAAAGGTGTTTAAAAGTCCATTATGCATTGCCAACCCCGCCCTTAATATGGTAATTAATACGGGATCATCATCCATCTTGAATTCATTTGAAACACCGAGAGGTGTTTGGACATCATGATTGATGTATTTCATTTTCTTGGATGCCTCATAACCTAAAACCGAAGCAATGCGTTCTAAATTCAATCGAAAACGCATAGGGTCCTTTTGAATTTTTACGTCTCGAATTTCAGAAAGATAATGACTCACAATAGAGGGTTCATCCGAAAGATTATAAAGCATTTATTTCTATTTTAATGAGTAATAAAAGTAAGTAGAAAAAAAAGATTTAAGAAGAATATTGAACATAAGTTAAACATGAATTTTTGTTCAAAAAACAATACATTCGTGTATGCAAAATGAAAATAATAAAAATTCAAAAAAGGTCGCTCTATTGATCACAGTCGCAGCGCTTGGTTATTTCGTTGATATCTATGACCTTGTTTTATTTGGTGTAGTAAAAGCTGAAAGCTTAAGTGTAATTATGAATGGTCAATCAATTGAATTACAGCAATCTACAGGAAAATTTTTATTTAATATTCAAATGTTTGGTATGCTCATCGGAGGAATTCTATGGGGTGTTCTTGGAGATAAGAAAGGACGTATCAAAGTTCTTTTTGGCTCCATTCTATTGTACTCTGCCGCCAATTTAATCAATGCGTTTGTAACTGACATAACGACCTACGCTATTGTCCGATTGATTGCTGGAATTGGGTTGGCTGGAGAACTTGGTGCCGGTATCACATTGGTATCAGAAACAATGTCGAAAGAAAAACGAGGATATGGAACAATGATCATCGTAACCTTTGGGGCTCTTGGAGCAGTTGTCGCCTCTTTTGTTGGAGCAGAAGGAGCAGTCATCGGTAACTTTATTGAGGGAATAAGTGGTATTCAACTAGACAACTGGCAAGTCACCTATATCGTAGGTGGCTGTTTAGGGTTATTCCTATTACTCCTAAGAGTTGGTACCATTGAATCAACGTATTTTGAGAATATGGAGCAAAATAACAATATCCAAAAAGGAAACCTGAAAATATTATTTTACAACAAGAAAAATTTCATCAAATATGTGCACTGTATAGTTATTGGTATTCCGATTTGGTATGTGGTTGGATTATTGGTTATGAATTCCAGGGATAATTTTGCCCCCCTAATGGGCATACACGATATCGAGAATGGACAGGCAGTGATGTATACCTACATTGGATTATCTGTAGGTGACCTTATCTCAGGTGTTCTGAGCCAATGGCTAAGAAGTAGGAAAAAGGTTGTAGGACTTTACCTTCTCTTTACACTAGTATTAATTACTTCATTTTTATTTTTCATGGATGGCGTTTCCAAGGATGCCTACTACCTTATGTGCTTTCTATTGGGAACCGCAACAGGATACTGGGCCTTATTCGTTTCGATTGCTGCCGAGCAATTTGGTACTAATATTAGATCCACAACGGCCAATACAATCCCAAATTTTGTAAGAGGTTCCGTGAACCTAATTATGCTCGGATTTGGAATGCTTACGGCATTGAACCTAGGTGATGCAATATCTGCCTATATCGTAGGGCTCGTGTTTATATTGATGGCGCTTTACAGCCTAAGCCAACTCAAAGAAACTTTTGGAAAGGATTTGGATTATTTCGAAACCTAATCCTGCTTTTTTTCCACGAAAGCAGATATCTTAAGTACTGTTTCCTTGGGCTTCGTATTGGCTGTTACCCTAACAGTTTTACTTTGTTTATTTAGCTGACCCTCATTCGGATGGAAAACCACCTCGATTTTGTCACTTTTTCCTGGAGCGATAGGTTTCGTTGGTTTAGAAGGAGTTGTACAACCGCAGCTTGCTTTTACATCATCTATAATCAGTGGGAACTTACCCGTATTGGTCACCCTAAAAACAGTTTTATTATCAGTTTCTTCTTTTACGGCACCAAAATCATGAGTCAATTTGTCAAACTTCAAGCTTGTTGTCGGCACATTAGCATTTGATTCAGGATCATCAAGAATGGCTAATAATTCCACTTCAAAAACAAGAGGCATAAAAGGTTTTATAATATCTCCATTAGGATTTGCACCATAGGCCAATTCTTGGGGTATGTAAAATTTATATTTTGACCCTTCAGACATCAATTGCAAGCCCTCAGTCCAACCTTTTATGACCTGATTCAAACCAAACTCTGCGGGTTGATTTCTGTCTACTGAGCTATCAAAAACATCGCCATCAGGGGTCGTCCCGTGATAATGAACCTGCACTTTTGTTGTTGGTGTTGGTTTGGGCCCCTCTGTCTTGTTTAATACTTCATATTGTAAGCCTGAGGCCGTAGTCGTAATACCTGTTTTTTTCTTGTTTTCAGCGAGGAAATCTTCACCTTGCTTTTTATAATTAATCTCCTCTGGTTGTTCAATTACCACATCCAATGGAAGGTCTGACGAACACGAACATAAACATAAACCTATACTTAATTTAAGTGTTGATAAATAATTGATTCTCATATTTTTAATACTTTTTTATTAGTGAGATAGCATTGTGCTTTATACCTAAGAATTTTAGAAGAATCACCTTCAAAAAAATGTGCCCACGACTGGATTCGAACCAGCACACCTTACGGCACCACCCCCTCAAGATGGCGTGTCTACCAATTTCACCACGTGGGCATTTTCTCTGCAAATATAGACTATTTTTCATTTTATAAATCACCAATTTTAAAGTAATCATCTTAAAAATTTGATTTACATTTGTTTAGTAACTACAACGCATGAGTGATTCAAATGTTAGCAAAATAACATTCGCTGGTATTCTTATAAGTACAGGGATTGTTTTCGGAGATATTGGAACATCTCCACTATATGTTTTTCAGGCTATTACAGGAGGAGGAACGAACATAAGTGAAGGTTTTATTCTAGGTGGCCTATCTTGTGTAATTTGGACGCTGCTGCTCATCGCTACTTTCAAGTACGTTTACTTCGCCTTAAATGCTGATAACAGAGGAGAAGGTGGGATTTTTGCACTTTTTGCACTGCTTAAGGAAAAACGCTTTAAGTGGATTATTATTCCCGCGCTCATCGGATGCTCTACACTTATTGCAGATGGATTCATTACCCCTGCTATATCTATATCCTCGGCGGTAGAAGGCCTCAATAATATTTACCCTAATCTCCATGTTATCCCAATTGTGGTTAGCATCGTTGTTGCGCTTTTCTTAGTGCAACAGTTTGGTACAAATGCCATCGGTAAGTTTTTTGGGCCATTTATGGTGGTTTGGTTTTCTTTCCTTGGTTACTTGGGAGCAATGCAAATTATAGAAAACCCTGCAGTTCTTAGAGCGCTAAACCCATGGTGGGCATTTAATCTTATCGTTAACATTGATGGTGGTTTTTGGGTTTTAGGAGCAGTATTTTTATGTACGACAGGTGCAGAGGCGCTTTATTCAGACCTTGGTCATTGTGGAAAAGGAAATATTCGAGTCAGTTGGGCCTTCGTAGCGACATTACTCGTTATGAATTATATGGGACAAGCTGCATTGTGTCTAACACCAGGTTTTAGTTTAGCAGAAAGTCAAACTGTATTTTATTCTATGGTTCCGGAAAGCATTATGCCTTTTGCGATTGCTATTGCCACTGCAGCAACCATTATTGCTTCGCAAGCTTTGATTACAGGAGTATTCACGCTCATGAATGAAGCCATCAAACTTAAGCTCTGGACAAATCTAAAAGTAAAATACCCTACAGACAACCAAGGTCAGATTTATATTCCTTTTATTAATTGGTTTTTAATGTTTGGATGCCTCTTGGTGATCTTTATATTTAAAAAATCCAGTGCTATGGAGCACACCTATGGACTAGCTATTACAATTGATATGGTAATGACCTCCATTCTTCTTGGCTTTTTACTGCTTGTTAAATATCCGAAAAGAAGACTAATGTATTTGGGTATTTTTCTCTTGTTCATATCCATTGAAGGTGTTTTTCTGATGTCTAATCTTGGAAAAGTAGTTTCAGGTGGGTGGTTTACATTGGTCTTAGCCGCTACCTTCTTTACACTATTATTCCTGTACAATAAAGCGCGTGAGCTTAGAACAAGTATTACTGAGTATGAATCTATGAAAAAGGTGATCCCTTTGCTCTCTGCAGTTAAAAAGGATGAAAAGATTCCATTTGAGGCTACAAACATCGTTTTCCCTACAAGAAGTAATTCCCCTAACAAATTGGATACAACTGTCTTTCACTCCCTATTCAATAAGAAGCCAAAGAAAGCTGACATTGTTTGGTTCCTTCATCTTGATATCCAAAATGAGCCCTGGGGAGTTCATTACTCAGTAAATGAAATCATTGATAAAACTTGTTATTACGTTAGCCTTCAGCTAGGATTTAAGGAAGAACACCATATAGAATATATGATGCGAAAAATCCAAAGAAAAATGGTAGAGAAGAATGAACTTTCGGGAGAAAGTGTTTTCGAAGCTGTAAGGGGCAATATCGAAGAGGTAGATTATCGATTTGTGGTCATTAACTCTAGGGTAGCGATAGACAACGATCTAACTCCTTTTCAAAATATCTGCGTAAAGGCATACCGATTTGTCAAGAGCACAGGACTAAAGCCAGCAGAAGACTTCGGATTAGACAAAACCAACGTAACTGTAGATTATGTTCCAATATCTGTGACAAATACCTTTGAACAAGATGTCATTGAAGATTTTGAGGATTACAGTATTACTTAACGAATGAAATTACACGTTTTAAATACAGGATATTTCAAGCTTGATGGAGGCGCAATGTTTGGTGTTGTGCCCAAAAGCTTATGGTCGAAAACAAATCCGGCAGATCAAAATAATATGTGCTCATGGGCTTTAAGAAGCTTACTTATAGAGGATGGTGAAAAGTTGATCCTCATTGATACCGGTATGGGACAAAAGCAATCTGATAAATTCTTTTCTTATTATTACCTGCATGGTGACGATTCATTGGATAAAAACCTGAAAAAACTTGGGTTTTCCAGGGATGATATTACCGACGTCTTTTTAACTCACCTTCATTTTGACCATTGTGGTGGTGCAGTAGAGTGGAATGACCAAAAAAAGGGATACCGACCAACATTCAAAAATGCCACTTATTGGAGCACCAAGAATCATTGGGAATGGGCAATTAATCCAAACGACCGTGAAAAAACATCCTTCTTAAAAGAAAATATCCTTCCGATACAAGAGAGTGGACAACTTCAATTTGTTCAGCAAACCGGAGAATTCACAAAAAATGTATTCCCTAATTTCGATGTCTTATTTGTCGATGGTCATACAGAAAGTATGATGATTCCTCATATTCGCTATAAAGGGAAAACGCTTGTATTTATGGCCGACCTATTACCAAGTGTAGGACACATTCCGCTGCCATACATAATGGGATACGATACACGACCTTTAATAACTTTAAAGGAAAAAGATGCTTTTTTAAAACGAGCAGAGGCAGAGAACTTCGTGCTTTTTCTTGAACATGATTCCGTAAACGAATGCTGTACAGTGAAAGAAACTGATAGAGGAATTAGATTGGACGATACGTTTAACTTTAATTCGATATTTTAATGAGCAGCTCTGATCAAAAAGGCAAAAAACCATCAAATGCATATTCCGAAAAAGAGCAATGGGATGATGATTTAGATATACCACCCATAGATCATAAAAAGGTTAAAATCAAAAAACCGATACTTGAAAAAGCGGAATTCGATAAAAAGAGAAAAAAAAATCTAAAACCATTTATAGTGATTAGCGCACTTCTTTTGATGATAGGTATATACTTTTTAATTGGTCAAGATGACAAAACACAAAACCCAAAAGTTTCAGACAAATCAAAGACGGAAGCACCTACTAAAGATAATCAACCCGTCAATGAAACAGAAGATATTGCTCTAAAAGAAGAAGAAAGGGAGGGAATAGAGGAAGATTTAAATGAGATCTGGACGGAGGATACAGTAATTGTTGAGGAACTTTTGAGCGCTGAAATTATGGATAAAGAGCTAAAGGGATATGAAAGTACACAGAACTATCATATCATTGTAGGTTCCTTTAAAAAGGAAAACAACGCAAAAAGCTGGTTAGAAAAAAATTCTTTTAAAGAATATGATGAGCAGTCCATACGTGAATTCGAAGACTGGTACAGAGTTATATTCAAATCCTTTCCATCATTAGAACAAGCAGAAATAGAAATTGATTCTATCCGTAATAATTTAAACCTAAAAGCATGGATCGCCTACATGAATTGAAAAAACCTGCGGAAATCATCTCAAAAATGATGGAGAAAGATGCTTTCAGCAATTGGCTAGGACTTAAAGTTCTTTCAATAGAAAAAGGAAGTTGCAGTATTTCTTGTCGCATAAAGGACATAATGCTCAATGGATTTTCCATTGCGCATGGAGGAATCGCATATTCTATTGCAGATACAACATTAGCCTTTGCCGCAAATAGCTATGGATATCAAAGCTTCAGTATTGAAACTTCTATTTCACATTTGCACAAAGTCCAACCAAACGACATTCTTAAGGCTAGTTCTTCTGAAATTCATAGAGGCAAAAAAACAGGTGTTTATCAAGTGAATATCACCAATCAAAATGATATGCTCATCGCAGTGTTCAAGGGTACCGTTTACATCTCAAAAATTCCTTGGTAAAATTATGCATGCATAATATATTTTTATTAAATTAGTCTCCTGATGGAGCAGAATCAACCCTTGTTAATAGACTTTATGTTGCGCCATGCTTGGCATAGAGTTTCTCGCATGTACAATAATACGGCGAGTACCGAGGGAATGACGATGTCCGTTGGATTTATACTCATGATTGTTGAAAAAAGCGGAACGCCAAGTACACAACTTGGACCGAAAATGGGTATGGAACCTACATCACTGTCGAGAACATTGAATAATATGGAATCGAACGATTTAATTGAAAGGAAGGAATTCACTGGAGATAAAAGAAAAGTTAACATCTTTCTTACGCCAAAAGGAGTAGCAAAAAGAAAGCTAGTAAGAAACTTTCTTTTGGAATTTAACCAGAAAATCTCCTCGAAATTCAATGAAAAAGACCTAAAAGGGTTTATGAACGTCATGAATGCTGTGGATCTAGCAATCGAGGATGTAGAAAACAAAAAGAATAACGAATAGAAATTTTACCTAGTTTATGAAAAGATTTATCAGAAAAGTAGCCGTATTAGGTTCAGGAGTAATGGGATCAAGAATTGCATGTCACTTCGCCAATGTAGGATGTGAAGTTTTATTACTTGATATTGCACCAAAAGAGCTAGATGCAGCAGAAACCAAAAAAGGATTAAGCTTGGAATCTCCTGCCGTTAAAAATCGGATTGTAAATCAATCCCTGCAGTTCGCCTTAAAATCTAACCCCTCTCCTATTTACCTTAAATCATTTGCTACGCGTATTGAGACTGGTAATTTCGATGATGATTTACACAAAATCAAAGACTGTGATTGGGTCATTGAGGTGATTATTGAACGACTTGATATCAAACAGCAGCTGTTTGAGAAAGTTGAGCTCCATAGAAAAGAAGGAACCTTAATTTCATCTAACACATCAGGTATCCCAATCAATATGATGCTTGACGGCAGAAGCGAGGATTTTCAAAAACACTTCTGTGGGACACACTTTTTCAACCCTCCAAGATACCTGCAATTGCTTGAGATCATCCCTACACCAAAAACAGATGAAAGCATTGTAGACTTCCTTATGGATTACGGTGCCAAAATTCTTGGAAAGAAAACAGTTCTATGTAAAGATACTCCTGCTTTTATAGCAAATCGTGTGGGTGTTTACTCTATTATGGCATTGTTCCATGCCGTGAAAGAGATGGGCTTCTCAGTGAGCGAGGTAGACAAATTATCAGGACCCATACTAGGGAGACCGAAATCAGCAACGTTCCGAACTTGTGATGTTGTAGGGCTAGACACTCTTGTACATGTTGCCAATGGTTTGAAACAAAATTGCCCAGATGATGAGGAAAAAGCGCTATTTGAGCTTCCCGAGTATATCTCCAAAATGGTTGAAAACAACTGGCTTGGATCAAAATCAGGACAAGGTTTTTATAAAAAAGAAAAAGATGAAAACGGCAAAAAAACAATTCTAGCGCTCGATTTAGAAACACTCGAATATAAAAAACCTGATAAAGTTAAATTCCCCACATTGGAAATGGCCAAACCTATAGAAGACCTGCATCAGAGAACCAAAATGCTTGTTATGGGAATGGACAAAGCAGGTGAGTTTTACAGAAGAATTTTTGGTGGACTTCTGGCTTACGTGTCGAATAGAATACCTGAGATTTCTGATGAGTTCTACAAAATAGACGATGCATTAAAAGCTGGCTTTGGATGGGAATTAGGGCCTTTTGAATCCTGGGATCTATTTGGTTATGAACAGGGGGTTAAATTTATTAAAGATGCCAATAAAACAATGGGACCAGCAATTGATGAAATGCGCGCTGCTGGAATGACCTCATTTTATAAATCAGAAAATGGCAGAAAGATGTTTTTTGACATGTCTTCCAAAAGCTATAAAGTGATTCCAGGAACTGAAGAGCTTGTAGATTTAAATGCACTTCGAGAAGATAATAAAGTATGGGGAAACTCAGATTGTACACTTGTTCACCTGGGTGATGGTATTTTAAACTTAGAATTCCATACGAAAATGAATACTATCGGAGGAGGAGTTCTTCAAGGTATTCAAAAATCTATAGATCTTGCAGAAAGTGAATACAATGGACTTGTGATATCTAATACGGGTCAAAATTTTTCTGCAGGTGCCAATGTCGGAATGATCTTTATGATGGCTGCTGATCAAGACTACGACGAATTGAATTTTGCCGTCAAAGCATTTCAAGACACTACTATGAGGATCAGGTATTGCAACATTCCTGTTGTTGTAGCTCCGCATAATATGGCCCTAGGTGGAGGATGCGAAATATCATTACATGCCGATAAAGTAGTCGCACATGCAGAATTGTACATGGGCCTCGTTGAATTTGGTGTAGGACTAATTCCAGGTGGCGGCGGAACAAAAGAGTTTGCAAAGAGACTCTCTGATGAACTTCACGCTGGAGATATTAAAATTAACCGATTACGAGACAGATTCCTGACAGTTGGTCAAGCAAAAGTCTCTATGTCTGCTTATGAAGCATTTGACTATGGCTACCTGCGCGAGGGTATTGATGAAGTGGTTGTTTCTAGAGCGCATCAGCTAGCAAGAGCCAAAGCAGCTTGCCTCGAAATGTCTGATAAGGGATATGTGCCACCAAAGAGAGAGAAAAACATCACTGTTGTTGGTCAAGAAGGTCTAGGTATCGTTTATGTAGGAGCAAACTCTATGCTATCCGGTAATTACATGTCCGAGCATGATCGAGTCATTTCTGAAAAATTAGGTTTTGTATTGTGCGGAGGGGATTTATCAGAAAACACAGTAGTTTCAGAACAGTATCTCTTGGATTTAGAGAGAAAAGCATTCTTAGAACTCTGTAGAGAGAAAAAGACCTTGGAGCGTATTGAAAGTATCGTAAAGTATGGTAAAATTTTAAGGAATTAATGGTTCATTATTTTCACACTAACCCTTCTATTGATTGACCTATCCTCAGTTGTGGTGCCGGTATTAAGCACATTACGTTCACCTTTGAATCGTGTAATGAACTGGTTTTTATTCAATCCTGTAAATTCGGCGATATAATTCTGAACAGCTAATGCCCTCTTTTTTGATAAATCAAGATTATATTGATTATTACCTATATGGTCCGTATGGCCAACTATGTAAATCACCGAACTTTGATTGATGGACTTAAGTAATCTTTTCAATTTAAAAGATTCGTCAAAAGGAATTTCAAACTCATCGAATTCGAAATAAATCATGGTATTTAAATAATCTTTTTCTGAACTTGGAACAGAAATAGTTTGCTCTGATAAACTGTCCTGTTTCACTTCAGGCTTGTGATATGCTAAAAAATCAATCTGAAACTCTTCGTATCGATTGGAATTAGATCCTATTTTTTGACTTTGATATCGTTTCTCTGAATCATCGATAAAAACCTCAGCGCCTGAAAAATTTGAAGGAATAGTAATAGAATATCTTCCATCTTCATCTGAAGATGTCTCTCCTATTAAATCTCCTTCTGACATGATTCGAACGATCTTTTGATCGGGCTGATCATTCAGCATAATTTTACCATGTACTAAGAGGCTCGGTTCAGGCTTTAAAGAAACTTGTGTTTCATTTAAATCTGCATAATAAATATCTAGATCTCTAATGAAATAAGCAGCTTCACCCCTGCCTGAAATTACAAAACCCATATCATCCTTTCGGGTATTAAAAGGCTTACCAATATTGACAGGTTCCTCCGCATTTGTTCCATTCCATCTGGTCTTAAAGATGTCGAGTTTACCATATCCACCATATCCATCAGAGGAAAAATAAATGGTTTTATTATCAGCGGCAATATACACAGAACGTTCATCTCCACTTGTACTTACCTTCAAAAGCTCAGGAAAAGTCCATACACCATGCTTTTTAATACTGAAATAAAGATCCATTCTTCCCTTATAATTAGGTCCACACGCAACAATAAAAAGCTTCCCGTCAGGAGAAACAGCCATACCATCAGTAGCATACCCCATATTGAGTCGATAGTGCTTTCTAAAGAATTGATTAATCCCCCCTCCTAAACCCTTTATATTTTTCAATTTTCCATTGCTTATTTCAGCCTCGTAATAAGGACCACCTGTCGATTCCCAATAATTTATCCAACTTTGGAAATATATTTTTTCACCGTCATACGAAACCGATGGCTCATCTTCACCATTATCAGTATTGATTTGAGTCACATACTCTGGAGCAATCCAAGCTGAATCTATGTATAATGCCTTATAAATATCCCCATCACCAAACGAGGTATTGAAAGGCTTTCGTCTGGTAGACATAAAATAAAGCTCTTTCCCATTTGGCATAATAGAAAGATTACATTCTCTGAAATTTGTATTGAGCCCATCTAAAGGCCTAATATCAACATGTTCATTAGTCAACACAGGAATTTCCTGACCCCTAACAGAAGTAATAGGTATTAGTAAAAAATACAATAAACGAAGCACATTCATCATGATCTATCATTTGAATCCAATTTAATAAAATTGTTACAAATGATTTTGTGAAAAGTGTTTTACATTCGAAAAAATAAGTTTACTTTTGTATCTCCTTTTTGGAATGAACATTTTTGAATCTGACTGTTGTCAGAGATCGTAAGATTAAAAATATGGTCTGGTAGTTCAGTTGGTTAGAATACCTGCCTGTCACGCAGGGGGTCGCGGGTTCGAGTCCCGTCCAGACCGCAAGCCCATATGGCTGTGGGATTAGAAAAGCTCCGAGAGTATCAATTTCTCGGAGCTTTTTGTTTTTTCCAGCATCACAGGCAACTTTTGACACTAAATCTCATCTTATAACTAGAATGATTCTAGCATTTTAATTTTCAAATTTTAGAAAGAAAATAGCAACTATGAAAACGCTGAAAAAATTAATCATACTATGTTTTTCATTAATATTAATTATAAATTCAAGCTGCACGAATACGGAAGCTGAAAAAGAAATCATTGCACTTAAAGCGGAAATAGCCTTGCTTAAAAGAAATGAAAGTATGGTCATGGACCCTCTGGCTGAAAGACGAGAAGAAATTATTGAACGCTACGGCACTGGTGAAAAAAAGTTGGTCGTCACCTACGCAGGCTCTGGAAGTGATGAGTTTGTATCCGAGAAGATGACTTACTATATAAACGGTCAAATCAAAGAAGAGGAGAACTACCAAAATTCAGAATTACACGGGGATTACCGAGAATATTATAAAAATGGTCAGATTTCTGTAAAATGTTCTTATAATGAAGGAAAGAAAAATGGAGAATTCTTTGAATTCTATCATGATGGAGTTGTATGGGAACATGGCTATTTTACCAATGGAGACTATGATGGTGAATATACTACCTATTTTATTGATGGGAAAATTAAGAGCTACGAGCTTTACAAAAAGGGAGATCGAATTGAAGCAATATGGTACGACAATAAAGGAAATATTGAATACCAGAATTAAACGCATCACCCCAAATTTCTAAAAAACAAGAACGCTTTTAACTTATAAATCAGAATAACTGCACGCTTTAAGGTTTATGCAGATGTCTTTTGTTAATTTTGAGGGATAAACAAACAGTTTATGACCGACGAAATTTACATGCAAAGATGTATCGATCTAGCCAAAAAAGGAATTCGGGCCGTAGCCCCAAATCCTATGGTGGGTTGTGTTCTTGTTGTAGAGGATAAAATAATTGGTGAGGGGTATCATGAGCGATTCGGTGAGGCACATGCAGAAGTAAATGCCATAAACAGTGTCTCCAACAAAAGTCTTCTTAAAAAAGCAACGCTTTATGTTTCCCTAGAACCTTGCTCGCATACGGGTAAAACACCACCTTGTGCTGAGCTGATTATCAAGAAAGGAATCAAAAAGGTTGTTATTGGAACGAAAGATTCAAACCCCATTGTTGGAGGAAAAGGAATTGAAAAGCTAAAAAACGGAGGTGTTCAGGTAGAAGAAGGAATCTTGCAAGAACAATGCATAGCGTTAAACAAACGTTTTTTTACCTTTCATGAAAAGAAACGCCCTTATGTAATTCTAAAATGGGCACAAACTTTAGACGGATTTTTAGACCGCATTCGCGAGGATGAAACACAGAAAATAAATTGGATCTCAGAACCTGAAACAAAAACACTCGTGCACAAGTGGCGAAGTGAAGAACAAAGCATTTTGGTTGGGAGGAATACGATTATAAATGATAACCCATCCTTAACAGTGCGAGATTATGGAGGTATGAATCCAATAAGATTAGTTATCGATAGCCAGCTGCAAATAAGTGGAGCATTAAATATATATTCAAAAGATGCACCTACCATCGTATTTAATAGGGTAAAAGACAAAAAAGAAAACAACATCGAATGGGTTAAAATAAATGAGACGAGCACCAAAAATATTCTTGAAGAGCTTCACAAGAGAGGTATACAATCCGTTTTTGTGGAAGGAGGTAGCCGAACTTTACAATACTTCATTATAGATAATGTATGGGACGAAGCAAGGGTTGTGGTTGGTCAAAAATATTTTAAAGAAGGATATAAAGCACCAATTATAAATAAAGTACCTATTCAATCCATCCCCTTTGGAAAGGATATGATTCACTATTACAAGCGGAAATGATTGCACTGGTCGGAACTATTGCTTGTTCAACCTTCATCTTTGTAATCTTTAGAATATTTGAAAGATTCAATATCGGAACATTTCAAGCTATCGTGGCAAATTATTTTACAGCTTTTTTATGTGGAGTATTGGTGCACGTCAATAAGGTCAGAACAGATTCTTTTAATCATTTAGAATGGCTGCCATTTGTTGCATTATCGGCAATTTTATTCATAACATTATTCATTATGATGGCCATCAGTGCTCAAAAAAACGGAATCGCGGCGACGTCTGTTGCTGTTAAAATGAGTATGGCTGTATCTATGCTTGGGATGATTTTTTTATACAATGAAGCGATATCAAGTCCTAAGCTCGTCGGGATATTTTTTGCGCTTATTGGTGTTTTTTTAATTGCTTCCTCTGGATCAAAGAGAAACAAAAGTAATGCAGCTTATATGCTCATTGTTCTTTTCATCGGAAGCGGTCTTTTAGACCTTAATTTAAATTATGCCCAAAATCATGTGCTTAGCCATATTTCGTCCTCAATATTCACAGCCTATGGTTTTGCTGCGGCAGGTACTATAGGCGTCATTTTTCATATCATTCAAAGCTTTCGAGGCAAAGCTCAAACCGTTAAAGCCAAAAACTTGCTTGCTGGATTCCTTTTAGGTATACCCAATTATTATTCTATTTATTTTCTTTTAGAATCCTATCAATCATTGACCTGGCAAGACTCTAGTATCTTGGCTGTAGTTAATGTTTCAGTTGTTTTACTCTCTGTAATTATTGGGTTTATCGTCTTTAAAGAAGCGCTAAGTAAACGAAAGATTATAGGTATTCTAGCGGCGTTAATCGCTATTTTTTTACTTTACTTTTCCTCGTAATGCGTATTTTTAAAGCCATGAAATCGATACCTCTTTTATTTATTTTGTTTCATTCGGCTTTCCTGTTGTCACAGAATAAGATATCACTTGCCGTACTTAAATATAATGGAGGAGGAGATTATTATGCTAACCCTACCGCGCTCCCAAATCTTATAGAATTTTGTAACGCCACAATAGAAACAGAACTAAATACAGACGAAGTGCCCTATGTTGAAGCGGGTAGTAAAGACCTATTTGATTATCCATTTGTACATATGACAGGACATGGAAATGTAGTTTTCTCTCCCATAGAGGCAAGGAATTTACGTATGTATTTCGATGCTGGTGGATTCATGCATATCGATGATAACTATGGAATGGATCCATTTATTCGTGTTGAGTTGAAAAAAATATTCCCCAAATTAGAATTGATTGAAATCCCTTCAAACCATCCAATTTTTCACCAAAATTTCAATTTTAACGGATTGCCGAAAATACATGAACACGATGGCAATCCAGCCCAAGCATTTGGTATTTTTTTAGATGGAAGAATGGTCTGTTTATATACATTTGAATCAGATCTAAGTGATGGATGGGAAGATTCAAATGTACACAATGATCCATTCGATAAACGCGAAGAAGCACTTCAAATGGGTGCAAATATTATTCAGTACGTATTTACGAACTAGAATTAATGGTCATGGTCGTGCCCGTCATGATCATGTCCGTGGCCTTGATGGCCGGATTTACTGGCTTTTACCTCCTTGAAATCAATTAACTTTATATCAAAAATCAAGTCTGAGTATGGAGGGATTGCACCTTTTCTGCCAGCTTTTCCATAAGCCTGATAATACGGAATAATCACTTTAATCTCTCCACCCTGTCCAATAAGGGTGATACCTTCTTCAAAACCAGCAATCATTTTCTGAGTTTTGTAGTTAAACTTAAATACTTGGTTTCTGTCTAAAGAAGAATCAAATTTCTTGCCATCTGCTCTGAATGTACCTGTATAATGGAGTTGAACCTGCATTCCTTCCTCTAATTTTGGCTTGCGCTTTCCCTTCTTTTTGCGCACATATACCAAACCGGATTTTGTCAACTTTGCTTTTTTATACTTTTTCTTTACCTGTTTGAACATATACTTACTGTATTCAGCCTCAGACATTTCTGCAACAAGCTTTAGCTCCTCAACTCTTTTCAAATCCGCCTCTTTAATTGGGTCATATATAGAGTGAAAAGCTTTCATCGCATCAAATGAATTTGCAGCTTCACCTTTCCTGATGATGGTAACTTTATTTAAGGCATCGTCTTTTTCAATTTTATTGACGACTTCCATTCCATTCACTACGTGGCCAAAAACAGTATGCTTTCCATCGAGCCAAGGGGTTGCTTTATGTGTAATAAAAAACTGACTACCGTTGGTGCTTGGGCCAGAATTTGCCATAGATAAAATACCTGGTCCACTATGAATTAAACCTTCAACAATTTCATCGTAAAATTTATATCCTGGATCTCCGGTTCCATTGCCTAAAGGACATCCTCCCTGTATCATGAAGTCTGCAATCACTCTATGGAATTTCAAACCATCGTAATATGGTTTTGAAATTGTAGTTTCATCTGCAGAAAACTTTCCTTCTGCAAGGCCTACGAAATTACCTACGGTCATCGGAGTTTTTTCAAATTCAAGCTGGCATAAAATAGTCCCTTTCGCTGTTTGAAATTCAGCATATATGCCGTCGGAGAGATTTTCAGTCTGACAAAAAGTGAAAGAAGTGCAAAATACAATTGCAAGACTGTAAATAATATTTTTCATTTCAATAAGTATTTATGGTAATTAGTTTGAGAAATCAATAAGTTCTACCTCAAATACCAAAGGCATATATGGCTTGATGATACTTCCTGGCTGAGGATTTGCTCCATATGCTAGCTCTTGAGGGATGAAAAATTGATACTTTGAACCTTTTGACATGAGCTGAAGCCCCTCTGTCCATCCTGGTATTACTTGATTTAAACCAAACTCTATGGGTTCTCCTCGGTCATATGAGCTATCAAACTTTTCTCCTTTCGGAGTTGTCCCCAAATAGTGTACCTTAACCTTGGAGCTTTCAGAAGGCTTGTCACCACTCCCTTCTCTGAGTACCTTATATTGAAGTCCTGATGCGGTTACTTGGATATCTTTATTGTTTTTATTTTCTTCTAAAAACTTTTCGCCTTCAGCCTTAAAAACAAGATTTTCTTTCTCTGCTTGTTGCGCCTTTAATTGATTTTTTTTGGTGAAATACGCCCCAAGAATTGCATTTTCGGGATCTGTGCACAATGGGTCTCTACTATTTAGCGCATCACTTAAACCCTTAACGACAAGTTCTTTATTGGCTTCACTAAGGTCTCGTAAAACATTCTTAGCAATGGTCTGTCCAATGAGGTAGGATATACTGTCTACTTCGTTTTTCAATTTATTTTGACTAAAGCTCGTTGGCACGATAGCCAAACAAAGCAAAACTGCGGAGATTCTCATATTTGTTTAATTTCTTTTATCGATGCCCCAATGCATCTTATTTCTAATTGTATCTAAAAAGTTGTTGTTCTCAAATTTAATCACATTGATCATGAAATCAGCTTTTTTAACCAAAATTTCCTGCCCTTGCTTTATGCTATGAGATTTTCCGTCAATACTCATCAAGTAGGACCTTCCCCTTCCTTCCACATTCAGAGTTATAGGCATATGGTCTGGAATTACCATAGGTCTTACATTTAAATTATGAGGTGCAATTGGTGTCAAAATATGCACCTGACAGCCGGGCGTTACAATTGGTCCTCCACAGCTCAAATTATAGGCTGTAGAACCTGTAGGAGTTGAGATAATCAATCCATCAGACCAATAAGTATTGAGAAAATTACCATCCAATAATACATTAAGATTAATCATTGAAGATGTATCCTTTTTATGGATTGCTAGCTCATTCATCGCAAAAAAATCTTTTTCCCCTTGAAGACCGTCTACACTAACTGAGAGTAAAGATCGTTTCTGAAAAATATATTTCTTATCCTTAACTAAACCTAGGGCTTCCTGAATATGCTCCCTAGAAACATTGGCTAAAAACCCTAACCTTCCCGCATTTATTCCGAGAATAGGAATTTTAGAGTCTCGTATGTACTCTACCGATTTTAAAAAAGTTCCATCACCCCCAACACTAATCATCATGTCAACATCTGATGAAAGATCTAAATGCGAAGCAAAAGTTTTAAACGAAAAGGTAACGGAGGTCTTTTGCATCAATGACTTTGAAAGATCTTGCTCTAGAAGAATAGACCAGCCAAATGAGCATATCGTTTCTAACACCTCATTAAACGCTGATAAGGTCTGCTTGGTTATTTTGCGTCCGTAAATTGCAACTCGCATATTTAATATTTCAAATAATTCATTAAAGCATCATAACGCCATTTAAGGTCATCTGAACCCATACCATTTTGATACTCTGCCTTAACAACATAGTCATAACGCTCGAATGTTCTAATAATGGCGGTTAAATCTTCCTGATTTATCTTCAAAGTTACATCAAGATTAGTTGATGTAGGGTTGGAAAGAATCGTTGAGCTTAAAATCTTTGCGTTATTACTTTCGACAATTTGCCCTATTTGTGACATTGAGTAATCAGATTCACTTACCTCTAAAACTAAAATGCCACCTTTATCCTTAATACTCGCCGTATGAGCAATTGTGGTCATTAGTTCAAAAATATTAGTGCATCCAAGATACTTCTCTTCATGGTCCAGAATAGGCATGACACTAATCTTAAATTCCGATATTTTGGATAAGATTTCGAATAAATGGGCATCCGATTTTACATAAGGCCTCGGTAAATGTTGAAACAACTCATCCAGGGTTCGATTGAAGTCAAGTTTATCCAAAATATCCGCCTCCGAAACGAGACCAACATAATTTCCATTTTTCAGCACAGGAAGATGTGAAACCTTAAATTCATCCATCCAATTCATTGCTTTTTCACCTGAATCAGAATGAACCAAAGGAGGGATGTCATATGTTATTAAATCAATTGCATTCATGCTTATGTCCAAAGTAGTAAAATCATTTAAGAGTTTGTAAATTTACCACTCCAAAATTAGTGCCATGGTTAATTTAAGTGTCAATATCAACAAAATAGCTACCCTTCGAAATGCAAGAGGTTCTAACCTACCGAATCTCGTTCAATTTGCAAAGGATTGTGAGCGATTTGGAGCCGATGGAATAACAATACATCCAAGACCAGATGAGAGACATATAACAACAAAAGATGTATATGACTTGGCGCCTATAGTTCAAACTGAATTTAATATCGAAGGATATCCCGATGAACGTTTTATGCACCTCGTGAAAGAAGTACGGCCAAAACAAGCTACACTCGTACCAGATGCACCAGGTGTGCTCACCTCAGATAACGGTTGGGACATAGAAAAGAATAAGGACTTATTAATCAGTACAATAGATACACTGAAGGGATTAGGTATTAGGTCATCTATTTTTGTCAATGCAGATAAAGATAGCATGCATTTAGCCCGTATGATCAACACAGATGCCATTGAATTTTATACCGGTCCATTCGCTCAGGATTTTGAAAAAGACCGTGATATGGCAGTAAAGAAATATGTACATGCTGCAGAAATTGCACATAAGTTAGGATTAAGAATCAATGCAGGACATGATTTAAATCTTAATAATCTGACCTTTTTTAAAAACCAAGTAAAATACCTTTCAGAAGTGTCAATAGGTCATGCCATCGTGTCAGACGCACTTTATATCGGAATTGAAAATACGATTCAGGCGTATAAGGAATGCCTCTCCTAATCCTGAGTAGGCATGTGAAGTGTTCTTTGAGGGAAAGGTATGCTAACGTTATGCTTTCTGAATAGACGGTCGATTTCAAACCTAATTTCTGATTTATACGTTTTAACATCCCAATGCTGGTCTGCCCAAAATATCAGCTCCATGTGCAATCCATTTTCACCAAAATCTGCAAGCCTTACTATGACCTGATGCGTCTTTTTAACTTTTGGATGACCATTTGCTGCCTCTTTCAATAAATCTTTCACAAGCTCCGTATTGGAGCCGTAAGCAACAGTAACATGAATAATAAAGCGCGTGAGCTTTGATCCATGGCTCCAGTTTTCAACCTTATCTCGAGTTAGAATAGTGTTTGGAATGACCAAAACATTCCCTTCCCAGGTTTGAATTTGAGTTGTTCGAATGTTAATTTTTTTAATTCGAACTACCAAATCATCTTCCTGAGATGTTGAGGAAATTTTGACGACATCACCAACCTTAATGTTCCCTTCAAGAAGGAGAATAAAACCAGCAATTAAATCTCTAAATGCATCCTGAAGACCAAGCCCAACACCAACAAGCACGGCAGTTGATCCAATAAAAAGATTCGTCAGGGGAATATTTAAAGCACGAAAGCAGAAGAGAAAGGCGAAAACATAAATGACATACTTTGCCAGCTGAGTATATATGTATTCATTTCCTTCATCATGATTTGGGTTTTCCTTTAATTTTTTAACAATATACAAACGCGTAAAAAACACCGATATACGTGCTGAAAAAAGTACCGTGAGTATGACTAAAATATGGTAAAAAGAAAATTCAAATGTAGCGATCTTGATGATCGGATAGTTCAGTAAATCCTCAAAACCTACAGACGGATTATTAACTCTAAGACTTATAATGCACAAGTAAAATGCTAAAAAATAGACACTCTGACTAATAAGCTTTAAGCGTGCTAGTTTCTTCCCTTTAATATTGATTTCAGCTTTTGCCAAATACTTATCAATGAGCTTACCAGCTTCTTTTTTTCCTTTAAAAGCAAGATAAAATATCAAAAATAAAACAAGGATGTTCCAAATATTCACATCAAAAGGTCCAATATTGAATAGTACTTCGCTCATTACTTTATAATTATTCTTCCCAGTTTCTCGGAAAGGCTTTTTTTAATTTTCTCGTAGCTCATCTGCTCTGCTAGGAGGTCAAGCATATCTTCGTCTTTACCAGAGCTTGATTTAATTCTACTTTTAATGTTTAGAATTACCTCATCAACTTTGTGGTATTTAAAGTTATAAATTGAATTCATCACAGATTTGTAAATATCGTCTCCCTCTGATTTGGTGACAATATTATATTTATCCACCCAATTATAACTCAACTCAATATCACTACTTTGAAGATGTGAAACGAAAGATACAATTTTTTGATTTTCTAGATTTTTAAAGTAGGAGGTTGACAACAAAATTTGATTTTTTAGATTTTGTTCAAATTCCTCGAAAATAATTTTACATAATGGGTTTTCAAATTTTAAATCATCTTGAATAAGCTCATCATAAATAAGCTCAATAACACTTGTCGCTTTCTTTTCGTCCGGTTCATCAGCTATAACAATTTCCCTTGTCCCAAAAAGAAGCATTAATCTGATTAAATCTAGCTCATATTCAAAATCAGAAGGTTGTTTCTTTTGAGCTACTTCTCCCTGTAAAGGACGTTCTTGCTGAGGCTGCCGCTCTGGACTTTGAAATACACGAGTCCCCTGTTGTTCTTTACTCAACCTGGCTCGTAAAAGCTTCATCAATTCGTTAGATATTGTCTTTTCATTGATTTCAAACTTCTTCGCTATCTCTTGAACATATACACTTCTTGTTATTTGATCAGGAATCAAAGCAACAGATTGAACTACCTCTCTAATCAATTTAGATCTTTGAATCGGATCATTTTCTGAACCATCTATCAGCACAGAAGCTTTAAAAGAAATAAAATCTTGCTTTTTTGAAGAAATCATCTCTTGAATTTCAGTCAAGGAGTGATTTTTAGCAAAAGAATCGGGGTCCTCACCGTCAGGGAACAATACGACCTGAACATTTAATCCTTCCTCAAGGATCAAATCAATACCCCTAAAAGATGCCTTTATCCCTGCTGCATCTCCGTCATACAAAATCGTCAAATTCTTTGTATATCTCTTAACCAAACGAATTTGTTCTCTTGTCAAAGATGTTCCTGATGAAGAAACAACATTTTCAACACCAGATTGAAACATGGAGATCACATCTGTATAACCCTCACAAAGCAGACATTCATCGTACTTAATAATGGCTCCTTTAGAAAAATATAAGCCGTATAAAATTTCACTCTTATTGTATATTGGGCTTTCAGGAGAATTATAATATTTCGCAACCTTCTTGTCATTTTTTAAGGTTCGACCACCAAATCCAAGTACGCGACCTGAAATGCTATGAATTGGAAAAAGTACACGACCGCGGTAAAAGTCAAAAGTATATTCCTCTTTTTGCTTTGTTAAACCCACTTTTGTTAGATAATCAAGCTTATACCCCTTTTTCAGTGCGGCTTTTGTAAAATCATCGCTAACATCCAAACAATAACCCAATTGAAATTGATCAATCGTATCTTGTGTAAATCCTCTTTCCAAGAAATAAGAAAGACCTATTGCTTTTCCTTCCTTATTTGATTTAATATTATTTTGAAAATGCTGATTGGCAAAATCATTGATTACAAAAAGACTTTCCTTCTCTGATATTTGCGCTAGTTCCTCTTTAGTTTGCTCTCTGGGTGCAGGAATATTAATACCATATTTATCCGCAAGCCAACGCAAGGCCTCTGGATAAGTAAAGTGCTCTTTTTCCATTAAAAAAGTAACAACGGTCCCTCCGATTCCAGTAGAAAAACATTTAAAGATCTGTTTTGCAGGCGAAACTACAAAAGAAGGAGTTTTTTCATCAGTAAAAGGGCTCAAACCTTTGAGGTTTGAGCCTGCTCTTTTGAGCTGAACAAAATCCCCAATAACCTCCTCAACAAGAGCCGTTTGCATAATTTCGTCTACGATATGTGGAGGAATCTTACTCATGGGTTCGAGTAATTAATTTCTGAGACCACCTCTCCTTTTGGGCTATAAGTTGTCCAAATACCCACTTTTTTATCTTTCTGCCATTCTCCACGGTAAAAGGGCATTCCATTGTCATACTTAACGATAGAAAATCCTTCACGAAGACCATGCGTATACGTGGTCATGGACTTTTCAATACCCGACTCCAAATAATGAGTCCACCTTCCATGGCGTCTACCTTTAGCGTCTTGGCCACCAATATATTTCAACTGCTTCCTTCCAGCATACCATTCTTTATATTGACCGTTAAGCGAATCGACTAAAACCTCATCTTGGATTACAGACAAAGATTTAGTATTTTCAGTAGCTTCGTTTCCAGTGCAACTCAAAATAATTCCTAACAATAAAAAAGTGAACCTTAATTTCATTTTATTTCTCTCTATTCATTGTATAATCAACTAAGGATATTAAAGACTCCTTTGCTTCACTTTCAGGGAAATCATCGAGAATCGAAATCGCATCTCTAGCATATTCCTGCATGATTTTATAGGCATAATCTATACCACCAAATTCTAAAACGATATCGGTTGCACGCTTTATTTTAGCGCTATTTTCATTTTGGTTTTTGACGATGTTTTTCAATTCTGCCCGAATATTAGGAGGAGAATGATCAAGTGCATAAATCAAAGGGAGTGTCATTTTTTGTTCTCTGATATCAATCCCTGTTGGTTTTCCAATTTTATTTGGGGTTCCGTAATCGAAAATATCATCTTTAATTTGAAAAGCAATTCCTACTTTTTCACCGAAATTCCTCATTTTTTCTCGGTGCATCTCTGCACCAATACTAATGACTCCGGCTTCACAACAGGTGGAAATAAGAGATGCAGTTTTCATTTTGATTACCTCAAAATAAACGGCTTCAGTAATATCTAAAGACCTAGCTTTTTCAATTTGTAAAAGCTCACCTTCACTCATTTCTTTAACAGAACGTGCAACAACCTCCAATAAATCAATATTTTCCTTTTCAATAGAAAGCAAAAGGATTTTCGAAAGCATATAATCACCAACGAGAACGGCTATTTTATTCTTCCATAAAGCATTCACAGAAAAAAATCCTCTTCTTTCATTCGCATCATCGACGACATCATCATGAACTAGTGTCGCGGTATGCAATAATTCCACCAAGGATGCTGCATGAAATGTGGTATCATTGGCTTCGCCGAATAACTTACAGGACAAGAATACAAATAAGGGACGCATTTGCTTACCCTTTCTCTTTACCACATATTGGGTAACCTTATCAAGCAGTGGAACTTTAGACTCAAGAGCTGACTTGAAATAAGTTTCAAAAGAACCCATTTCAGATTTTACAGGCGCAATAATCTTTTCTATACTCGACATAATACAAATATAAAAAAAGCCCGATTGGCTTTACCAGAAATGGTCATTAACGTGACAAATGCATATTTCGCTCTGAATATACTTTTCTAAAGAATGGATCTTTTAAATTTTCAATAAATCGGATCGCCTCTCCAGTTGATTTCATCTCAGGACCGAGCTCCTTCTTTACATCTGGAAACTTTCCATAGGAAAATACTGGTATCTTAATCGCATATCCTTTTTTACGTGGTGTGAAATTAAAATCTTTCACCTTCTTTTCTCCAAGCATGACCTTCGCGGCATAATTCACATATGGCTCGTCATAGGCCTTAGCAATAAATGGAACAGTTCTAGAGGCACGAGGGTTGGCTTCAATCACGTAAACCTTATCATCCTTAATGGCAAATTGTATGTTAATCAACCCTACTGTCTGTAATTCAATCGCGATTTTCTTTGTAATATCTTCAATTTGAGTCATTACAAAGTCACCTAAATTGTATGGAGGTAAAACAGCATATGAGTCACCTGAATGAATTCCTGCAGGCTCAATGTGCTGCATAATTCCGATGATATAGACATCCTCTCCATCACAAATTGCATCGGCTTCCGCCTCAATTGCACCACCTAAAAAGTGATCTAATAGAATTTGATTATTCCCCATCTCATTCAGAATATCTACAACATGATGCTCAAGCTCTTCTTTATTGATGACAATCTTCATTTTCTGGCCTCCTAAAACATAAGACGGCCTTACAAGAAGTGGGAAACCTAAATCGTCTGACAGTTCTAAAGCTTGTTCAGCACTTTCAACAACACCATATTTAGGGAATGGAATCTCATTGGCCTCAAGGAGTTTTGAAAAACGTCCTCGATCCTCAGCCAAATCCAAGGCGTCAAAACTAGTTCCTAAGACCTTTATACCGTATCGGCTTAGTTTTTCTGCAAGTTTTAGTGCGGTCTGACCACCAAGCTGAACAATGACACCTTCGGGTTTCTCATGCTGAATAATATCATAAATGTGCTCCCAGAATACAGGTTCAAAGTAAAGCTTGTCAGCGGTATCAAAATCAGTAGAGACAGTTTCGGGATTGCAATTGATCATAATCGTCTCATAGCCACATTCTTTTGCCGCAAGCACCCCATGAACGCATGAATAATCGAATTCTATTCCCTGACCTATTCTATTTGGACCGGATCCCAAAACCACTACCTTCTTCCTATCAGAAACGACACTTTCGTTTTCAAATTCAAAGGTGGAATAGTAGTAAGGCGTTTGAGCCGCGAATTCTGCTGCACAAGTATCAACCAATTTATAGACTCTATTCAATCCTATTGCACTTCGTTTCGCATGCACCTCGGACTCAAGACACCTCAAAAGATGGGCTATCTGTCGGTCTGCATAACCTTTTTGCTTGGCTTCAAAAAACAATTCATCAGGTAAATTATCAATATGAAATTTCTCAATTCTATCTTCCAACTTAATTAAATCCTCAATTTGCTTTAAAAACCAAATATCAATCTTTGTTTTTTCAACAATCGTTTTAAATGGAATACCAAGTTTAATGGCATCATAAATATGAAATAAACGATTCCAACTTGCATTTTCAAGAGAATGGAGTATTTCATTCTGATTCGTTAGCTCTCTGCCATCTGCACCCAAACCATTTCGATTTATTTCGAGTGATTGACATGCTTTCTGAAGGGCTTCCTGAAAAGACCTACCAATTCCCA
The DNA here is from genome assembly GCA_913046365.1 of uncultured Flavobacteriales bacterium. GTDB lineage: Bacteria > Bacteroidota > Bacteroidia > Flavobacteriales_D > Crocinitomicaceae > UBA952. The sequence goes on from CAJWRM010000001.1 coordinate 146,723, forward strand.
TTACCTCGCCTACAGATTTCATCTGCAGACCTAATTTTCTATTTGTTCCAGGAAACTTATTAAAATTCCATCTAGGGATTTTAACAATCACATAATCTAAGGTAGGCTCAAAAAGCGCCGAAGTTGTTTTTGTAATTTGATTATCCAGCTCGTCTAATGAATAGCCTATCGCTAACTTTGAAGCAATTTTGGCAATAGGATAACCCGTTGCCTTTGAGGCAAGTGCCGAAGAACGGCTCACTCTAGGATTAATCTCAATTGCAATAATATCTTCCTTTTCGTCTGGAGAAACAGCAAACTGAACATTACATCCTCCTGCAAACTCACCAATGGAACGCATCATATTGATAGCCATGTCACGCATTTTCTGAAAGGTTGTATCAGAAAGTGTCATAGCAGGTGCAACGGTTATTGAGTCTCCTGTATGAATGCCCATTGGATCAAAATTCTCAATCGAACAAATAATAACAACGTTATCATTACAATCTCGCAATAACTCTAGCTCAAATTCTTTCCAACCCAATAAAGCTTTGTCAATCATCACCTCGTGTATCGGAGAAAGCTGAAGTCCTCTCTCAAGGAGGTTGTCAAATTGATTTGGATCATGTAAAATAGAGGCCCCTGATCCACCTAAAGTGTATGAGGGTCTAATGCATAGGGGAAAACCAAATTCTTGGGCAATTTCCTTTCCTTCTAAAAATGACTTTGCTGTTTTTTGCGGAGCCATAGGCACCCCTATCTCTGTCATTAAATCTCTAAATGCTTCTCTATTTTCTGTTATTTCAATAGCATCTATGTTGACACCTATAATTTTTACACCAAATTCCTCCCACAAGCCCATTTCATCGCACTTGATGCACAAGTTCAATGCAGTCTGTCCTCCCATAGTGGGGAGCACGGCATCAATATCATGCTGTTCGAGAATTTCTCTAACACTGGCAGGCTCCAATGGTTTTAGGTAAACATTATCAGCCACAACCTTATCGGTCATTATTGTTGCTGGGTTAGAGTTAATTAAAGTCACTTCTATTCCTTCTTCTCGCAAGGACCTTGATGCTTGAGAACCTGCGTAATCAAATTCACAAGCTTGACCAATTACAATGGGACCACTACCAATAATTAAAATAGATTTTATAGAAGAATCTTTGGGCATACGATGTTCAATTTAAATGAAAAGAAATAACACAATAAATCGAGAGCAAATTTAATTGAAATACTACGATATGGGCTCAATTATGTAAAATGTTTATACACAAATTTCATCCAAAATGTTAATTAAACAATATTAACGAGCAAAAACAGGATCGTATGACCTAATTTAGAGGCAATGTATTCAAATTTAATTAGAGAAGGGAACGTAACTCTAGAGTACTATATTGAGGGTTCAGGACAAAATACCCTGGTCTGTTTTCATGGACATGGCAGAAAGGTGGAAGATTTTTTGTTTTTGGCCAAAAAAGACCGGAAACTGATATTAATTGTACTTCCTCACCACGGAAAATCACAATTTCCGATAGAAAGAATCGAAAACCAACCCTTGAAAATCGAAGAATTCAACTCAATATTTACAAAAGTCCTGGAAAAAGAGGCAATCAATCATTTTCATTTTATTGGATTTTCTCAAGGTGGAAGGTTTGTTCTTTCACTTCTGCCCTTATATGAAAACCGACTTAAATCTGTTCAGGTAATTTCTCCCGACGGTATGGACCCAATGAGTTTTTATAATCGAACCTCGCGCATGCGTTTGGCTAGATTATTATTTCAAAAATGGGAGGGTTCCCCTAAATCATTTATTAGAATTGCAAAATTTGCTTTCAGACTAGGATTAATAAGACCAAAAGTCTTTGCCTTTATTGAGCTATTTGCAGGAAATAAAGAACAGTTTCAAAGGGCATCGAGAACCTGGAGAGGATTCAGAAATATAAAACCTGACTTCCCTGCGATCACTGCGTCACTAAATTCCAATAAGATCTATTTTAAAGTAATTATGGGTAAATACGACCAGGTCATTCGAACCCAACAAGCAGTCCTTTTTTTGAATGAAATAGGCTTTCCCGAGGCCTTAATTGAGATTGAATGTGGACATGATTTTTTCAAGGAGGGTAATCTATTTAGATTGAATCAAGCCATTAAAATATAAAAAAGGCACCCGAGGGTGCCTTTAAACTTATAACCAAATAATCTTTTACAAATCGAGATTATTTCTTTTCATTTACTTCTTCGAAATCAACATCCGTGACCTCATCTTGAGCATTTTCTGCACCTTCACCTTGTGGCTGTCCTGCATTAGGACCTCCGCCCTCTTGATTTGTTGCATTGTACATCTCTTGAGATGCCGCTTGGAATACATTGTTCAACTTTTCCATCGCTGGTTCGAGATTTTCAATATTCTTCGCTTCAAACTCCTTTTTCAATTCTGCTAAAGCATCCTCGATAGGTTGTTTTTTATCTGCCGGAAGTTTATCCCCATATTCCTTGAGCTGTCTTTCGGTTTGGAAGATTGTAGAGTCTGCTTTATTCACAACCTCGACTTCTTCTTTCTTCTTTTGATCTGCTTCAGCATTTGCTTCTGCCTCTGCTTTCATTTTTTCAATTTCTGCGTCAGACAAACCTGAAGAAGCTTCAATCTTAATCGATTGTTCTTTTCCTGTCCCCTTATCTTTTGCAGAAATGTTCATGATTCCATTGGCATCAATATCGAATGTTACTTCAATTTGAGGCACGCCTCTCGGAGCGGCAGGAATATCGGTTAACTGGAACCTTCCTAAAGTTTTATTATCATTTGCCATCGGGCGTTCACCTTGAAGCACATGAATATCAACAGAAGGTTGATTGTCAGCTGCCGTTGAAAATACCTCGGATTTCTTCGCTGGAATCGTTGTATTTGATTCAATCAATTTGGTAAATACTCCGCCCATTGTCTCAATACCAAGAGATAACGGCGTAACATCTAGTAACAATACATCTTTCACCTCTCCAGTTAAAACACCACCTTGTATAGCTGCACCAATCGCAACAACTTCATCAGGATTTACTCCTTTAGAAGGCGCCTTTCCGAAAAAGTTCTTCACTGCATCCTGTATAATTGGAATTCTTGTAGAACCACCTACGATAATTACCTCATCGATGTCACTTGCAGACAAACCTGCATTTTTAAGTGCCGATCTACATGGCGCAATTGTTCTTTCTACAATTTCTGAGATCAACTGCTCAAATTTTGCACGTTGTAATGTTCGAACTAAATGTTTTGGAACACCATCTACAGGCATAATGTAAGGCAAGTTAATTTCCGTTGAAGTAGTTGAGGAAAGCTCAATTTTCGCTTTCTCGGCTGCTTCCTTCAATCTCTGCAAAGCCATAGGGTCTTTTCTTAAATCAAGACCTTCATCTTTCTTGAACTCATCAACTAACCATGAGATGATTGTTTCGTCAACATCGTCTCCACCAAGGTGTGTATCGCCATCAGTTGACAATACCTCAAAAACACCGTCACCTAGCTCAAGGATAGAAACATCATGTGTTCCACCACCAAAGTCAAAAACAACAATTTTTTGGTCTATTCCTTTTTTATCTAATCCATATGCCAATGCAGCTGCAGTTGGCTCATTGATAATTCTTTTGATTGTAAGGCCTGCAACTTCTCCGGCTTCTTTTGTTGCTTGACGCTGTGAATCATTAAAGTATGCAGGCACAGTAACTACTGCCTCTGAAACCTCCTGACCTAAATAATCCTCAGCTGTTTTCTTCATTTTTTGAAGAATCATTGCTGAAATTTCTTGTGGAGAATACTTTCGGTCATCTATTTCAACCCGAGGTGTGTTGTTCTCGCCTTTAACCACCTTGTAAGGCATTCTGGCTACTTCTTTTTTACAATCGTCAAAGCTAGACCCCATAAATCTCTTTATAGAGTATATTGTTTTGGTAGGATTTGTAATGGCTTGTCTTTTGGCTGGGTCACCGACTTTACGCTCACCGCCTTCAACAAAAGCTACAACAGAAGGTGTTGTTCTTTTACCTTCTGAGTTCGCTATAACCACTGGTTCATTTCCTTCCATGACTGAAACGCACGAGTTTGTGGTTCCTAAGTCAATTCCTATAATTTTTCCCATGTTATTATTTTTTTCTACTCTATGTCAATTAATATGCCACGGCAAAAAACAAGGGTTTATTATGACAAAAAAGACAAGCGAGAATTATAAATATGTCTAAATGTCATACTTTCTGACAAAAAAAAGGATAGGCAGGTTGGATAATGTGATTTTAGTGCAGGATGATTTTCTGCGTATATAAAGATCCATTTACTTCACATGAAACGATATACATTCCTGATTCATAAACACTAAAATCAAAATCATTCTCGATATTCGATAGCTCAGAATACAGACGTATTTTTCCACTAACATCGATGAGGCGCAATTTTGCATCTGCATTAAAGGCCTTTAAATCTACTTGCAATATATTATTGGAAAAATGTATATCAACATCCTGATAGGGTATTTCATGCACATTAGTATTCGAATTCCCCACAATGAGTGGATTCCCACCTTGAGAAGCGTCATAACCATATGAGTGCAATGTGATTTGACTTCCATCAGCTGAAACAGAAAGCTCAATCCAACCTAAATGCAGGCTACCTCCAATATCAAACATTGCACCGAGGTAACCCTGGTTTCCTAGAAACGCACCATATTGATAAGGTAAACTTCCAATAATCCCGGTATTTACGGTAAGGTCTATCCCTAATGCATAGCTTGTATCTGAGCCGTACTCCTGAAAAACAGTAAGTTGATCGCCAGTATTGAATAATGAAACGTCAAAAGCTGCCGTTTCCAGGGAAGTAGCACCAGCGGGCTTCCCGTTTTCACAACCTAAGAGTGCACCAGAGCCTTCATAAGTTGCTGGAAGACCGGCAATTGTAGTATCTCCGCTCAAATCTTGAACCAAAAAATAAAATTCAATTACACCATCGCCATTAAAATCGAAAGCATATGGCTCACTTGATGCATCAATGATAATTTCTGGAGAAAAGGTATTACTGATTACTTGGGCTTGTGCTTTCCCAATAAGTATAATGAAAAGAAGAGGTAAGATTGAAAGCGCGTAATTGTATTTGTTTTTCATAATATGTTTGATTTGCTTCGAAATTACAAAAACGACCGGGAATTTCAATCATCCTTTTCTACTCTGCTGCTCGTATCTTTATCAAAGTGAATAAATATATTGGCATAGATGATTTTAGATAAGGCAAAAATAAGTGGACTTAGTAAAACAATTAAAATGGTGAGAATGGTAATCTGGGTCCAAACAGAAACATCAGTAAAAAACCAATTTGCGCCTGCCCAAATAGCCACAAAAACGACTACACCAAGCGCATAAGAAACGTACATAGCCCCAAAGTAAAAACCTGGCTCAGGAATATAGTTTACTTTGCATTTAGGACACTCATTACGGACATTCCCAAGTTTTTTTAAATCATAAACACGAGATTCGAAAAATTGTCCTTTCAAACACTTAGGACAACGAAGTTTAAATATGCTATATAATTTTGGAATCATAACTGAACAAAGATAAAGATTCTAGCCCTTTACGAAGTATGGTTATATATGCTTTCAGATTATTATTTAAGGTAAGAATTTCGTATATTGAATTTCCAAAACTAAACTATGAGAAATTTCTATTCACTATTAACTGCTATTGTTCTGTGCTTCAGTGCCTATGGACAATGTACGACTACAGAAGCATCAGGTTGCGAATGCGCTGATGGAACCGATAACTGCCTCCTTCTACCGGATATTACTGCCTCCTGGCAAGGAATTGCCGATAACGGATGGATCGAATATCCGCAAAGTGGCGCCGGACAAAACTTCAATAATCAAGGACCTGACGATGGTCGACTCCGCGTGACAGGATCTACGCCAAATGTTGGTCACGGTTCATTTACTGTTCGAGGTCAAGACAACGATGGAAACCGCGCTTTCATTTGTGGTTCCGATACCATCTATGGTGTGAGCTCATCCGGATCTTTTACCTGCCCCAACGGTGAAGAAAATCCCAAACAAATGTTATTGCAGCGAGTTTATAAGAAGGATGGAAATAATATGTCCTATGAAGATACATGGACAGGAAGTATGACTTATCATGAAAGTCATGGGCACAATCACGTTGATGATTGGTGTGTGATGACCCTCAGAATTCCTACTTCAGATCCAAATCCATTAAACTGGCCGATTGTTGGAGATGGTGCTAAAATTGGGTTTTGCTTGATGGATTATGGTCAATGCGGAACAAATTCGGGAAGCACCTATTACGGTCATTGCAGAGATGATAACACGACGTATAATGTCGGTAATATTATGACAAATGCCAACTTTTCCAATTGGAACTTAGGTGGCGGAAACTATGGCTGCTCTATTGTTGAACAAGGTATTTCTGCTGGATGGACTGACGTATACGGATATTGGCTTGATGGTATGTGGATCAATATTCCAGAAAATACATGCAACGGGGACTATTATATCGTAATGGAAGTAGATAAAAACAACTATTTTCAAGAAGAAAATGAAGACAACAACTTTACAGCTGTACCCGTGACGATAGCATTGCAGCATCCTGCGAACTCTGGAGTACTTCCAACAATTAGTTCAAATGAATCGAACAATTTATGCTCGGGACAAACAATAACCTTGACAGCAACTGCTGGTACTGAATTCTTGTGGTCTACAGGTGAGATAACACAAAGTATTACAATATCTGAACCTGGAAGCTACACCTGCACAGTAACCAATTTTTGTGGGTCTAATACTTCATTGCCATATATAGTGACAACTGCTGTGCCGAATGCACCTGTTGTTTCAGATGCAATAGTGTGTTCAGGTGATTCTGTTGGATTGGAGGCTAGTTCCACGGGTGATGTCGAATGGTTTGATGACGAAGGAAACTATTTGAATACTGGAAATATGTATACCACAAATCCTATTACAGAAAACACAACTTTATGGATTCAAAACACCGATTCATATACTGAAACTTTAAATGCAGAACCATATACCAATGGAATTGGTGGAGGCGGCTTCCTTTCGGCATCACAAGGAATTATTTTTCATGCCTACACGCCATTTATGCTAAAAAGTGCATTGTTATATGCTGATGAAGGCGGAAGTGTCACTGTTGAACTGCAAGACGAGGATGGAACAACCCTAGAAACATTAACTGAAACTGTTCCAGCTGGTTCAAGCCGTATTGACCTTAATTTTGACATATCTGTTGGATATAATTATCAACTGGTTGCAACAGATTTACCTTCGGGAGGGCTTTACAGAAATAACAACTCGGCAACTTATCCATATATTCTAGGAGATATTCTTTCCATTATAGGTGCTACATCTAGTTCATCTTATTACTACTATTTTTACGATTGGGAAGTTGAAACCGAAAACGGAACATGCACAAGTGACCTAGTTTCAGTAGAAATAACGCTTGGTAATCCTGACGAACCAGAGGCAAACGGCACAACTATTTGCACAAATGAGGTCGCCCAATTGAGTGCTACAGGACAAGGTACATTGAACTGGTTTGATGATTCCGGAACATTATTGGGTTCCGGTTCTAATTTCTCTACTCCAGCCTTGACAACTTCAACGACGTTCTTCGTACAAGCCAGTGAAAATGGCTGTACCAGTAGTTCTGTTGCTGTTGAAGTGATTGTTGAATCATGTGCCGATTTAAGTAATCTAAATATTGAAAATTCAATTGGGATAACACCAAATCCATCAAACGGAATCTTTGTAGTTTCTTATGGACTTTCACAAAAGAAAAAAGTTGAATTTGAGATCATTGATGCCGCTGGTAAAAGAATTTACAAGAAAAAATTCCAAGATACAGCCGGTACAAATAAACATGAAATTAGCTTAAAAAACATACCTGATGGAATGTATACACTTCAGATTAAAACAGGTGAAGAAATACATATAGAACGGCTGATTTTGAAGAATGACTAATTGCAGGGTTTATACTGCTATTTTAATTTTTATTGTGCTTGCCTCAAAAGGGCAAGCACAATTTGTAAATAGCTATACCGTAAATAACTCACCACTTCCTTTCAATACGGTGAGATGTTTAGAATTTAGTAATGAAACACTTTGGATTGGAACAGATTATGGTTTGGCAAAATTCGAAGATGAAACAAACTGGACAATATATAATTCATCGAATAGCCCACTCTGGAATGATAACATCAGAGCACTTAAAAATGATGGGGACTCCCTCTTGTGGGTTGGTACAATTCAAGGTGGTTTGTTTAAATTCAATGGCGCTGAATGGGAAAATTACACGCCAGAAAACTCAGGGATTGGAGATTTCCTTGTTCGTGGAATCGAAATTGACCTGAACGGTCATATATGGATTGCCACCACCGAAGGCCTCTACATGTATGATCGAAATACGTGGAACTCTTGGACAAGTGATGATGGCCTACTTTCAAATAATATTTCAACTATTTGTACAGGCCCGAATACAAAATATATCGGTACAATAAATGGAGGTGTTTTATATTTCGATGCATCAAACAATTTCGTAAACCACAATATCATCAGTTCAGGTATACCCGACAATTCAACATTAGATATCGAATTAGATTATGAAGGAAGACCCTGGTTCATTTCTCCTGCTGCTGGCTTAATTGTAGATCAGGGAAATGGAGGTCCTTGGGAATCCTTTAACGCTACCAATTCAACGATGCCGGCAAATAGTCTTCTTTGTCTAACTCATGGAGCACAAGGAGAAATATATATTGGTTCTGAAACCAATGGATTAATTACTAAAACAGAGGACGAATACCTCCAATTAACCTCAGAGAATTCAAATTTAACCGATAACCATATTCTATGCATAATAAAAGGAAATAACCAAGATTTATGGGTAGGAACATTTAACGGGGGTGTCTGTAAAATAAGCAATACCATGAGCCATTTATTTGAGCAGGATAATTTTCAGATAACCCCAAATATAATTAAGCGAGGGCAGCACCTTAATTTCTCGCGAAATATCAAGGCCCAATATGAAATTTATAATCTCCAAGGAAAAAGAATTCAGCAAGGAGACTTAATAGACCAGAATTATTTGGAGATATCAGCTTCTGCAGGTCCAGGTGTTGTGTTTTTAAAAATAAATCGAAACGGTATTTTAAAGATTGAAAAAGTACTTATACGCTAAGGGCTTAGCCCCTTAAAAAACCTTTATACTTTTCAAAAAGCAAATCTACCGCCCTTCCGGGTGAAAGTTTTCCTTTGGTAAGCTCAGTTTCTAAATGAGTCAGGTATTTCTTTAATTCAGGATCTTGATCAAATTCATTTAGCATCAAATCAGTTAAGTTTTCTCTTAAAAAACGTGCATTTTGTTGTCTCCGATTTTGAATATAAAAGCCATTGCTGATAATGGAATTAAAATAGCTTTGAACTGAATCCCATGTCATATCCAAGCCTATTCCATCAAGGCTGCTTGTGGTCAAAACATTAGTTGTCCAATTACTTTCTTTGGAAGGAAATAAATGTACTGCATTGGCATAGGCTCTTGCGGCCAACTTAGACGCTTTTTCATTGCCTGAATCCGCCTTTGTAATTAAGATGGTATCGGCAAGCTCCATGATTCCTCTTTTCATACCCTGCAACTCATCTCCTGCACCCGCCAAAAGAAGCAGAACAAAATAATCTACCATACTATGTACCATTGTTTCGGATTGCCCTACTCCAACCGTCTCTATAAAAATAACATCAAAGCCCGCCGTTTCACATAACAACATAGCATCTCTTGAGTTGCGCGCTACGCCACCCAAATTACCTGCAGCGGCAGTTGGACGAATGAAAGCATTTTCTTCTTGAGAAAGTGTATTCATCCTTGTTTTATCGCCAAGAATACTCCCGCCAGTAACATTTGAGGAAGGATCAACAGCGAGGACAGCTAGCTTATGACCAGCATCCAATATTTGTGATCCAAAAGCTTCAATAAAAGTACTCTTTCCTACACCTGGAACACCAGTAATGCCTATTCTCCAAGACTTAGATTTTTCCCGGGAACAAAGCTCTATAAGCTTACTGCTTTCTATTCTAGCCTTTGGATGCGTACTTTCAATTAGTGTGATCGCAGAACTCAATGCCTGCTTATCTCCTTTAAGGAGCAGCGGGTATAACTCATCGGCCTTGAAAGATTCTAGTCTTTTCTTTCTAGATGAAATCCACTGATCAATTTTTTTATTTGAAGACATAAGTTGAAATCTATTCCCTAAGCTATTGATTTTACGATAGCTTACTGCTCTACTAATTTAGTATAAATATCCTCATACATTGGTAGTACTTTCTCAATAGTAAAAGCTTCTGCTTGTTTCAAAGCATTACTTCTAAAGGTTTCTAAATGTTCGTCTGATAGCATATGAATTAAGTTTTTTGACATGTCGTTCACATCGCCAACATCTGATAAAAAACCAGAGAACTCATGCTTATTCACCTCTGGTATTCCACCAGAATTACTTGATACGACAGGGACTCCCATAGACATTGCCTCCAATGCTGCCAAGCCAAAACTTTCTGTTTGTGAGGGTAATAAAAAGGCATCAGAGATTGCAAGTACATCAGAGGTATCTCTAATTTTTCCTAGAAAAAGAATATGTTCGCATAATGAAAGCTCTCTACACAACAGCTCACAGCTATATCTTTCAGGTCCATCCCCAACAAATAATAGTTTAGCAGGGACTGTTTTAATAGCTTCAGCAAAAACCCGAATGACATCCTCCACCCTTTTCACTTTTCTAAAATTGGAGATATGGCTCACTATTTTTTCACCTTGCGTAGCGTATAAGCTTCTATTTATTTTGCTATCACTTCGTTTTTTGTCCAACGAAATAAAATTCGGAACTACTGTGATTTCATTTTGAACATTAAAATGTTTCAACGTATCTTCCTTTAAACTTTTAGAAACAGCCGTAACCGCATCAGATTCATTAATACAAAATGTAATTACTGGCTCAAAAGAAGGATCTCGACCGACCAAAGTAATATCAGTCCCATGAAGGGTCGTTACATATGGTATTGAAATCCCTTGTGTTTTTAGGATTTGTTTGGCCATGTATGCAGCAGAAGCATGAGGAATGGCATAATGAACATGTATCAGATCAAGGTTTTCATATTTTACTACATCGACCATTTTACTTGCTAGCTCCGTTTCATAGGGCTGAAAATCAAACAAGGGATAATCCGAAACAGAAACCTCATGATAGAATACGTTTTTTGTAAATCCACCAAGGCGCACGGGTTGAGAGTAGGTAATAAAATGAATCTCATGTCCCTTGTTCGCCAAAGCTTTTCCTAACTCCGTTGCCACAACTCCACTCCCACCAAATGTTGGGTACAATACAATTCCGATTTTCATTTTATTTCTCTTTTTTTAATCCGATAGGGAAAAAGAAGTTGATTCTGTATATTATTGGAAGAATACGTTGTGTTCCTCCCTCAGCATTCTTAATTCTGATTGCATAGTTGGGGCGAAATGGACTATTTTCAGCATTGACTACATCATAAAAAATACCCAAGTTAATCCTTACCTTATTATATAATTTTGAGAAGCCACCACCTATAAAAAGAGTTGCTATCCATGGTTTAAATTCACCTCCAGTTTGGCTAAAGTTGAAAGGTGTTTTAAGTAATTCAAATTCGACACCTCCAAATAATGCATCCTTGTAACGTGCATGCGCAAAAAAACCTCCACCGTAAATACTTGCACTAGAAGGAATATCAGTTGCCAGACCGTTATATAAATAATTCCAAGTTCGATGATATCTAAACGAGGGCCCAACAGCGAAGTTCTCATTTAAAATGGCTGCATACTTAAAGCCTGCTCCCATAGTTCCTCCGTTAGATCCTGCACGGGCGGCAAATATTTCCACACCTATTTCAGATCCGTCAAACTCAGTTTGGGCATGCGCTGAAAACAAGCATAAAACAAAAATTAGTTGAAAAAAATTCTTCATTGTTAAATAGTTTTTACAAAGATACGATGTTTTGGGCCTTTGGAATTATAACCCTTATTATCTTTGTTAAAAATACACTATGCAGCGCTTAAACGGAAAAGAAACCGCAAAACAAATTAGAACTGAACTAAAAGATAAAGTTTCTTTAAGAAAAGAAATGGGTCAGAAAACACCACATTTGGCTGCTGTTTTGGTAGGAAATGACGGCGGTTCCTTGTCTTATGTTACCGCAAAAGTTGAAGCATGCGAGGAAATTGGGTTTGAAAGTACCTTAATTCGATTTGAAGATACCATATCAGAAGATACTCTATTGGCGAAGGTTCGTGAACTTAATGATGACGAGACTATAGATGGCTTCATCGTTCAGCTGCCCCTGCCTAATCACATCAATGAAACGAAAATAACCGATACCATCAGTCCAAATAAAGATGTTGATGGCTTCCACCCTATGAATTTGGGAAATATGATGCTAAACCTGCCGGGTTTTCTTCCTGCGACACCTGCAGGGATAATGGAACTGATGCGCCGCTACGACATTGAAACCTCAGGGAAGCACTGTGTCATCATTGGCAGAAGTAATATTGTTGGCACACCGCTAAGTATGATGCTCAGTAGAAATTCCAACCCAGGTAATTGCACAGTCACACTGGCGCACTCGAGAACAAGGAATCTAAAAGATATCTGCCTCCAGGCTGATATATTAATTGCTGCTATTGGTAAACCTAATTTTGTCTCTGCAGATATGGTGAAAGATAATGCAGTCATTATCGACGTGGGCACTACACGCGTAGAGGATGCGACTAGAGAGAGAGGTTGGCGACTTGTCGGAGATGTGAATTTCAGAGAGGTTTCGCCCAAAGCAAGCTTTATCACACCTGTTCCAGGAGGTGTTGGACCCATGACCATAGCATCTTTAATGATGAATACCCTAAAAGCGATGGAGCTAAATGGAAAATAACACGACCTTTAAAATCAATGGTGAATACATTGAACTACTTGCACTTCTAAAAGCGCTTGGTATTGCACAAACGGGAGGTCATGCAAAAATGATTGTTGATTCGGAGGAAGTAATTCGGAATGGTGAAATAGAGCTAAGACGCAGAGCGAAATGCGTGAAAGACGATCTCATTGTAGTTGGTAACCAAAAAATACAACTCACTTAGGAACACTGAAGTTCATTGCATATAACTATAAAGCAGATTAATTGATTTGCTCTGGTTGTCGGGAAGATTCTGTTGCCTGATAGATTCTTAAAACCAAAAGACCAAAAGTAACACTGGAAATAATCAATGCAATATTAGTCAGTCCGTCAGTTGCAAACGACAATCTAATCAAGATGGTACAGATTACAAAACCAGTATTTCGTATCAGCTGACTGTATCGTTCTGTGTACTGAAAGGACAGAAGCAATATGAAAACATCAGCCAAAATCAAAATGGTAAAAAATTCATTGTAGAATATTGAATTCAAATGAAAGGACGAGGTAATTGACGCTCCAGAAAACTGTGTCTCAAGCCATGCTATTAGAGTGTATAAGCTCGTAAAAACCAAGACAGGGAGTAAAATTAAACTTATTGCACGTTTAGAATTCACAAAACGTTGGAGACGGTCAGATAGTTTTCCCTTGACAAGCTTTTCACGACTTTTATTGAATAAGTAAATGAGGAAAAATAAAATTAAAATTCCTATTAAATCATAAATAAGCTGAAGGTTTTCAGGTGCTGTAGACCATGAGGCCATTAAGTCGATGTGTGGTATCTCTCCGAAAATTCGCCTAATTACAATCAATGATATAATTTCAAATTGCTTCGAAACAGATGTTGTAAAAGAACGGGGAAGGAAGTGAATTAGAAGATAAATCTCATAAATCAAAATAATAGAAAATGGTGTATAAATTGCCGAAATGGGGTCTGCGAGAAGAATATTGTCCATTCTAGAATGGAAAATATCATAGTTCTTACCTAAGATGAGTAAAAGGTGAATTATAAATCCAACAACTGAAACATTGATCGTAATACGCTCAATTGTTTTTCGATTGTTTTCAGAAAAAACGCGAAAAAATAATTTTTCCACCCGAGGCTGCCATCCCTTTTGTTCCATGATTGGTAAACAACTCACAAGTATAAATGTTGTGATTGAGATGTATTATCCAGAAGAATTTGAGCCTATCTTTACTTCAGATATCTGAAATCTTGGCCAGCTTTGATGGACTTTACGGTTTCCAAAATCATACGAATACTATTTTCTACATCGTCTTTGTGAACCATTTCAACTGTTGTATGCATATACCGTAATGGTAAAGATATTAGTGCACTTGTAACACCATCATTCGAATAGGCAAATGCGTCTGTATCTGTTCCTGTTGAACGAGAAACAACAGCCCTTTGGAAAGGTATTTTATTTTTCTCTGCCGTTTTGAATATTTGCTTTAAGAAGTTGTTTTGTACCGCTGGTCCATATGTTAGGACAGGACCCTCACCTGATTTCAAATCTCCGTTTTCAATTTTACTCACCATTGGCGTATTGGTATCATGGCAGACGTCTGTCACCAAAGCAACATCAGGCTTAATACGCTCAGCAATCATTTGGGCTCCGCGCAATCCGATTTCTTCTTGTACAGAATTAACAACGTACAATGTAAATGGCAATTTGGTCTTTGATTCTTTTAGTAAACGAGCTACTTCGGCAATCATAAAACCACCCATCCTATTGTCTAAAGCACGTCCTACATATTTATTTTTATTCAGAATCATGAATTCGTCTTCGAAGGTGGCAACACAACCAACATGAATCCCTAAAGCCTCAACCTCATCCTTAGTAGTACAACCACAATCTAAAAAGATGTTCTTCATACTCGGGGTTTCTTCTTTACCCTTTCTCATGTGTATGGCTGGCCACCCAAATACGGCCTTCACAGGGCCTTTTTCAGTATGAATATTTACCCGCTTTGAAGGCGCTATCATATGATCCGATCCACCATTGCGCATCAAATAAATAAAACCATCCTTGGTAATGTAATGTACAAACCATGATATTTCATCTGCATGCGCCTCAATAACAACTTTATATTTCTTTCCCGGATTTATGATTCCAGCAACACTACCATAATTATCAGTTATATATTCATCCACGTAAGGTTTCATATATTCCAACCAAAGCTTTTGGCCTTCAGATTCAAATCCTGTAGGACTTGGATTGTTTAAATATTTCTCGAGAAAATTTTCTGATTTCTTTGTAATTATCTTTTTCATTCTACCTCATTAAAGTTACGTTTCCTTTCACTATTGATGTCAATCCACCGACACAAGTAACATCTAGATAAAAATCATAGACATCAGGTTGTAACAACTGATTTCTAAACATCCCATCCCAACCAACAGAAACATCATTGGATTCAAATACCATCTCTCCCCAACGATTGAAAACTCTAAATATTACTTTTTCAATATATAATCCACGAACATACAAAACATCATTATAATTATCACCATTTGGTGAAAAAGCGTTTGGCACAAATACATAAGGATCCTCACAGATAATCTCATAGACTTTTATTTCAACAGTGTCATCACGTGTACATATTCCATCTGAAACGGACAGCGTATAAATAATATCTTCATTAATAACAGCATTTGTTTGTTGATTTGTCGGAGCACTTAGACCATCTACAGGGCTCCATTGATAAAATGGCAAACCAGAAGGCGAACCAAATAGTGTGACGGTGGCACCTTCAGGCACAGCGTATTCTGAGGAACTTGCAATCACCAAAGTAGAATCAATATCAGTCACATTAATAAATATAGAATCTTCCACAATACAGTTTTCTGGGGATGTTGCAGTGACATAAACATACTGAGATGTTAAAGGTTGTACCTGAATCAATTCTTGATTATCCGAGGTGATAATAGAATCAGGTTGCCAAACATAGTTAAAACCAATTGCCGGTGTTAAATTCTCCACAGCAACCTCTGAAAAATCATAGAGACAGATAGAATCCTCAGCAATAAGTGCAATTTCTGGATTAATGAATTCTACAAAAACACTGTCAACAAGCGAACACTCAGAATTACCCAGCTGGATATAGTAGGTACCAGAGGCTGAAACAACAATTGAAGAATCACCTGATGGGTTAATTAAATCTGAAAAATCCGGACTAGAAGACCATTCATAGGTTGAGGCCGTTCCATTTGAATTTGCCGAAAGTACAACATTTCCCTCACACAAAGAAACAGAGTCCAAACCCGAAACTGTAATATTAGGCAGTATGGTTATTGTAGCAAAAGTAGTATCCGATGCAGGACATAATGAATCGAATATATATAGGCTCACTGTATAAATACCTGGCGCTGTATATAGGATTTCTGGATCAAAGTTGACAGAATCAACTTCTCCATTTCCAAAATCCCAAAGAAAATAATCAGTCTGAATGGACTCATTAAAGAAAGAAGCGCTCAAAGGAGCACAGCCTACAGAATCTAGAATGCTAAATTGAGCCTCCGGTGAGGCGTCAAATAATACCTGTACGGTGTCTTCTGCGGAGCAGAAGCCATTATCAGCCATAATATAATATGTCCCATCTGCAGAAACAGTAACTGTAGAATCTGAGGGGCTATTTAATGGATTAGTAAAATCAGCATTAGCAGACCAAATAAATTGATTGGCAGTACCCAGTGAATTAGCAACCAAGTCAAATGGCACATTGTCACAGACGCTCATTTGATTGGGAACATCAAGCAAAACAGAATCAACCACAATAACGGTAATTTGAGCAGTATCTGTTAGTTGACATACACTATCTGTAACAAAAAGATTAACCTCATATATTCCTGCCTCTGTATATGTAATTACTGGATTAAATGTTGTTGAGTCTAGTGCGCCATCTCCAAAATCCCATAAGTACGTATCGCTGTCTGAAGAAATATTTTCAAAGTTTACTGTAAAATCATTACAGCCAGTTGTTTGATCAACCGTAAAGTCAGCTACGGGTAAAATACCTGAATCAAACTTAAAAATAAGGTTGTTACAATTCGTACTATTATTGCTTGCTGACCAAGCACCTGGAGTTGTTGGAAAATCACTATTACCACCGCAGCCGCCACAAACAGACTGATAGACAATACCATTTTTATCAAAGCGAGAAGTTCCTCCATCGACATGCTCTCGAGCAACAGTACCTCCCAAGTAAGAACCGTAGAGAATATCAGAAAAATCAGCAAACATGACCATTAAATAAAAATCAAACCCATTTGGGGGGTCTGACTGAAAGGCATCTGGTGTTATAGGCATTCCAGTTAAAGGTGTGGCCTGAAGTAAATCAGCTCCCCAAGCGGAGACGTATATATTCCCGCAATTATCCACTAAAAATGCTGTAGGTGAAATATGAATATTGGGATCTCCATTTCCAAAACGAGTCGAAGCAATATTCGTTGTTAAATTGGAATCCAATTTCATTATAAAATTACTACTTGCACCATTTGAAAATGCTGCGTTATTGACTGGGAATGTACCTCCAACGGATTGTCCCAAAAGAAAAATACTATTCACCCGGTCAATTTCCACAAAGAAAACCTGGTCGTACTGACCCATACCGATATAACTCGCATTCGTAATTGAGGTACCTGAAGGAGGAGTCTTTACGACAAAACCATCTGTTTCACCACCTCCATACGTATTTTGATACCCTAGACCCATGCCAGGTAAATTAGAAGATTTAGTACCTCCAGCGAAGATAAGATTGTCTGATTCATCTACCTTTACAGAGTAACAAGCATCATTTTCAGTTCCACCATAATAGGTGGAAAACAAGAGCTGAGAGAAATCAGCAGAAAGCTTGAAAACAGTACCATCTTGTGCACCTCCATTTGAATTCTGAATGGCATTAACTACTGGGAAATCAATAGAATGTGTGCATGAAGCAACAATTACATTATTTGCATCATCCAGCATAATTTCGCCTCTAAAATTATCCCCATAATTACTCGTCAATTCCGAAAAAGCACCAAAATTCGCAGCATTATAGTTTACCCCATCATTACCAGAACCTCCGACATAAGTTGAACCCATCAAACTTGTACCATCGGCACTAAGCTTTGACACATATAAATCAATGCCGAATGCGGAATGATTGACACCTGTACTTCCAAAGTTATAGCCTACATCACCTCCATTATGAATAGTATTATAGGCACCGGGGCTAACGGGAAAATCAGGACTAGATGTCGAGCCGAATAGATATAAATTATTAGCACCATCACAAATCATACTATGTGCTGTCTCGGTACCTGTATTATCATTACCACCACCTAAAAATGTGCTCCAAAGCATTTGAGCTCCGTCTTCATCAAACTTACTGACGAATACATCAGTAATACCCATTGGACCGAATGGTACTGTAAAATTTGAATTAATGTCATAGGCACCATTATCGGGCATAGGATAATCATTGCCGTAAACAGTTCCTCCGGAATAAGCAGAACCATCGTACCCGTATGTTGCTGTCATTCCAAAATTATCTGTATTTGCTCCATTGTAGGTTGCAAAAACTAAAACTGGATCAATAACCAATTCAAAACCGGGGTTATAAGCGCCCAATTCAAAACTCACGATACCATCTGTGATGACAAAATCACAAGGAATCTCAATTTCATTACCATCAATAATCTGAAAAGCAAAAGGTTTCTCCTCGTAAACGACACCCAATTCTGCGGTAATCTCCAAATCTCCATTTGAGCCGATTGTCATATCTTTCTGACCTACATACTCCAGTTTCAGCTGATCAATAGCAGCATTTGGCGCTACAATAAACTCATACTTAAATTGATTGCCCCTATTTTGGATATGAAGGTCAATTCCTTCATAAAAATCAGATAGAGTAGCATGACCATAAACATGCACCTTACTCGCCCATTTGCTTGGGTCATTTCCTTTCAAATAATTATAGTAGTGCGCACTCTTTTCAGATTTAAGAACCTCATTAACCTCTTGACTCCCTATAAAATTAAGATGAATAACTTCTTGTTTGGCAATAGGGTCCTCTAAAGGAGTTAATAATGGGTTAGCATGTGCCTCATGCATTGATGAAAAATCTTGTAAGTGATAGATGAATTTATTTTGCTGGACCCACACTTTACCGCCATCAATTTTAGACTGAAAGAGAACGCCATCCGGCCATTGGCCTTTATTTTCAATTAATGACTCCTTGGACGAACCATGATTATGATTTTCATGAGTTTCTTGTTCTTGAGACCAATAATTTTGAGCAAAAAAACATATAAGAATACCAGAATAAATTTGAATTTTCATAAACATGAAATAACTTATCTAAGATACACAATTTACGTTAAAAATTTTGTTTAAAAAAACAGGATAAAGGAACATTAAGCATTATAATATTTAATTTCGTTGAAAAGCCTTTTTAACAGAAATATGAAAAATAGGATTACCGAACTCTTCAATATTCAATACCCAATCATACAAGCCGGAATGATATGGTGCTCAGGTTGGGAACTAGCCTCAACGGTTTCTAATGCCGGGGGTTTGGGTATTATTGGTTCTGGATCGATGTACCCGGACATTTTAGATGAACAAATAGCTAAATGTAAAGCGAATACATCAAAACCTTTTGCGGTAAACCTTCCGATGCTTTACCCCAATATTGAAGAACATATTCAAACCATTATAAAACACAAAGTTCCCATCGTTTTTACCTCAGCGGGAAATCCAAAAACATATACTGAACGATTACAAAAAGAAGGGATTACCGTCGTTCATGTTGTTTCTAGTCTGAAATTTGCTTTGAAAGCTCAACAAGCTGGTGTAGATGCAGTTGTAGCTGAAGGTTTTGAGGCAGGAGGCCATAATGGACGTGATGAAACGACTACATTATGTCTTGTACCTATGGTGAAGAAAGAGATTACAATTCCTTTGATCGCAGCGGGCGGCATAGCAACAGGTAGGGCAATGCTTGCATGTATGGCACTCGGGGCAGATGGTGTTCAGATTGGTAGTCGATTCGTTGCCTCCCACGAATCTAGCGCACATATCAATTTCAAAAAAGCCATTTTAAATGCTAAAGAAGGCGATACGGAGCTTACACTAAAAGAGCTCACCCCCGTTCGATTAATGAAAAATGAATTTCATAGCAGCATAAAAGAGGCCTACTCAAAAAATGCCTCAATAAAAGAACTTAGTGAGTTACTTGGAAGAGGACGTGCAAAAAAAGGTATGTTCGAAGGAGATTTGAAAAATGGAGAATTAGAGATTGGACAAATAGCAGGTATTATGGATGAGCTCCTATCCGCAGAGCAAATCATTATAGACTTGGTCAAAGAATTTAATGACGCACAAAGTGAATTGTCAAAAATCTCAATAAAGTAGAATGATTCAATTTAAACGTTATACCTTAAATAATGGACTTAAAGTAATCCTCCACCACGATAAAACAACGCCGATGGCTGTTGTCAACACCCTTTATGATGTTGGTTCCAGAGATGAGCAGGAGGATAAGACCGGGTTCGCTCACCTCTTTGAGCACCTTATGTTCGGAGGTTCTATTCACGTTGAAGATTTTGACCAAGAGCTTCAAAAAGCTGGTGGAGAAAGCAATGCGTTCACGAGCAATGACCTTACAAATTATTATGAAATAATACCTGCAAACAATATAGAGACGGCACTTTGGTTAGAAAGTGACAGGATGCTTTCACTCGCTTTTACTGATAAAAGCTTGGAAGTGCAGCGCAGTGTAGTTATAGAGGAGTTTAAACAGCGTTATTTGAACCAACCCTATGGTGATGTTTGGCTCGAGTTAAGACCATTAGCATATGAAAAACACCCTTACCAATGGGCAACTATTGGAAAAGATATTACCCACATTGAAAAAGCAGAAATGAGCGACGTCAAAGCATTTTTCAAAAAGTTTTATTGCCCCTCGAATGCAATTTTATGTGTCTCAGGTAATTTTGATTCCAGCTCAATTCAACAGCTCATCGAAAAATATTACGGAAGTATCCCAGGAGGTATAAAGCCTGCAAGAATTTTACCACTTGAACCACCTCAGACAGAATTTAGAGAAAAGTTGATTGAGCGTGATGTTCCCGCTAATGCTTTTTATTATGCCTTTCGGATGTCAGAAAGAAAAAATATTGGATATTACTTGGGAGACTTTTTAAGTGATGCCATAGGTAAGGATCAATCCTCATTATTAAATGTGGCACTTAAAAAAGAGCAGGGCTTAGTTTCCGAAATAAATGCTTTCATTACAGGATCCCTTGATGATGGCTTATTCCTAATTACTGGAAAGCTTTCTGAGGATGTTAATTTCGACACCTTGGACAGTGCACTCTGGCAGGAGTTAGAAAAGATTAAAGCAGAGGGTTTTAAAGCCCGTAAGCTTAACTCCTTAAAGAATAAATTAAATACTGCAAAAGCTTTTCAAGAGCAAGGATTATTAAACAAATCTATAAGTCTTTGCATGTTTGAGCTGCTCGGAGATGCAAACGGTTTAAATGAGGAAATTCAGATCTATAATAAGATTGAAAATGATGATATTCTTGGATTTGCGAATTCAATTTTAAGGAAGGAAAATTGCTCTTTACTCAAAATAAATAAAACAAAATGAATCGAACAAAGGCTCCAAAAACCCACAAAACGGGTGCTATTTCATTCATTTCTCCAGAGAAAATCGCGCTTAATAAAACAACTCCATTATATTGGATGTCTGATGTCTCTAATGAAACTGCAAGGATTGATGTTTATTTTGACGCAGGCTTGAGAAAAGCCAAAAACAGCATTGCGAGTATGACCTCATCGATGCTGCTTTCTGGTACTTCGCAAAAAAACTCAACTGAAATACATAACCAGCTAGATGATCTAGGTGCCTTTTTTGATATCGGTCTATCACATGAAGGTGTTATGGTTTCATTATTTGCATTAAAGAGGAATATTTCTGAAGCCTATCATGTCCTTTTGGACGCCATAATCAATGCATCCTTTCCCGAATCAGAATTTCAAGAAGTAAAAGCCGAAAAAATTCAAAACTTTAAGATCAATATCAACCGTGTAGCCGTTATTGCTCAAAGGGCTTTTCAAAAACAATTATACTACGGAACAGAATATGCAATGCTTTCCGATGAATCTGATCTCCAAAAAGTTGAAAGACAGGAATTATTAGATTTTCATAAGACTAACTATGTAAATGGTATTTTTAAAATTGCCATTGTCGGCGCATTAGAAGAAAAGAAAATTCAACAAATCTGCGATGTATCAAAAACACATTGCATTGAACAAGCATTGGAATTTAAAAGTGATTTCCGTAACAAATCTGGAGTGATTCATGTTGAAAAAATAGATGCCCTCCAAACGGCAATACGCATAGGAAAAACCCTCTTCAATAAAAAACACGAAGACTTCTTGGATGTTAGTATTCTCAATACTATTTTGGGAGACTATTTTGGGAGCCGGCTTATGAAAAACATAAGGGAAGACAAGGGATACACCTATGGTATAGGAAGTATAATTTCAGAATCTGGCGGATCGGGATATCTGCTCATCGGCTCCGAAGTTGGCAAGGAACATTTACAACCAACATTAGATGAAATTAAAAAAGAGATGCTACTCTTGTGCAATGAGAAAATAGGAAATGATGAACTTGGATTAGTGAAAAACCACCTGCTTGGTCAAATGCTTAAAATTTCTGATGGCCCCTATGCAATGATGGATCTATTTTTGAGTGTTGAATCTTATGGACTTCGCTCTGACTTCTATAATTCATATATTCAACGAATACACGACATAGATGCAAAGACAATCCTGCGAATGGCAAATAGCTACTTGAATTGGAGTGACATGTCAGTTATTTCTGCAGGTTAGCAACTTTATTTGGACGTTCTCGTTATAATACTACGTATTATGTTACGTTATATCCATATGCAAAGAGCCTTTGCCTTCATTCTTTTTTTAAGCTTTTCAATAAGCTTACATGCCTCCCATGTGATGGGTGGAGAAATAACATGGAGCTGCAGCGGAGCAAACACATATGAATTTCAGCTTGTGTTCTATCGAGACTGCAATGGTGCAGAAGTAAATATTATTTCTGAAGACCTCAGGGTTTGGAACCATCCTACACTTAATTCAATAGTCTTAAATTTTATATCAAGAGAAGATATTTCTCCTTCATGCACTGTAGTGGCAGGATCACCACCTATGCTCGAATGCGGAACAGGCAGTGCGGCTGGTAATGGAGTTGGCGCAATTGAACGGATAACATACCGGAGTGACCCAATAAGCATAGAGGGTATTCCTCCCTCGGAAGGTTGGGTCTTTACTTATGAAAATTTTTCAAGAAGTAATGCAATTAGCAATTTATCCGATCCATCCACATTTGGAATTACCTTGGCGGCGAAAATGTTCTCCAACCCAAATAGCATTGACAATACATGTACAGACTCTTCACCTAACTTCTTACAATCACCTCATTTCGTTACTTGTGCAGGTTCTGAATATAGATACAATATGAATGCGATTGATCCTGATCTCGATTCACTTCATTTTCAATTTGGGATACCATTTGATTATTTTCCCGTAGGTGTTTATGACCCTCCATCAAATCCAATGCCCGTTCCATTTGAATCTGGGTATTCATTTGACTCACCTACCCCGGATGAGAATATAGATGTTAACAATATTTCGGCGTCAATTGACCCTTCCACAGGTGAAATCGTGTTTACAAGCTTTACCATTGGGAATTTCAATATTAAGGTCGCCGTTCAGTCTTTTAGGAATGGGGTATTAATCGGTGAGGTTGAACGAGAGATGCAGGTTGTGGTTTTGCCATGTAGCAGTGAAAACGATGCGCCTATAATTACGCCTCCATTTGCTGGTGGATTATTTGAAACAACAGTAAATGCCGGAGATTTAATTGACTTTGATCTTCTGGCAACAGACCTTGACCTTCTTCAGAATGGTGCAGCCCAAAATGTTATCATATCTGCCTCTGGACCCATGTTTGGCAATGGATATACAAGTCCTTTAGGTTGCGATATTGAACCTTGCGCTACCTTAAATAGCTTACCTCCTATCGAAGCACCTGAAAACGCAACGGCTTCTTTTTCTTGGCAAACCACCTGTGACCATTTGGTCAATCAGTTTGGGGGTATTTCTGAGATGATTCCTTATGACTTTGTATTTAAAGTTCAAGACAATTTTTGTCAGGTTCCAAAGATAACCTACGCCACAGTCAGAATTAATGTTATGAATCCTGGAGTTCTTCAAGCGCCCAAAATAGATTGCATTCAAACAGACGTTGATGGTAACCTGACACTAAATTGGACCTCCCTAAATAATCCCTTTAGTTCTTTCGTTGAATACGGGGTTTATTCTGTTCAAGATGGTTTATTGGCAAATCTCGTTGATGTTAATGCGAATAGTTTTCCTATCATGGGATCTACAGACACACAAGATTTTTTCCTATCGGTAACTTCTGGATGTAATGGGAATACAATAAAATACTCAGATACTATTTCCAATATCTTTCTAAACCTAAACAACCCTGGAAACGGAATGGCTCTACTAAGCTGGAATGCTCCATCAAGCACTCCATTATCCTACACGGGAGACTTCTATCATATTTATAGAGAATACCCAACTGGAGTTTTCACCCTCATTGATAGCGTTGCAATGGGAAACAATTCGTATCAAGACACGATAGATATTTGTTCGGCATTTCTCAATTATCAAATTGTGCTTCCGGGAGCCATTTGCGATTTTACATCAAATATCACAGGAGATGTTTTTGAGGATTTAATGACTCCAGATATACCTTTAATATTCAGTGCAGGAATAGATACAACAACGAACCTCATGCAGATTGAGTGGAGCCAAAACCTACAAAGTGACACCTATGGATATGTGATCTATACCTTTGATGCCGCTGGTATTTTGTATGAACTTGATACCGTATGGGGAATAGAATCAACAATATACACCTATGATGTACCATTTGAAGAAGGTCCCTTTTCATATTCAGTTGCGGCCTTTGATTCTTGCGAAACGAGTTCAGTACCTGTAACCTATCAAACAAGTGCTAAAGCAGACGTTCACACAACTATGGTATCCTCTTCCGAAGTATTTATGTGTGAGCAAGAGGCTATTTTATCATGGACAAGCTATGCAGGGAGCACAACTGATTTTTACGAAATTTGGAGTCTCTCTAATGGTATATGGAATTTAGAAGAAATCACTGAGGAAACAACAGCGACAATTGCTGTGAATGGAAACCAAAGCTATACGATTTACATCAATTCAATATTCATTGATGGCCACAATGCTTTTTCATCTCCTACATCATTTACAGTTCCCATTGCAGGAGACCCAGGATATAATTACCTGAAATTAGTTTCTGTAGTTGATGGAAATATTGAGTTGTATCAATATATAGATGAATCTGTGGGTATCACTGAAATCATATTTCAGAGACGAGATTACAATGGCGCCTATGAAGAAATAGGAAGATCGGATGCAACCTCAGATGTGGTGTTCTTTATAGATGAGGATGTAGAAACAGAATTCCAGGCTTGGGAATACAGAACCAAATATATCGATAGCTGTGGTTTTGAAGGAGAATTTTCAAATGAGGCTAAAACAATATTCTTAGAAGGAGAAGCGAATGATTACGATTACATAAATACGCTCAATTGGTCAGATTATGAAGGGTTCGATGGCGGCATAAAAGAGTACAAACTCTATAGGTCAATTAATGGCAGCTATGACCCCACTCCTATTGCTACATTTCTACCTGATGAAAATAATTTTATTGATGACATTAATGGCATAGGTGTTCAATCTAAGGTTTGTTATCGAATAGAGGGTGAAGAACTTTTTAATACCTATGATTTCTCAGAAATCAGTTCTTCAAATGAACTATGCTTGAGCTACTCCTCGAAAATTTTTATTCCAAATGCTTTTACACCAGGTGGAATCAACCCTATTTTCTTACCTGTTGTTTCGCACATAAAACCAGAAACCTACCATCTAACAATAATTAATAGATGGGGACAGCTCGTTTTTGAGAGCTTTGATCAAAATGTTGGATGGAATGGTACCATTCAAACTAATGGAAGCAAAGCCAAAAATGATGTTTATGTTTATATTTTTGAAGCCGAGGACGACGAGGGCAACTTTATTCAAAAGAAAGGTTTCGTTTCGCTCATAAAGTAAAATGAACACCTTTTTAAGTACCTAACCTAGAGCATAACTCCTCTAATAAATGGGGAACAGAAATAAATTCATTACCATCACCCACCTTATAGCTACCATGCCAGGGCCTTGTCTTATTGATTTCTGTAGCACCAAACAAACCAATGACATTAGCACCGAAAAAAGAAGCAAGATGCATTGCTCCACTGTCATTAGCCAATACAAATTTCGCTTCACGCATAACATAGGCAGAAACAGATAGTGTATTACTCAAAACAAGAATATCTGGAAAATCATTACAGCATCGGGTATAATCACTTTCAGAGACAACAGCCACGATCTTTGTTTCGGAATACTTGACACAGAAGTCATTCCAAAATGGCCATTCCTTATTTTTGCCTTTATGCAAATTCGTAGCGTAAGGACAAATAACAATATACTCTTCTTTTATTTTTTCTTCAATAAGATTTTGACCTAGAGCAACACTTTTTTCATCGATAGGAATAAAACTATCGAAGGACGATGCATCCAAATCTTCCTTTAAATATCCTTTCGCTAGATCAAAGTAATTTTCAACAGTGTGTAGCTCATCATTATAAGCAAGACTTTGGCGAGAAAGAAAATGATAACCTATGGTATATATCCCAGCAAGTCTCATTGGAGCAAGAGAAGATAATGTTTTCGGGCAAAGTAAACCCACATCAAAATTATACTCACGATAAAAACGATAAGACCATTTTGAATTCTTGATTTCAGGACTCGAAACAATATTTAGATCTGTGCCAGAGAACAATTCTTTCGCCCAAGGGTGACCCAAACAGACAAAATCAACTCCCCTATTTTGCAGCGCAAGGAGCATTGGATAGGTCATTAGCGTATCACCAATCCAGTTTGGAAGCCGAACAATTAGCTTAGCATCTTGAATATGTTTTGTAGATAATGAGGAATTCACAATTAAAATTAAAATTAATCAAAACCTTAATGAGAGCCGCAATGTAAAATGATTGGTAAGACTTATTTTGTTCGCTGATAAAATAGAAACAAAGGTTAAGACAATACCTCTTTTACTTTATCTGCCGCTTCTTGTAAAAGTACTGCTGAATGCACATTCAAACCAGAATCATCAATCAATTTTTTCGCTTCAACCGCATTGGTGCCTTGCAGGCGAACAATAATTGGAACAGGAATCTCTCCCATGTTCTTGTAGGCGTCAACAACACCTTGAGCAACGCGATCACATCGAACGATTCCACCGAAAATATTTATTAAAATTGCTTTAACATTCGGATCCTTTAGGATAATATGAAATGCCTTTTCCACACGTTCTGCATTGGCCGTTCCTCCAACATCTAAGAAGTTTGCTGGATTCCCACCAGAAAGCTTTATAATATCCATTGTAGCCATTGCAAGTCCGGCACCATTCACCATACATCCAACATTGCCGTCAAGCTTCACGAAATTTAAACCAACCTCATCAGCTTCAACCTCTGTTGGATCTTCCTCGGTTTTATCTCGCATTTCTGCATAATCCGGATGGCGAAATAAACCATTACCATCTAGCGTAACCTTTGAGTCAACTGCTATTATTTTATCATCTGCTGTCTTGAATAAAGGATTGATTTCAAACATAGATGCATCAATACCTATGTATGCCTTGTACAATGAAGCAACGAACTTCACCATTCCTTTGAACGCCGTTCCTGACAAACCTAAATTAAAGGCGATTTTACGTGCTTGAAAACCTTGTAGACCTAAATGAGGATCAATAAACTCTTTATAAATCTTGTCTGGAGTATGCTCGGCAACATGCTCAATATCCATCCCTCCTTCAGTAGAATATACAATTACATTCTTACCTTCCTCTCGGTCTAAAAGAACGGACATATAGAATTCCTTAATTTCTGACGGTCCAGGATAATATACATCCTGAGCTATAAGTACCTTATTTACTTTTTTAGCTTTGCCGTTAGTTTGAATGGTTTCCAAATGACCTCCTAAAATACCTTTAACTGTATCTTCAACTTTATCAATTCCTTTCGCAAGAACAACGCCATGAGAACCTGTTTCCTCCACGGTTCCTTTTCCACGCCCTCCAGCATGAATCTGGGCCTTCACGACAAACCAGCTCGTTCCTGTTTCATCACTCAGCTTTTGCGCTGCAGCGACTGCGTCTTCTACTTTGTCAACCACTACTCCTTCTTGAATAGCGACTCCGTAAGTTTTTAAGATTGATTTCCCCTGATACTCGTGTAGATTCATAAGTCAAATTTTGTTAGGCAAAAATAATTTATTTAAATGAATATAAGCTTGCGATTCCTTTAATTATTTATTCCCACTCCTTTTCCAAGAAGAAGTGATGTATCGCGAGCTAAAATCCTTGTTCTTTAGATCTATTTCCCTGCTCCATATTTGTTCTATGGCTGCTTCTAGCGCCTCACCCTCTTCTTTCAATTCTTGATGCAATATAGTGGGATCTGGAAGATACTTTTGGATAAAGTTAGTATCAAAATCACCGCTTCTAAAGCTTGGATGCTGAAGGACAAATTTTCCAAAATCTAAAGTGGTATTTACTCCCGATATTTGATAATTATCAATAGCATTTATGGTGTTCTCTATACATGTTTGACGATCTTCACCCCACACGACTAACTTCGCGAGCATGGGATCGTAATAAACTGGAATTTCCATACCCTCCTCAAAAGCGTCATCCACCCTTACATTCATTCCTGTCGGTCTTCTGTATTTATTCAGTGTTCCTATATCTGGGGTAAAACCGCTTCTTGCATCTTCCGCGTATACTCGGACTTCAATGGCATGACCATGAATGGCTAAATCATCCTGTCTGAGTGGAAGATTTTCTCCGCGTGCAACACGAATCTGCCATTCTACGAGATCAACTCCAGATATTTTTTCTGTTACAGGATGTTCCACCTGCAAACGCGTATTCATTTCCAAAAAATAAAAATCTAAAGAAGCATCTAGTAGAAATTCTACTGTTCCTGCTCCAGAATAATTACATGCTTTACATACAGCCAATGCAGCAGCGCCCATTTCATCTCTCATTTTAGGGGTTAAGACAGCACTTGGGGCTTCTTCAACAACTTTTTGATGACGTCTCTGTACCGAACACTCTCTTTCAAACAAATGCACCATGTTTCCATGATTGTCAGCAAAAACTTGAATCTCTATATGTCGAGGTTTAGTTACAAACTTCTCAATAAAAACTGCATCATCCGAAAAAGAAGACATGGCCTCATTTTGCGCCATCTGCATTTGTTCTTCAAACTCTTCTTCACCATGAACAAGACGCATACCCTTTCCTCCTCCTCCAGCTGAAGCTTTTATCAAAACGGGATATCCAATATCCTTGGCAATGGCCTTAGCTGCCTTTACATCTGTGATTGCCTCATCTACGCCAGGTACCAAAGGAACGCCAAAGTCTTTAACCGCCTGCTTTGCCTTTAGCTTATCTCCCATAACCTCCATAGACTCAGGAGATGGACCTATAAGAATAACTCCAGCAGCTTTCAGTTTTCTAGCAAAATCAGCGTTTTCGGAAAGGAAGCCATAACCGGGATGCACTGCATCTACATTTAGTGCTTTGCAGGCTTCTATAATTTTATCTTGTCGCAGATAGCTTTCGGATGATGGACTCGCTCCTAAATGCACGGATTCATCAGCTTCTTTTACATGTGGTGCATTTTGATCTGCATCAGAGTAAACAGCCACACTTTTAATGTTCATTTGTTTTAAGGATCGAATTACCCTTCTCGCAATTTCTCCTCTATTCGCTATTAATACTTTTTCCATGTCTTATCGTTTTTAGGAATCTATTTTAGTGAGTTTGTTTTTATTCTTTCTTAAATACCTTCTTTTACTTTTCGGTCTGAAAATATCAAAAAAGTATTGAATAAGCTTAAAATCGTCAATATTCGTAAAGTCTTCTTGATAGCTTAATCCTGCGCCTTGTGTCGATGGTTTTTGACCTGACTCGTCGGTACCAATATTATAGGGGTCTGATTCACTAAATGCCGTAGCACGAAAAGTACCGGATTCATTGATTAAATATTCTACAAAAAGGTCTCCAATTGGAATATAACTCGAGGTTTCACTAGAGCCTGTAGAATCCTCTTCTAAGCCAAAATTCCCTGAAACAATTAGACGGTCATTGAAAAACCTTTTAGAAATACCAAATTCTATCAAATCTATACCAACTAAATCATTGTCCATAATAGAGTTGAAATTTAAGTCGTATTCCTGACTAACCTCACTTAACAAGGCATTCACTTGTGATTCTGCAAGATCTTTAGCTGCCGATGCATGCGCTTCAATGGAACTATTGAGCGGCTGGAAAGAGCGTAGTAAAAGAAGTGAGAAAAACTGTTTGCTCAACTCACTTTCTTCACTGATTACCTCATTGAGTAAGGTCTTTCCTGTTTCCGGTGCATTAGGGGCCTTTATATCAAAGCTAATTTGGGGTGCCATCAATGTCTCATCAAGGTTCAGATAACAATCTATTTTTTGATTCTTCATTTGTCTACTTTCTTGCTCTGACATTACGATCTCAGGAGCCAAATCTTTTAGTGAAACCTTAGGGATTGAAAAAGAAGTCACCAAATCAATATCTGCATCATATGGGTTTCCTGTCCAAGAAATTGTTGAACCCTTCTCAATGTCAAACTTTTGTTTGATAACGCCCATTGCAAAATTATAGTTGCTACCCTCTGAAATTTTATAGGTACCGTTTAAATCAATTTTATAAAAAGGATCAAGTTTCATATTTATATTTCCGGAGCCATGCGCTAGAATCTGATCTCCAATTGAAGGGTCAAAAATAATATTGAGCTGCGCTTTTGGGTTTAGGTTAAAGTTTAAATCCAAATCTAATCCTGTAAAATCAAACTTTTTTTCGAGTTCTGAGCTTAACTCTAGATTACTTTTAAATTGTACAAACTCAAAATCTTCATCAATATCGGAAGAACCATACATAGGAAAGTTGATTACCGTGTTTTCTTGAGTCGTCATGTTTACGGTAATCGTCATATTTTCACCATATCCTGAAATATTAGCATCCCCACGTCCATATACTTTACCAAAATAAGAGTCTCCATCTTGATATTCCGTATCAAGGATTAAAAACTGATTCAGAGGCGCATACCCAAAAGGGAAACTTGTTCGCCACTTAGTAATGTCATTTTCAAAATTGATTTGAACGTCATAAGACCAATCGAGAAAATTAGAATGAAATACTGAACCTGTAATTGAACCTGTATTACCCTCTGGGTCTGTAAACGGAACGTTATTTAGAGCAAAGAGCTCTTCATCTATGTCAATCTTACCATCCACGTAGTAATCTACCCCAAGTAATTCAATCTTGACATGAACGTCATCCAGTGTCAAATCCCCCTTAAGTTTGGGCTCATACCATTTTCCATTCACATGAACAGAACCGTCCAAATTTCCAGTTATGTTATTCATTAGCTCAGGATCCAATAAGACATTTATAAATGATACATCCGTATTGTCAAAGCTCAAATCCACTTCGAGATTATTATCTCTCGTGAAATAATCTCCTGTCAGATTAAATGTCGTCAATCCATCTACCTTCAAATCCCCTTTCAAATCAATGGAGTTTTTCTCTCTATCCCAAGTTGTTTTAAGCGACATGTCCCCTATTGACTCTTCAGCCAAATGAAATCCTTCTAAACTTAACTTGCCTGTATAATTAAAATTATCAGTGGGGTTCGTAAATTTAGACTCTCCAGAAAGCAATCCTTCCAAACTTCTCTCTAAACCAAGAATTGAACTTATTTCTGAAACGTCAACATTTTCAATATTCACATATAAAGTATCAAAGTCATTTTCAGACAAACAACCTTCGATTCTAATATTTTGTTCTACTCTATTTAGTTCAAATTTTTCTACGTGGAGATCTTCAGTAGTAATAGAAAATTCAGACTCATTAACAATTGCCCAGCGAATAGAGTCCAAGGAAAAGAAAGAAGGTTGTAGTAAAATTTTTACATGATCTTGATCATGAATCGTTGTTTCCCAATCTACCTTGGAATATTCCTCTGTTCCTCGCTCCCATGACAATTGACTTTCTAATAACCCTTCAGAACCATGGGTGTAAAACTCAATCAAATTAAACCTTAAAGAATCTTTATACGACATGAAATCTACAAGGTAATCGGCAAATATACTGTCACTATGTAGTCTTTGTGCTCCAGTAAGGCCACTTATTAAAATATCATTTATTCTAATTTCGGAAGACTCAACATCTAAATCTAGATCTCTTGAAAAAGCATTATACTTCCCAACAATCTTAGACGATGAATCTACATAAAGTCCTGGTACAAAAAAATTGAGCAAGTGATCCGAGGATTTACCAATTATATTAAATTCAACAGTATGATCCATACGTTCATAGGAAGAAAGTATTTCATTTTCCTTTCCGACTTTTATACTTGGTAAGATAACCGCTAGGTCGTTGTAAAAATTTGAAACTAAAGCATCCCATTCAAAATTACCGCTTATTTGCGCATCAAAGAATGTGCTTTCTAAAGTATAGCGGTACATTTCCTCTTCAGAAAAAACGCCAATATCTAAATGACTTGTTTTTAAAGAGTCCATCCCTCGGAAATAAACCAAATCATCACACATAACATGCCCTCCCCAATCTAAATCTGTTTTTCCATTCAAATCAAATCTTATATTTCCCATAAAAAAGGACGTGTCCTGAGTGTAGTTCAAAGCATCTAAATCTAATTGATTAACTTGAATCTCGCCTTTATAATTAGGAGATGACAAATCTATTGCTGTCAACAATTCCACATCAACTGCTGCTTCTTTAATCATTAATTGGAGATCAAGCAAGTCATTTTTAATTGAGCTTCCGTCAATAGATATACCAGAGACCGGGTAATTATTCACATCAAAGCGCGTTACGGACCCTTTACTAATATCGACCTCGAATTCTCCAGAGTTATCCCAACGAAAAGTTGGACGAAAAGACCCAACAACTATACCCAGCTGATTCTGGTTTAAGAAAGAACCTAGCGCAAACTCACTAATAATTAAAGGAGAAACAAACTCCTTAACAGGTAGCATAGACCATCCTGTTATTTCCTTTGTCAATACCATTTGCTCTTGCAGTTGAAGCCGACCATAATTTGATTCAATAGCCAAAGCTTCAATGTTCACTTTATTGAGATTACCCTGCAAAGTGAGGTCTGTGAATGATATAAATTCATGCTTTAGAATAGAAGCCATTTGAAGAGGCTCAACACCAATAGGTAAGACAAATCCCTCGACATCTTTAAA
This sequence comes from uncultured Flavobacteriales bacterium, assembly GCA_913046365.1. Classification (GTDB taxonomy): domain Bacteria; phylum Bacteroidota; class Bacteroidia; order Flavobacteriales_D; family Crocinitomicaceae; genus UBA952. Next base: position 180,252 of record CAJWRM010000001.1, read on the forward strand.
ATCTATATATGCGTTCCTAATTTGTTGTTTAACAATTTCATTTGCGCCCTTTGAAAAATCAGGGAGCTGAAAATCTCCTTTAACAAAAGATTTATCACCAAAGGATAACTCTAGATTATTGACCTCAAGATTGGTTACTGAATTTAGGACTTCCCCTTTGAGCATAACATTATCTGACATGCCCTCCATAGAGGGTACAAAATAAGCCAGCTCGCTCAAAGAAAGACGAGAATCATTTAAAATAGAATTGAATAATACTGAGTCTTCAAAAGAACGAAAAGCAGACCATTGGTTGTAATTCAGTTCAAATAGAGGAATATCAATTTCAGAATGCTTCGTATTCATTTTAAGGCCCGACAACTGAAGCTGCTTATCGCTAATTCGAAGCTTGGAACTCATCTCAGTGAGTACCAATCCACTTTTTTCAGAAAAGTTCAGATCCATTATGTTTGCTGTAATACCCGGTCCATCTATGATAAAATCATTTAATGATAGTGCAAATTTATTCAGCTCGATATGATTAAAATCTACACCATAACCCCTATTTTTGGCACCAATATTTTGATAGCTAAATGAGAGATTGTCAATTTTCAACTGGTCTATTTTGAATTTCCCACTTTTAGTAGTTTGATCAGAATCTGAAGAAAAATAATCAATCAAAAACTGAAAGTTAGAAGTTCCATTTTCCACATCTCTATTGATGTTTAGACCTCCTCCATTTAAAGAGACCTTTTTTAGAATTACCTCTTCTTGAAATAGCGCATTTTGGTCCATTTCAATTTTTAGTTCTTTAATAAATAGAAGTTGATCGTTTTCACGGTCTTTAACAGATACATTCTTGACATAAATCTTATCGAATAAAGCTATGTCAACTTTACCGACATATAATTCAGCTTTCAACTCATCTGATAAATAAGAAGTTGCATATGCTCCGATATGGGTTTGAACATAAGAACTACGTATGGCAAAAACGAAAAAGAGAATAGCGATTAGAATCCATTCAGCGGATATACTAACACTACGACCTAATATTTTCAGTAACTTTGACATCCAAAGAGTATTACAAAAATAACAATCTTTTGAGTGGAAAACACACAACCATTTTAGGAATAGAATCCTCCTGTGACGATACCTCTGCAGCCATTCTTTGTGGAAACAAAATCATGGCGAATTGTGTTGCAACGCAGCATATACATCAAAAATATGGGGGTGTTGTACCTGAGCTGGCAAGCCGCGCACATCAAGAGCAAATTGTTCCGATTATAAAAGAGGCCCTTGTTAATGCTAAAATTGAGCTCAAAGATATTGACGCTATCGCTTTTACTCGTGGTCCTGGTTTAATGGGCAGCCTTGTTGTAGGCGTATCTTTCGCAAAAGCATTGTCGCTTGTAATGAAAAAACCGCTTATTGATGTGAACCATATGAAGGCACACGTTTTAGCGCACTTTATAGAAGTAGAGGGAACTACGGCCCCTGGTTTCCCTTTTTTATGTTTAACCGTTTCCGGAGGACACACACAAATTGTCGAGGTCCATGGACCAAATGATATGAACGTTATTGGAACTACAATAGACGATGCAGCTGGAGAAGCTTTTGACAAAGCAGCAAAAATGTTAGGAATTGATTACCCCGGTGGGCCAGAGCTGGATAAAATTGCAGAAGAAGGGAATCCTGAAAAATTCTCTTTTGCCAAACCGCGAATAAAAAATTTAGATTTTAGCTTTAGCGGATTAAAAACCTCCATTTTATATAAAATAAGGGACCTATCTATTGAAAATCCTGACTTTATAAAAGAAAACAAAATAGATTTATGTGCTTCGATTAGAAAGAGCATTGTGGATATTTTATTGGAAAAATTACTCAAGGCATCGAAAGATAAGGGAATTAAAACCCTAGCTATAGCCGGAGGAGTTTCTGCGAATCGGGAACTCAGAAGAAGGTTACTATCTCTTGACCAAAATGGGTATCGAGTCCACATTCCGAGATTCGAATACTGTACCGACAATGCAGCTATGGTTGCGATTGCAGGAAAATTTGCTTTTGAACGTGGTGAATTTGCCTCACAGAACGTTTCTGCAGACCCTAGGCTTAAATGGTAAGCGTCAAGCCTTTAAATTGTTTATTTAAATAAATATTGTAATTTGGAAATACTACTCTCACCAAATGAAACTAGAAATATTAATCGAAACATAGGAATGAAATTTCTTTTCCAGGTATGCTTCAGCTTTTTTGGGTTTACCGCGATTTGTCAAGAACATGTGCATTGGCAAGCGGATATCGTAGATAGAAATGAACGTTACATACCGATTCAAGTTTCTGCAGAAATTGAACCTGGATGGCACCTTTATTCAGCTGAGACGCCGAAAGATGCCGGTCCTATTCCAATAGGTTTTGAAATCCAAAAGAATAGATTTGTTAAATTGAAAATGCCTTTTGTTGAAAAAACAAAAGCGATCAAGAAATTTGATGCCAATTTTGACTCTGATGTTTATATATTTGAAGACAAATTCCTTGGGGAGTTTAAAGTCAAGTCGAAAAAAGACACAATACTATCGATGATAGTTACCTATATGATCTGCAATGAGGTAATGTGTCTCCCGCCGATTGATGAAACACTCTCCATAAAATTAGATACAAATGAATAAGTTTTTTACACTTTTGCTTTTCGCTTTTTTCACAATTACGAGCGGAATTACTTTTTCTCAAATTGAATTACCTGAAGACAAGGTAAAGGCATCGATTAGCTTGAATCAGGATGACTGCAGTCTAGAAGTTATAGTTGACGTTGATATTGTTGAAGGTTGGCACATTAACTCACATGTTCTTCCAGAAGGTTCTTTCTCGATCCCAACAAATATAACCGTTGAAAAAAGCAACAACTATAAGTTTAGAGATGGGATTATTGAGCCTAAGCCCATACTAGAATTCGACGAAATGGCAGATGAAATGATGAGCTACCATCATCATAAGTTCACCTTAAAAAAGAAAATCACCTCAAAAGCAAGAAAAGATTATGTGCTTAAAGGTGTCTTTTCCTTTCAAACGTGTAACGAGGTCAAATGCTTACCGGAATACGAACAGCCTTTTGAGCTAAAAGTAAAGGCTTGTGGGCCAGTCATGGAGCTCAGAGATGATGTTGAGCCCGCAACAGATATCAATGGAACAGATGAAGCATTAGAAGGTCATAGTGATGAAACAGAAGAAACAAATAAAGTAGAAAATATTGAAGAACCCGAAACCAAAGACCTCGGCGTTGAAGCATCAGTAGCAGTAAAGAGTAAAGACTCAAAAGAGAAACCTAAATCCTTCTGGCTCATCTTCATTATCTCATTTTTAAGTGGTTTTGCTGCTTTACTGACGCCTTGTGTATTTCCTATGATTCCAATGACCGTCAGCTTTTTTACAAAGCAAAGTAAATCTAAAGCACAAGGCATTAGAAATGCATTATTTTATGGGTTATCAATCATTTTGATTTATGTTCTTTTGGGAACACTTGTGACAAGTATTTTTGGATATGATGCACTGAATGCTTTATCTACAGACGTAACCTTCAACCTTATATTCTTTCTCTTGTTAATTGTATTTGCTTTCTCTTTCATGGGAGCATTTGAGATAAGATTACCCAGCTCTTGGCTCAATAAAGCGGATCAAGCCTCTGATAAAGGTGGTATTATTGGTATCTTTTTTATGGCTCTGGCCCTAGCACTTGTATCTTTCTCTTGTACTGGTCCAATCGTAGGTACATTACTCGTTGAATCTGCAACAATAGGAGGAATGGCTCCATTTATTGGGATGTTTGGTTTCTCTCTTGCCCTTGCGCTTCCTTTTGGCTTGTTTGCCGCATTCCCAGGTTGGATGAATTCACTGCCAAAATCTGGGGGCTGGTTAAATACTGTAAAAGTTGTTCTTGGATTTTTAGAATTCGCATTTGCTTTCAAATTCCTTTCGAATGCAGATCTTGTCGTTGATGCACACCTATTGGAAAGAGAATTATTTATAGCGATATGGATTGGCGTTTTCTTAGCTTTAAGCTTATATCTTTTCGGTTTCATCAGAATGCCACATGATAGCCCAGTAGAATATTTATCCGTTGGACGAACAATGCTAGGACTGTCGTCACTCATATTTGTCATCTATCTTCTTCCAGGGATGTGGGGTGCGCCTCTAAATTTGATTAGCGGGTTCCCTCCTCCTACAACCTACAGTGAATCTCCTCAAGGAGTCGGTGGTGGTAGTGTGAGTGCACCAGCACATATTGAAGGAGAGGATACGCATCCTGGACCACACAATCTACCTCTATTCCATGATTATGACAAGGCATTGGCATATGCTAAAAAAGTCGGAAAACCATTATTCATTGACTTTACAGGAAAGGCTTGTGTAAATTGTCGTAAAATGGAAGGAAACGTTTGGGGGAAACCAGGTGTTATCGATATTCTAAGGGATAAGGTTGTTATTGTTTCATTATATGTTGATGACAAAACCGACCTCCCGGAATCAGAACACAAAACAGTCGAATATGCGCCGGGAAAATTCAAAGAGATTACCCAAGTTGGACATAAATGGTCTTATTTCCAGGCGAATAAGTATAAAAAGAATACGCAGCCTTATTATATAATGATTGGTCCTAACGGAGAGGACCTGAGCAATGGAGGGGCAGATTATGAACACCATGGAAAAACCTCCTTATTTAAAAAGTGGTTGGATGAGGGCATGATTGCATATAAAAAAGCGAGTTCTAATTAAAACTAGCGTTGTAGTTCATGAAGCTTTGTATTGCTGAGAAACCAAGTGTAGCCAAAGATTTAGCAAATATTCTTGGAGCAAATGCGCGCCATGATGGCTATTTTGAAGGCAATGGGTATCTCGTTTCATGGACCTTTGGACATTTATGTACGCTAAAGGAACCCCAAGATTATAAGGACCATTGGAAATATTGGAAAATTGAAGACTTACCGATATTCCCCGAACGATTTGGCATAAAAATCAAGAATAACCAAGGAATTCAAAAACAATTTGAGCTGATCACAAAGCTTGTTGCCAAAGCTACTGAGGTTATCAACTGTGGGGATGCGGGGCAAGAAGGAGAGTTGATTCAGCGATGGGTGTTGATCAAAGCGAATTGTAAAGTTCCAGTCAAAAGGCTATGGATTTCCTCCCTAACAGAGGAGGCCATCAAAGAAGGTTTCAAGAAGCTAAAAGATGCCTCGAAATACGACAACTTATTTGCTGCAGGAAATTCCCGAGCGATAGGAGATTGGATTTTGGGGATTAATGGAACCAGATTATACACAAAGAAATTCGGGCAGAACAAAACCACCTTATCTGTGGGGCGCGTTCAAACCCCTACCCTTGCCATGATTGTCAACAGACAACATGAAATCAATAATTTTAAGGTAGAGCACTTTTGGGAGCTAAAAACTATTTATCGAGATACCGAATTTTCCTGTCAAATCGATCGACTAAAAAGTAAATCAAGGGCTGAAGAAGGTATATCCTATTTAAAGGATAAGGAATTTGAAATTATGTCTTATGAGCAAAAGGAAGGTAAAGAAAATAATCCCAGGCTATACGACCTTACCTCCATTCAGGTGGATGCCAATAAAAAATTCGGCTATACAGCGGAGGAAACCTTAAAAACGGTTCAAAGCCTCTATGAAAAAAAGCTGGTCACTTATCCAAGAGTAGATACAACCTACCTGTCAGAAGACTTACATCCAAAGGTTCCAAAAATACTTACTAATCTACAGCAATATGCTCAGTTTATCGAGCCATTGATGAAAAAGCCTATCGCGAAAAGTAAAACAATATTCAACGATAAAAAGATAACAGATCACCATGCCATTATTCCTACTGGAGTCAATGGACAAGGATTGTCTGGATTTGAAGAAAAAATATATGACCTTATCTGTAGGCGATTCATTGCTGTATTCTATCCCCCTTGTAAAGTGTCTAATACAACAGTTTTAGGAAAAGTAGAAAAGCTCGAGTTCAAAACATCAGGGAAGCAAATCATCGCCCCTGGTTGGAGGGTTTTATATAAAGGGGAATCAAAAAAGGAAAACACAGATGATTCAAAAAATAAAACAGAACCCAAAGATAAGGTGCTGCCCAATTTTGTAAAAGGAGAAAAAGGGCCTCACGCACCGCTTATACATGAAGGGAAAACCAGCCCCCCGAAATACTACACAGAAGCCTCCCTGCTTAGGAGTATGGAGACTGCTGGTAAATTTGTAGATGATGACGAAATGCGTGATCTCATGAAAGAGAATGGTATTGGAAGACCTTCAACGCGAGCCAATATTATTGAAACATTGTTCAGGAGAAACTATATCGAAAGAAAGAAAAAAAACATTCACGCAACAGATCTTGGCATAAAACTCATTGGAACGATTAAGAATGACCTGCTGAAAAGTCCGGAATTAACCGGTCAATGGGAAAACAAATTACGGCAAATAGAAAAAGGTACTTACAGTCCTTCAGAGTTTAGACAAGAATTATTTGAAATGATTCGGAAGCTAACTGACGAGGTGATTTTTAATTAAAGTCGCTCGTAGTTATATGATACATTGTTCGTCTCATCACGCAGCACTAAAACTCTATTACTTAAGGACACAACTCGATAGACTCTTTGAGGAAAGCTATGTTTAATTTGTTGCTTATTAAATTCACCGTCCAAAGCATATTCCCATGTCCATGTTCCGGTAATCGTTTCATTTGCTCCTGACCAATTTGAGGTCATGTGACCAACATTAGAAGTCCTGGTAAATGTTGAATCTGAACCATCAATTGAATATTCTACTTGGTCAAAAACCTCAAATTCATTACCTGATTCATCTACGGCATTGACACAACGCCAAGTATTTTGAGTAAGTCGTTTTTCAGGAGATTTAAAACTAATGAATGGCTTTTCATATTTTCCACAAGAAACAAAAAGGCACAAAATAAAGGCCCCAACTAATAACTTCATAACTTCAATTTTAAGGTCAAATATATGAAATCACATCCTTTTCGGCGAATGAATTCCCAAAAGATGTAAAGATTTTTCTATGATTAAACTTACGGATCTGCTTAAAATCAATCGATTACACCGTAAATTCTCATCAGTTTCTGGTAAAATTTTAACATTTTGATAAAACTGATTATATAGTTTAACAAGCTCATAGCAATAGCTAGTTATACCTGATGGGGTATATGATTGGGCTGACTCCTCGATGATTGAAGGGAATCTTGAAATTGCTTTAATTACATCTTTTTCACTCTTGATCAATGAAATACTTTTGTTCAGTTGATTTTCATATTTACCCGCTTTTTTCAATAGAGAACAAATTCTTGCATAGGTATATTGAATGAATGGGCCTGTATTACCATTTAAGTCAATTGACTCCTGAGGGTTGAACATCATTCGTTTTTTAGGATCTACCTTCAGTAAATAATACTTGAGTCCTGACATTCCAATTTGGTGATACAATTCCTCTTTTGCTTCTTCAGACATGTCATCCAAATGACCTCGTTCTTTGGTCATTTCCTTAGCTCCTTCAATTACAGCAGCCATTAATTCATCCGCATCTACAACTGTGCCTTCACGAGACTTCATTTTTCCGGTAGGAAGATCTACCATTCCGTAAGATAGGTGATGACAATTATCGGCCCAGCCATAACCTAGCTTCTTTAAAATCAAGAATAGAACCTTGAAGTGATAATCTTGTTCATTTCCAACAGTATATACCATACCATCAATACTTGGAAAGTCCTTAAATCGATCTATAGCAGTTCCAATGTCTTGGGTCATATAAACGGCAGTGCCATCAGAACGAAGGACAATTTTTTCATCTAACCCATCCTCAGTAAGGTCAATCCAAACAGAGCCGTCAGCTTTTTTGTAAAAAACTTCTTTTTGCAATCCTTCCTGAACTACATCTTTACCAAGGGCATAGGTATCTGATTCATAATACAACTTATCAAAGGAAACACCCATAGTCTTGTAGGTATGCTCAAATCCTTTATAAACCCATCCATTCATGGTGCTCCAAAGTAAATACGTTTGTGGATCTCTTGCCTCCCATTTAATCAGCATTTCTTTTGCTTCATTCAATAGGTTTGTATTTGCTTTTGCCAGCTCCTTTAGCTTAGCATCAATGGCTTTCGTTTGCGCTTCTGACTTTGCTTCTTTGGCCTGTTGCAATTGATTTACTTCATCCTGCAAAGCATCATCAATATTACCTTGACTCCATGCATCCATCAAAGCAGACGCCTCTTTATTCATTTGCTGATCAAACTCAACGTAGTATTTCCCTACCAATTTATCGCCTTTTAAACCAGTGCTGTCAGGAGTTTCTCTTTCGCCTTTTTCATTCAGTGGAGAAAACTTTTCCCATGCTAGCATACTCTTGCAAATATGAATTCCTCTATCGTTGATGATTTGCGTGCGAATTACTTCATGCCCATTTGCTTCAAGAATAGAGGACACTGAATCTCCCAAAAATATATTTCGTAAATGACCCAAGTGCAATGGTTTATTCGTATTGGGAGAAGCATATTCAACCATTACGAGAGGTTTTGATTTAGGAGGACTAAATCCGAAGTTTGTCACTGAACTGTTCTCAAGCTGGCGTAACCAATATTGATCCGAAAGGGTAATGTTTAAAAAACCTTTTAAAACATCAAAGCTTTGAATTTCTTCAATTTTTTCTTTTAAAAAAGCACCGATTTTTTGTCCAGCATCCTCGGGTTTACATCTCAATAGCTTGACAAAAGGAAAAACAACCAAAGTTAGATCTCCCTCAACATCCTTTCGCGTTGGTTGAAATTGAATCATACTTTCAGACACCGTTGATCCAAATAAATTGTTACTGTTCTCGAGTAATAATGCTTTTATCTTTTGCTCCATGTTGAGTTGTCTTGATTTATCACAAGACCTCGCAAATTTAAAGATTTACCTTCAATGGTGCATTTTATTTGAGTAACTCTTTGAAAATAGTATATTTGCTGTCATCGGGGATGTAGCTCAGCTGGCTAGAGCGCTTGACTGGCAGTCAAGAGGTCGTGGGTTCGACTCCCATCTTCTCCACTTTTTCATTTCTTGTTTAAAAGTATGTAGCCGTATGTTATTAAATAACAGAGTAATTGGCTATTTTTCTAAAGTAAATAGGCGTAAATAAGTGCAGAATATAAGTACATCCTATTCAAAATATATTTGAAAAGGATTCTAAAATTGATTTACTTTATAGTATGAAAAAGATAATTATTACTAGAGTTGAAACAATATTTAAATACAAAAAAAGATAAGAAGTGAAAACAGAATTAACTCTCTACTTATCTAGCATTATTTTATCATTCTTTTTCATAATGGAAGCTTTATTTTCTGCTGACTTTAGAAGAGGACTAAAAGGTAAGATTAAATACCGTAATATTTCTTATATAATTTCAAGTTTATTAGTAATTTTCCTATTGAGTAAGATTTCAAAATATCTTTCGTCTCTGGATTTAAAAAGTTTAGAAGTTTATAAGTTCCCTTTAATAGACTTTGTAGGGTGTTTTTTAATTGCTGAATTATTAAATTGGCTACTTCATTATATTAAGCATCAGGGCTTTTTATGGAAATTTCATTTTCAACATCATTTAGATAAAAGATATACTGTATTGCTGACAGCACATACCCATGGAATTGAGGTCTTATTATCAGGGATTTTTGTTGGTATTATGATGAATTTAATTGGATTTAGTATTGAGGCTATTAACCTGTATTATTGTTTTTATGTTTTTGGAAATACATACCAACATTCAAGTTTTAATTTAAGTCTTGGGCCATTAGATAAAGTAATTGTGTCACCTCTTTATCATCGCATCCACCATTCAAAATCTTATCATGCAAACTTTGGGTGTACATTGACTATATGGGATATTGTATTCAAAACAGCTAAGTGGCCAAAGTCCGATGAAGTTGTAAGGGATATTGGAATTAATCAAAAAGATGAGCCAATAGGTTTTTTAAAAGAAACATTTTTCTTTTTAAAAAACTGAGTTTTTCTATAATATTCCTTAAAGTTCAATAATGACCTCATCGACTCATATTAATTTTATAATTGAAATTAACATATTCTACGTAAGAGCAAACTTTAAAAATATCAATTGACTTCTTTAAGTTTAAGAGGAAAAAGCACTGGGGGTTTGCGATCGCCCGCCTTAATGTTTTTTTCTTCGTAATAGTTTTCTAACATTTGGAAATACTGATTCTTAGATAGAGCTTCAATTTTTAGGTCTCCAAGTTGTCCCATCAGTATGGCCTGTTCGTAATACGGGTTAGATCTCAACTTCAACTCAACAAACTTGAGAATTTTGTCCTTATCAAATGAAGTTTTTGGATCGACAAGCACCAGTTCATAGAAGTATTTATTCTTTTTTACAAATCCAACGGAAAAATACGCGGTGTAAATGTCAATTTCAAAATTCCTTGAAAGCTCATCTATGATTTCAACACAATGTAATTCAGTTAATTTCTCCCCAACAATATCAGAATTCAAGCTTTTTCTCCCCACAAAAATCATAGTGGGAGTTTGCATAATCTTTCCGGTAATCAGCACTATGTCCTTAGTCCGATATCGCAAAAATCCGTTCCCAGTAGTCAGAATTACTTCATACTTGTTTCCAACAACCAAATCCTTACATAATATAACATCTTTAGAAAGTTGGCATTCAAATTCAAAAAAATGTGAAGTAAAAGACAAAACAGGATCTTTCTCTTTTGAAATCGGAATTGACACAACACCTTCACTGCTTAATAGGCCCTTTGCCTGAATTGGAATATCTCCTATAACAGTATTTAATTTATTCTGAAATACCTGACTACTACCATGCGTCCAACAACTAATCAACTTAAGATTTGGAAAGATTTTATCCCAAGTTGCATCGATAGACAAATTTGAAGTTTTAGAAACGATAGATGTCCAGTATTCCCTGAGTATTTCATCCATCATCAAAAGAAAAGATGGGCTCCATGATGAAATAAAGCCAATTTTTTGATAGTTGATGATTTCCTTTAATTCTGCTTTAAAAAAAGCAGTTTTTTCAACAAAGTGATTTTTTCTTGACGAAAATATCATGTGTTTAGATAAAACCCTGCCCGCCCAAGACAAATAACGCGAATCGCTATCTATCCCAACAGCGATTCCTCCTTCAGTCCTCCAAATTGCCTTATTTGGTGGAGAAATGGTCCAATAGCTTTTGCCAGAAAAGACGTTTTCATATGATTTGAATACGGCATGCATCCATGGCGCTAAGGCTGAATTAAATTCTTTTAAAAGGGATCGGTTGTAAGGGATTAATTTTGAGTCTGATTGGGTGCCAGAAGTCTCTTCAAAGAACAAAACCTTTTCGTTAGCAAGCACATTGTTATCTCCTCTTGAAATACAAGAAATGTAGGTGCTTAAGTCGTCATAATCAACTATTGGAACTTCTTTTTGAAACTCTTGGACAGTGGTTATTTTACTCAATGAATGCTTGACACCATAATTGCTATTTTTAAATTGATTTAAATAGTCAAATAGTTTTTGTTCTTGAATTTTATTTGGATTATTAAGGTTATTTACAAAGAAATCGTTTTCTTTCTTTAGGCTTTTTAACCACAGATAATATGCCCAGGTTGTATTCATCTAAACATCAAAAAATGATTGAGAATTAATAGACCTTTCAACAGTAATTTTTGCGAGTCTTTTAAGATTCGTAGGGCACAATTTTGCCATACAAACCAACTCATCACCTTCATCAAAATGAGGGTTCATTTCTAAAAAAAAGTCAACATGTTTACTTTTTTTCGAGTATGTCCTTTGCGTATGAAAAGGTTTTAACTGTCCCATTTTTTCAGAAAACCTAAGAGTGCCCTTGGAGGGGCGCCAACTATCGGCAAAAAAGAAACTGGAACATTCATCTGCAAGCGCAAAATGATCTGCATGGTGTTCCTGATCTACAGAAGGATAATATTTTTCAAAGAAAAAGGGTAGGTACATGTATGTTCGGTGTCCCTTAGAAAGAAGATACCACATCCATGTTTTATCTGGATACTTATGAAGCAATGAGGCGACTAAAACACACCAGCTTTTTACCAATTCTTGAGAACCCGTAAAATCTCCTGAAATGATAGTATCTCCTGAAAATAGAATATTATAATCTTTATTTTGGTAGCCTTTAGGATTTACAGCGAAAGTAGAAAAACCCTGAATATTTCCCTGGCCATCTTCAAAAACAATCACATAATCTTTATTTGAAAAATCATTCAGGAATATTTGTTTATCCATATGGTCATAATTTTGACACATAAGAAGAAACATGCGTTCCTTTTCACTAGATGACACCTCTTCGCATTTCTTAAAAATATACTTAATGGGAATATTCATAACTATAATTTTGCAAGATCAATGTAAGGGATTCTATTTAAGGACTTATTAAGTTTATAATCCACAAGATAAAGAAGCCCTTTATACTCAATGTTACTGAAATATTTCATGGAAGAACAAAGAGGATCTGATTCGGAAAGACCAACATAAAAGCATTGATAATTCTTGGCATTTTCTACAGAAACCTTATCCAGTAATTGAGCAAATATGTTCGGATCATTATGCTCAATTGCAATTAGTGTGACAAAAAATGATTGTATTGAGGCCCCAATATTTGGAATAACTGGTTTGTGAAAGATTTTACTAAAGATTAAATTGTGAAAAGGTTTAATCGTTTTGATGCGCGTAGACAAAGCGCGGATAAAAGTTTGTTTATATGAGGTTTGATCCCAGGCACCAATGACTCCCTTTAACTCTCCCTTGAAATGGGCAATGTACAGATTCGACCAATTAAACATTTGATATTCTTTACTATTTAGATCTTTCAGCTCAAATACAGGGAAAAAATCTTTTTTTCTTCCTTGCTTATTTATAAAATGAATCACATCCTCAGGCTTAAATCCATCAATTCCTCTTTGAATTTTTAGGCCATCATTAATATGAACCCTAGATCGGCTTATGGGCTTAATTACAAATGTGGAAAAACTTACATGGTATTTGTAATCTGGTTTGATTTTTCTTTTTTTTTCTAAGAGATTTCTTGCTAAATGATTGTCTTCTATGATTGTTGTAAAAGTCAATTCAGTATCATTTTTTTGTAAAAGATCCCTTAGTTTTTTAAATCCCAAATAAAGAACACGTCCATTTCTATGATCATTTAAAATTCGCAGTGAACTGTAATAATTGACCTTGGATGGCTGTTGGTCTATGTAAAGTGCTTTTTGGGAAATGATGCCTACGCCAACTATTTTCTTGCTCTCCACTTCTTCAACGATAAGAACATCATTTTTTTTACCTAAAAAATTTATAGCATCAAAAAAGGAGGGTTCGGTTTCAAATGAAACAGAGATGTCTCCCGACATGGTCGTATCTCTGAGAATTCTTTTGATTGAATCATCATGTTTACAACTGGCAATTTTACTCAAGTATTTTGCCATTCTTGTCAATTATATTACCTATTGGCCAACTTTGTCTCTGTTTAATTCCTTTTTGAGACACGAAATTTGCACTCATAAAAGAAATGGTTTGAAAAGGATTAGAAAACGGGTCTCTGCAATTTGCTTTAAACTCTATTCTTTTCAAAATATTTGAATATTTATAAAATTCGAGTCGGGCATTATAACATCTCTCGGAAAGCTCCTCGGGAGACATATTTTTAGGCTGAAAGGACACCTCGCCAAAATTATAGCCTTCCTTCAACCACCATTCTTTGTCAATTAACCTGCCTTCTTTTTCAAATCGATGATATAATGGCGTTCCAGGATATGGCACCAAATGATTAAAAGCGGCTAATGCAAGTTGTTCCTCGATGGCAAATTCTAGTGTTTTTTCGATGTCGTCAGGTTTGTCCTCATCATATCCAAATACAAATGTTCCATAGACAGAAATACCATAATCTTTTAAAATTTTTAAGGATTCAGAATAACCTCTTTTCACAACTGCCCAACTTTTTCCCATACTTTTTAGCGTATCTTCATTTAGAGATTCAAAACCAATCAACAAGTTCGAACAACCGCTTTTCTGTAATTTTTTTAGTAGGTCTGGTTGACTGGCCATATTAATTGTACCATGACTAAACCATTTTTTCTTTAAAGGAATCATTGCATCGCAAAGCTCTTTGGTTCTTGAGAATTTTGAAACAAAATTATCGTCAGCGAAATAGAGCATTTTTTGCGAAATATTTTCAATATCTGAAATGATATGTTGAACCTCCTTTGATTTATACTGCGCTTTGTGTGCAGCAGTTATTGCACAGAACTCACAAGTAAATGGACACCCCCTTCCTGATTCAACTAGACCTAATGGTAGGTATCCTTTATTCGCGTATAATTTTCTATTTGGTGGGCAATGGTCTAAGGTTTTTTCAAAATATGAATTTGCATCATATTTCCGTTTCAATTTGTTGTTTTTGAAATCAGAAAGCACTTGATTCCAAATTCCGCCCTCAGCACCGCCAACAAGCATGGCGTCACAGTGGTTTACAACCTCATCGGGCATGAGGCTCGCATGTATGCCTCCCATGACCACTTTAATACCCTGTTTTCGGATTTTTTTGGCAATTGTATAAGCTCTTTTTGCTGTGTATGTTTCAATAGTAATTCCTACCAGATCAGCCTCGTATATTTCCGGCAATTCATCAATTCGTTCATCAATCAGTTCAATATCAATATCGTCAGGAGTCATACCTGCAAGAGTAGACAAAGCTAAAGGCTCCATTGTCCATGATTTCACATATTTTTCACCATGAATTTTGCCTACACTGGGTTGTATTAGTAATAATTTCATTTTGATTCAAGTGATTTGTGAATTCCATTTTTGTTCTAAATCAATAATTGTATCATTAGGGAAATTTCTCAACCTTGTACCATAGTATCGATATCCCATATTTGTGATTAATGATATCGGAAAGCTCGTTCCGGAATTAGAGATGCGCTCTTTAATATTTTTGTACTTGTAGGTATTTTCCCATGCCCAGATACTTCCCTCGAATAGTTCATCAGGAGTTAGGTTTTTAGGCTGATAGACCACATGTTGTACGTCATATAAGGACCAATTTCGGGTTAGAATTCGGTTTTGTGATTCGAGTTTTCTAAATGCACCAGTACCGGGAAATGGAGTGTATATAGCATATCTTGGTAATTCAATTGAATTCTCCTGAACAAAATCAACTGTTCGTTTAAAGGTATCTTTGGTATCAGAGTCCATCCCAAAAATAAATGTACCATTGATTGCTATCCCTCTTTCATGAAGTCTGGCACATAGATTTCTGTATTTTTCTACCACATTGAACCCCTTATTAATTTCTACCAGGGCATCTTGTTCTACGGATTCAAAACCAATGAGTAATCCCTTGCAGCCACTTTCAGCACAGAGGTCCATTAGCTCCTCATCGTCCCCAATTTTCACAGTGGCTAGTCCTCCCCACATTTTCTTCAAGGGAATCATTTCTCTTAAAAGTCGTTTGATATATTTTTTATCTTCCATTGGGCTGGGATCGACGAATGTCACAAAGTTTCCATTCATTTCACTGATTTCTTTTATTACATCCTCTACAGGTCGTCTAAGGTATTTTTTCTGCGTGCTAATTACGGCGCAAAAATCACACTTATAAGGACATCCAAACGTTGCCTGTATTGTGCTTTTTGAGATATATGAAAATTTTGGTAACAAGTCCTTTCTGGGTAAAGGAAGATTGCTAAAATTCATTTGCGGAGACTGGTCATAATGTCTTTTTAAGGCCCCGTTTTTAAAATCCAATAATAATTGAGGCCATGTTTCAAATGCCATCCCTGTGACAATGGCATCTGCATGATTTAGGGCCTCATCGGGCATAAGGGATGCGTGAACACCACCTATTACAACACATACACCCTTTTTTCTATAGTGATCAGCAATAGCATAGGCGCGATTAACTGTTCCTGTTATTGCGCTTATAGCCACTATATCGGGACGGTCGTTATAATTAATCTTTTTTGCAATTTCATCATTCAATTCTATTGACGCTTTAAGTTCATCAGGTACCAATGAGGCTAAAGTAGAGAGAGTTAAAGGAGCATAGCGAAGGAGTCTCGGGAATATACCACCCTCTTTCCTGTACATCACGCTGCCCGGAGAAATTATTTTTATGTTCATTTTAATGATTTAGTTAAATCGTATCATAAATCGAAACAAATATATTTTACCAATATCAATGTTTTATTAATAAGTCAAAAGCAAAATTGCGTCAAAAAAGGATATTTAAATATAGCAGAAATAGCCGAAAAATATATCGGTAGTTCAATTGAAGACCAAAAGAAAACTTTAGAAAAAGGTTATAAATGGTTTAAAGAAAATAAGGTAGTGTGACCGATAGGGAGCATTATCGCATATACATTGTTGCAAATTAGTATTAATAATCCCTCTTTTTCGTACCTTAGGGTTGATGAGAATTCACTCAACTATACTTGCGCTCTATTTTCTCCATATAGGCATTATATTCGCTCAAAATAGCCATCTGTCGCCTAAAATCAATTGTGATACAGCTTATTTCCATTTTGAAGACTATATCGATTCGATGAAAATTTACGAGACACAAATGGGCAAAAACAAAAATCTCAGCACGAATGATGAGCGGCTAAAACTTGCCTTTTTTATCGCCTTAAACCGCTATCCCGAACTACATCGCAAAAGAATTACCTTGAAGCATAAAGCCATCAATAGTACGATGCAGGCGCAACCTAGTCCTGACTTTTTCTTTCAAAGAAAAAGCAAAAGAGCCTATCGAATATTTGTAAACAATAACCCAGACCTAACTGGTATCAATTATGAGGAGCTCAGTTTTAATGGTTTGGTAGGATGGATTGGACATGAATTTGCCCACCTCATCGATTACAACGCCATGAGCAATAGAGAACTAGTTGGTTTCATCGTGGGTTATGTATTCGATCAAAGAACAATGCGCAAAACCGAAAGAAATGCAGACAAAGAAACCATAAAACGTGGTCTGGGCATTCAGCTACTCGACGGTGTGGCCTTTTTTGAAAAAAACAATAAGGTCTCAAAAAAATACCGCAAGAGAAAGCAAAAAAATTACCTCTCGGAAGCCGAAATCATTGTTGATATCCAAAGAAACTGTAATCATTAAAATGTACAACCAAACATAAAAGCTAAATCATGAAATATAGCATACTTATCACCTTCATTGCGCCAATATTAATATTTGGACAGGCACTGACAAGCTCATCTAACCTCGATATCGAAAAAACCTGGGAGCAAGAACCACAGGGTTGGACATATGAAATGAATCTCTTTGTACCCAATGAAATAGTTCCTGCAGATGGATTTCCGGTATGTATTTTATTGCATGGAAATGGTGGTGAGGCAGCTGAATTCATAAATGAATTTACGCAAAGTATACCCTGTCATATTTTGATTGCACCAGGTGGATATATGAACAGCTGGAATATCTGTAGTGAAGAAAGCGACGCACCTGACATGGAAATGCTCGATGAATTGATCGCATCGTTGGCAGCTTACACAAATGTAAATACGAACAAAATTCGATTGTTGGGTTCCTCAAATGGGTCCGCACTGGCAAACCGAGTATTAATTGAAAATAATAATCCAGATATTGATAAAATATGTTCTGTCGTTTGTCAGCTTTCAGAAATGCAGGCACATAATGGTAGCTTTTTTGGACCTTCAGGTGATACTGAGGCGTCGATTGCGTTTTGTGGCTACGACACTGAGAAAACTCCACTTACAGGAAGGCATTATTTAAATATTTGTAACACCAACGACCCTGTAATTCCTTATAATGGAGGATCAGCGGTAGGTGCAGTTTTTATTCCCTCAAAAGCTGCAATTTATGAGGTTGCAAAGAGCCAAGGATATACAGGATCTATGATAGATGGAGATGGACAAGAAATCAATTCATCAGGTATTTTTGAATACAATTACCTCTCTGGTCAAGTAGTTCACATTAGGGGAGATGCTGGTCACGGTCTCAATGAATCACAGGTTGACCGTATTTCAGACTTCTTCTCCTATGATTGTTCTCCCACCGGATCATCAGAAGAAAACGAATCAAATATCAGTATTTTTCCTAACCCGGTCAGCGAGACCTTATCGATTCAAGGTATAAACATGTCCGCTTCGGTTGAAATTATCGATACCAAAGGAAGAACTGTATTTCATGAAAAAATTAGCAAAGGAGAATTGAATATAAGCGAGCTAAAAGCTGGTATTTATTATCTTCATATTCAAGAAGATTCGAGATTTATTATAAAAGAATTCATCAAGAAATAAACATACCGATACTCCCAATAGTATAACTTTCGAGTGACCATAATTGTATTTTTTTATTTAGATTTACAACATGGAATGGTATATGAAAAATCGGTGGTGGATTTGGAGTCTAATGGCAGTTTATTTGGCCTACAGAATTTATCTGTCCGTCATATATTAGTGTCTTACTATTACGCGCTTTTTAAGCATCCCCTTCTCCCCTTCTCCGAAGAGCATGTACATGCCATTTGATAGCTGAGATACATCAATCACCTGAGGTGATGAATTTACTTCTATAGAAAGCATCCGTCTTCCTTCCATATTGAAGAGCGTCAAAGATTCAAGCCCTTCTTTCTCTGGCCACATCACAACAAATTGATTCTGCGCTGGATTCGGGTAGCACCACCAGTCACTTTGAAGCTCCTGAATACTAGCATCATTATAATAAACGAAAGGTGCAGTCAAGAAATCACAACCAAGACTATCGTAAATATAAGCCACATAATCTCCGTTTTCATCAGGTTGGTGGTCATAGGTAGTCGCTCCACTAATCTCTATTCCATCCAGATACCATTGCACGCCATAACTTTGGGGTAAATTAGGTACATATAAGTTTTCAGCAGCATCTATTTCAATATCAAAGCTCAATGTGGTATCGCAATAAATGACAAATACAGAGTCGGAAGTTGAGTTGCAACCTAAAGGACTATATGCCGTCACATAATAATAACCTGTTTGGTCTATAGATTCAACGGAATCCGTATGTCCCGTCCAGAAAACACTGTCAATAGACCATTGTAAAATGTACTGTGAAGAATCCGTTGAGATTGTATATGCAGTTGAGTCGTACACAATATTTGGGATGCCTGGTGCTGCACCTACAATAATCGTATCAATACTCTGAACTGAAGGAACAGGGAAAATCTGTTGGTAGTCGATGTTGTAGGCAACATCGGAATAAGAGCCTGCTCCACAGCTAGAACAGCTAGAAAAATTCATAATGTGACTTCCGCAATTATCGTCTCCACCATAGGTGATCTCAGCTGCATTGGTTTGCGCCGCTGTTTCATCAGCATCCATCACTTTAATCTTATATTGCTTGGTGGGATCCATATTAATATTAACAGACCAAGTTATTGGCCCATCGTTATTGTATTCATAGTTGGATTGATAGATTAAGTTTCCATCTTCCAGAAGCTTAAAATAGGGATCTGGATTGTTTCCGTTAAGAAGCTCCCATCCCCATGGTTCCCCAAGCCAATTCTCGCCAACATTTAATATAGTAACCTCGGTAAGGGTATAATTGTCAAGCGTATCGGTATTATTATAGCCTGAATACTGGACAGGATACGTGCCAGGCTGAGTATATGTTTGAACTCCCGGGTTTTCATCATTAGAAGTGATACCATTTCCAAAATCCCATTCATAATAAAGCAATCCTGGGTTGTTATTGGTGAAATCAACCTCAAGCGGTAGACAACCAATCGGTGGGTTAGAATTAAATCCAGAATTTCCAATGGCAGGCGTCTGAATTTCAAGCGTAATAAAGAAAGGAACTGGAATATTTTCAATATTAGCCCCTGAAGCAGTCACATCAACTAAAATACTGACCTCAACTTCATAAATCCCAGCAAGAATTGGTGTTCCATATACATTGATACATCCATACACGTTGTTTTGAGGGTTGTAATTACATCCATTTGCGTCATTGTTACAAACCCAGCTGAGTCCAACAGGTAGCGCGATACTGACGATCTCAAAGTTATTAATAGTTGCTCCACTCGTATCTGTAGGCATCACAAAAGTAATATCTTCAGAATATGGTTGACCTGCAAATCCTGCTGGAAGTGGATCTGGATAAATTCCAGCGATGGTATAGCTATTGTCCACCGTGCACTGTGCAAGTAAATGGTTGGATGTGAAAAGAGAAACAAAAAGTAGCGAAATAATGAATAATGGTCTCATGGCTTGTCTATATGTTGGCATAGATATTTTAGATTCGTTCGTCTAAATATAATGGTATTTATTTTAAGGTTTTCAACAATTGTTGATAAGTACAACTTATAATATGTTGATAAGTAGAGCATTAACTATGAATAACTTCGATTTCGCATTTTTGCTTTTCTAAAACATGTTTTGTTATTTTAAAGAACCAAACGAGGGATAAAAGGTTTGTCAGCGGACAAATTCCTCCCGACAAGTTTCGTGCCGGATGTATTTAGAAGGGTTTTGAACAATGCGAATAAAGTTTATTACTGAGAAGGGTTAGCCCTCAGAATTTATACCAAGCATTTGATGCTGTGAAAACAAAAATCAAAAGAAAGTTTGTCTAAGGGACATTGCGAGAGTATTTGTTCTACGAGTTGAATGAAGTTTGAATATCAGTCGCATGAAAATCAAGATTCGGGATACAAAGTTATCGAAAGTACTGAATACCCTAGGGTATGAATTCATAGATGATTGGAAGTTTAGAAGTATTATTTTGAGTTTTCGGGCGATAAATATTACGGAAGCCTCATAACAGTAGTTTGGCGATACATGTTGTTCGCAACTGAATTGAAAGCGATTTGCAATCCTTCACGGAATGCAAGTCGCTTTACTGTTTTAAGGACTTTAGTTTTTCTTAAATACCTTTAGAGAACTATTTCCTATTTTGAGATAATACATATTTGGACTAATCCCAGAAAGATCAATTTGAGCATTCATTTCATTGATTTCACCATCAAACACAAGTTTACCATCTATACCAAAAAGTGAATAATGCATTGGGTATTCTATTCCTCCTTTTATCATGATAATATCAGCCGAAGGATTGGGATAAACTGAAATTTGCTCAGACTGAGACTCATTTAAGGATGCAAATGAGCTACAGTCTACAACAGATGACAAATAATTGAAGCGTGTCTGAATGAACGACTTTAAGCCATATATCGCTCCACCGGGTCCAGGCCCCGAATTTAAATTGGATTCAATATTGGTATCAAAATCATTATTACTGTACATTTTGTTGTTGTCGGCATATACGAATTGCTGAATCAAGGCCTTATAATCATCAATAATTGGATTCAGATAAGTCGGGTTAAATACCGTATTTAAAAGCAGGCAAATCTCTGAGGTATATTGACTCATAAATAAATCGTTCTCAAATACTCGCTCTAATAAAGGTCGCTGACCCTGATAGAAGTCAATAGGCAAATTGGTCATGGGTGTTTGTACACCAAACGCATAGGAGCCAAAAGTTTCATTAGCATCCCATTTGATCCACTCCCATTGGTCTGTAGACATATTGTGATATAGGTAATAATTTCTTGCAGACAAGGTATATGTATCGAGATTACTGAATAAATTGTTGAATGCCACTGAGCTTAAAAATGGACTTAGATCTAAACGAGAGGGTAAGCCTGATTCAAATTCTTCATCTGATGAGCTATTCAAGAAATATATAAAATCAATGAGGTCATACCAGTCATTAGCCTCTTCGTTAGATTTCAGCACATATGATGATTCATAAGAGGATTGATTTAAACCTAAATAGACAAGGCTTGCCTCTCCATCACCTCCGCCAAAATTTGATCCCGCCTTAAAAAGGTTTCCGTCATCATCACCAATACGCCAATCTAAAAACTGGTCATCAATTTGCTCGATCATCGTATAAAAACCCCACGCCTCATCATTGTATTTCACAGTAGCATAATTTGCTCTTGGCGCCGGCACTCCTCTTTCTCTGCACAAATCAAAAAATAGCTTCTCGCGCATGAAAGTTGGATCTTTAAAACCATTACTGAAATTCAGTTTTTTCAATCCGTTATAATTTTGACCAGAAATATACTTGTTGAAGTCAATTTTAAAAGACTTTTTATCACCAGGATGCATTCCACTTGAATTACCCTTTAGCCGAATACCCACACTGTCAAAAGTATAAGCACCTGTCGCGTCTGTCAATGTTAAATTGGCAGGAATATAAACAGACCCATTGACATCCATATTCTCATAATTATATTCCAATTGTTGCCAAAAGTCATTTTGCGGAAAATCAAGCTCTATCGATACTACCTGATCGGTAGAAAATAGATTTGAACCTTCAATTTGAGCGTGAATGATCAAATTAAACATTACAGTAAAAATAAGGTAAAGTGATTTTGATATTTTCATTTTAGGTTGAATTCAAGGTTTATACTGTTACAGAGTCAATCAATTCTTTGACGATTTAAGTTAATATTTCCTTTGAAATTAATTCACATTTATTTAATAACCGAACGTTATGATAAATTGATTAATAAAAAACTTAATTTTAAGGTATGAATTCATCTACAAAACTTGCGTCAAAACTTATTTTTCTTTTCTTTCTTCCGATATTTTCATGGTCACAACCACAATATACCATCTCGACAAATAACGGTGCTCATCCGGGAAATTTATTTTTTCATGTAGGCGGAACGCCACCTAGAACAGTAAATATTATGGACTCAACAGGTTCACTTATTTACTCCGAACCATTTGGACTTAAAGGTTGGTCTTGGAAAGTCAACTTAAATAATAAAATCACCTACTTCGATAGGCAATCGAAAGGTTGGTTCGTAATGGATTCTTTGGAGAATGTAGTCGATACTGTATACTGTCAGAACGAATATATTGCAGACAACCATGACTTTCTTGCTTTACCAAACGGAAATTATATTTTGTTTGCCTACGACGAACAACCATATGCAACAGATACTATTTCTCCGGATGGAAGCCAGGATGAAACAGTTATAGGCCTTGTTATCCAAGAGTTAGATTCCGATCATAATGTTATTTTTGAATGGCAAAGCTGGGACCATTATTACATGTCTGACTATCCAGATATTAGTTATAATGGTAACGGAATTGATTTTTTACATTGTAATGCTATTGATATTGACGAAGACGGTCACTTTTTAATCTCAAACAGAAATATTTCAGAAATCACAAAGATTCATAGGACTACGGGAGAAATCATTTGGAGATTTGGCGGAGCACAAAGTGATTTTACTTTTTTAAATGATTACCCTTTTTCTCAACAGCATTGTATCAAAAGCCTCGGTAATAATAAGTATTTACTATTTGACAATGGTAACCAGAGTGATATATATACTGGCGGTATACGAAGATCAAGAGGTGTAGAATATGAACTTGATTTAAATGATTACACAGCCACTAAAACATGGGATTATGTGCATCCTGATTCCTTATTTACGCCATCAATTGGAAGCATCCAAAGACTAAATAATGGGAATACACTTATAAATTTTGGCAACAACCAACAAATCAATAGAGGATCAGTTATCACAGAAGTCACTGAAAATAATGAGGTGGTATTTGAAATAGAAATGGATAATGGTCTTAATATCTATTGTGCGAATAAAGCCGAATGGAATTTTTATTCTGAACCAGTGGTAGAATTAAATGAATTAAACGAAAATAACAGCACTAATCTATCCGTATATCCAAATCCTGCTCAGTCAACATTTTTTGTTGAATTAACAAATGAAGACGAAAGCTTGGAAAAGATTGAAATTTTGAATTTAAAAGGAGAATCTATCGTTTCGATTAATATTCTTGAGGGAAGTCCAAAAAATATATTTCCTGTCAATGAGAAGCTTGCGAAAGGAATTTACATTATAAAAACTACCTCCAACGAGGATTCGTATTTCAGCAGAATATGTATCTCAGACTAAACTTGATTTAAAAAACCTAAGTAAGGTTGACCTCTTCTATCACGGGAGTGACTGACTTGAGCACTTCAAAAGCAGCAGCTGCCATTTTATTCTCGGTGTCTAAGGTTGGGTTTACCTCAACAACCTCAAAACATGCCGTTTTCCCTGTACGAATAAAGGTATTAATGATTTCAACAACTTCCTCTATATCAAAACCACGTGGAACAGGAGTTCCGGTTCCTTTCGATATTCGGTCACAGTCAAGGCTATCTACATCAAAGGATATGTATATAACATCGCAAGAGGAGAGCTTCTGAACGGCCTCATCTAAGCAAACATCCATACCTCTAAAACGAATTTCATCCACTGTATAGTTTTTGATACTGTGCTCTTTCATACAAGCATCCTCCGGGGCTTCTGTATCTCTAACGCCAAAATAAATAAGCTCAGAGGCTTCAAGCTTCTTACCGGCAACCCCAATATTTTTAAGATTCGCCCAATGCGCTTCAGTTTCCTCAGGTACTTCATTAATTTGATGTGCCTTGTTGTCAATAGACAATCCTGCAGCAAGTGGCATTCCATGAACATTTCCTGATGGAGAGGTATATGGCGAATGTAAATCAGCATGCGCATCTACCCAAATGACACCTAATTTTTTATCCGTATGCACAGCCTTGACACCACTCATCGTTCCCAATGCAGAAGAATGATCA
The DNA here is from genome assembly GCA_913046365.1 of uncultured Flavobacteriales bacterium. Lineage (GTDB taxonomy): Bacteria > Bacteroidota > Bacteroidia > Flavobacteriales_D > Crocinitomicaceae > UBA952. The sequence goes on from CAJWRM010000001.1 coordinate 204,957, forward strand.
CCAGATAAAACAATAGGATATACATCGTCTTTAATATTGTCATGGACGCATTCGCTTACACGACTGCATACGGATACAACACTTCCAATTCTCTTTGCAAAACTATTTTTTACTTTATTATAGATGGATTCGTTTTCGGTTTCAATATCCTCATGAGGATATCGATTAAAATAATTATGGTTCTGATTGATCGCCGCAATTTCAATAGCATCAATACCTAAATCTGCTCCCCGAGTGCCTGCACCTATATCCGACCTATTTTTCAACAACTTTATCTCTTTCATCATTATAATATGACTTTATTTATAAACAATCGCTTTGCGCCGAAGCTAATAAAATTTCTCAAGAAATAATATTATTCCATTTGAAATCAAGGTTTTTCACGGATTATTATTAGGGCGAATTACTTTGTTTTGTACCTTTCAAAAAAAGTGGCATTACATTAGTAAACAACAAAAAACCCTATGGCCTTTAAATCTTCTTTCAAGAAAACGACAATGCTTATTGGGTTTCAGTTTTTAGTAATCAAATCGTTATGTGGGCAGTTAGCCACTGAATTTTCTGGCGAATTAATTTACAGAATAAAAAAAATTGATGTAAACAACATACAAAGTGGATTTGGGAATGACAGTCCAAATACAGAAGAAAAATTAATCATTTACGCCAAAGATTCTTTAATCAAACGTGTTCATTTCAATTCTGAAAATGGTATTCAAGAGAGTATTGAACATTTATCCTATGGGAAAAAAATTTTACTACTCAGCATTGATTCTTTGAATTATGCCATTCAGCTTCCAACGGAACAAACCAATGATCAAAAACATCCTGATAGTACTTACAAGCTTTCCAAGAAATGCTTTCCAAAAATTCCTTTTGCTGGTCTTAAAGGAAAACCTATGTTGCTCTCTCATCCAATGCTAAGCAATGATCTTGAAATATGGTTCAGTAAAAATATACATCCTAAATACAATGCAGTATATCACCAGCTACCTGGACTACCATTGAAATACTATATTGTATCCGACAAAGGCCTATACCTATACGAGCTAGAGGCACTAAAACGGTATGACCCTCCGCTTGCTATTTTTCAAATTCCAAGAAAAACTCATATCCTTTCACTTGAAGATTTTATTGATCTTCTAGAAAACAAAAAGTAACCAAAGCCTTCTATTTAGTTTATAATGAACACTTGAGTGTTCAAATATATGGAGCAAAAGTCCAAATTCTGAGAGGCTTAAGGTTATATTCGTAATACAGTACAAAACGAATGGAGGAAAACGAATTTATACCAGTAGATAATACAAAAACAAAAAAACGTCCTGCTAAAAAATCTAGTAAGTCAAAAAAAACTGGCAAGTCAAAAAATGGAAGCTCCGTATTTGCTAAAATAGATACACAAAAGCTTGGAACTATTTTAGGCTCATTTTTCCTTCTTTTTTCTATTTTCTTATTTCTATCCTGTGTTTCCTATTTATTTACTTGGCAACAAGACCAAGATAAGCTAATAAATTCATCCTTTTTTGATTTCATCTTTAGTCAATCGGATGTTGAAGTTCAAAATTGGCTTGGAAAATTTGGCGCTTGGATGTCTCATATGTTGATCTTTAACCTTTTTGGTATAACTTCCATTGGCCTCTGTTTTCTCATGTTTTTATTTGGCTTCAAAATTTTATTCAAAAAAGCATTGGTCGCAGGAGGAAAGGCGTTTTCAATAACAATGGCGTTTATGATATGGGGTTCTCTATTTTTAGCCTTCTTCTCAGCTGAGGTTCATATGCTGGGAGGAACCTTTGGATTTTATGCAAATCAATGGCTCCTTCAAACGCTTGGAGCAATCGGAACCATCAGTTTAGATCTATTACTGCTTTATATTATCATAACACTGATATTCAACCCAGATTATAAAGCCATTTTCAATTACTTGTTCCCAAAGAAAGAAAAAACAGAAGACAATATAGCTGACGAGAAAGAGCTTTCTGAGGATGATAACATGGTTGTAATCAACCCAATAACAGAAGAGGAAATCAAAGAAGATGTCGTTTCAGAAACCGTAGACTTTAGCGACGAAGATAAAATAGAAGAACCTCTAACAGAGGAAGAAAACACAGCCGAAAATGAACCACTAGAAATTGAGGGCCAAATGACTGGTTCAACTGAACAAAATGACAATCAAAATCAAGCATCCGACGAGGAGTTTGAAATTGAAATTGCTGAAGAAGAAGCAATGGTTGATGAAAGTGAGCTTGGAGAACAAACCTTGGCAGAAAAGCTAGTTGAAGAGCATGGTGAATTTGATCCAAAAGCCGATTTAGAAGGCTATCTTCTACCATCGGTAGAACTTCTAAAAGATTATGGATCAAGTAGTGTCTCTGTCAATAAAGAGGAGCTAGAGACCAATAAAGATAAAATCATTGAGACCCTATCAAATTATAAGATTGACATCGCTAAAATCAAGGCAACTGTTGGACCTACTGTAACGCTCTACGAAATCGTGCCTGCACCTGGAGTTCGCATCTCAAAAATAAAAAATCTTGAAGATGATATTGCTTTAAGTCTGAGTGCGCTAGGAATCAGAATTATCGCACCTATTCCCGGGAAAGGAACAATTGGTATAGAGGTCCCTAATTCCAGTCCAGATATGGTAAGTATGCGTTCATTGATTGCCTCTGAAAAATTTCAGAACCACGATGGTCAACTTTCCGTTGTAATGGGTAAAACAATTACCAATGAAACGTTTGTCTTTGATCTCACCAAAATGCCTCACTTACTTGTAGCAGGTGCCACAGGACAGGGGAAATCCGTCGGATTAAATGCAATTTTAATATCTATTCTATACAGAAAGCATCCTTCACAGGTCAAATTTGTACTTGTAGATCCTAAAAAAGTAGAGCTTACACTTTACAATAAAATTGAAAGGCATTTTCTAGCCAAGCTTCCAGGGGAAGAAGAAGCAATCATTACAGACACATCGAAGGTTGTAAATACTTTGAACTCTCTTTGTATTGAAATGGATGAGCGATATGAACTACTAAAAGACGCACAGGTAAGAACAATAAAAGAGTACAACGAGAAATTCATCAAAAGGAAATTAAATCCTGAGAAAGGTCACAAATACCTTCCATATATTGTTGTGCTTATAGATGAGTTTGCCGATCTAATTATGACCGCAGGAAAAGAGATTGAACATCCCATTGCAAGAATTGCGCAATTAGCACGTGCCATAGGAATACACCTAATTGTTGCAACACAAAGACCTTCTGTGAACGTAATCACAGGAATGATCAAAGCAAATTTCCCAGCGCGAATTGCTTTTAGAGTATTGTCTAAAATAGATTCTCGAACAATTCTCGATGGCTCTGGCGCAGATCAGCTAATTGGTAGAGGAGATATGCTAATCTCTACAGGGCAAGAAATGATACGTCTGCAATGTGGATTTGTTGACACGCCAGAGGTTGAAGAAATCTGTAGCTTCATTGGAGATCAAAGAGCTTACCCCGATGCCCTAATACTACCAGAGTATGTACCTGAAGGAAGTGAAAGTAAAGGTGATATGGACATGGATGAAATGGATGCAATGTTTGTCGATGCTGCACGAATTGTCGTTATTAACCAGCAAGGTTCAGCAAGTCTTTTACAGCGAAAATTGAAATTGGGATACAACCGTGCAGGTCGCATTGTAGATCAGCTTGAGTCCTTGGGTATTATCGGTCCATTCCAAGGAAGTAAGGCAAGAGATGTGCTGTACGCTGATATAGATTCTTTAGAGGAATATTTAAAAGTAAAAGGATTACTATAAGCTAATCAATCTCTAGCGGCATTGAATAATGACCGAGATGAGGTATTAGGTATTCAGCATAAATAGAATTAGCCAATACTAAAAATTGATCTTCATTCAATATTGCTTTATCCCCTAGTTTCTGAATCACTTCTTGAGCCCAAAGCTTTCGTTCTTGAGATTTAACAGAGTTGAGATTAAAATCATAAGGTTCTATCTCATCTTCAAGCTCGAGTAATCCATATTTTCCTGATAAAATATAAATCTGATTTGCTCCCCATGATTCAGCATAATTCATCCAAGCTTTGAAAGCTACAGAAACATACATGTCCTTTGCCTTAGTAGAGGTATTCTGTTTCTCTTTTACACAAGCAACAAGGGCGATCTTTCTCTTAGTCATTGTCGAAATATAAAGCATTGGCCACCAGTAGCTTTCCATTTTCCCAAAATCCTCTAAAAAGAGGATTATCACAGAAATAGATCAACTCACCTTTGCCATAATCTTCAACACCAAGAATCATAGCATTCCCTTGATTTAATGCAGCCTTTGTACCAACAAACCCTGAAACTTGCTGAGCATTTTCTGGTAGCGATAAAATAGTCTTTGCATTTTTTAAGCTAAAGTTAGATGCTGATTGTCGCAATGAATAATAACCTTCATAACCGAAAGTCAGCGGACTAGATTTAGCAAGCAAGTCACATTTATATATCGCTCCTGTTATGAGGCCACTTAGCTCCTCCCGCTCAGTTGCAGTCAAATCCGATTCAATATCTCTCACAGAAATGTCAAAATCAGGAACAAAATTAAAGGAGGCATCACCAAAAATAAGCAGACGTCCACCATTTTCTATCCAAGTTTTAAGCTGGTTCAGTTCGCTAGCAGAAAGCTCTCCTTCTGGCAGAGCGATTATATCAAGTTCATCAATTCGATTCAATTCCGATACACGAAACATACGAAATGGCAAAGCCAATTCTTTTTCAAAGAAATGCCAAATTTCACCTGTATTCAAAGGGGATAAGTCTCCTCCAGAAAGAACTCCGACCTGAGGCATGAAAATTTCGTTATACGACGAAGATCCAAAATCCTTACCTTTTGAAACATAACCAGAGGCGACGGGATGAATATCAATCCATGAATCTTTTGCAGCAGAACGAAGAATTTGGTCGAAATTAAGAATGTCTTTATTAATCCCTCTAGGAATTACAAGGGTACCTACGGGATAAACCTTATCCTCAATCTGAAATTCCTTTTCAGCTACTTTAACGGCGATGTTTTGTGACAAAATTGATTGCAAAAATGCCGCTGAATTCATAGAATTCCATTTGCACAAATATGCATAACAATTTGGCATCGGATTCCGTGCAAAGCTTTGAGACCAATTGGCTTCAACTTCAAGCGTCCCATTGAAACCATAGGCATCTAAACCATAAGCAAAGGGAAGGGACCAAGCTGTAATGTCGTAAGTTAATGAATCAGATAGATAAGTTTTCGGTTCAAAAAGTACCTCAACCATAGGTCCTTTAAGCTGATTGGTTGAAACTACTAAGTCACTTTTAGTATAGATTAAAGTCTCTTCCGCCTGTTTTTCAAAAGACCAAGCCCTAACCTTACCTGATGTTGGAATATGACCGAATTCAATATCATGAGCGCGCAATAAATTTGTAATCTTTTGAAGTTTGTCATTTTCTCCGCGAAGAATATAATGGCCATATTTATATTTTCTATTCAGGCTAAATGCATTGTAATTTTCAATAAGTTCCTTTTTATTTTCAAGACTCACCTCCACCGTTGAAAGACCTGTTGTAACATGATGATCAATGCGGTCCCGTAAAGTTAAAGTATCCCCTAAGTTTGTCCGCACACTTTTACCCGCTCTGCCACTTCCGGCTTGTTCATAGGTCATCCCGATTGCACCATTGTACATGGGATAAGTATCACCATAGCTCGGATAGAGCAAATCAAAAATTTCTTTAGAGAAATACAACCAACCTGCATTATCAAAGTACTTCGCATGGTTTTTTCCAATTCTCTCCTGAAATTCTCTTTGCCAATCTGTGATGATTTCGTGGAATGGCTCAGCTGCCGGCGGAAAATAATAAGGCTCATTATATCCTTGTTCATGAAAATCTACATGAACATGTGGCAACCATCGATTATAAACCTTCATTCTTTGCTGACTTTCCACTTGCGTAAGCCATGCCCAATCACGATTAAGGTCAAACAAGTAGTGATTAAAACGTCCTCCTGGCCACGGCTCCTTATGTTCTATTGACGAAGGGTCTATATTTTCAGTAATAGAGGCATATTGTTTGAAAAAATTGACATACCGGTCCCTACCATCTGGATTTAGACAAGGATCAATAATTACAATTGTTTCCTCCAACCAATCTTTATGCTCGGTTAAAAGCTTATAGGCGGTTAGAATAGATGATTCTGTAGCTGAACTTTCATTCCCATGTACATTATAGCTTAACCAGATAATGGGTAGTTTCGAGCTACTATCACGCATCAAGTGCATATCTCGTAATTCATCTAACCTGTTGACGTTTTCCTCACTTCCCAAAAAAAACAAAATCAACTTACGGCCTTCGTTAGTTTCCCCATACTCTAATATTTTACTTTGGTTCTTAAAAGCATTGTGGAGGTTTTCATAAAAAGAAATCACTTCGTGATGCCTTGTGAACTCTTGACCAATTTCATGACCTAAAAGAGATTTTAAGGAAGGGGTTTCTTGTGCGAATGCATTTGATGTAAGAAATAGTATGGTAAGGAGGATAAATTGTTTCATGATAAAATTTTACTAAAAATAATAAAGATTGCCTGTAGTTAAGCATCTAGCTGCTGCATCTCAACAAGTTTGGCATAAACACCATTGTTTGACATCAATTCCTTATGCTTTCCTGATTCAGCAACAACACCATTTTCAAGCACTAAAATCATATCAGCTTTTTTAATCGTAGAGAGACGATGAGCAATGACAATCGAGGTCCTATCCTTCATCAAAAGGTCTAAAGCCTCCTGAACCAATTTCTCAGAGACTGAATCAAGTGCTGATGTAGCCTCATCTAGAATCAGAATGGTTGGATTCTTTAAGATTGCTCGGGCGATAGCTATACGTTGTTTTTGGCCACCTGAGAGTTGTATTCCACGGTCACCAACTTCCGTGTCTAGCGCATCTGGGAATGACTGAATAAATTCCCATGCATTTGCTTTTTTCGCTGCATCAACAACTTCAACTTTTGAAGCGTTTGGGTTACCAAATTGAATATTCTCAAATATACTACCTGAAAATAAGAGCACGTCCTGCGGCACATATGCCATATTCGTTCTTAAATAATTAAGATCAAAATTTTCAATAGGCACATTGCCCATTTGAATAGATCCATTTGATGCTGAATAGAAATTGAGTATTAAACTCGCTATAGTCGTTTTTCCTGACCCACTTGATCCCACAAGCGCTACACGATCGTTCTTACATATTTCAAACGATACATCTCTTAAGACTTCCACATCATCTCTTTGGGCATAACGAAAATTAACATGTTGAAAGGAAATAGATCCATCTATTCCTGCTGAGTGCATACCTGATTTAATTTGTGTTTCCTCTTGATCGTTTAGAATCTCCATTAGATTTTCAATAGCGCCCCGTGTCTTTTGAATATTAGCATATAAATCTGGCAATGAACCTACACTCGCACCCATCATTATGGTAAACAATACAAATTGATAGAACCCTTCATTTGACAGTTCAGGTTGCGGACCTTGTGTCATTAATAAACCCTGCCAAACTATAAAAACAATGGCTCCAAATAAACAAAAGATGATAAAGGAAACAAACAAACCACGCCAAATACCGCTTTTTACATTTAAGTTTCTGATTTCTTTTGTTTTCTTGCCATAATTTGAAATAGAAAAACGTTCAAAAGTAAAAGCCTTGACATTTGAAATTCCAGATAAGGTTTCTTCAATGATAGAATTTGACTCCGCTGCATAATCCTGTGCCTGCTTACTTAATTTACGAATAAACCTTCCAAAAAGAACAGCTAGAATAGCCATAATAGGAACAGTTCCAAGCATTATTAGGGCTAGCTTCCATGAAATCATAAATAAGAAGGCCACACCTCCTAAAATAATAATGATCTGTCGAAAAAACTCAGCGATGGTCGTACGAAGTGTTTCTTGAATTTGGGTAATATCCGACGAGACCCGACTCGTTAACTCACCAACCTTGTTGATATCAAAAAAACTCATTGGCATATAAACCATTTTCTTGAAGGCTGCATTACGAATATCACGCAATGTGTTTTCGGTGACATTATTAAAAATAACGACGCGGACAAAAGAGAACACAGCCTGAAATGCAAATAAAATAAACAAGGCGAATGCCACATCCGTAGCATTGTCAAAAGTCAAGAGTTCGATACTGTCCTTCGAAACAGATGTATTAGTCGTTGTAGAACCTAAAAGTTTACCCATTAAATAAGGAAAGACCAATCCAGCTGAGGACGAAAGAAAAAGAAAAACCCAACCAACCAGATACCACCATAGATATGGGCGAATAAAGTAAATAAGTGAAATTTTTGATTGAAACCTTTGTTTTTCTTCCATGGAGCGCTGTCCCAAAAATGAGTCTGATTTTTCAACTACAAAAATAATGGTTTCATTGAGTATTGCTTTTTTTTAAATATTTTTCTTCGATACATTTGTATTCTCTAAAAAAAACCTATCTTTGCATTCCTCAAATAAACATTAATTTGAATTAAAAGAAATGAAAAGAACGTTTCAACCTTCGTTAAGAAAAAGAAGAAATAAGCACGGTTTTAGAAGCAGAATGGCAACTAAAAACGGAAGACGTGTACTTGCTGCGCGAAGAAGAAAAGGAAGAAAGAAATTAAGTGTTTCCTCTGAAACACTAGCAAAGAGATAATTATTATCTTTTTAATAACACTGAAAAGCCCTCAATAGAGGGCTTTTTTAATGGCTAAAAACTCATAAAAGAAGCTTTAATATGTAAATAGCATGAACTAAAAAAGCCCTCAATAGAGGGCTTTTTTTTAAATATTCAGATGTAAAAATTTTATACCAATATTTTTGGAGCCGCTGCAAGAATTGCAGGATCTGTCTCAGCTTTAAATGTCTCAAAATTCTCAACAAATTTAGATGCAAGACTTGCTGCTGTATCATCATAAGCTGTACCATCAGCCCAAGTCTCCTTAGGATTCAAAATCTCATCAGGGACATTGGGACAAGTTTTAGGATAAGCAAGTTCGAAGACAGGTAAGGTCTCAAAAGAATTTTCATCAAGCTGCCCTTCAAGCGCGGCAGTAATCATGGCCCGAGTGTAGGATAGTTTAATTCGACTTCCAACTCCATAACTTCCACCAGACCATCCAGTATTTATGAGCCAAACTTTGGTGTCAGAATTTGAAAGTTTTTCTCCCAACAGTTTCGCATACTTTGCAGGGTGCAAAGGTAAAAACGCAGCACCAAAACATGCCGAGAAAGTTGTGGTTGGTTCTGTTATACCAACCTCCGTTCCAGCAACTTTAGCCGTATAACCGGACATAAAGTGATACATCGCCTGCTCGGTAGTTAACCTCGATATTGGCGGGATAACGCCAAAAGCATCTGCAGTCAAAAAGAATATGTTTTTTGGGGCGCCACCTTTGGAAGGCAAAACAACGTTGTCGATATGATGAATCGGATAAGACACACGTGTGTTCTCGGTTATTGACCCATCCGCATAATCAGGTGTTGAACTTTCATTTTCAAACCCAATATTCTCCAACAACGCACCAAACTTAATAGCATCATAAATCTGTGGTTCTTTCTCACGAGAGAGGTCTATTGTTTTAGCATAGCATCCGCCTTCAAAATTAAAAACCGTTTCATTACTCCAGCCGTGTTCATCGTCACCGATTAAAGCTCTCTGAGGATCAGAGGACAAGGTTGTTTTACCTGTTCCGGATAAACCAAAAAATATCGCTGTGTCTCCATCTTTTCCAATGTTTGCAGAACAGTGCATTGACAGCACGTTTCTATCATGAGGTAAAATAAAGTTGAGCACAGAAAAGATTCCTTTTTTAATTTCCCCTGTATATCCGGTACCCCCGATTAGGATCATTTTTTTCGAGAAATTCAGAACCGCAAAGTTATGCTGTCTCGTTCCGTCAATCTCTGGGTCTGCATAAAAACCAGGAGCACAAACGATGTGCCAATCTGGTAAGAAATTTTCTAGCTCGTGAATTTCAGGGCGCAAAAACATATTATAAGCAAACATATTTGACCATGGAAGCTCTGTAATTACCCTAATATTCATTCTAAAATCATCATCCGCACAAGCATATGAATCTCGAACGTACAAATCTCTTCCGGAAAGATATGCTTGCATACGCTCATAAATCGTATCAAAATGCGCTTCGCTTATTCCTTTGTTGATTCCTCCCCACCAAACTGAGTCCTTGGTGATGTCGTCCTCTACTATAAATCTATCTTGTGGTGAGCGTCCGGTGAATTCACCAGTATCGATTGCTAAGGCTCCTGTATCTGAAAGAAGCCCTTGTCCCTGGAGTATTGTATCTTCTACTAATTCTGCAGGTGTTAAATTCCAAAATTGGTTTCCTGTGTTTTTCAGACCTATTGAACTAGCCAAATCTGAGGTGGAACCAAAATTCCCGAATAAATCCATAAAGTGTTTTTTAAGCCTAGGCTTATATTTATGCTACAAAATTAGTGTTCAAGGACTGAAAACAACGAGAAATACAATCAATTTTACTAACAATAACGTTTTGTAGTGTTGGTAAATTAATTATTTAGTAACCTAAATATTTTGTATATTAAGTAAGTGTCATTTTCACACATTGTAAGTGGCATGGGTTTTGGTTTACATAGTAAAAAACTACATCATGGAATCAAGACAGAACAACATCAATTTTATATCAAATGGACTGCTTTTCGCTTCTTCTATTTTATTTGCAGCCTTCAGCTATTCAGAAAAAGACAAAATAAGAACGGATCTTGAGAAAGTAAAATCAACAATCATAAAATACCAAATCATAAAGAAAGATGAACCTCGAAAAACAAAAGAGGTAAAGAAACGCAAACAGCCGCAAACAAAAAATAAAACAAAAAAATCCATAGACCTGAAAAGTCAGCCTACGCATAAAATCAAGGTGACAAAGAATATTCCTGATTCCTCTAGCACAGTAAACTTACTTCCGCAGCCAATTGACTTTGATAGCGTAGTTATATACAAGGTCGTGGATATTAAACCAGATGTAGTTGACTTTCCTGACCAAGACGCAAAATTTAAAGGTGAAACTGGCGCAATGACTAAATTCATCATACACCATTTAGACATTAACAAAATGGACCTATCCGAAGCCCAAAACATCATAGTTCATGTAGAATTTGTAATAGATGATGAAGGTAAGGTGACATTAATCAGTTTTAAAGGGGATTATCATAAAAGTATTGAAAGTGAAATCAAACGAATGATTTTCTCCATGCCCAGTTGGATTCCGGGAGAACATAAGGGAAGAAAAGTACATACAAGAATGTACCTACCCATCAGAATAGATTTACAGTAACCTTGTTGAGAACTATAGCGTGAAATTGAACATTTAAGAAAGAAAAATATTTAGTTTCGTCTAGAATTGACGCGCATGAAATACACCCTCCTTTTTGTCCTTTTTATTTGGTGCCTTTTGCCTTTTGCAAATGCTCAAATCTCAAATAAGTCTGAAAATGACTCTTTGCTCTATATTTTCCAAAACAACGATGATCTATTACCACTTGATAAGCTGAATCGAACAGTTTTTAGAACTGCTTACGGAATGAACCCTTCAGGCTTTGGCGACATGCTCAATAGATTTACCCATGTCCCTTTAATCTCAAGAGATAGCAGTGATTTTTTTAAAAGCCGAAAGCCAAATGATGTACACATCGTTTCCTTTATGGCTCCTGAGAATGATTCTATTGCTTCATTGGCCCTGAAAAACTTTTTTCAGAGTCTACAAAAACTTCCGAATGAAAAAGTAATCGCAATTATATTCGGCATAAAAAAATATTACAATCCTGACCACATCATGGGCTTACCCTTTTCAAATTGCACCTCAATTTTGTACTGCAATGACACAACCTCGCATGCCCAGCAGGAAGCCGCACAATTAATTATGGGCGCAAGGAAGAATAGCCCACCCAAAACAATTAGTCCAGGTATAAAATATATACTAGGATTTAAACAAATAGAACAAAAGGAAATTGAAACTAATGGCCGCTTGCGCTACGCCAATGCTTCATCAGTGGGAATCAATGAGGAGTCCTTTAAGGATATTGATAGTATCGCTTTAAACGGGATCTCGGAGGGAGCTTTTCCCGGGTGTCAGGTTTTAGTTTCAATAAAAGGCAACATTGTTTATCAAAAAAGCTTTGGACACCATACCTATGAATCAGGTGCAAATGAAGTAAACAATGATGATGTCTATGATATTGCTTCGATAACAAAAATTGCAGGAAGTACACTTCTAGCCATGTATTTGGAGCATTTCAATCTATTTAATGTAGACGATTCACTTGGCAAATACATTCCCGAGCTCACAGGAAATACCGGTTATCAGAAAATTATTATTCGTGAAATGATGGCGCACCAGGCAGGATTAAAATCTTGGATCCCATTCTATATCAAAACACTTAAGGACGGTGAGTTAAACCCAGAAATTTATAGAAAAAAGCAAGACTCTTTATACTCAATAGAGGTGGCCGAGAATATTTTTATTCATCAGGACTATACTAATTATATGTACGACAAAATATTAAGTACTTCATTGGGACCAAAAAAATATAAGTACTCTGATTTGTGCTACTATTTCACGCAAAAAGTGTTCGAATCGATTCTAGATGAAGGACAAGAAGCATTCTTGCACAGGGCTATATATGAGCCCATGGGGCTTCAGAACATCCGATATAATCCCTTAAGACATTTTAATAAAGAACGTATTGTACCAACTGAACATGATCATAAATTCAGAAAACAGCTCATTCATGGATACGTCCACGATCCGGGGGCTGCTATGCTTGGAGGTGCAGGGGGTCATGCCGGAATATTTAGTAATACAGCAGATTTGGCCTCGATTATGCAACTATTTCTTAAAAATGGAAGCTACGCTGGTAATACCTTTTTCACAGAATTAATTCGTAAAAAATTCACGAAAAAACAATTCGAAAATAACAGAAGAGCAATTGGTTTTGATCGTCCAAGAGAAAATGGTGGTGGTACTTGCGATAAATTGGCCTCTCAAATAAGCTTTGGTCATTCAGGATTTACGGGAGCACTTGCCTGGGCAGACCCAAAAGACGAAGTGATCTTTATTTTCTTATCTAATCGAGTTCATCCCGATCAAGAGAATTGGAAGATTAGAGACATGAACATACGTACAGATATGCAGCACGTTGTTTACAAGGCATTAAATCGTTAATCCTTATAGCGATTTAAGCCCATTAGCTTTAAGATAATCCAAGGAAGTGATTTACCAGGTTTTCTGTTTTTCAAGTGGATATACCAACCGAACTTTTTAAGAATGGGCACCTTATGTGTTTCAACAAATTCAATCAGCGTACCATCAGGATCCTCAACATATGAAAACCTTCCTCCCGCTTCACCCATATCAAAAGTATCAGAGCTATCAACAGTAAAAGGGAATCCTTTTTCTTCGCATTCTTGCTTCAAAACATCCATTCCCTGGACATCAAAACACAAATGAATAAAACCCCAATCACCCCAAAATCTATTTTCAAATATTTTTCGACAATCCTTTCGCTCAAGGGATTGCACCAATTCAATTGTAGAATCACCTAAAAGAGGTGCAAACGGACCGGTTCTTTTACTGCTGTGCTTGAGCAGAACACGTCTAAACTTACCCGAACCTGAGGGAAAAAAATTGAGGTCTTCAAAATGCCCTGTCTCATCATATACAACCTCGTCATAATTCAATATATCTTGATACAAATGCATGGATTTATCAATATTGGAAACACCTATAATAGAACCATAAACGCCACCACAATGGGAAGGATGATTTGTTTTTGAGAACCAATCGGAGGATTCAATAACCTCAAAAATATTTCCG
>CAJWRM010000002.1 GCA_913046365.1 uncultured Flavobacteriales bacterium
CAGGTAGGTCAGATAGTTGCCCTGTTATAGATAGATCTGAGCCGCCAAATTTCATGTCAAATAGGTCAAGCTCAGCCTTTTTTCCATTCATAATCAAGTGGAGGTCTAGTTTTTCTAAAGTTGCAGGAAGCTCTGAGGATTTGAGAGAAAAGTCCTTAACGCTCAGCTCGCTGAAATAAGCCTGGTTTAGCTCATTTAAGGCAAGCTCTGGTCGCTCTAAGTCAATGATGTCATGAAAGCGCATTTCGAGCTGGGCACTTCCCTCGGCTTCAACATCTTCTAGGTTTAAGAATTTTGCTAAAAAACCAATATTAAAATCTGCATTGAGCCTCATATCTACTTCAGGTTGAGTGAAGTTTTTCACCAAGATAGACCCTAAAAACCGTCCTGTTTCAAGTTTAGCAGTCATTCCTGTAAGCGAGAATTCTGTCGTTTGAAGATTTCGTTGAGCGCCATTTGTAAAGTGGCCCTTAAAACCCATATCATTGATGCGTTTTCTAGCCTTAGTATTTTCAAGAAAAGCCTCACTAGCTCCAAATCGCACATCAATAAAGGGCATGATACCGTGGAGCGTAGGTCCTTTTAGGACAGCGTTGAAATAAATCTTTCCAGCATTTTTATAGCGTTCAAGTAGGGGAATTAAATTCTGAGGTGCAAAGGCAATGAGCATATCAAAATTTGGTTTACTACCTTTTATTTTAAGGTCCAAGCTCACATCGTTTTTTAGATCGATTGAGCCCTCAACGTCAAAATCGCCATGCTCCATTCTAATCCCTGAGGGCTCCAAAACTAATTTTCCTGTTTTATCATTTAAGGAAATATCGGTATGAAACTCAAAGTGCTTTCGTTTGATATATGTTGAATCTCCGTTGTCAATAATATTAAGCTCAAATTCTGTATCAATGTGGGCATTAATTAAATCGCCCGCTGTTTGAAATCCTCCTTTTGCATAATAAATGAAGGTTTCCACATCAACCTTTGTTGCTTCATCTAGTTTGTGAATGTCTATGTTTCGAAGCTGAATGTTTTTCAAGTGAATATCCATGGGCGCCGCATCACTTGTCTCTTGGTTTGTCTGCAAGGCATTTTGAATATTTAGGGTTCCGTCTTTATGAAAGACTAGGTTCAATGCACCGTCCTCTATCAATAGATTTTTGATATCAAAATTGCCCTGAATGATATCCCAGACATTAAACCCAGTATAAATATCCTTAACACTAAGTAGTTTTTCGGCTGTGCTGTTTTTCGATTCTAGGACACTTACATCGTCTATTTTTATGGAGATATATGGGAAATTAGCAAAAGGTTTGAGGTGGGTTTCGCCTATTTCTATTTTCCCCTTATATCCTTTATTCAGGGCTTCTATTTCAGCCTGAATTAAGTCATGCTGTTTAAAGTAAAGTATGCTTAAGGCAATCGTGAGTAGTAAAATCGGAAGTGCAAGAACAACACCTAAAAATCGTAGCCAGAATTTTTTTTTGCGAAGAAAGGATGGTTTCATGCGATTGATAAAGTGAACATAAAGTTAGTCATCAATTTAACGCCATCAAAGTTCTTTTGGTACGTTAAAAGCAAAATAAAATGGGGTAACATAAAATTCACATTATAAATTGTTTGTTAATCTAAAAGATTGAGTACTTTTGCGCTCTCAAATATTAAAATATTAATTATGAAAGTATCGTTAATTAGTTTATTCACAGGCCTTTTGCTGTCAGTTTCAGCACAAGTTCCGAATTGGACACAGTACACCTGTGATGGTAATTCTTATAGCATGTATAAGGAGCTGTCTAAAGGAAAAGCCGTTGTCATTAACTTCTCAAGTTTATGGTGTGCAGGGAGTACAGCTGGTGCACAGTCTACGGAAACTCTTTGGCAAAACTCAATGACTGAAAATGTAAAAGTTTTTGGGTTTATTCATGAAGATCAAGATTTTAATACTGCAGATTGTGATGACGCATCCATGTGGGAATCAGCTCATGGTATAAGCTACCCGACGTTTATCAATATTGATAATGTTCTTCAAACTTATATCAACAAGTATACGCAGAGCGGAGCAACAACACTTCCATGGTTTTTATTATTTCTTCCTGATGCGGAATATCCAGAAGCAAGTCAGCTTGTCTACAGTGGACACGATATGAATACTTTGTACCACATTCTGAACGACCAATGGTTGCAATCTGCTGAACTTATAGGTGCGACATTGTCGAACAAAGAGTTGGTGAAAATTTTAGACCACATGGGTCGCGAAACTGAATTCAAAGCGAATACACCGCTTATTTATGTTTATTCGGATGGGACTACAGAAAAAGTATTTACCATCGGTCACTAAATAATTCAAAATAAATATAGAATAGCCTTCCTGCAAAAGGGAGGCTATTTTTTTGTCTTTACTTTTTAGGATAGGTACATCGGAAAACCTTTTATGCGATAGAACAGAAAAAGATATAGGTATTTAAAACCATGTAGAAAAGTGCTGGCAGAGATACCCACAGGCTATCCTTAGACCTTATCCTAACCGCCAATCCACAGAGCATCAGCAATGCGAGTCCTAGAGAAGCAGCACTCCATAAAGGGGTATATACAAAGCCAAGGAGTAGTCCTGATGCGCCAAGAAATTGACATAGAATAATGACTCTACCTAAATTTTGCATGCCCAATCGCTTCAATTCATCTTTCATTCTGGCGGAGATGAAGTAGTATATTGAGTAAAAAAAGAAAGAAATGCTCGAGAATAGAATGCAGATTCTAAATATGTCCATTCGGTTTAATTCATAGCTTCAAATGCAATGAAGGCACATAGAACCAACAAAACAAGAGATGGAAGGTGCTTGATGAAGGTGTTTTTAATTTTAAAATGAAACCCTTGTGCTGCAACCATAAAGAGCCCCATTAGAATTGCGGCGGGCATCACCACGTCAGGGAACCAAATTCCGGTAACTAATAATGTACCTAGTGCTATTTTAGAAACACCAACGAGGCTTCTCGTTAAATCACTTAAGCCAAAGGTTTTGAATTCTGTGATGACATTGTGAAACCTAAAGGTCCAAACAAAAGCCACTGATATTGCAACGGCAATTTGAGCAATCATTGAAAAATCTTCCATATCTATTTGTGTTAAGGTTAAAACCTAATTTACAAATTATTGACATATTATTGGCACCAATCCTGAGGTAAAGTTCATTAAAGCGTAATGATTCTTAATGCAGAATAACGGGAAAGATTATGGTTAATTAGAACAGGTAATTATCCTACAGCCCCAATTAAGAAAACCATTCCTACAAACCATAATATAGAAATAATCCATCCTTTGATACTCAAAGAGCCTGGTTTAAAAGCGTTTGTAAATCTTCTATCTCGTTTTGAGTATAAAAAGTTAATTACTCCTAATCCAATAAACATGACAATTGCCATTATTCCGACGGGTGAATCCATAGTTTTTTCTCTAAAGATAAAAAAATATGGGACTTGAATTTTTTCCTGTCTTAAGTGGTCGTTTTTCTATTCTCTGCACCCACAATTTCTCCCTCTTTCCAATTCGCTGGCATCCAGATACAAACACTTCATGATTTATTATTACTGAGTTAACCAACTTTAGAAGATGTATATCTTTCTTTGCGTCGAATTTTGAGACATGGATATGGATTTAATAGAAAAAACGATCAAGCTTATGCCTTACAGTAACATCATTGACTACATCAAAATGGGCGATTTAGCCAGTAAGAATGGAGATGAAGACGAGTCTTTTAAATGGTACTTCAAGGGC
Source organism: uncultured Flavobacteriales bacterium (assembly GCA_913046365.1). Lineage (GTDB taxonomy): Bacteria > Bacteroidota > Bacteroidia > Flavobacteriales_D > Crocinitomicaceae > UBA952. Next base: position 3,767 of record CAJWRM010000002.1, read on the forward strand.
TTGGAGGTTGCTCGAGAACAAGAGAACAAAGAAAAGGTAGATTATATTTCAGGACTGATAATTACAATGATGTAGGGCTAAAGACATATCTTTATTTTTCGAATGCGAAGCCTTTTCCTTATTGACTTTTAGAGGAGTGACTCTCCGTTTAGGTCTGAGGTAAGCACCTCTCCCATGTAGTCCAAGAAGGGGCGTATGGCATTAAAATGGTCCACCATCCATTGCTCGAAATTTTTATCATAAAGTAGTGCCTCCGGAATTTCTTTGGTAAAGATATATTGCTTAAACCGCAGGTTTTTGATTCCAGGATGTTCTTTATCAAAACCTTTGGGTGCTGTTTTTAATTGGTCTCCTTTCATAGCTCCCCAGGTTTGTGTGAGCTTTTTATCCGTTGCCATTTTCTCAAAGTATTCAGGGTCCATCTCTATTTCTTTACGGACACGCAAAAGGTCATCTTTATTAGGGCCCCAAAATCCTGCACCAAAGAACGATGCTCCCGGCTCGAGATGTAGGTAATATCCTCCACGAAACTGTGGCTTAATGCGGTGAAACCCGATGCCAAAATGAGATTTATATGGGGTTTTGTTTTTTGAAAAACGTACGTCTCGATAAACACGAAATACTTTTTGACGATCCAGCTGGTTTTCGTCACTCAAACGCTCAAATAGTGCTTGTGTGAATTGAACTACGTATGCTCTTGCTGCATCATGTTTGTGTTTATTGGCTTTGAACCAATCACGGTTGTTGTTTTCTCGAAGCTCATCTAGAAATGGAAAGATAGAAGGGTGTAGCATTTTCCGCAGTTTTGTTTTTTGCGTACTGAAAATAAGGATTTCTTATGAATCAATGGCATCAAACGAGCTTACAATGCCTTTAATGAGTGCCGAGCTAAATCCATTGTGCTCCATTTCATTGAGACCAGATATGGTACAGCCTTTTGGTGTGGTTACCTTATCAATCTCAAATTCAGGGTGCTGACCTCCAGAAATGAGCAGCTCAGCTGCACCTTTAACAGTCTGGTTGACAATGGTACTTGCGGTTTTTGAGTCAAAGCCAATTTGAACACCTCCCTGTACCATACCACGCATAAAACGAAGGACAAATGCAACACCACAAGCACCCAAAACAGTAGCGGCATCCATCAGTTTTTCATCAATTCGAATCGTCCTTCCAATGGTATTGAAGCATTCCTCTATGAGCTTGTCATGGCTTGAATGATTTGAAGCAATGCAGGTCATCGATGCACCTACATCTGCAGCAGTATTTGGCATCGCCCTATAGATGGGAACATCACTTTCAACGGTCTCCCTTAAGGTCAAAAGCGTTACACCCGTTGCGAGTGAGACAACAACCTGTTTTGTTGCATCTATATGCGGGGCTAAATCTTTCAACACCTCTAAGACATTGTATGGTTTCAGCGCCAATAAGATGAGGTCTGCTTTTTCAATTGCTTTGATATTGTCGCCAAGAATACGAACGCCTTCTTTCTCGAAATGCTTTATAGCGTCTGGATCTCTTTTTGTGGCCACAAGATTTACATTGTTTGCACTTTTGATGAGGCCTTTTAAGATGGCTTGCCCTAAATTTCCACAGCCAATTATGGTGATGTTTTTGCCTTCCATAGGAATGAATTTGGCGGCAAAGGTAGCGTTTTATATAGGCTTAGTTTTAGTTTAGGGAGTCTTTTTTTGATGGGGGACTCAACGGTTCATTCTTTAAGTCAAATGGTTCAACTTCACCCATTAATTCTTGTTGGTAAATGACCTTTCCAACAATAGGGACAGCTTCTGGCGGTGTTGTATTATGTATGGTTTGGTTGGAGGATTTGTGAAAGTCCGGTTGCGTTATATTTCCGAGTGTTGTTTCTCTAATTGGATTCGTTTCTTTTTGAATCTTTGGCGCTATGGGATCTCCAATCAATGTGTCCGTATGCGTAATGTGTCGAACTTGTTGCTGATTTACATCATCTGCTTTATGATTTTCGGCACACCCTGAAATGAGCATAATCAAGCTCAGAAATCCAAGCAGCGATATACGCAATGGCTTGAAGCCAATTTGACGTTCTATATTTTTATAGAGCTGGTTTAGTTTTATTTGAATCGCAGGTTCTTTTTTTTTGGGGACCAATATGCGGCCACAAATTTGAGCTTTACTATAATGAGTGACGTAGTTTGCGATGTCTTCCTGCGACATTACCGTAAAATCTACCACGGTTTTATCACAAAGTCCACAATGACGACCTTCCTTATTTGGTGACATTTTGGTCCAGTCCTCATGGCAAGGCGTTTCGATTTTTAGGCGATCGTTCATCTCTTTTTTTATTCGTTTACAACCTTCGAATTGAAAGGTTCAGCATCCTAAAATAAAACCAAAAATAAGTCCCATAAAAAAAGGCAAGGAATTTCCTTGCCTTCATTTTTAAAAGTAATATTCTTTTATTTACAAATTGATTCTAAACCTTATCGAACCTGAAACCCCTGGTGATAGCTGTGAAAAGAATTGGTTTTGTGCATTGTAAGATTCAAATACACTTTCGCGTTTATCATTCAAACAATTGGAGACTTTAACGCCTATACTGTACATCTCGTCTTTACCAAAGGCCTTATTGAAATTAAAGTTCAAGCTATGAAATGGGACACTGTAAATATCGGGTCGGTCAACAATACCTGCGAACTGCAATGTTTTCCCTTGGACGTTGTAAAATAGACCTGCTTGAAAGTTGCTAAAAAATCCATTCTCCGCACCATTAAAAGAAAAACCACCATTTATGATGTAGGGTGCTTGGCCAGCCATCTTTCTGAAGGTTTCGATTACCTGCCCTGTTCTTGCGTTAGCCACGCGGCTGTCATATTCTGTTTGGCTTAGGTCAATTCGAGAATCCACAACCGTAACATTTAACACAAAATCAAATGCCTCTGTCTTCTCACTCATCCAGCTTAGATTTTCACGAATCTCGAACTCTCCTCCAAGTACTTGTCCGTCGCCTACATTTCTTGGCTGAAAAGCACCTGGTTGTGTAGCGTACTGAATAATTTCAATAGGATTAATAAACTTTTTGTAAAAGGCGCTGATAGAAACTGTACGTCCTTTACTAGGGAACACCTCCCATCTGAAATCAATGTTATGTATATCTGTACTCGTCAATTCTCCATCCCAATAAACAATTCCTGTCGCGTTATCTGCATCCTGAAATAATCCACCAACAAAGGTTCTACCTGTGATTGGGTCAAAAATTTCAGCATATGAAAGCTCCTTGAATGACGGTCGAGCGATGGTTCTCCCATAGGCTACTCTAAAATTTTGATTTTCCGTCACCGAATAGACCAAGTTCAAAGCTGGAAATATCCCTAGGTTTTCAAGAACTTTTTCATTGTTCAAAACATTTGTCCCCAATTGATCCTGACCTGTATATTTATGTGTGTAATACTCAGCTCTTATGCCGACGATCGATTTAAATTTCTTTCCGATCGTCATTTCATTCGACACATATCCTGAAGCATTACTTATATTCGAATTAAAGGTATTTGGGTTGTTGGGTAAAAAAGGTGTGTCAATAGTTGTTCCCTGCTGGGGGTTACCGAGATAAGGCCATAGATTTTCATCTTGAAACAATTCGTCTGGATCTCCTGTAAGCGGAATATTACCTCTTACATTGACTTGAAAATTCTTTATTGAAAAGTCTCTTTGCTTGTAGGTATAGCCTGTACCAATTTTTAAGTATGCTTTGTTTCCAAATGCGATGTAGGTTTTCTTTCCAGCGATAATTGCAACACCGTTGATTTCTGAAAGATCTCTCCATATACGCTCTGGAAAGCCTGATTCAGAGCTAATTCTTACGCCGCCTTCGTTTACATTTTCGTATCTTGTAAAACGAATGTCTGGATCCTTAATTCTAGAGAATGTGGGTGAGAGCTTCCATTCTAGGTCCCAATTTTTTTCTTCGAGTTTATATTTTGCCGCAATGTGAAGATTTGTGAGAGATTTTTGGCTGTAGGATAGATTATGTTGGTATCCCGTAAAGTATGCGCCTTCATCATTATTGATGAAATCAAAAATACCCGCACTTGATTCGCCATTTTGAAGGTGCATCGCCGTAATGCTGTATTTTGCCTTTAGTGTTTTTACTGCAAACCCGGCAAGCGAGCTAAGCATTACTGTATTTACACCATAATTACCTTTTTGATATTCAAGCGTATCCATTTCTGTTTTGTCTGGATCCCCTGGGAGTCCATACCTCGCAAATAATGCATCTCTGTAAAATTCAGTATTGTTTCTGTAATTCAGCATAAAATTGTAGGCGATGGTTCTTTTTTCTTTTTTGATTTGATTCCCAAAATTCATTGCCAAACCACCATCTAAAAAACTTTGTGATTCCTTTGCTGCAAGCGTTTTATTGAAGGAATTTAAAATATCTGCATAACGATCTGCTGCTGCTGTATTGCTACCAAGTGTTTGTACAAAGGACGGGATATTTGTTTCTGCTGGAATTTCTCTTGTTCCATCATCAAAACCTAGAAAATCAAGCTTACCACCTTCATAGTCGAGATAATCACTTCGTAAATGGAAATTTGGATTATATCCTGTCCGAATAGAAATGCTTTGTGTTTTTTGATTTGGAAAGCTGGCGAGCTCAATATTTACAAGTCCTCCTGTAAAATCTGCCGGAAGCTCAGCACTGAACGTTTTATTAACAACCATGTTGTCAATTAGCGAGGTAGGGAAGATATCCATTTGTAGCGTATTCCGATCAGGATCCAGCCCTGGAATATCTAAACCATTTAAAATGGTTTTATTGTATCTGTCTCCAATTCCTCGAATAAAAATATATTTTCCATTGGCCACCGAGATGCCTGGCACTCTCCGCATGGCAGAGGCAGCATCTGAGTCACCTGTTTTTCTAAAACTTGAAGCAGAAATTCCATCAATCATATTTGCCGATTTCAGTTTCATGCGAAGAATCGCATTTTCTGTATTTTTTTTGTACTCTGCTTGCACAGTGACCTCTCCAAATTCTGTCACTTGCGCCTGCAATTCCGTATTTTCAACAAGGGTCACTTTTTCTGCTGTCACCTCGACACCATTTATTGCTGTATTGTTATAGGAATACATGGAGAAAATAAGATTGTATGAACCAACTGGCATAGTAATCTCAAACTTTCCATCAAGATCTGAGAACGCTCCTTTATTTAATCCTTCCACTTGAATTTTTACCATGGGTAAGGATTCTCCTGTAGACCCGTCAATAACGGATCCTCTTATGATGCCACTTTGTCCAAATACAGCATAAGAACTAGAAATGATTAAGATCAATAATAAATAAAGTTTTCTCATTTTATTTTTTTTACAAAGAAGCACCCGTGCCAAGGTGGAACGGGTGCCGCAAATGTAGTTAATTATCTTTTCTTCTTTTAGAATCCTGAGAGGTTTCCTGATAAACCAGCCCATGTCCATCCGATCAACACTGAAGCATCAGCACCAACCGTATTTGCTCCTTCAGCGACTTCAGTTGTAAAGGCATCTGATCCATCTTTAAAGAAGTCAGTTAATACGCCTCCAGCAGGAAGTGTTACTTGAAAATTTGAGGCATCTAAAAATCCATCAGCCGTTGGCACTTGATCAAAATCTTGACCGTCAGCAACACCAAAGAAATACTGATTAGTAAATACCAAGTTTGAATTGTCATCTAAATCAACCAATCCTTGTGCTCCACCAGCGTATGTCGTTCCGTTGGTAATGGTATGCGTTCCTGAAGCTGAACCTTCTGGTCCGTCAAGCTCAAAGCACTCATCACCCGGATTAACTACAATAAAGTTGTCAAGTGTTCCTGACCAAGCTTGGTCTGTATCAATGGCATCATCTCCAGCATTCCATACTAAAGCGTTTGAAACATTAACGGTACCTCCAAAAAATTCTATTCCATCATCTTGATTTCCTACAACCTCAATGTTTGAAACAGTTGTTCCTGATCCAACTCCACCAAGTGTAAGTCCATTGATTTCGTTTCCTTCACCAATGTTTGCTCCACCGTGACGAATAGAAACGTAAGTAATAGAACCTGAATTATCAGCTGCGTCAGAACCTCCGTAAAGGCCATTTGCATCTGATGGCGGAACTCCTTCAATTTGAATCGCATCAGAGGCTGCAGAAATTGGCGCGTAACCCAATACAATTAAACCACCCCAAAGACCATTTAGTGTCGGGTCTAAATTTGGACTTACTTTTTCACCGGGCATAATTTCATCAGCTACAGATGTAAAGATAATAGGAGCATCTGCGGTTCCATTAGCAAAAAGCTTACCACCTCTTGCGATCAAAAGAGCAGTGGCGTTTGCACCTGTTCCAGCTTGTCCTTTAATGATAGTTCCAGCTTCGATAGTTAATTCTGCCCCAGCCTCAACAGCTACACGGCTTGCTAATACATAAACGTTATCGGCGGTCCATGTTGTATTCGTAGTGATGTTGCTCGCAACAGTTACAGTTGTTTCATCGGGTGCATCAACACAAGAACCGTCGTCTTTTTCAGCTTCAGAATCATAGTTAATAGCAGTAGGATCTGTACATCCTTTCTTTTTACAGCTTGTTACCGCCACTAGCGATGCAACGGCAAAAAATAGAATTGTCTTTTTCATTTTTTTATTTTTTCATTTGTTTGGTGCAAAATTGAGGATTCATTGGAAACACTGAATTAATTTCAGGTTACCGTTTAGTTAAAAAAAAGAGGAAATTAGGTAACATTGAGTTAATATTAAGTCTAACAGGCTTGTTTTGGCTTGGAGAAAGAGAAGTTCTAAAGAAGTGAAATCTTGATGATTGAACCTTTAAGTGATTGAGCCTTTGAAGCATTATCCTTGTTATAAAAAAAGCACGACTTTAAAAGATTACATTAGCAAGTAGACCGATTGCTGGACAAAAAAAATTAAATCCTAATTTCTTCATAAAAGATATGAATTATTTAAAATTAAATTAACTTAGACTTAATCTTGAAATACTTAAATTTGCCATCAAAATTTAATTATATGAAACCACTATTGATTCTCGTTTTATTTTCCGTCCTATTTTCTTCATGCGCAACAACAGAATCTTTCACTTTTACAGAGGAAGAAATGAAGAACTCAGGATTTTCAGAACAAGGCTGGAGTATTTTAAAAGATGGAAAAGCCATTGCGAAGATTGAATCTATGGAATGGGAGTTTTTTGAGGAGAAGTTGTATCAAGAAATTTCAGTAACGCTCATCGATTATCAATATTCAAATTATGATGAAATGAAGATGCTAATGAAGTATATCCATACCAAGCATCCGAAATCGAAGATTGAAATCAATGAAGACCCTCATTTTAAGGAAAACCAAGAAGGCGAATAGACCTTTCTCGAGCTTTGACCATCCCATCTAAAATGTTGATGCTGTTTTAACCATCAATAAAGCTTTTCTAATTCGAGTATGACCTGCAGCTATAATTGGTAAATGTTAATAATAATTTAACATCTGGATAGCCTTAATTGGAATACTAATTATAGATTTGTTAAAAATTACGTATGAGTTTTGGTCTTTATGAGTTCCTCTCTTTAATCGGAGCCCTCGGTCTTTTTATTTTCGGAATGAAAATAATGAGTGATGGAATTCAGAAATTCGCTGGGGACCAAATGCGCTCAATCCTTCGAAAGATTACTCAAAATCGAATTGCTGGAATATTTACAGGTTTTGGTACAACGGCAATCATTCAGTCTTCTAGTGCCACAACAGTAATGATTGTAAGCTTTGTTAACGCTGGTTTATTGTCCTTGCGACAGGCTATAGGCGTTATCATGGGGGCCAATATAGGAACTACAGTTACGGCATTTCTTTTGTTGGCGTTTGGCTTCGGGAAATTCAGTATTTCAGATTATTCACTTCCGATTATTGCTATTGGCCTTCCGCTATTTTTTATGTCCAATTCAAAACTCAAATCTTTTGGTGAGTTTCTAATTGGCTTTGCTCTTTTATTTAGAGGTCTTGATGCCCTCAAAGACTTGATGAGTTTTATAAAAGAGGATCCTACCTTTATAAAAACCGTTATTGAACCACTTGATCAATTTGGCTTTGGCTCTGTCATTATTTTTGTTGGAATAGGAACGCTATTGACAGTTGTGGTTCAGTCTAGTAGTGCTGCAATGGCAATTACACTTTCACTGTGTGGGGGGCTTAATGGACTTCCTTTGGAATTGGCCGCGGCAATTATTTTGGGTGAAAACATCGGAACAACGATTACGGCCAATATGGCGGCTATCATTGGAAATGTTCATGCGAAAAGAGCGGCAAGGGCACATTTGTTCTTCAATGTGATTGGCGTATTGTGGATGCTTGCGATTTTCTATCCTTTTCTCAAGTTTGTGGATTATTTGGTAAGTGAAACTTTTTTCAACGCCCTCATTATTGAGGGTGATTCCGAGTCAACAACGCGATGGTCTTTAGCGGTATACCACCTTTCATTTAATATTGTCAATACACTTCTCTTATTGTGGTTTATTCCGCATATTGAGCGATTGGTAGTCCGAATATTACCCTCTAAAACTGACGATGATGAAATGTTTCAGCTTAAGTTCTTTTCCTCAACGATTCCTGTCGGAGAGCTTTCTTTATTGGAGGCACAAAGAGAAGTTGTAAAGCTTGGTAAAATTGTTTCTAGAATGAATACATTTTGTCAGACGATTTTGATGGAAAAAAAGGAATCTGAGTTTAGAAATTACATCGATAGAATTGCCAAGTACGAGGATATTACAGATAAAATCGAGGAGGAGGTTGCGAGTTATTTAACCAAGGTGTCTCAAAATGAGCTTAGTGAGCGAACTTCTGAAAAGATACGTGCGATGCTTAGTATGGTCGGTGATATGGAGCGAATTGCAGATATTTACTATCAGATCTCGAAAACGACAGAACGAAAGCGCAAAAATAAAATTTGGTTTACCCCAGAGCAAAGAGAACGATTGCTTGAAATGTATTCGTTGATGAATCAGGTACTTGAAAACATGTGCAAGAATTTAGAGATGCGCTATTCTGAGGTGGAACTTACCGAGGCAAAAAAGCTTGAGAAAAGTCTCAACAAGCTGCGCAAAGAAATTCGAAAGGAGCATTTTACAAATGTAGAAAAAGGGGAGTATCGGTATGACAATGCCGCAATCTATAGCGATTTGTTTAACTCATTAGAGAAGATTGGTGACCATGCAATCAGCGTGACGCAATCTATAACAGGTGAAGCTTAAACCCTTTCGAATACCTTCGGTAAAACTTATTTTTTCGTCTTTATTAAAACCCAAAACAATGGTTTGATGAGAGATCAAGGATTAAGAATACCGAAAGCTAAAATTTCTTCTGCTGTCATGTAGTGAATGTTGTTCGGCCCAGCAGCATTGATGATAAAATAATACAGATTTTCTGCCTCTTGTTGTGAATAACCGATACTGGTATAGTAGTCAATATAGATCTCGTGTTCCTCATGTCCAATAGGATATTCTGTGGCAGATGTATTTCCATCACTCCAAGCATGAACCCCTATTTTGGCTCCCTCGTCCATCGTTCTTGTAGTTCCGGCCAAAAATAAATCTACAGCGCCGGATTCTATTTTAGCATTTGGTGGAAGGTGGATATGAACGTCTTGATTATACATCATCATGGCGGCTTTAAAAAGCTCTTCATCATCCCGAGAGCCCGGGCACTTTTCCATAATAGCGTAGCTAATGTTTGGGTATTTATTGAGCAACCTTTCTAGCTGATTGTCTACTCTGCTTCCCATATCACCGTTGACAACTACGGTTGTATCATCTAGAATATAAAATGGACCAAATCTTGCCTCATAGCCTTTTTTACAGCTTCCGATACTAAGGAGCAATGTGCTACAGAAAAAGAGGATAAATGTGGTATGTTTATGTCTTACAATCAAAATCCTACATCCCAATAAGTGAGTGTTCCACCCGCGAAGATTCCCATGCCATTTTCTACGTTAGAGTATACTTGCACAGGCGTGGCAAACGGATTTCCACTTGCTCTTTGATACATATTAAAGGATTTCAGATAGTTGAAGTACGCTTCGCTGGTGTTGACCAATCTGATTTCTCCAAAGAGCTCTAGGTCTTTTAGCTCAGCATAATTGATCACACTAAAGGTGAGCGCGTAATCTTCTCCATCAAAATTTTCATCCTTGAGCATTAGGTATAGGTAGGTGTTTTCAAAGCCTCCGAAATTGAATCTATTTACGGTTTCTACATTAACATCATTGCAAGAAATTTCTAAGGGTTCACGAAACTCGATGGTATCTCCTTCAAATTCATCCCATTCGTCAATCCACGTGCCTTTGACCAAAACTTCGACCATATAGAAGTTTTCATTTGCAGGCGGGTCTTGAAAGTTTATGGTTGTTTCTAAGATGGTTTGTCCATCGCTATTGGTGCTACTAACCGTATCAATACTATTGATCTGAACGGCTGCTGGAATTCTGTTGGTTGCGCTTACGGGCGTATATCCAGGTGCACTCACTTCAATCGTGTAAAGCTCATCTGCGACGGGCATTGCACCCGTCGGAGAGGTGTAAAGCCCATCTCCTTGATTGGTAAGTGTGGTAACCTGTACTCCGTTTCCATCAAAAATAGAGACATCTGCGTCATTAATGCTCGTATAGCTGGTTGTTTCTAGTACGCCAACGCTTCGACTAATATTGGCTGCCCATAAAGAGTCGTTTGTAAAAAGACTATTGACCACAATTCTTGGCGCAATATCTTGGGCGTCGAATTCTATTTGTTTTGTACAATTCGTGAACAAAACAAGCGGTATTGCGGATAAAAATAAAATGAGTTTTTTCATGTTTTAAAATTTAAAGCTATAAGAAACACTAGGTAGAACGGGGAATAAGCTAAGCTGATTTAGCGTCCTCGTTCCATTATTCCCTTCCTCAAAGAAGAGAAAGAATGCATTTTGCCGGGAGTAGGCGTTATATAGCCCAAAGCTCCATGTACTTTCCCATTTTTTCTTTTTCTTATGAAGATTTACACCGATATCGAGTCTGTGATAGGCGGGCATCCTATAATCGTTACGTTCCTCAATATGCTCGATAGGTGCGTAGGGTGTATTTGCCCCAATGCCAAGACCATCTACCCCTAAATAGGTTTGTTGTGCGAGTGTTGTGGCATATCCCGATCCAAAGACCCAAACGACACCAATGTCTACGCGGTCATTAAACTTATGTGTGACAGCAAGCCCAATATCATGTCTTCTGTCATATATATACGGGTAGGGATTTCCAAAATTTAGCGAGTCGAATTGTCGATTTGACCAGCTAAGGGTATATCCGATCCATCCAGAAGTTTTGCCTATTTTTTTCTCGACCAATAGCTCTAGCCCGTAGCTATTTCCATTTCCTACCGTAATTTTATCTTGCCAATCTTGTGAAGACCCAAAAAAGCTAACCCCTTCTTTGTACGCGATTAAATTCCTCATGTCTTTATAGTAGCCTTCTACCGAAAACTGGAAGCCCTTAGTTAGGGTTTGTGCATAACCAAGTGCAAATTGATTTGAGTACTCAGGCGCAACTCGGTCTGTAACAGGAACCCATAGGTCCGTAGGTAGGCCTATTGTCGGGTTGGTCAATAAATGTAAAAACTGAGTCATACTAGAATAGGACATCTTCAATGATGAATTTTCATTGAGCATATACCTTGCTGCGAACCTAGGCTGAATACTTGGATACCATTCCTGATTTGCTTTGAATCCCGAAAAATGCACCCCTACGTTTAATTTCAGACGTACTGAAATTTCCCAATCATCCTCAAAATACGCCCAGTGCTCATGACCATATTGTCTTGAAGACCCAAAAGTAGTATCTATTCCGCTGGAAGTATTGTTCGTAAGCGCTATTTGATTTACGCCTGGCACAAAGGTGTGGTAGGTGTCTCCAAATCCAAACTTAATGGTATGATTCGGGTTGGGCCTGTAATCGAAGTCAGCTTTTACGGTCCAATCTTGAATCCCTGAATCATAATTAAAGACCGTGTTTTGACTCGTTGTAGGCGCGTTGGGATAAGTCGTTGTGGATTCGTTCTGACCCCCAACCCTAAATTGGTACTGACTAAATGTTCCTGTCAGGTTCATAAATAGCTTTGGACTGATAATCTTGTTCCATCGCACTGCTGCTATGGCATTTCCCCAGCGCAATCCGTTGCTTGAGGTTTCGTCTGTGCTTGAGGTGTCTTCCGCCGTCGTATAGCTGTTGCTCGCGTCGTTATAGAAGCGATCTCTTCCAAAGTAACCACTCAAGTAAAGCCGACTGGTCTCGGAAAATTTGTGGTTGATTTTCGCATTTAAATCCCAAAAGTAATAACCCCCAGTTTGCGTTGCTGAGGAGCCATCTTCACCACCTTCGTCATCCTTACCCCCGCCTTGTTTGCTGTTACGCATATTAATAAATGGTCTAGCAAGTACATCAATATAGGTGCGTCTTCCCGAGATGATAAATGAAGTTTTGTCTTTTTTAATTGGGCCTTCTAGAGATAGCTTTGATGAGATCAATCCAATACTTCCCTCTCCATGAAACTCCTTCATATTTCCTTCCTTCATTCTGATGTCAAGTACAGAAGACAAACGGCCTCCATAGCGCGCCGGGAACCCTCCTTTAATCATTGTGACCTTGTTGATCGCATCAGCATTGAAAATTGAGAAAAAGCCAAATAAGTGGGTTGCATTGTAGATGGGAACACCGTCTAAAAGCATGAGGTTTTGGTCTTGACCTCCTCCACGAACGTAAATTCCACTTGAGCCTTCGCTACCGGACTGAACACCAGGAAAAAGCTGTATCGTTTTAATAATGTCTTTTTCTCCTAAGAAAACAGGGAGCGCTTTAATTTTTTCAATGGAAACATCAAAGGAGCTCATCTGTGTACGCTCCTCAATATTTTTTTCCGCGGTAACCGTCACCTCATCGAGCTCTTGTATGGTCATAAGGTCAACAGACAGGGCATAGTTTTTTACGCCGTCAAACTGATACTCCATGGCTGTATATCCGATGTAGGAAACCCTTAAGTATACACTGTCTTTGGGTAATGTTAGGCTATAGAACCCATATTCGTTAGAGAGCGTTCCTTTCTTGGATTTTAAATCATAGATCTTGGCACCAATAATGGGTTCTCCAGTTTTTGCTTCTTTTATAGTTCCGCTAATGGTGAATTTTTGCGCAAACGAAAGCTGTACGCAAGTCATGATTAGCAAAATAAGGCTGAGTTTTTTCATTTTTTATAGTTGTTTTTTTATCTAAAATCGGTACCCAATACCAAACCTCCATGTATTTGAATTGTATGAGGGTCTTAGGTCATTGTATGCTGATTTCATGAAAGTTCGGCTAAAATTAAACGCACCTCTCAAATAAAAATTTGTAAAAACGGGTTGTTCAATCCCAAGTGCACCATAGGCACCAAGATTAAATTCGTTTTCTGTTCGTTGGCTACTCAAATCGTTGCTTATTGTTTCTAGCAGATTAAACTCGCTATCATAAAGATAGGTGTTGTGGCTGAAATCTTGTAATTGTAGAAAGTTCAACTGAATTCCTGCCTGAAAAAAGAACCTTGTTCTCTTGGCACTCAATAAATATTCGACACCTAATGGAATTTGATATTCATTAAAGGACAAATCTACTTCATTGAAACAACCAATAAAGTCACCATCTGATGGGGCAGTACTCTCGTCAAAGCTGACAATAGCTTCATTATACATGGTGTTATATGGTGTGCTTGTTGTGAGGTTAAAGCGGTTGTATACTGATCCACCGCTACCCGATGTTTCTTGATTTGAAGAGTAAGCGAGTGACAGGTCATAGGCGCTATACATATTGAATCGTGAAAACCGTAATCCACCCATGAACCTTATTCGCGGGTTCGGAGCATATCCGAAGGTAAAGCCATTTACCATAGATGAAACTTTTGTAAATCCACCTTTGGAGGAGGCAACTTCATGCTCCTCTACATTTCTGTCTACAGGCGCATCCCAATAATTGAGCGCGTAATCATAGCCTACTGAAAATTTCTTTTCAATAATAGCTTGAGTCATTTCTGCTTTTGCGGCAACAGTAGAGATATTTGTTGCTGTGTCAGGCAGTACCGCCGTGAGTTCAGAAATACTGTCTAAAAGTATTTTTTCTCTTTGTTTTAAGTCAGAAACCATCTTTTTCTGTGCTGCTAAATCATTTTCGAATATTGTTTTTTCTTGGACCACATCTGCTGTAGCTATTTCCCTTGAAGCTACATTATCTTCAGTGCTTTTTTCTATCTCCTGTCTTGGTTTTACGAGCTGATTCGATTTCTTTTTTGCTTGTCTTTGATGCCCTTTACTTTTATGTATCAAAGCCGTATTTTCATCGATTAGCTTTGCATTTTCAGATGTTAACTTTTCAAGCTCTTTTTTTGTTTCTAATAATTCAATACTACTTCTCGTTGAGATAGCTTCTTTTGAAATCATAGCTTCTGTTTTTTGAGAAGTTAACTCCTCTTTTTGAAGCTTTACTTTTTGGCTCAATTCATTTATTGTTTCATTTTGCATATAGATGAAGGCCCCAAGAAATAACAATGAAATCATTGCTCCACCAATAAAAGCCATCGTTTTCTTTCCGACCCCTCCAGACTTTTTGGATACACTGATTTTATTCAGCACTGAGGCATTGACCTTCTCGTCCGGATTGGCCCAATCTTCTCCTGAACTAGTCTGGTTCAGTTTGCCTCTAATAAAATCTCCTAAATTGTTATTTTCCATTTTTATTTGATTTCAAAAAGTTTCACAATCTCATTTTGCAACACTTTTTTAGCTCTTGAAAGTTGTGACTTTGAGGTACCAGTGGAGATGTTCAATTCTTCTGCGATTTCTTTGTGGCTATACCCCTCAATCTCATACATATTGAAGACAACTCTGTAGCCTAAGGGAAGCGCTTGAATCACCTCGGTTAGCTCCTTTGCACTAATACGTTCAATGGCCTGGTCTTGATTGTATGCCTCTTGCTCGTAACCTTCAACGCTGCTAAATGAATTCTGCCATTGATTCTTTTTTAGCGTCCTCAGAACTTCATGCACAAGTACTTTATTTGACCATGCGTTGAAAGAACCTTTATGTGCATTAAAGGTGTCTATTTTTTCAAATATTTTTGCGACCCCATCCTGAAATACATCCTGTGCTTCATCTCTATTTTTAGCGTACCTCAAACAGATCCTAAACCAATAAGACTTCTGTTGCTCATAAAGCTGCGTAATCGCGGGTTGTTTCCCTTTTTTTACTTGCGCAATAAGAAGTTCAGTTTCTTCTGGCTTCATGTAGTTCTTCGCGTATTATTTGCTCCGTTATTTCAGCTAAATAGGCGTTTTATCTCTTTATAAAAGAGCCCCTTGATAAAAACCCTTCCTCGGTGGAGGCCTCATAAAAGTAGGTTCCACTAGGAAGTGATCTCACGTCAACAATAGAGGTGTTCCCTTGAACCATATGCCTTGATATGGTCGTACCATGTGCATTGATAATTTTTAGGCCTGAAACATTTGTGTTAAAGTCAAAATAAACCTCGTTGCATACCGGATTTGGGAAAACGGTTACAATAGAGAAAGGATTTTCAGCGACACCTACGTCTCCTCCTGTTAAAGCAAGATCGTCTAGATATAATACGTTACCTATACCCATTCCTGAGCCACAAAAAAGCTGAATCGAGTCAATTGTATTTGTCAAGTTGAGCTCTTCATCGAATGTGACATAGCTCTCTTCTGTCTCATTGATTTCAATATAGCTTTGGGCAACGACTGTCTCATTTTCGAAAAAACTCAGAAAAATGTATGCTCCTTCAGATCCATTGATATTTGCCTTGTATGCTCCAGAAAAATTAGTCGGGGTTGCGTCAAGGGGGTACATAGCTCCGAAATCTTCTGATCCAAGTGACAAGATTCCTTCAAACACATCTCCACCCAAGTCTGCAGTCGCTAACTTTGCCGCATAACTTCCCTCAAAAGCGTCATTTGTGGCCGAAACATTTTCCGGGATTCCGAGTAAAGGTGTAAAGGCATTGGTGCTATACCAATCTTCAGCCTCGTTCATTACCGGAGTTGTCCAATTCTCGAAGGAATAGTTGTCTATTGGACTTGGAGTGCTGCTCATATGATTAAACGAAACGTTATCAAGTTGAATCCAAGACCCAGCGAATCCTTCATCTGCAAACGCATTGCTCGAGGCAAAAGCAATAATTATTTTTTCTTGTTCGGGAGCATTCATTTTAATGGCAAAGCGCTCAAAAGATGTGGTATTCTCACCACCGATAGCTAATACATTATAGGTCTCAGCTCCTGACGCATCAATTTGTATGACCACAGCTATTGCAGAATCTCCGGGTTGCATCTGGTATTTAGCATAAAAAATCAAGGAGTCTATCGGGTCTGAATATGGAGCGCCACTTCCATTTCCGATGTCTCCAAATGAGATGTAGCCAAATGACAAATCACCTTCCTCTGTTGGCTCTTTGGTTTTAAGATAAACAGAATAGTTTAGGTCCTGGGCATCTTCACTTTTTTGACAAATACCCATTCCTTGTAAACTAGAAGATTGCCAATTATCTAAAGTTTCTGTTAATGGGATTTCATTCCACAATTCAAATCCTCCATTGGGGATTGCATTTGATTGTGCCTTTGCTAGGCCAGAAGATATGATAAGAAGTAAGAGTATTTTTTTCATAATTGTACGTTTATTAATATTTACGCTTGGCGTTTTTAATTTTCATCTTGCCTCACAAACACTTAGTCAAAGTTATCAAAAAAGGTTGCATGCGTTTTCTTTTGTATCATGTCAGGACTTAAACATATATTAGCAAATAATAATGCAATATGTATCTTCGTTACTTCATCATCGATAAATTGATACTTTGAAAAACGAATACACGTTTAAAAATATCGCCCTTTACAGGAAGACGAGGGATTGGCTTCAAAAAAAACAGCTGCCTCGTTTTGAAGGTTTTTCTTTCTATGACCTAATAAAGATGTATTTATCTGGTTTGATTAAAGGAGATTTAACTTCTCGGGCCGGAAGTATATCGTTTAGTTTTTTCATGGCCATTTTCCCTGCGCTACTTTTCGTATTGAACCTCATACCATATATTCCGATTGAAAACTTTACAGAAACCTTCTCTCGTTTTGTAGAATCTGCAATGCCAAAATCTTCACAAGAGTTTTTGATGTCTATATACACAGATATTCAGAGCAACCAAAGAGGGGGGTTACTTTCTTCGAGCTTTTTGCTGTCGATATTTTTTATGGGAAACGGCATCAGTGCAATATTTGCTGGTTTTCAGGGTTCATATCACATTAAGGTAACCCGCTCTTTTATTCGGCAATATATCTACAGTGTTGTTGTTGGATTGGTCTCATCGCTTTTGCTTTTGCTTGCCGCTGCGATGTATATTTCATTTTTAGTCTACTTAAGAAAGGCATTTTCTAAAATTGATTTATTAGACATCTCTTATTGGATTTTCAGCTTCAAGCTAATCTTTACAATGCTCGTAGCTTTGATTTTTTCATCGATACTCTACTATGCAGGTACGCCAGGAACAAGAAGCCAGCGGTTTTTTACGCCTGGTTCTGTAATGACCTCTTTACTTTTTCTAGTCACCACATATCTTTTCGGAATTTATATTGCAAAGTTTTCAACTTACAATGAGCTATACGGTTCTATAGGTGCCCTTTTGGTATTAATGTTATACATATACATCAACGCAATAGTATTGCTCCTTGGGTTTGAGCTAAATGCAGCGCTTTCTCAGCTTAAAAAGAAATGATGCCTCAGGCTTTAAATCCTTCCAATATGTTATTAAGTGTTTGACTTGGTCGCATGGCTTCAGAACCTAACTTGTCGTTTGGATTATAGTAGCCTCCAATGTCCATACGCTTCCCTTGTACTTCATTTAACTCGGCAATAATTTTAGCTTCGTTTTCCGAAAGCTGGTGCGAAAGGTTTGTAAATGCTGTTTTAAGTGCTTCGTCATCATTTTGAGCGGCCAATTCTTTTGCCCAGTATAATGCTAAGTAAAAGTGGCTGCCTCGGTTATCCAATTCACCACATTTTCTTGAAGGAGACTTATCATTGAGTAGAAAAGTACCTGTGGCAGCATCCAATGTCTCTCCCAATACTTTTGCTTTAGGATTGCCATCTGCCTCAGCCAAATGCTCTAGAGAAACAGAGAGCGCCAAGAATTCACCCAATGAATCCCAACGCAAATGATTTTCTTTTGTGAACTGTTCTACATGCTTTGGAGCTGAGCCCCCGGCACCTGTTTCAAACAATCCTCCACCATTCATGAGTGGCACAATAGAAAGCATTTTTGCAGACGTCCCAAGTTCAAGTATGGGAAAAAGGTCTGTTAAATAATCACGAAGGACATTTCCTGTTACAGAGATTGTATCAAGCCCCTTTGCAATTCTATCAAGAGAAAAATTTGTTGCCGCCTCAGGCGCTAAGATTTTAATCTCTAGGTTTTCAGTATCGAAATTAGGAAGGTACGCATGAACTTTTTTAATGAGCTCAGCATCATGTGCTCTATTTTCGTCCAACCAAAAAATAGCTGGAACACCTGTTGCTTTTGCTCGATTTACAGCTAGTTTTATCCAATCTTGTATTGGTAGATCTTTTACCTGACACATTCTCCAAACGTCTCCTTTCTCTACTGCGTGTTCAATTAGTACAACGCCGTCTTGATCCGAGACTTGAACTTTTCCATTCTGATTTATTTCAAATGTTTTGTCATGAGACCCATACTCTTCAGCTTTTTGGGCCATAAGTCCTACATTTGAAACACTTCCCATTGTGGTTGGATCAAAAGCACCGTTGCGTTTACAAAAATCAATGGTTGCTTTATAGACTCCAGCGTATGACGCATCTGGAATGACTGCTTTAGTATCTTGTTGCTTCCCTTCTTTGTTCCACATCTGACCTGAAGTACGAATCATAGCGGGCATAGAAGCATCAATAATTACATCACTTGGCACATGTAGGTTTGTGATTCCTCTATCCGAGTTTACCATTGCTAAATCTGGTCGTTGCGCATAGCAAGCTAAAATGGCTGCTTCAATTTCATTTTTCTCTGTTTCATCTAGGTATGCTATTTTAGCAATGAGGTCTCCAAATCCGTTATTAACATCAACGCCAATGCGTTCAAATGTTTCATGATATTGATCAAATACAGGTTTAAAGAAAACCCTAACGGCATGTCCAAAAATGATAGGATCAGAAACCTTCATCATTGTGGCTTTCATATGCAAAGAGAATAAGAGCTCTTTGTCTTTCGCGTCAGTTATTTCTTCTTCTAAAAATGAGAGTAGGGCATTTACAGATAGATATGTTGCATCGATAATTTCACCTGCTAATACTGCAACCCTCTCTTTTAATATACTTTTCGCTCCATTTGTATCAACATGTGCAATTTGGACCCAACCTTCTTTTTGAATTGTAGTCGATTTCTCATTTGATTTAAAGTCTCCGCCATTCATGGACGCTACGTGCGTTGAGGAGTCTGCCGACCATGCCCCCATCGAATGGGGATTTTGTTTTGCATAGTTTTTTACTGCTTTTGGAGCCCTGCGGTCCGAGTTTCCTTCTCGAAGGACAGGATTAACCGCGCTTCCTTTTACTTTGTTGTATGTAGCTTTTATTCGTTTTTCATCTTCCGTTTCTGCATCTTCTGGATAATCGGGAAGCGCATGTCCTTGAGCTTGAAGCTCCGAAATGGCAGCTTTTAATTGAGGAACAGAAGCGCTTATGTTTGGTAGCTTAATAATATTTGCCTCGGGAGATTTAGCCAATTCTCCTAGCTCAGCTAAAGCATCATTTACTTTTTGATTTTCCGATAGTACTTCAGGAAAATGTGCTAAAATCCTACCTGCCAAGGAAATGTCTCTTGTTTCGACACTTACGTTTGCTGCGGCTGTATAGGCTTTGACAAATGGTAAGAATGAATAGGTAGCCAAGGCCGGAGCCTCGTCTGTTTTAGTGTAAATGATTTTAGACTTTTGCATGAGTGTGTTTACCTTAAGTTATGAGTGTGCGCAAATTTAACCAATCTTATTAATTTCACCTCAAAGAGTATGTATTTTAAGTTGCTCCTCGAAGCTATGGTGTTAATATTTAAATTAAATTAGAAGGACTCTTTTTCAATGGCTCGAATGTATAGAAACTGGACGTTTATAAATTGTGTTCTATTGCTTTTTGTTTTGATTGCTTGCAAAACAATTGAGCCATCATTACCAGAATTTAGTATTCAAAATCAAGATAAAATTGAACCTGAGGTTTCTAGGCTAAATGTCGATGTTGAGGTTAATATGAGTGGGATGTTTGCAGAAGCTGAAAAAAGTACTCCTTTGATTTTCGACGGAGCTTCTTTGTCATGTGAAGGGATTAGTTATACTTATGCATTTTCTCGTGAACCGATTTCTTTTTCAACTTCACCATCCCAACTAGAGACAAAAATCTACGGTGGTTTCTCCCTAGACTTGAGCTATTGTCCACTATGTATAACCCTTTGGAATGGAAAAGAATATTGCACAGTTCCCAAAATATATGCTTCATGTGGGGTGGATGAAAAGAAACGCGGATATACGATGCGTTATTTGACCACATTAGGGTTGAGTAAGGATTACAAGCTCATCTCTAAAACAGTGCTTGAAGAATTTATAATTAAGGATCCATGCGAGCTTACTTTTTTGAATTATGATGTTACAGAAAGAGTTCAAAAGGAAATAGAGAAAGAGCTTAAAACCATGCAGTCGAAAATGGACGAAGATATAGAGTCTTTTGAGGTCAAATCTACCATTGAGAAAGCTTGGAAAGAGCTTCAGCAATCCATACCTATAGCCCCGTATGGTTTTCTTCAGCTTAACCCATTATCTTTTTCGACAACGGACTTAAAGTATGAAGATGAAACCGCAAAATTTTCGTTGAGCTTGTTTTTTTCTCCTATGATTTCAACAGAACCCATAACTAAATCATACCGGCCGTTGACAAATATGATTCCAAAAACGAGGATGGAAGGGTTTTCTATTTTAACTGATGTTGCATCTTCTTACGACACTTTATCGTCTATACTTACGAATGAGTTTAAGGATGAGGTAATATCGATAAAAGGAAAGGAGATTGTGGTTCGAAATTTGAAGGTAATCGGCTGTCAATCTAATCGATTAGTGCTTCGTCTTGAATTCGATGGATTTAGAAAAGGTAAAGTATATATGGTTTGTCGTCCGGAGATGGATATTGACCAACAAGTGTTGACCCTAAAAGACATAGACTTTGAAATAAAAACAAGAGCATTTCTTTTAAAATCCGCAGAATGGCTTTTGGGAAATAGAATTAGAAATGAAATCGAAAAAAAGGCAGAAATTGATATGTCAGAAAGTTTAAATTCATTATTAGCAATCCTCGAAAGCAAGCTAAATGGCACACTTGCTCCTGGAGTCAATGTATTTAGCGATTTAGATGAGCTGAGGCTTAATTCTCTTGTTTTGGGGAAGACACATTTGTATATTCGAACTAAGTTGACTGGGAAAGTAAAAATAGCAATTGACTCAAATGAATAAAGATAATTTGTACGTTCTTTTATTGATTACATTTTTTTTGGCACAGATCTGCCATGCACAATCTATTGATTATTCTAAGTGTGCGGGAGGAATTTCTTTATCACCTAATAATTTCTATAGTCTCGCTTTTCAGGGAAAAAAAGGGGTCGACAAGAAAAGTCTTTATGGTTATGAAACCTCAAGAAAAGTATATAAAAATCAGATTTGGTTGTTTTTTGATACGCCCTCATCGGGGATGTTGAATCTTAATATAAAACGATACGCTGAAAAGTGTCAAATATATATGTTTGAAGAAAAAGGCGGTCAAATTTGTCAAGAGATTGAAGAACAACGAGCCAAGTTTATTTTTTCTGAATCGAATTCAGTTGGCCTTGATGCAGAATTTATTTTTGTTCAAGAAGCGTTGCGCTATGCAGTTGTGCTTATCGCGGAAGAGGGGATAAAAGATTCTTTGGACTTTTCTTTTGATTTTTCTCCACAAGATGAATTTGGTAATGAGATTGTGGACTCCTTATTATTTGATTTAACGACACATGGTAATGCTCACGAGTATGAGATTCACGTGAGAGATGCTGTAACGAAGCGACCAGTGAAAAGTAAAATCTCTCTAACAGGCTCAAATGAAATTAATGGAGCATATGTAGCTAGTGAGCTTATCTTAAATGTACGTAAGAATATAAAGGTATGTGAGCTAAAGATCGATGCCGAAGGATATTTCTCCTTTGATAAAAAGAACCATTCGATACTTGTTAAAAATGGACTAAAAGACACTGTTTTTCTCAAACCATTGGTTCGTGGCGCGGTGGCTAAAATAGACGAAATTTATTTTGTTGCAGGTCTTTCTACGATTTTAGAAGAATCAGCGCCAAAACTAAATCGTTTGCGGGACTTTTTATTGGTCAATCCTAATGTAAATATTGAAATTCAAGGCCATGTTAATGGAGACGGCACACAGCCTTACAGTTCTAAGCGACTTTCTAAAAAAAGAGCTAAAGAAATAGTCAAACATCTTGCTCTAGCTGGGATTTCTCCGAAAAGGTTAAGTGCAAAAGGCTTTGGTTTTACAAATCCAGTTTATGCGTTTCCAGAAACAGAGATGCAGAAGGAGGCGAACAGACGCGTTGAGATCTTGATTAAATAAACCTAGCTGTAGAAAGGTGAAATCATATAATAGACAATTACTCCTGTTATGGCCACATAAAGCCATATAGGGAAAGCGAACCTTGTCCATTTTTTATGTCTTTCATAATTGCCTTCCCAAGCAAACTTGTAGGTAAACAACACCAGTGGTATAACAACCAAGCTCAAGAAAATATGCGAAACAAGAATGAAAAAATAAACACCTCTTGTATCGGAGACGGCAAGCGCTTCTGCACTTTCTAGGATTCCATTACCATTAATGTCTCCATATTTCGTTGAATCTGAGGTCATGTGATAAAGCACATATAACAACAAAAACAAAATTGAAAAAGAGAGGCAAGATTGTATAATTCTCTGATGCAGTTTTATTTTCTTGAATTTAATAGCCACCAATGCCGAAACCAAACCTATTGCTGTCAGCCCGTTCAAAGAAGCATAAATAGGGGGTAGAAAAGAAAGGTCGAACCCTTCGATTTTTACTGAAAAAAGAATAGCAACTGCCAACGGAATAATTATGGAGACCGCTAGAATTGCATTTTTAAGCTTTTTGCTTGGTGATTTTTCCGCTTGAGGTACTCGTCCTTCCTGAGCGACAATTTTTTCTTTTATACCATCCCAAAGTGCAATCCTATGCTGGAGCGCCTGTTTTGAGACCTCAAGCACCTCATCTATCTTTTTGGGATCGTTATCACAAAGCTCTTCGACCATTTGCAGAGAAAGCGGACCGTGTTCGTCTCCATCGAGCTCAATATGGCGGTCAAGATAGTATGTCAGCTTGTTAAACTTTGTATTTTTTGCATCTGCTTTTTTGAGAATCTCGATAAACATATCGGGAATCAAATCCTCTCTTCCAAAGGTAAATGCCGCAGCGATACAGTGTGGCTTTCCAGATTCGATGACATTAAAGGTAAAACGCATAAATTCTTTCGCACAGTTTTCAATATATAACGCGTCTAAAATTGAATGAATTGAATCTCCTTTCTCTAGTCCTTTAATGAGGTGGTTGATTTCGGTGGCATCTGAGTCAATTTGGTGCATCGAATCTAAATACATTTCAAAATGACTTTTTGGCTCGCCTTTTTCGTTAAGATCACTTTCTTCGGCGTGAACAATTTCATTGATAAACCTTGCTAAAGATGCTTTTGGGCGCGGGCGCCAAGGGATTGTCGTTGTTGTAAGTTGAATTTGTAGTGCTTTGAGGAGCGACATGAAATCCCAAACGGCAAAAACATGTAGGGACATGAAAATCTTTATGTCTTCAATACTCTGCAGCTGCTCATATAAGCTGTGCTCTTTGAGCTGTTTTCTAAGCGGCGTCAGTTGAGATTCTATGTATTCAATTTGTGACAAGCTAGCTTTTTATTAGAATTTTTAGGTCCTTTAATAACCTTTGGTATTCAATTTTGTTTACGGAACCGTCAAAATCTGTAATGTTATATACACCTCTGAGATACCCATCTTGATCAACCATAGAAAAAGCGCCAGAATGCGCATATCCACCGGCGGCTTCCTCTTCTCGCCCTGCAAAAACCTTAAAGCTCTCTATTCCCAGTTTGTGTGTAAGCTCTTCATCACCCGTTAAAAAATCCCAATTTGCACAATCGCTGCAGTGGAGATTTTTATATTTTTTTAGCGCTTCTGGTGTGTCTTTTTCTGGATCAATCGAAAAGGAAAGGAATTGAACTATATTTTCGGCATTCATTTTTCTTACCTCTTCAGAAAGTTTTGTCATCTGCACATTCATAATCGGACAAATGGTTGGACAAGTGGCAAAAAAGAATTCAGTAATCCAAATCTTGTTGGTGTAGCTCTTATTTTTTACTTGAATACCCTCTTGATTTTGAAAAGAAAATGAGCCAATAGGTTGATAAATAGTGTCAACGATTTGTTTTCCATTTACCGTAGTATACTGAAGGTCGTAGTCTCCAATATAAGGTAGTGCTTTTGAGGAATCATCTCCTTCACAGGCAGTAATGAGCAGGAGAGACAAACAAATAAATAAACGATTCATTTTTATTTTAAGACTTGTTTATCATATTGTTTTTGAAGTAGCGCCATGCTTTGTTTCATACGCCTTATTTGGCCCTCTACATTTCCTGACAATACCATTCTAAGATGGTGCTGTTTGTCAATAAGCAGCATAAGCTCTTGAAAGTTTGACTGCTCATCCGTGAGTGATACGCCATTGTTTTCTAGGTTATAAATCTCTTTTACATTTCCAGTAGCTAAAATCCAAATAGACGGGTCATAGTTTTCTGTCAAGTCATGCACCGCATCATTGATAACGGATAGGTCTTCCACTGAATTCCCTTCGCCATCTGTGAGAAAAGAAATTATTCTGATCTTTTTTGTTTTCTTTGTTTTGTTCTTCCAGACATGCTGGTAGATGGTTTGATTCAAATGCCACATTAAAATAGAGCAACTATCGGGGCATGTACTTTGGAGTATATTTATTAGAACGACCTCGTCCTTGAATTCCTTCGAATTTCGCAAATTTCCATTGGCATCTGTAAATTCAAATTCAGCGACAGGTCCGTAATCGGCAAGCTCTTCGAACTTGTGTTCACAGCTTCTAGTTCCAATAAAAATTAGGAGTAGTGCTGGTCCAAAGACTAAAACAAAACCAATAAACTTATTTAATCTTTTCTTAGTCAAAAGAGTTTTTTAAACGGCAACACCTGACCAAGCCTCTCCAACCGCGAGTGCTTCCACCAATGCGATGAAAATTAAATAAAGAATAAAACCAGCGTAAGGAAGTAAAATGACATTACGCATCCATTTTCTCTCATCACCTAGATGCATAAACACCATAACGATATACCCTGCTTTCAAAAGGGTTAAGACGATAAAGGTCCATTTCACGTAAATCCATACGTCTGACGATTGTTTAATGTAGGCGCCAAGTGCAACTTCAATCGCAGTAATAATTGTGAGTAGCAGGGTGACCTTCCATATTTTTGTTCGAAGCGCCTTTCCGTGCTCTTCGGAGTGGTGGGTATTTAAAGAATATTCAATTAAATCGTCTCTTTCCATGGTGCTGTTTTAAATATTATACGAGGTAAAAAAATGTAAAAACAAAAACCCAAACTAAATCTACAAAGTGCCAATAGAGTCCAGTTTTTTCGACCATCTCGTAATGTCCTCTTTTATGATAAGTTCCTTTTACTACGCCAATAAAAATTAAAATATTAATCAACACACCTGAGAATACATGGAAACCATGAAATCCTGTAATAAAGAAGAAAAAATGAGCATATTGTTGTGGTCCATATTCATTTTTGGTAGGCAACCAATGTTCGCCGTCCTCAAACCACGGTGCACCATAAGTAACTTTGGGTGTTCCGCTGTAAAGTGAGGCATAGTAAAGCTTCTCTGCTTCTTTTCCATCGATTTTATCTCCTATCTTTCTTTTTGAATCGGAGCTAATTAATTTGATTGTAAGCTCAAGGTCATGGTCGTGGGCTTTGTTAACTTGTGCTACTGAACCATCATGAAGGTGGATTTTTCCACCTTTTTCTATGTGACCTTCTTTAGCAGCATGCTGAAACGTATGCATCAAGTCATCAGTGATTACGTCACCTTTCTTGTGGTGCAATCCGCTTTCTAATACGGTGAAATTTTTGATTTCGCCAAAATGACCTTTTACAATTGCTTCTGATCCGTCCATCAATTCTATTCTACCAAATTCAGAACCATGAATGAAGTGGCTCCATTCCCAAACTTGAGAACCTAAAAAGAAAAAACCACCAATGATTGTAGCAATCATCCATTTAATAACGCCTTTCTTGTCCATGCGATGTCCTGCTTCAACGGCCAAAACCATTGTAACTGAGGAAACAATCAGAATAAAGGTCATTAGTGCTACATAAATAAGTGGATAACCATGACCTAAAAAAGGCAATGAGTTAAATGTTTCTTCTCCGATTGGCCATGCTTCTAGCGTATCATGTCTTACAAATCCGTATGCAACTAAAAGACCGCTGAACGTAAGCGCATCAGAGACCAGAAAAAACCACATCATTAATTTTCCGTAGCTTGTTTGAAAAGGAGATTCCTTACCACCCCATAGTGTTTTGGAGTCTAATTGAACAGTATTTCCCGCCATTTAAAAGATTTTACTGCAAGTTTAATGAATAAAAACCAAAAACAGTATTAAATACCCCCACAAAAGCCCTAAAAAATGCCAGAATATTGAAGTTAGACGTAGAGTAAGATGGTTTTCTGCTCCAAAACGATTCATAAAGGTTTTTGTAACGACTCTACTTAGGTAGATCAATGCTGCCGCGACGTGAAGTAAATGTAGGAAGGTTAAAATGAATAAAAATGACGAGGCCATATCCGAAGATTCAGTGGCTTTGATTTGTAAAAAGTTGGAAAGCACCTTCCCTTTGTAATGCAGCTTTCTATTCTTGTATTCCAAATTTTCTCCTTTGTAAGAGATATTAAAATCTTCACCGATTTTACCTTTGGCAAAAAAGTCCCCTCTTCCATCCACTACATTTTGCGCAAGTTGCTTTAGCCTTAATACGTCAGCAGAAGCAATAGGTGTTGAGTCATTTACATAAAACGAGTTACTTTGAATCGACAGCGGCACGTTATTTAACAATAACGTATACTCTTTTTGTTTTCCCGATGTGATCAACCGGAACTTGTTGTTGTAATTTTCTCCTGAGATAAACTCTTTCATGAAGCTTTGGAATGAGCTGAATTGGTCAGCATTCATTTTTTTTTCATCTAATAGGTAGTCATTTCCATCAACTGTAATGAACTGGTCATTTTTTTTAACCTCGAAATAGTCCCCATAACGACCATCAGTCACAACAATATGGTTTTGAAAAGGGTGAACACCGTTGTCCATGAGTTGCCCAAAACCTGTCCACTGAAAATAAACAAAAAGCAATCCCAACAATAGGGTTATCGCCATTCCAGCTTTGAGCAAAGAGACCTGACCCTTGCGTGCTGCAGAAATTGAAAATATAAAGGTTATACTGCTTAAAACGATACAAGCCGTGCTCCACCAAAAGGCATTGGGCAAGGCTGTTTCCAACCAAAAAGCATCACCCATACTCACAATGTAAGCTGATGATAAACCTGCAAAGAGCATCACAATGCTAAAGCAGCTCACATAAACCATGTTTTTTTTCATTTTTTCATGGACGATAGGGTCCATGTCTTTAGATAAATCCATCACTTAAAAATTTAATATGTTCTACCTTGTCAAGGACATAGGTAAACTGAATTATTGGTAAATAAACAAAAGAAGCGAACATAAGTTTTCTCGCATCTGCATCTTCTTGACTTAGGAACAATTTGTACGCATAAATGAAAAATAAAGTGCCCAGTATTGCGGCAATTACGAAGGTCGTATTCCCAGTCCAATCTAAAATCCAAGGGATTAAACTGAAGGGAATTAATGCCAATGAATAAATCAGAATTTGAAAAGCCGACTGCTTTGATTTACCGAGTGCAGATGGTAATAGATGATATCCGGCTTTCTTATAATCTTCATGGCTTACCCATGCAATTGCCCAAAAGTGTGGGAATTGCCATGTGAATTGTACAAAAAAGAGTACACCGGGCAGGAAACCAAAGGCATCGGTTGCGGCAATTGCTCCCAAAAAAGGGGGTGTAGCACCCGGAAACGCCCCAATAAAAACTGCCCAAGCACTTTTAGATTTCATAGGTGTATAAATAAATACGTAAGAAATAAAAGCAGCTATTCCTAGGAGCATACATTTAAGATTGATCAGCAGCAATAAAAAGCTTCCTATGATGAGCAATAAAATGACGATTGAGTATGCAAATCTTAAGCTCATGGTTCCAAGAGCTAACGGCCTGTTTTTAGTCCTAGCCATTAGTTTATCGATATCTTTTTCCCAAATTTGATTGGCGCCATTAGAGGCTGCTGTAACAAAAGAACCTCCAACCATTAAAAAAGCGATTTCTATGTAGTCTGAACCGCCTGCAAAAAGATAACCCGTTAATGCGGATATTACCACGAGAAAGGATAGTCTAAACTTGGTAAAAACCAAAATTTTCTTGTAAAGCGTCTGCTTTGTTGAATCTTTTTGCGCCATTGACGTGCAAAATTACGAATTAAATAGTGCTTACCCGAGAAATAAGGGATTATTCATAAATAATAAAAAACCAAATCATTGCTCTTAGGCTACGCACAATTACCCTTATATTTAACACAAAATTCATTTCTTATGTTCGAAAATATTTCTCTTGATATTTCTAATGGTGTTGCCATATTGACCATTAACCGCCCTAAACAGCTAAATGCCCTGAATAAACAAACCATTGAAGAGGCGCATAAAGCCTTAAAAAACATAGAGTTAAATGAGGCGGTAGGTGTAGTGGTTTTGACGGGCGCAGAGGATAAAGCTTTTGTAGCAGGCGCTGACATAAAGGAATTTGCAGATTTTACAATCGCACAGGGAGGCACACTTGCACAAAGAGGACAAGAGCTTTTATTCGATCTGGTAGAACATTATCCAAAACCTGTGATTGCTGCGGTAAATGGTTTTGCTTTAGGAGGCGGATTAGAACTAGCAATGTCTGCGCACATCAGGATTGCTTCTACAAATGCAAAAATGGGTTTACCAGAGGTTTCTCTTGGGGTTATTCCTGGTTATGGAGGTACACAAAGGTTGGCACAACTCGTAGGCAAAGGAAAAGCCAATGAGCTCATCTTTACAGCTGGAATGATTTCATCAGAGGAAGCTTTTCGTTGTGGATTGGTTAATTCAGTTGTCGAACAAGATGTGCTTATGGATACAGCATTAAAGATGGCTTCTAAAATTCTACGCAATTCACCAATGGCAATTCGTTCTGCCATAAAAGCTGTAAATGCCGGTTATACTTCAGGAGTGAATGGCTATGAAGTGGAAATTGAAGAATTTGCAAAGTGCTTCGGAACAGAGGAGTTTAAGGAAGGAACTACTGCCTTTTTAGAAAAACGAAAAGCAAATTTCAGAAAATAATATGACGAGTCCTGTTAAGCGACTTTTTGGGCAAACTGCTATTTATGGGTTGTCTTCTATTCTTGGAAGGCTACTGAATTATTTATTGGTCCCTCTGTATACAGCAGTTTTTGTAGACCCTTCTGATTACGGAGTGGTCTCTGAGCTCTATGCATGGGTCGCATTCTTAATTGTTTTGCTCACATTTGGTATGGAAACAGCCTTTTTTAAATTCATTCAAAAAGAAGGTGTTAAAGAAAAGACTTTTGCAACGGCCCTGGTCTCATTACTATTTGTCAATGGGTTGTTTTTTTTAATTATAGCCATATTTTATCAGGACTTAGCGCGTCTTTTACTCTTTGAGCACCATGGGGAATATATTCTCCTATTGGGTGCTATAGTGGCAGTTGATGCCATATCTTCGCTTCCTCTAGCCAAGCTCAGGGCGGAAGAAAAAGCCCTCCGTTTTTCTTTAATTCAGTTTAGCTCAATAGGTGTCAATATAACCTTGAATCTGATTTTAATGCTTGGTTTTGTTTCCCCAGAGAATCCAGAACGAGGCATTGTATTCATATTAGTGGCGAACCTTATTGCTTCATTAGTCAAACCCTTATTGCTATATAAGTCATTTAGATTGAAATCAAGTTTTGATAGTGAACTTTTTAAGAAGATGGCATTTTATTCTCTTCCTTTAGCTGTGGCCGGTTTTGCAGGAATAATTAATGAAACGTTGGACCGAATTCTGCTCAAACAGATGCTTTATGACCCATTAATTCCTGCATCCTTGAGTTATGCTGAAGCTCAGGTTGGAATCTATAGCGCCTCCTATAAATTAGCGATGCTCGTCACTATTTTCTTACAAGCCTACCGATATGCTGCAGAGCCTTTTTTCTTTAGCCAAATGAATAAGGAAAATAAAAATCAAATCTATGTCAAGGTCATGAACGCTTTTATAGGCTTAGTTTGTTTTGTGTTCCTATTGGTGGCGTTAAACATTGATGTTTTTAAGTACTTTATTCAGAACGAATCGTACTGGGTAGGATTACGTGTGGTGCCTATTTTACTGCTCGCCAATGTTTTCTTAGGGATTTATTATAATCAAAGTATTTGGTATAAGTTGAGTGGAAAGACAAAGTTTGGGGCTTATATCGCATTGAGCGGGGCTTTTATTACTGTTTTAATTAATGTCTTGTTTATTCCCAAGTATGGTTTCATGGCTTGCGCATGGGCGACACTCATTGTTTATCTTTTTCAGATGTTGCTTTCCTATTTCCTCGGACAGAAACATTACCCAATCCCGTATAATATATGGAAATTCTTCTTGTATTTAGGAAGTGCTTTGGCCTTATATTTCTTTGCTATCCAAATTGATTTTGAAAGCTTTTATATGAATTTGATTTTCAGAAATAGTTTAATTCTTGTTTTTGTTATAAGCCTTTTCTACATCGAAAAGAAAAAAGACACGCAAGAAAATACAAACGCTTAAAACCCTTTGAAAACTTTGTTGTTAGGTTAAATGTGTTTAATCATCTAACTTTGTCCCTAACGTTATGTCAAAATACAAACCTGGAAGCTTTTTAGATCAAATAGATGTCCCAAAAGACCTTAGGGACAAGTTTTCTATTGAGGATTTACCTCAGGTTTCTGACGAGGTTCGGCAATATATTATTGACGTAATTTCTGAGATAGGGAATAGTCACTTTGGAGCAAGTTTAGGTGTTGTTGAATTAACTGTTGCACTCCATTATGTTTTTGATACGCCCATTGATAAAATTGTGTGGGACGTAGGTCACCAAGCCTATGGACATAAGATATTAACTGGTCGAAGAAAAGTTTTTCATACAAATAGAAGTAAAGGAGGAATCTCGGGTTTCCCAAAAAGGTCAGAAAGCGAGTATGATACCTTTGGTGTAGGCCATTCATCCACTTCTGTCTCGGCAGCATTAGGAATGGCTGTCGCAAATAAGTACGCTGGAGATTCAAAAACACAACATATTGCTGTTATAGGAGATGGTGCAATGACGGCAGGAATGGCTTTTGAGGGGATCAATCATGCTGGTTTTGAAAAAGACGCAAATTTATTAGTGGTTTTGAACGATAATGGAATGTCAATTGAACCGAGCGTTGGCGCATTAAGAGAATATTCTAAGGATTTTAAGCCCTCTCAGCCTCTAGGACATGTAAAGGAGGAAATATGGAAATTATTGGGTAAGGTATCTAAGTTTGGACCCGACGCACAAAGCATTGCAAAAAAGGTATCTAGAATTATTAAAGGTGGGGGACAAAGCAACTTGTTTGAATCTTTAAATTTTCAATATTACGGACCTGTAGACGGGCACGATGTGGAGCGCTTAGCAACCGTTTTAGCTGAGCTAAAGGATATACCGGGACCAAAAATTCTACATTGTATTACACGCAAAGGCGCCGGTTATAAATTTTCAGAAGAAGGAAACCCTGTACAATGGCATGCCCCAGGAATATTTAACAAAGAAACAGGTGAGATTGTCAAAATCGCTCCTCCAGATCAGCAGCCTCCTAAATACCAAGATGTTTTTGGTCATACGATTGTAGAGCTTGCAGAGAATAACGATAAAATAATGGGCATTACGCCGGCTATGCCTTCAGGTTGTTCTTTGAATATTATGATGAAAGCAATGCCTGAACGTGCTTTTGATGTGGGAATAGCAGAGCAACATGCCGTTACCTTCAGTGCAGGTTTGGCTGTTCAGGGTTTATTACCGTTTTGTAATATATACTCCTCATTTATGCAGCGCGCCTATGATCAAGTGCTTCATGATGTAGCGTTACAAAATTTAAATGTTGTCTTTTGTTTGGATCGTGCTGGACTAGTAGGAGCAGACGGAGCAACCCATCATGGTGCTTATGACCTTTCTTATATGAGATGCATACCAAATATGGTGATTTCTGCACCTATGAATGAAGAAGAGCTGAGAAATTTAATGTTTACTGCGCAACTGCCTAATCGCGGTCCGTTTACCATCAGGTATCCAAGAGGGAGAGGTGTTCTTTCAAAATGGAAAACCCCTATGAAAGA
The DNA here is from genome assembly GCA_913046365.1 of uncultured Flavobacteriales bacterium. Lineage (GTDB taxonomy): Bacteria > Bacteroidota > Bacteroidia > Flavobacteriales_D > Crocinitomicaceae > UBA952. The sequence continues at coordinate 36,519 of CAJWRM010000002.1, forward strand.
GATTCCAATAGGAAAAGGAAGGCGTCTTACGAACGGCAAAGATATTGCTGTTTTATCCGTAGGTCACCCAGGAAATTTTGTTCAAGAAGCAGCGAAACAATTAATTAAGCTTGGTGTCTCTCTTGCCCATTATGACATGCGTTTCGTGAAGCCTATTGATGAGATCATGCTTCATGAGATATTCACAAAGTTTAAGTACATTATTACTGTAGAGGACGGGTGTATTATGGGTGGATTTGGCTCAGCAGTTATTGAATTTATGGCCGATCAAAAGTATCAATCTGAAGTTACACGGCTTGGTATTCCGGACCAGTATATCCACCATGGAACACAAAAAGAGCTTTGGGCTGATTGTGGATATGACGCCAAAGGCATTGTTGATGCCGTCATAAAGACACTTTCCCTGTCAATCCCTTCGAAAAAACTGAAAAAAAACATTAGCTAGTCCTAAATTTACTTTATCTTGGGTGACTAAATTTGAACATTATGTCTGCAAAAACGAATCAAAGTGCCCTCTTTACATTAACAACTGTTTTCTTCTTTTGGGGCTTTGTTGCTGCTAGTAATGATATTTTAATTCCAGTATTTAAAAAAGCATTTGATTTAACGCAAGGTCAAAGTCAATTTGTTTCCATTGCATTTTATATTTCGTATACAGTTGGGTCTCTAATTTACATGGGTATCTCTCTTTTAATTGGTAAAGATCTCGTAAATAAAATGGGCTATAAAAATGGCCTGATTTTAGGATTGGTTATTTCAGCACTTGGTACATTACTTTTTTATCCTGCCGCTAATTCAGGTTCTTACCCTTTAATGTTAGCAGGCCTGTTCACAGTTGGTTTAGGGTTTTCTCTCCAACAGACTGTAGCCAATCCACTGGCTATTGCTTTAGGGCCTGTTAAAACTGGATCTCAGAGATTGACCTTAGCTGGGGGGATTAATAATTTTGGAACAACCATTGGCCCACTAATTGTGAGCTTTGCAATTTTTGGGACAACTTCATCCGGAAGTACAAATTTGAGTATTGAGAGTGTGAAAATTCCATATTTAATACTTGGAGTGGCTTTTTTATTGGTAGCTGTTTTGCTGAAGTTCTCCTCCTTACCAGAGCATCCTGAGTCACAGGAAGCATCAATTGATGATAATTCATCTTTAAAAAAGTCTGCATTGCAATACCCGCAATTGGTTTTGGGAATGTTTGCTATTTTTCTATATGTCGGAGTTGAAGTATCAACAGCAGCTAATCTTCCCGAATACATGTCCAAAGAATTAGGTTTTGCTATAGATGAAATTGCACCTTATGTATCACTTTACTGGGCAAGTTTAATGATAGGTCGTTGGACAGGCGCTGTCCAGGCTTTTACTGATAATATGTCTTTGCAGAAAATATTGCGTTTTATAGCACCTTACTTAGCCTTTGGTGTTTTTCTTTTGGTCAATACGATTGCGAATCATGATCTAACACCATTTTATGTTTATGGATTAATCATTATAGTTTTAATTGCTGCTGATATGGCAAGTAAAGGCGATGCCGCTAGAATGTTATTGATTTTTTCAATCCTCGGAATTTGCGCTTTATTTGTTGGCATGATGACAACTGGAATGATCAGCGTGTATGCGATAACAAGTGTTGGGTTGTTTTGTAGTACACTTTGGCCATGTATTTTCGCTTTATCAGTTCGGGGACTGGGTAAACATACAAGTCAAGGTAGCAGCTTTTTAATTATGATGATTATGGGTGGAGGGATTATCAGTTGGTTACAGGGATCAGTATCAGAGAGTATTGGAATTCAAAGCAGTTATATTATTGGTGTTTTGTGCTTTGCTTACCTCGCGTTTTTTGCTTGGATTGTTAAAAACAGATACTCTGTTCCGTCTGAGTAATAAAGTGAAAAACCAATTCTTTATTGATGAATTCAGTTATTAAATTGACACTAAAAACCCCAAAATGCTAGCACAATACTATTTTCTGCCTAGAGGGCGATACCTATTGTTATTGTTTTCATTTCTATTATCCTGTGGAGGTACTGATCAAAAAGAGGTTGAACTTTCAATTCCTCAACGTGTAAATGAACTGATGGCCAAGATGACATTGAAAGAAAAGATCGGACAAATGAATCAATATAATGGCTTTTGGAATGTAACAGGTCCCTCCCCAAAAGAGGGAAATGCAAAAGAAAAGTATGACCATCTTGCCCAAGGATTAGTAGGTTCCATGCTAAATGTTCGAGGCGCCAGAGAAGTCCGTGCTGTTCAAGAGATTGCCGTCAATAAATCAAGACTTGGTATCCCCTTGATTATAGGTTTTGACCTAATACATGGTTATAAAACGATAAGTCCTATTCCTTTGGCAGAATCAGCGAGTTGGGATCTTGAAGCTATACGTAATTCTGCAGCTCTTGGCGCAAAGGAAGCTTCCGCAGCAGGCATAAATTGGACCTTTGCACCAATGGTGGATATTACGCGTGATGCCCGTTGGGGTAGAGTTATGGAAGGAGCAGGAGAGGACCCTTATCTAGGAAGTGTTATTGCTTCGGCTAGGGTAAAAGGTTTTCAAGGAGATGACTTATCGAGTCCGAATTCAGTCGCAGCCTGCGCGAAGCATTTTGCCGCTTATGGCTTTGCAGAAAGTGGAAAAGATTACAATACGGTTGATATTGGGGAGAGCACGCTTCATAATATAGTTTTGCCTCCTTTTAAAGCTGCTTCGGACGCAGGTGTTCGCACTTTCATGAATGCCTTTAACGAGTTAAATGGAATTCCTGCGACAGCTGATAAAATTTTACAAAGAGATATATTAAAACGTGATTGGGGTTTTGATGGATTTATTGTTTCAGACTGGGGGTCATTAAAGGAGATGATCGTTCATGGGTATGCTCGAGATAATAACCATGCAGGGGAGCTTGCCTTAAATGGTGGTTCTGATATGGATATGGAATCCTACATATATCTTTCTGAGCTTGAATCATTAGTAGAAGAAGGCCGAGTTACAATGGCGCAAATAGACGATGCTGTAAGGAGAATTCTTACAGTCAAATATGAGCTAGGTCTTTTTGATGACCCGTTTCGTTATTGTGATACGACGCGCGAGAAAGAGATTACAGGCGCTCACGAAATAAGGGCAGGTGCATTAGATATGGCAAAAAAATCCATTGTCCTTTTGAAAAATAATAATGCAGTTCTACCACTTAAAAGGGAAGGGCAAACCATCGCTTTGATTGGCCCTTTAGCAGCAGACAAAAATAGCCCACTAGGCAATTGGCGAATCGCAGGAGAAAATAATTCGGCAATTTCAGTTCTTGAGGGTATGCGAAAGTATGGTGCTAATACAATTATCCATGAGCAGGGAGTTAAGCTTGTGAATGAAATCCCCGCGTTTCATAGGGAAGTAAACATTAATACTACCGATAAAAGTGGAATAAAGGCGGCAAAGAATATTGCAAAGAACGCGGATGTAGTGGTTATGGTTTTAGGTGAATATGGTTTTCAATCAGGAGAAGGTAGAAGCCGATCGAAACTTGATTTACCTGGATTTCAGCAAGAGCTCTTAGAAGAGGTTTATGCAGTGAATAAGAATATCATTTTGGTACTCATGAATGGTAGGCCTTTAGTACTGAATTGGGCGGATGAACACCTCCCTGCGATTGTCGAAGCTTGGCATTTGGGTACAGAAAGTGGAAATGCCATTGCAGAGGTCTTGTATGGCGACTATAACCCAAGCGGAAAACTTCCAATGAGCTTCCCAAGAAGCGTGGGTCAAATGCCTTTGTACTACAATTACAAAAACACTGGCCGTCCCGGAGCAAAAGGAGCCGATGCAGGAAGTGTATTTTGGTCGCATTATGGTGATGAAAAAAACGTACCATTATATCCATTTGGTTTTGGATTAAGCTATACGGAGTTTGAATATTCTGAAATTACACTAAGTAAGCCAGAGCTTACGAGAGGGACTAAGATAGAGGCCTCGGTAACTCTGACCAACAGGGGAGTGGTCAAAGGAAAAGAGGTCGTTCAAATGTATATTCGGGATCATTATGCAAGTGTCACTCGCCCGGTCAGAGAGCTAAAAGATTTTGAATTGGTAGAGTTAGCGCCAGGGGAGTCACAGCAAATTATATTTGAGATTACACCTGAAACCCTTCAGTTTTACAGTGCCAACAAGAAATGGGAATCAGAACCAGGAACGTTTAGTTTATTTATTGGGACTAATTCTGCCACAACAAGAAGTGCACACTTTGAATTGGAATAAATTCAACCTCATTTTAATCGTCAAATTTTAACTTTTTGATCGTATGGACCATGACATAGAATTGCGTTATCAGAAATTAACCAAACACCTGGAAAAAACCTTTGGAGAAGACTTAGATGTCCATGCTTTGTTGTTTTTGATTGGTGTCAATGAGCTAGGTAAGGGCCATGATAAATACAGTAAACAGGAGAAAACGGATTTGATTCATGTCGCAATTTGTACGCTTTTAACCCCAGCCGGATATTATGAATATAAAGGTCGCGATGAAGATGGTTGGCCACACTTTGAAAATCTACGGAATTTACCACCTATTAATTCTAAAGATCAAGAGCATCTGATTAAAGAGGCGATGTTAGATTATTTTATCGAGCATGAGTATTATATTGAGTGATGCATTTCAAGTAGAAAATAATTTAATTCATTATAAGAACTTTCCCTACTTTTTTATCCTTTCCGACGTTCGTTGCAGTCCAGATATAGTAGACTCCTGAGGCAACTCTTTGCCCATTTAATGCGCGACAGTTCCATGCAGCAGTTCCTCCGTTCGAGGTGGTTTTATAAACTAGGTTTCCGGCAGCATCAGTGATTTTCACATCGCTATTATAACGGATTCCTTGTATAGTAACAGGCCCTGAGTAGTTCGGTCTAACAGGATTGGGAAATACATTGTAGGTTTCATAGGTTGGGTCTTCGTAGCTCGCATCAGAGCGATATGAAATCAATCCATTATCCGTAATAATGAAAAGTTCTCCTGAGTTTTGGTCAAGTTTAAGATCAAAGATATTATTTGAAACAAGAGGAGAGTTCTCTGTCGTATGCTGCTCCAATATTTCTGATCCATCTGGGCTAAGCAGAAGGATACCAGCATTTGCTGTTGCAATCCACTTTCTATTCCCACCATCTACCTCAATATCGGTGATGTGCGTATTCCCCAAGACGTACTCCACATTGCCCTCAAAAGTCACTTTTACCCGCTGAACATCATAGTCACCTGGGTTTCCATCAAATGTATTTGATGCATTGTATAAAATAGCAAATCCAGCATCTGTACCTACCCATATTTCTCCATCAAAATCTGCAGCTAAGGCGGTAACATTCGACGAAGGGAGGTTTCCTGAATTGATTCCTGTGTATATATGCACGGCTTCATCATCATTAGGTTCGTCAATCGTGTTATTGTGTTTGTATCCGAACATACCATTGTCTTCAGAGGCGAACCATATATTGTCATTAAAGTCGATGATCATTTTTGTGGTATAAATATTTCTTGCACTTGATCCACAATCAAAATTCGTCCAAGATCCATCTGGCTTTCTTACGTTCAAGGGTTGCTCGGTATATCCATTGAGTACCCACAAATTATCTTGAGTATCAAAGCAAACATCAGATGCAAGGCTCCATCCATTTTCAATCCCTGTAAAGGACAAACTAGAATTTGTGTCATCAAATACCTCAACAGTGTCTGCCGAGAAAATTGTCAAGGGCTTTTCTGAATAGGAAGCTACTGCGTATTCAAGCGGATCGTTTGGATTTACTGAAATGTCTATAAAGTCCCAAATATTTTCATCTTGCCATTGCGGAACCGATTGAATGTTCTTGAAGTCCCATGTTTCATCACGAAAAATATGTATTCCATTTGAGCTAAATGAAGGCAATTTTCCAAGCAGTCTGCCACTTGCTACAGCAAGTGTATTGCTTTGCCAATCCATTGCGTAGAAATTATTGTTGTAAGGCCCCACAATGGGAAATGCTTTATATCCAATTCCAGATGGATAAAGATGCAGGCCATTTATTTGATCAGCTGACCAAACACCCTCAATACCTCGGATACTTCTTACAGGAGAAATCCAAATATTGAAGTTGTTCGAATTGTAAGATAGCGGATTATTTAATTCACTATTATAAATATAAATACCTCCATCTATATTTACGGCTAAGGTGGTGTCATCTAGGATATTTATGCTATTAATTTCTAGAGAATAAGGGGAGTTCGTTAGCCATGTTTTAACGTTATTGTTTAGGTAGAAAACACTGTCTTGACCGTACACAGGAGATTTTAAAAGAATAAATTGTTTATTCTCGAACTGTTCAATCTCAGCATAGAAATTTTCTGATTGAATAGGGAGTCTTGAATCGACTTGCCATTGACTGACATCTGGAAGGGCTGGGTTATCGATTATTCCATATTTTAAACGGTCGTTTGTTAATGCAAATATTGTGTCTGCTGAAAAGCTCAAATCTAAAATAGCCTGGTTTCCATTGGTTGGATAGTAGGTGTCTTTAATTTCATCTTTGTTTAGGTCAAGTTTTGTAACACAAAAGTCAGTTGCAACATAAACATAATCTCCATTCCGCATAAAACGATTGATTCTCTTGGAGTTCGGAACCTGGGCAAGCTTAATCGCAGGAATATTATAGATCGATGATGCCGTTATTTTGTCAATATTGCCATTTGTGTATCCCACCAAGACGCACGCTTCAGTTGAGTCGTAATAAAGACATGAGATTTCGATATCTGATAAACCGTTTACGTCCGTCAGAAGCTCCTCCTCTTCATTATCTCTGTTCAGAACATGTATTCCATTTGTATAGGCGGTAAATACTGTATTTTCAGCCAAAACCACATCTATGGCTTTTCCAGAAGCAACATGTAACCTCCATTGGCTCATGCCAATTTGGGCCCAAAAGTAATTTCCTACCAATAAGGTAAGTACAAGCATAAATGTTTTCACACTAAAAGAACGTTTCTTTCTGCTATATATTGAAAAAGGAGCAGTCATTTTCACTTTTTTATAAGGATCAGTAGTGCCTTGTTTTTTATAAAAATAGCCCATTCTTCACTGTCCAACAATTTTTTGATTTCATCTTGATACTGATCTTCTGTAAAAGGATATTTGTTTTCCTCGGCAGTGAGTAATGCGATACAATTTGCATCTCCCTTAAATGGGTAATGGTAAATATAATCTCTGAATGCTAAATGTGGCGCAAGTGGCGATTGCGCGCTGACGCGAAGGCTATCAGGAATAGTTCGAAGTGCCTCATGCACTGAACCCACATCAAACTTGCGTTTCCAATGCTCGGCTGAGTAGAAACGCGTATTGTCTTTTTTGTAGTATTCGGAAGTTCTGTTATCCATGAATTTGAAGCAGGAAATTGCGCAAAGTAATAGGGCTAAGATAGATACTTGCAATTTTCGCCTTTTGATTTTGTTTAAAAAGGTATATAGCCCTATCACAAGTATCGGTGCAAACTCTATAGAATAATGATCACTAATCCCCCACCTTATGGGTAAATCGTTAAACATTTTTTGCGCTAGAATTGGAAGAATCATTATGAGGTATTCCGGATAGAAAAAAAGTGCCCAACCCCCTGCAAAAATTAAGGCTATGTATGTTTCTAATTTAATTCCATCGTAGAACGAATCACCTGAATGGTTTTCAAAAAGAAGCTCAATTGCGCGTATAGGATGTTTGAATATATTGATAATAACTTCTCCGAAATTACTACCTAATGCATTAAACGAATGGTGGAGATATACTCCGTCAGTATTTGAAAGTTCGGGAATTATGAGCTTGAGTATCACAATAAAATACAGGAATGCCGTGAAGGTTAAAAAGCCACTTAGTTTTAAGCGACTCCACTCTTTGTTTATGAGGTGTCGAAGGCTCAAGCCAAGGGAGATAAAGCCGGCCCAAAGTGCCATGTTTTCTTTGGATATGATTATGAGTATAAAAAATAAAATACTTTTAAAATATTTCTGTTTGTCATAATAATACAGGAACCATGGAACAAACATCGCGGCGACGACATTATCGTGGTAATCAAAACTAAGTGCTGAGTAAATCCCCCAAATAAAGAAAAAATGAATGAGGGCTAGAGTTGCAAGCTTTTTATTTTCTGAAATGAAATGGACAAATTTGAAGACTCCTAATCCACCAAAAAGAATTGCCGCCCATTGAAAAATAAGCATCGTATAACTTCCGAATATCCAATAAAAAGGAGATACTAGTAATGGGTATAACGAAAAATGATCTGCCAAGACATTTTCGAAGGAGGGCTGCATAATCATACAGTCGTTCCATCTGAAATGCGCATAATCAAAAATGGCATTTTGATTGATTCCTAAATCCCAACCATACGTCCTAAAATTATAATGATTGATAAAGCTGATTGAAGCGAAAACGCCACCAAAAATGACAAAAACAAGAATTAACCACTTATTCTTGGTGATGAAATCTTTAATCATCTAAAGTGTTTTTATCTGCAATGATGTAGTTTGGTCTTCCCTTGCTTTGGGCAAATACCTTTCCGAGATATACTCCTATGATCCCAATCATAATTAGCTGAATTCCGCCAATCAAAAGTATGCTCGCAATAATGGAGGTCCAACCTGGCACAGTTTCGTTACCAAATGCAAAAGCATAAATGGCATAGAGGCTATAAATAAAGGCTAGAAAGGCAAAAAATACGCCAAAATAAATCGAAAAGTAAAGTGGCTTGGCGCTTAAGGAGGTAATTCCTGTCGATGCAAATCTCAGCATTTTAGAAAATGAATATTTTGTTTTACCCGCATGCCTTTTATTTGGTGAGTATTCAATTGCTTCTTGTTGAAAACCAAGCGAGGGAATAATTCCACGAATAAAAAGGTTGGTTTCTTTATACATTAAAAGGGCTTGAATTACTTTTTGATCCATAAGTCTGAAGTCAGCTACACCGTATTCTAGCTTAATTTGACTCAGTGAGTTTGCGATTCGGTAAAAAAGTTTAGAGCTCGTTCTTTTAAACCAAGGAAGCGTTTTGTCGATTCGTTTTGAATACACAACATCGACACCTGCCCTCCATTTTTCAATCATTTTTGGGATAAGCTCAACGGGGTGCTGGAGATCAGCATCTAAAGAAATAACGCCTTGAAAACGAGCATGATCTAGTCCAGCCTTTAGAGCCAACTGATGCCCAAAATTTCTAGAGAACGAAATATATTTTACCTGAGCGTCATGTGCAGCTATGCGCTTGATGATTTTCAAGGAATCGTCATGACTACCGTCATCGACAAAAATAAACTCTAACGCATCTAGTCCAAGTGGGTCAATCGTTTCCCTCAACTTATTATAGAGAAGTTCAATATTCCCTTCCTCATTGAAGGTGGGAATTACAACACTTAGCGTATTTTTAACTGTTAGGTCCATTGCTTCAAAGTTAAGGATAATAACCTTTTTATAAAGTGCTTGTGTTATATTTGCATAAGCAATCTATTAAGATTATGGAAGAACGTATCTCAACGAACAAAGCTCCGAAGCCCGTTGGGCTTTATCCCCACGCAAGAAAAGCAGGGAACTTACTCTTTTTATCTGGAGTTGGTCCTCGCGTTGCAGGTTCTGATTCTACAGATTCACACGTGCCTGGCTTGAAGCTTGACCACAATGGCAACTTTATTGAATTTGATTTTGAGGCGCAATGTCGCAGCGTTTTTGACAATGTGAAAATTATTCTTGAAGAATCTGGATCTAGCTGGGATGGCCTGATTGACGTTACGGTTTTTTTGGTAAACATGAAACGAGATTTTCAGGTTTATAATAAGATTTACGCTGAATATTTCAAAGACAACTTACCATGTAGAACTACTGTTGAAATAAACTCTTTACCTACGCCGATTGCTATAGAATTGAAATGTATTGCAACAATAACTGAATTATGATAGGATTTATATTGCGCATTGCAGTCGCAACTGCAGCACTTGGATTTAACATTTATCTTTTTTACACGGGCTCATGGGGCTGGGGAATCTCCATGCTGTTTGTAACGGCACTTGTGATCCTATCTTTTTTCCGGAATCCAACAATGATACTCGCCTTGAATCAAATGCGTATTGGAAATACGGATAAAGCTTACAAATATATCAGTAGGATTTCGAGTCCTGAATATTTACCTAGAAAACAACATGCATATGTTATTTTTCTTCAGGCCATCATGGGTGCACAGACATTGGGACTTGCACAAAGCGAGCAAAAGCTTCGTCAGGCTTTGGCATTGGGATTGAGAACTCCAGAAGACAATGCAATGGCCCGCATGCATCTGGCAGGAATTTGTGCTCAGTCAGGCAGAAAAAAAGAATCTTTGTCTTTACTTTCTGAAGCAAAGAAGCTTGACAAGTCTGGTATGATGAAGGATCAAATTCGAACGATGCAGCAGCAATTGCAGATGGCACCTTCTAAGAATCAAATGCGAATGGCTCAAATGATGGGTGGCAGAAAAAAGACGCCAAAGATGCGCTAGTATGTCGCAATCAAAAATTTTCACAGAGCCTTGGAAAGACTACGAGCTTATTGATGCTGGAGGCGGAAAAAAGCTTGAAAGATGGGGGGGTATTATTACAATCCGTCCTGAGCTCCAGGCATATTTTCATAGCGGTATGCCTTTTAACGAGTGGAAGAAAATGGCTCATTGGGAGTTTGTTGAGAAACGAGCCAATAAGGGCAACTGGAGGCCACTTAAAAAAAATGCCTTGTCCTCATGGAATATAAAATATGGACGTCTAACCTTTAAGCTTGAGTTAACAAATAATAAGCATATTGGGCTTTTTCCTGAGCAAAAAATAAATTGGGCGTATCTTGAAGCAAATCTCAATGCTGATGATAAGTTCCTAAACCTATTTGCTTATACCGGTGCCTCATCGTGCGTTGGAAGGAATATGGGAGCGGATACGTATCATTTAGACTCTGTAAAGCCAATTATATCTTGGGCAAAGCAAAACATGGAGTTCAGCCGATTAATGAATATAAGATGGGTACATGAAGATGCTTTGAAGTTTGTCAATAGAGAACAAAAAAGAGGCAATAAATATAAGGCAATTCAAATGGATCCACCTGCATGGGGTTTGGGCGCAAAGGGAGAGAAATGGAAGCTTGAAGACAAAGTAGATGAGCTTTTAGCTGCAACGGCTTCGATTCTCAATGAGGATGGTTTTCTTATTTTGAATACGTATTCTCCAACGATTGATCAAGATACCCTTAAAGAATTAATGACAATATATTTTCCTCAACGTTCTTCTTCAGTAAATGGTCTTCATATGAAAACCACCTCTGGTAAACATTTGTATTTTGGAGAGCTTGTTCGGGTCGGAATAACCATTTAACTACCTTATTCTAAAGTAAATCGTTGGCCATATTGGCGAGCTCAGAACGTTCTCCTTTTTCTAGCTTTACATTTGAAAATAATTTTTGTCCTGTTAATCGATCAATTAGATAGGCCAAACCATTACTATTTTCATCCAAATAAGGGGTGTCTATTTGATGAACATCCCCTGTAAATACGATTTTCGTATTTTCTCCGGCGCGTGTAATTATTGTTTTCACCTCATGAGGTGTTAGGTTCTGGGCTTCATCAATAATGAACATAATATTGGAGAGACTTCTTCCTCTTATAAAGGCTAAAGGAGTGATTAAAATCTTGCCAGATTCCTGCATTTCGATAATTGCCTTATGCTTTTTTTCGTTCTGCCCGAATTGTGATTTAATAAATTTCAAATTATCGAAAAGAGGCTCCATATATGGACCAATCTTGTCATTTGCATCTCCTGGTAAGAATCCTATTTCTTTATTCGATAATGGTACAATTGGTCTTGCTAGAATAATTTGGTTGTATTGTTTTGCTTGCTCTAGGGCAGAAGCAAGAGCTAAAAGTGTTTTCCCGGTCCCAGCAACTCCTTGAATAGCAACGAGTTTAATACTTTGGTTCATTAGGGCGTGTAAAGCAAAAGCTTGCTCTGCATTTTTAGGTTTTATTCCATAGACAAATTCTTTTTCAATGCGTTCAACCTGGTCTACAGCATGGTTGAAAAAAGCAAGTGAGGAAGACTTTCCATTTTTTAAAATATAATATCCATTTACGAGCTTACTTGTTCCGAGAATTCCATTTTCATCTATACGTCCCTTTGTAAATATTTCACGGATTCTTTCAGAATCAACACCTTCAATTGTGTTTGACTTTTCCTCGCTTTGGATAGTGACCTTTCCTGTTTCATAGTCTTCGGCGATTACACCAAGTGCCTTTGCTTTTATTCGAAGGTTAATATCTTTCGTGACAAGCGTCACTGATTTTTTTGGCTCATTTTCCTTAAGGTAAAGTGCTGCATTAATTATTTTATGATCATTTTTTCCTTCGGCATAGATTGTCTCAGCATCAATTATTTTAGGCTTTTGCTCCATAATCACCTTAAACTTGCCTTTCCCTTTTCCTAACCCAATCCAATCTTGTAGGCCACCGTTACCAGATAATCGGTCAATAAATCGAATGACTTCACGTGCGCAGAAGTTTTTTGTATCATTACCAACCTTAAATTTATCGAGCTCTTCTAATACTGTAATCGGGATTGCTACATTATTATCTTCAAAGGTCGTTATGGATTGGTGGTCATGGAGTAAAACGGAGGTGTCAAGGACGAAGATTTTTTGCTTTTTTGCCATTCAGATACTTTTATTTGAAGTTAACTTTAAATACATAAAATCAAAGAGAAAAGTCAGTGTATTTATCTACAAATTTTTGTTAGGAAAATTCAGTCCTCATTTTTCACGATATGCGCCATTGCAGAATCGAAATCGGGGAATAGAAATTCAAAGCCATTTTGTTTAATCTTTTGATTTGACACCTTTAAGCTTTCTGTGAGCATTGTAGACATTTCACCAAGGAAAAAGGATAAGATTCGTTTCGGTATTGCAGGAAAAAAGAACGGTTTTTTCATTTTCTTAGAAATAGTCTTCATGAATTCTTGATTAGAAATATATCCATTAGCGGCATTAAATGTACCTTCTTTTTTATGCTCTATACAATGTATAAACATCCTGCATAAGTCCTTTATATGAATCCATGGAAGGTATTGCTGTCCTGATCCGAGTGGAGAGCCTAAGCCTAACCTTATCGGCTTCATTATTTTTTTGAGAGCTCCTCCTTTTTTATCCACTACTAATGCAATACGCAGTATCGCTACGGGACATATTTCTTTAAAGCTATTACTAGCAATCTCCCATTCTTTAACCAATTCGGATAAAAAGTCGTTACCATACTCATGGGACTCTTCTTTTTCTACTTGGGTGTTGTAGCCATAACAGTTTATTCCCGATGCACTTATAAAATAGTTTAGCTTCGGCATTTTTGATGCCGTTTGTTTTAGGAACTGAATTGAATTAACACGTGAGTTAATTAATTCTATTTTTCTTTTATCGCTCCACTTTTGCGCACCGATATTTGCTCCAGCTAAATTAATGATAACCTCAATTTTATCAAGATGTTTTTCATCTATACGCTGCTTTTCTGGGTTCCAATAGATGTGCCCCTTCTTTTTAGGGCGTCTAGATAATTTATACACTTCATGGCCTTGTCTTTTGAGCATATTACCTAGAGACTTTCCAACTAGACCTCTACCACCTGAAATAAGAAATGTTGTCATCGAATCAAAATATTTTGCAAATCAAGTTGTTAATCAACCTGCCAATAATTGAGGTATAAAATTAACACAATTAGTATATTTTTGTTTTCAAATGACAAGAATATTAAGGTTATAGTGTAATTTAGAAAACGAACAACTTCCATTGAGAACTTCTCTATTTATTGTGCTGTTTTTTACCGTCACTATTTTTTACGGACAGACAGGTGCGTCTCAGAAATCAAGTGACGAAAAATCGACTTATTTGTTTACCGCACTTTTGAGTAAAGACATGTCTAGGGATTTGTTTCAATTAAAGGAAACAATTCTAAAGACACATCCTGCTCCTTTTTTTTACCGTTCAGACAGTTTATTTAATGCTGCATATGATGAAGCGGTGCGTTTGGTTCAAAAACCCAAAACAGTGCTAGAATTTGCGCAAGTTATAAATGGATTTACAAGTGTCATTGAGGACTCACATACTGCATTGAACCCAAGGGAGCTATTACGACTAGACTCAAAAAAAAGAAAAATATCTCCTTTTCATTTAAAGGAAATAGGAGAAAAATTCTATTTAAGTAAAATTTTAAATGATGCAATTCCTCTAGGGGTAGAGGTATTAGCTGTTAACAAACAATCTATTAATGAACTTTATGACCTCACAAAGACATTAGCACCATCTGAGGGGCCTGCTAAGTCTGCGCGTAAAGAGTTGATTGAAATCATGATGGGACTTGTATTTAATTTGTTCAATAAAACGCCAACAGATCCTGTTAATATTACTTATGTATACGCTGGAGACACACTGATCGATGTTGCTCCGTCAATTAAGTTGAATAGATACTTCGGTCGAAATAGCTGGGATGAAAAAAATGATATCGAATATAGGCTTTCTGATAGTGTTGCGTATTTGGGATTAAAGTCCTTTGAATCACGAAGGGAAAGAAAGTATAAGCGTGTGATTAATTCTTTTTTTAAGAAATTAGAGCGCAAAGGGATTTCAAATGTAATCCTAGATGTCAGGGGTAACAGAGGGGGATATGTACTTTTATTAGAGCATGTTTTGAGTTATATAAATGCAAAAGGCGAAACCTTCGATTTAAATTACCTATATAAGAGAAGCAAGCTCGATCGTTTTGAAACCTTGTCTCGATTTAAAAAGTTAGACTTTGTGAAAAAAGCATTGCGGGTATATCCCCAAGGTATGATTAGTAAAGAGTATGATTTTTATAAGAGTCCAATGGGTTCAATGAGTTCTATCTTGTATCAAAAGAAGCTCACAAATCCATTAGGTATTACCTACACAGGAAAATGTGCTTTACTCACTGATGGACTTTCTATGTCTGCCTCAGTGCTACTAGCGTCTTGGTTTAAGGGGCATAATAGAGGTCAAGTAATAGGAACACCATGTTTTGGCTCTATGCAAGGAACTCATGGAAATGCAGCTAGAATAGTGTTGGAAAATTCAAGGATACCAATTACCATTTCTACACTAAAGTTGAGCTCAGTAGAGCAACCATTAATTGAAATTATACCAACCAAAAAAATTCAATATTCCGTAAATGATTTGATTTTAGGTAGAGATCCCTTTATTGAATACCTTGAGGTGTTAAAAAACGAGCAACCTTTTCCAATGGATTAAGTGTCTTCACATCATAGTAAATGTAGATGTTTTTATTTCCAACGCGCTCTTTTAGCCATGAAACGATTCTTTTTTTATCTTCTAAATCTAATGTCTTATCAAGTTTTATATGAACAAGCCAAACTTCAAGAGTGGCGGAGTCTTGATATTCAATACTAGGCTGCATGGATAGGGAATAAACCGACTCGTATTGTACTTTGAGCTCTTTAAATATTTTTCCGCTAAGTGCATTTATTTCTTGTATACTATCTAGTTGTTGATTTGCTTCACCAAGTTTTCCCTCCGCTTCTTGAAGTTTTTGCTCTTTGGATAGCAGCTCAGCAGCTAACGGGTTGATTTCATCTTCCTCCTTTTTCCCGAATCCAATTTGTATATCCAATGTAGAACCCTCAAGATCGAAGTCTCTTAAGTTTTTCTCAAGTGAATTAATTTCTTCTTTTGAAATATTTTCCCCACCATAAATGAGTGTGATGGTTTCCTCTGAAGCATTGACTTCATTATCGAGAAGGAAGCTGTTTTTTGTTGGGTGTTTGGCTATTTCACTTTTCACAAATCGTATGGCCTTTTGCATATAACGATCCTGCTGAACCATAGTGTATCCAAAGTAAATACTGGGAACAATTGTTAAGACAGTAATGGCTAAAATAATTCTATTTGTTCGCTTGGAAAGCTTTTCATCAAGCTGTTGCTTTTGAGGGAATTTTAAAAGTCTTGCTGTTAGTAGAGTGGCCAAAGAAATAAATACAGTATTAATAAAGAACAAGTAAAACGCTCCTAAGAAAAAATTCCATTGTAAGGTTGCGAGACCGTAACCAGCCGTGCATAGAGGCGGCATCAAAGCAGTCGCAATGGCAACTCCTGGTATTACATTACCCTTCATTTTGCTTGTAATAGCAACGATCCCGGCAAGCCCTCCAAAAAAAGCGATGAGCACATCGTAAATATTAGGTGAGGTTCGTGACAGCATTTCAGTTTGTGCAATATTAATTGGGGTAAGGGCAAAATACAGCGTAGATGCTACAATCGCTACAATACCGGCAAATAAATAGTTGTAGAGCGCTTTTTTGAGCAGGCCTATGTCTGAGGTTGCAATCCCAAATCCGAGACCTATAATTGGCCCCATGAGAGGTGATACAAGCATGGCGCCGATTACAACGGCAGTTGAATTTACATTCAACCCTAAAGAACAGATTAAAATAGCAAATACTAAAATCCATAGGTTGGTACCCTTAAATACAACCCCACTGTCAATATTCTCTGAAATTACATGAAAATCTTCTTTCTCCTGATTCAGGCGAAAGCTATCCACCATGTTTGTTATGAAACTAAAAATTTTCTGCATAAATTTATTTAATGTCAAATGGAAGTCTTTGGCATTTAACTTATGATACGTTAATTTTCAAAAATTGTTTCTTCTAAAGCCACCCAAGACTGAATAATGCGATAATAACGAGGTAGCGTAAAAACTTCCCAATTAATATAAAGAAGAAACTCGTGCCCCATGGAGCTCGGAAAAAACCAAGTGCAACTGCCATAACGTCTCCGATAAATGGAAGCCAGCTCAATAGACCAAGCCAATACCCAAAGCGCTGAACCTTGTCCTTCCAGCGTAATATTTTCCTTTCGGGAACCTTTAATCGCTTTAGCCATATAGGATTACCTAGCCGACCAATGAGGAAATTGAACCACCCTCCAGCAGCATTTCCAATTGTTGCGTAAAACAAAGTAATCCAAGGGTCATATCCGACCACAAGCATACTCACCAAAAAAACTTCTGAGGTAATGGGTAAAAAAGTTGCCGCTAGGAAACTAGTTAGCAACAACCCAAGGTATCCAATTTCAAATTCCATCATAAAAAAAGCCGGCATTTGCCGGCTTTAATGTTATATATTTTTCTAGTTTATTGAACAATCATTTTTCTTGACAATGATGTTGTTCCACTTGCTAAGGTAACCGTATAAATACCACTAGAAAGTTGCTTTGTATCAAGATAGATTTTATTCTCACCCTGATTTAGATTTCTGCTTTCTGAGCCAACAAGTTTACCTGAAATATCTGTGATTTCCATGTGCATATTTTGTGCATTATTCATGAATACATTTAATGTACCTTCTCCTGACACTGGATTTGGGAATATATTCCCTACCATAAATGTTGTATGATTTTCTTCTATTCCAATTGTCGGATCGAAATTCATTCTTACATATGGTGTCCCAGTCTGATAATACCAAGTGTTGTCTGCAAGATCTAAAAAGAACGACGTTTGAGGTTCTGAAGTACCTGCTGTTGAGACTCTAAGACCCTCACCAAAAGACCCTATAACCGCTAAATAAGTAGTATTAGCAATAACGTTAACCGGACTCAAAAGAGGAACCGTTAAGCTCGTGTTTTGCATTTGCTGTGTAAGCGTTAATACATCAGACTCCATCTCATAAATAAAGTCACCAGTTGTAACATCCACTGAGTATAGCTTTACATAGAATTCTGTTCCAAGCTGCGCGCCATTTGTCCCTCCTGGGATTCTTATATCAATTGCTTTGAGCGTTTGGTCTGCCCACACATCAAATAAATTACCGGATTCGAATCCATCTGCTCCATTTGTTGTACTTCCTCCTGGCGAACCATTATCACGCGCATATATAAAGTCAACCACTGAAAAACTGACATCATCTATTTCGTTATTTCCTGGCACATCGTCTGTTGAGTCTGCACTAATCGTTTGAACGATGTCATAATCGCCATTTGCATCAGGCGTGAATTGTGTGCTAAGTGTTAGAATAGCCGTGTCTAAAGAGTTAATCTGAGCCGGATCACTCGAGCCTACAAAAGCACCTTCGTTAACATTTACATTCAAGACAACATTCGTTTGTGAATTCACACCTCCATTAAACGCGGCCACCTCAAAATCGATTGGAGCAACTTGAGTCAATGGAATTTGGTAATAATTTAGACCCTCTGTTCCCCAATATGTTTCTGTTATTACTAGATCATTTCCTGGATTTGTAACCAAACGAACATCGTCAATATACCAACCATAAGTAACCCATACATTCGGGTTTTCTGCAGATGCAGGGAAATTAGTCGTCCAACTGAACTGAAGCCAAATAGGAGAGCTATTCATATCTAAAACGGTTGCTAAATTAATTTGTTTAAGGTCTGGATTGTCATATGCAGAACCGCCGGAAGCAGATAAAACTGGTATATCATTATTGTCTCCTATAGGTGTAAAAACAACCCCATCTGTACTATATGAAATTTGTTGAAGGTCATTAAACCTTGCACCAAATTGTTCAAATTCCAAGGTTATTTCGTTTGTCCCAGCCAATGTAATCACGTCAATTGGATTAGCAGTAGTCATAGTATAAACTACATCGAGCGCTTGTGTTTCAGCGAATGGATCTCCATTTACAAGCTCGGCGTAATTTCCTCCTGAAGTAGAACCAATACCATTTGTTGAATACCATCCGTCAGAAACAGCATTGATGTTCCAACCATATTCAACGCCTTGTTGACCACTATTATCAAGGACCCACGTTGTTTCGTCAGAGAAATCATCAGACCAAATCGTGATGCCCTCATCCTTTAGGTGTTCAATATTTAGCGCAGGTTTTTCTGTTCCAATGAGCTCATCGAGAGAAGCTATTCTTGGTGCTTTTTGCGACCAAGTGATACCTGCGGTAAGAACCAAGCAGGAGATAAGTAGTAGATTTTTCATGTATTTAATTTATGGTGCTAAATATACAAAACTCTTAACAAAACTCAGCGGTCTTGCAGAAAAGGAAGTTTTTTTCGTAGGTCACAAAGTTCATGCGAAGAAAGATTTCCATGGAGGATTACTTCTGAATTGTTTTCATGTAATGGGTTTTGAATTATACCATTCGGGTCGACAATCAAGCTGTTTCCATTGTATTCAATATCATTTCCATCTGTCCCGACTCGATTACAAGCAATAACATAGCACTGGTTTTCTATAGCCCTTGCTTTTATTAATGATATCCAATGTGTGATTCTTTTTTTCGGCCAATTAGCGACATACAGCAATGCATCATATTTTGCCACACCATTCACGTCAAGTTCATTTCTAATTAATTCAGGAAACCTTAGGTCATAGCAAATTTGTAAGTTCAACTTCCATCCTTGAAAGTCAACGATCACTTCTTTTTGTCCAGGTGTAAAAGAATCAGTTTCACCACCGAGACCAAAACATTTTCGTTTATCGTAGAAGGCGATTTTATCTTTATCAATAAAAATGCCCCGATTGAAAACATCTTCGTCTTCTTCAATGATCAAGCTGGTATATATCGCACAATTTAGCTCTTTGCTCAAAGACCTCAAAAAATCAATACCCTCCGAATGCTGTATTTTTTCCGAATGCGTTTTATGGTCTATTGTAAATCCGGTATGAAACATTTCGGGAAGCAAAAGAAGATTGTAGTCTTTTTTATTATTTAATAAGTGTTTAATCTTTGAGAAGTTTTTTTGCTTGTCTTCCCATATTTGATCGAATTGTAAAATCCCTATATTCAAATCTTGCATAAAAGGTCTGTTGCTTTTGTTAATGTCTCATTTTCTTTGGCAAAGCAGAATCGTATGACCTTTCTTTTTTCTTCGTGCGCGCTAAAAACTGATATTGGAATTGCGGCTAGTTTGAATTTTTCAACCAGTTCATGACAGAAATCTACGTCAGATTCTTGAGATTGGTTTGCATAGGATGCGAGCTGGAAATATGTTCCTTCACAAGGTAAAAGTTCAAATTTACTATTTTCCATTCCTATTCTAAAAAGATCTCTTTTTTGTTTATAAAAAGCACCGAGTTGCTTTACATTTTGCTGCTGCAAATATTCTGAAAGAACGTGTTGGCTCAAACTATTTACCGTGAATACAAGATATTGATGTACTTTTTTTAATTCATTCATTAACTTTTTAGGAGCCACAACATAACCGACTTTCCAACCCGTAATATGAAAGCTTTTACCAAATGAGGATACAATCATAGTTTTAGGATGCAAGCCATCATACAGATTGGCAGATTCGTGCCTAGCATCGAAGGTGATATGCTCATAGACCTCGTCTGATATATGATACAGGTTCTGGTTTGTTTGTAGTAAGTTCGACAGCTCTTGCATATCCGATTTGCTCCAAATTCGACCAGAAGGGTTATGTGGATTATTGGTGATAATTAGTTTGGTTTTTTCATTTACACACTGCTTAATTAATTCCCAATCTGGTAGGAATGACTCATTTAAAGGTATTCGAACGGGAACCCCCTGACTTAGTGTTATTGGCATAACATAACAGTCATAGCTTGGATCAAGTATGAGCACCTCATCAGCTGGTTCAACCAATGCTTGAATGCATGTAAAGATTCCTTGTGTTGCTCCTGCAGTAATTAATATTTCTTTTTTTGGATCTAGATCACGGCCATAAGATTCATAAACGAGTCTGGATGTTTCTTCTAGCAGTTTTGATTCTCCTGCCATCGGTGAATATTGATGTACAGTACCTTTGCTCACTTTTTCAATTAATGAAACAAGCTTGGGGTCCACCTCAAAATCTGGAAATCCTTGAGATAGGTTTATGGCGCCGTGTTCTCGGGCAAGATGAGACATCGTTGAAAAAATACTGATGGGTATGTCTGGAAGTTTAAACATATCTCGAATTTATAAAAATAAAAAAAGGGAGACCGAAGCCTCCCTTTAATTTAATGATTAACGTGATTAGTTTTTAACAACTCTGAATGTTTTAAATACATTGTTGTTGTAAATTTTCACGAAATACGTTCCGGTTTCTGAATTTTTCAAATCAACAGATTTGATTTCATTTCCTGTAATGTAATTTTTGAATGTTTGGATGATTCTACCGTTCAAATCAGTTACTTCAACGCTGAAGAATCCTTCAGCTTCATTCGCCTGAATGTTAAAGCTTCCACTTGTCGGGTTAGGATACAACTCAAAGAAGCTTAAATCTGCTTCCATAAGTCCAAGGTAATCACAACCTCCATCAACAAACAAAAGAACAGTTGAGGTATCCGCATCACACACCCCATTAGAGGTTATGTATGAGTAGTTGTAGCTACCTGGGATGTTACTCGCTGTAATATCAGGAGATCCAAGGTTGTTTCCTTGTGGATCAATCCAATCCCCACCTAAGTCAATATTCCCTGACAAAGAAGACAGTAGATTGTAGGGCTCGTTCAAACAAACCGAATCAGCACCGTCATCACCTGCAGAAGATGGACCATAAATCACAAGTGTTGCGACTGTTGTATCTGCCGTACAAGGCGTTTTCACAACATATAGGAAGTCATGTGAACCTTCTGGTAAAAACTGCACATCTGCAATTGAACCATTGACGAATGTTTCATTTGCTGGGAAACTCCAGTAACCATATGTTTCACCTGCAGTTATGTATTGATTCAGATCAACTGTGTCGGCCGCTCTACAAACGTTACCACTACCATCAATACCTGGTTCAACAGAACACGGTAAAATCTGAATTTGATCTACCACATTCGCCCTACCCCAGTTAGAGGTTCCTTCGAAAGCAATTTCTAATTGATCTGTCGTATCAACAATAAATAGTGTATCAACTGTCCATTCCGGAGTATCATCAGAATAAGAAGCAATTTCAACCCAAGCTGCTGTATCTGTATCTCTCATGTATACTTTCGTGGTGTTTTGATCACCCGCCCATTGTTCTTGTGCATATGCAAATACAAGTGCAACGCTATCTTGATCAGAAAGGTCTAATCTCGGAGAAGCTAGCTTTGTTATTTCACCTCCTGGAGAGCTAACAAATCTTGCATTCAGTGTTCCTTCATATGAATTAAGAGCAGCTCCACCAATACCGGCACCAGCACCTGCTTGGTAAGTCCAATCAGCCTCTAAAACTTCATAGATGTTATACCAGCAAATTCTAGTGTCAGAATCGTCTTCAAACGTTTCTTCAAAAGGCACTGTGTAGAATCCGCAATCTGTTGTGAATGAGACTTGAGCCCAATCACCATTGACACCAGTTCCACAGTCCGCAACTACGTAGAAATCATAATCTGTATTTCCTGAAAGGTTGTTAATAAATGCAACTGTATCTGTGACAGAAATAGAAGCAATTTCTTCTCCAGTTCCTGGAGTAAATCCAGCAGCTCCATATTCCACAGTCCATGCAGTTTCAGAACCATTAGAAATCCAAGATACATTTATGCTAGTATCAGTAAGTTCATTTATCACCAGGTCAGATGGGCCAGCAGCACTTCCTACTGTTAAGTAATAAACACTTGAAGAATCTCCAAGGCTATCAAAAACGACAACGTTATAGACACCTGGAGATAAGTCAGTTGGTGCTGGTCCAGCAACACCTCCGTCTACTGAGAATGTAAATGGTGCTTCTCCGCAAGAGACAGCATCAATGGCAAATGATCCATCAGCTCCCGTGTTACAGGTAGCATCTACGGCTGCTAAATCAACGTTTACATCTGCAATATTTACACTCACTTCAATAGTTTCTGCACTGTAGCAACCGTTGTTGTTACTTGCGACATAAAAGTCGAAAGTACCTGCTGAATCTGCATCAGGCAAGATAGCTGTACCCACAGACTCAAAAGGAGTTCCGTTTCCGATTACAGCTCCATCAGTTGGTGCATCGAACCATGCTATATCGATTGATTCAGTTGCTTCAAATCGAATTAAACCATTAAAGACTCTTGGTTGGAACGTGCAACTAAATGCAGGAGCTCCACCATGTCCTTCAATGAAATTAAAGCTCGCATTAGAAGCAAAAACATTTCCTAAACCAGTACCGTTAGTGTACGCTACACCACCAGTCGAGTGCACGTGAAAAGAATATCTTTCACCCGCAGGTACTGTAATATTAACTGGTACAGGAATATTTGTATAGTTTGGTGAAGAAGAAGCTACACCTGTAGCTGTCCCAACTAAAATCCATCCAGCATCACTTGTATTTGCTCCCGGTACAGTAAGGTAGTCGTCTGCCCGGTACCATATTGAAACATCACCGGTCCCTGCATTCATGTTAAGGGCAAAGTCTTGAATCGTAGTTTCTTGAATCGCTTCAATAACAAACATTGTTCCTTCAGAACCATTACCTGCAGCCATAGTGGTCAACAGAGAGTCAGTCGTAGCAATATCTCCAACAGCTGTAAGTTCTATACTTGAATCTCCAACGCACGCATATATTGCCGTGTCAGCAACAGGTGATGGTGGGATAGAAGTTTCTAATGTTCCTATTGTAATCTCGATAGGCGAGCTGAAAAGTGAATCAGCGTCCTGCACTACAATTGAATATGTTCCAGCCGTTAAGTTTGGAGCTACATCAAAGGCTCCACTATCTACTTGGAATACGAATGGCGCTGTACCACACAAGGTGTCTAGTATTGCAAATCCTCCGTTAGCATAACCCGTACATGTTTCATCTGTAACGCTGAGGGTTACATTTACATCTGTAACTAGAACTGTCACTTGTGTTGCACTACTTTCGCAACCGCCGTTAGATTGAGTTACGAAAAAGTCATAAGCTCCTGTTACTGCAGCTGGCATAACTCCTGACCCAACAGCCTCAAAAGGAGATCCATTCCCTTCTAGGTTACCTGCTGTTGCAGCGTCATACCAATTTAATGGATAATTTCCTGCGGGTATTGTGATACCAATGGCGTCGTTAAACACCCCAGAAAACACAATGTTCCCATCTGCATCTGCAATATTGAATGATACTTCACCTGTAAAACTACCTGTTGTCCATTCTGCAGTTATTGTCGCTCCTTCTGAAGCTACAAAATTCGCTGTAGCATTATCTCCTGTTGCGATTGTTGCATCGGCAAGTGCTACAACACCGTCTACTAAAATAGTTACAGCGTTTCCATTCCATCCATCACCCCATGAATCAAACATATTCAAGGTATACACGACAGGAAGACCACTTGCTGTAGCTTCCAACAAAATGCTTGACGAACCACTACAAACAGAAAGTAATGAGTCTGCTGAAGGTGCTCCTGGTACAACCGTTGGTGGTGTTGCTATTTCAATGGTTAAAGGTGCGCTCTGAAGTCCTGCACCATCCTCAACAACGATAGTATATGTTCCTGCTGCTAAATTCGTTGGTGCGGGACCAAATGCTCCTCCATCAACTGAAAAGTTAAAAGGAAGTGTTCCACACTGAACCCCAGCAATAGAAAAGGTTCCATCTTCGTTTCCGATACAAGAAACATCTTGAACAAGAAAATCAACATTTACGTCAGTTATATCAACAACGACTTCCACTGCCGCACTTTCTGTACAACCTCCATTTAAGGTATCACCAATTTGAGTAACAAAGAAGCTATAAGTCCCAGTTCCAGAGGTTAAACCTACAACATCAAGTGTGTTGCCCGTACCGATATTGTTCCCGCCTGGGGCATCGTACCAGTTTAATATATATGTTTCGCCAGGTACAGTAAAGCCAATTGCATCTCCGTGTGCGCCGGAATAAACTACAGTACCTGTTTCATCTTGTATGTCAAAAGAGACTTCGCTTGTAAATGATCCAGCTTCCCACGTCGCAGTCAAAACAGAGCCCTCAAGCATCGTGAATGTTGCAGTTCCTGTCGCACCCGCTGTTATCGTTGCATTAGCAAGAACGATATTCCCATCAGCAGAAATCGAAATTGTATTTCCATTCCATCCATCTCCCCATGAGTCATTCATAACAAGTGTATACGTAAGCGCAGAAGGTGTAGCTGTTGCCTCAATTGGGATACTTGCAACACCACCACAAAACGCAAGCGGACCTGCTGCAGTAGGCTCGTTACACTGCGCATTTAAGGTAGAAATACCCATGAGCAACGAAAAGCCAATTAGTAGTAATTTTTTCATTTGGTTAAGTTTTTAGATTTGTAATTTAGCGAAAATATGAAATTCTATCGATAGTATTAAATTTACGATAGACAATTTCATGTTAAGTTTAATATTTACAGAAAAGAAATTTAATACTTATTTAACAAGAAATGAATAAACAAACATTAATAAACAAGGTCGCACTTGTATCTGGAAGTTCTCAGGGTATAGGTAAAGAAACGGCAAAGTTATTTGCTGATCGTGGCGCATCCGTAATTCTTTTGGCGAGAAATAAAACAAAACTAGAAGGTGTTCTCTCAGAATTACCCCTTGTAAATGAGCATCAAAAGCATGGGGTTTTGGTTGCTGATTTCTCTAATCCATTAGAATTACAAGAGGTTTTAGACGGATTTATGAATCAAGCCACAAGGGGGATTCACATATTGGTGAACAATACCGGAGGTCCTGCAGGTGGATTGATAAAAGATGCAAAACCTGAAGAGTTTATCAATACTTTTCAGCAGCATTTAATTTGCAATCATATTTTGGCACAAGCACTTATTCCTGCTATGATCAAGGAAGGATTTGGCAGAATTATAAATGTAATTTCAACTTCGGTGAAACAACCTCTTAATGGTCTTGGAGTTTCCAATACTGTCCGCGGTGCCGTTGCAAATTGGAGTAAAACTTTGGCCAATGAGCTTGGTGAATATAACATTACCGTTAATAATGTGCTTCCTGGAGCAACCAATACTTCTCGTTTGTCAGACATTGCAAATGCAAAGGCTTCAAAAGCTGAAAAGTCTGTGGACGAAATCTACAAGATGATGGCGATGCAGGTTCCTATGCAACGGATTGCTGAGCCTGAAGAGGTGGCAAAGGCAATAGCCTTTTTAGCTTCAAATGAGGCAGATTATATTAACGGAGTGAACCTACCTGTAGATGGGGGCAGGACAAAATCTTTATAAACTCATTATTTACGAAGCGATATTCGGTAGGCTATTAAAAACGGAAACCCAAAGAGTAAACAAGCAGCAAAAGCATAACCCTTTGCAGTTAAATAAAAGTCAGAAAAATAATCCATGTTAGGGTCGTAACCCCATGGAGTGAACGAATAAAGACTTATTGGTGCCTGAATTATCATTCCCGTCTTTTTTACTACATATTCTGCTGGAAACAAATTAATTGGAAACAGAAATAGAGGCAAGCCGATCAGGCATAGACTAAAAATAAATACATACAGTGGTTTCTTAATTTTCAAACTCATAGATTCAAAGATAAGCCTTAATTTTAGCAAAGCATGTCAAACGCAGCAAACGGATTACATATAAATAAACAACGCTGGAAAATTTTTCTAGCGCTCATGGTTATCATTGTCATTGCAGTATCCTTAGTGCTTTCGAATAATTTTGTTTCTAAGATTGGCGAGCGTGAAAAATCTAAAGCTACGCAATGGGTTGAAGCTATTAAAAAGAAAGGAGAACTTGTTCGGCTATCAAATGCTATTTTTTCCGAGCTGAAAAGAAAAGAGAAGCAAAAAATTGACTTGGTTGTAGAAGCGCAAAAAATTCTTCTGACTAAATCAGACCTTTCGAAAAATCAAGACGTTGAATTTTCTCTATCTATTATTCAATCAAATACTGAAATACCTGTCGTTCTTCTAACAGATGAAGATATGGTAATGCAGTATAGAAACATGGATTCACTATTTCGGGATGTTTCGACTTCTATTGAAAAGGATTCGATTTGTTTTTTGAAAGCATCGGAGTGGAAGAGTATTGATCAGTATCGGGTTATAGAATATTTGGATGGAGAGTTTTTACAATTTGTTTTTGGAAACTCATTTGAATTGGATCGGCTTCAACGAGAAAGTGAACGTTTGATTTCCTCATTTAACGATGAGATTAAGGATAATAAGGCCCTTATTCCAGTGATGCTTTGGGATGTTTCTACTGATTCCTTGGAGGCGAGTAATTTGAATCTTGGCGAGGACGAAAGTAAATTGTTGCGTGAGAAATGGAAGCTCGACAATACGCCTTTAACCTTTGATTTTGGCTCAGGAAAAAAGCAGCTTTATTTCTCAGATAGTAATGAATTACTCTATTTACAATGGATTCCAAGCATACAGTTTTTGGTCCTTGGCTTATTGATTCTGTTGGGTTATTTTATTTTCTCCACGTATAGAAAAGCAGAGCAAAAGCGCGTTTGGGCCGGAATGGCAAAAGAAACGGCACACCAACTCGGGACACCCCTTTCTTCTTTGATGGGTTGGCAGGCACATCTGGAGAATCTAAAGGTTGATCCGATGGTCACGAAGGAGATGAAAAAAGACTTGGTTCGGCTTGAGAGAATTACAGACCGATTTTCTAAAATTGGTTCTGAAGCCAAGCTTGAACAAACAGATATAAGCAAAACAATTGAAAATAATTTAGAGTATTTAAGGGCGCGCTTATCCAGCAAGGTAGAGCTCAATTTTCAATCTAATCTTGAACAGAGTGATGTCGTGCCGCACAATCCCTCTCTCATGGATTGGGTGGTTGAGAACCTTTGCAAGAATGCTGTCGATGCTATGCAGGGAGACGGGAAGCTCGAAATAAATATTTACAGCGATAAATCAAACATAGCTATAGATTTTATTGATTCTGGAAAGGGTATTTCTCCCAAAGAACAAAAGGCTATTTTTGAGCCTGGATATTCCACAAAAAAAAGAGGTTGGGGATTGGGTTTAGCTCTGGTAAAACGAATTATTGAAGAGCATCATTCAGGTAAAGTTTTTGTTGCCTCATCTACGATTGGCAAGGGAACAACCTTTCGTATTCTTTTATCTAAGAATTAAATTCAGACTTTAGATTATTAATAACTTGTTTAACAGAAAGAATTTCCTTTACGTGTTCTATGGATGGTCCTGCGCACCAAACTGTTTTATAGGTTGTTGAAAATGCCGCTTTCTGGAGACTCTTCATTCCCCTCATAAATGTCAAGGCTTTGAACCATTTCTTGACCTTTTTATTTTTATTTAAAAAGCTTTCCAAGAAGTTTTGAGATGTCCCTATTTTTGCTACATATGGTGTTTTAATCACTGTGCAAGGTGTTCCGGAAAGCTTAGTTGTTAAAACAATATCTTCAGCGCCATATTCCACACAAGCATCCTTATATCCTTTGGAAACCGGAGCTTCATTTGTCGCAATAAAAATGCTGCCCATAGATACGCCGTCAGCTCCTAAATTTAGCATCTCTTTTATGCCCTGACCGTTTCCAATTCCCCCAGCAGAAATTATTGGAATGTTACATTCTTTTTTAAGTGCTGGAATTAGCTCAGCAAAAGGTGTTGGCCCAGCATGACCTCCTGCTTCTTTGTTCACGGCAATAATGGCATCCGCGCCTAATGCTTCTACTTTCCGAGCATACTTAACATCTACGACATCACAGAAAACTTTTACACCAAATTTTTTGGCCATCTCAATAGTTTCAGCAGGAGAACCAAGTGAGGTTATAAAATAAGATATCCCTTCTTCACAACAGACCTTGAGCTGCTCTTTGTATAGAAAGTTCGATTTATTTACAATAAGATTAATGCCAAAAGGACCATTTACCTCTTTTTTAATTCGCTGAATCGCAGCCCTTAATTCATCGACTGTCCTATAGTTCAATGCTGGGATAGCGCCCGTAATTCCATTTCGCAAGGCTTCAATAATCATTTCCTCATTTGACACCAAAAACATTGGCGCCATAATTACAGGAAAATCAATATTCAACATTTCACATAAAGAAGCTTTATTTGTCATTACCTTTGTTTAATTATTCAAAAATAAGCAATATCCAAATCCTATCCTATATGAGTATTAAGCAGAGGATTTTAATGTTATTTCTTCTTGTCTCTTTTCTTTCCTTAACTCAAAAAAACAGGAAGGTTGGCATTGAAGATTCCGCAAGGTATTCGCTGGCAATGTCTTATGAGGCTATCGTTGATATGCTTTATTTATATGAGCCATTTGTGGACATTTCGGTATTGGGTTATTCTGAATTTGGTCAGTCTATTCCGCTACTTAAAATTTCTACGAAAAGTGCGTTAAAGAAAAAACCAATTTTGATTGTTGGTAATTTACATGCCAGAGAATTTTACAGCTCCAAGTTCGTTTTGAAGTTTTGCGATGAATTTTTATACTCTTTAATATCACAAGCTGGTATATATGAATCTGCGAATTCTATTATTGATGAGTACGATCTATACGTTATTCCCGTGGCAAATCCCGATGGGCTTAAAATTGCTCAAGAGGATTGGGATGGTATTGAAACCTATCAACCTTCAGTTGATTCAATAAAAAGAATTGGTCCCTATTCTGATTGGAAAGCAAATGGGATAGGCATCGATCTTAACAATAATTTTGATGATGGAAACTTTGAGGTGAAACACGGTCATTTATTTGAAGAGGACCCAGCATCTCAGGGACACAAAGGAGCTTTTCCCTGCGAAGCGAAAGAGGCTCGGATTATTCAAGATTTTGTCGACACATTGGTTCCTTTGTTAACGCTTTCATATCATACGAAGGGAGATGTTTTGTTTTGGGCTGACCGTGGTACCCATTCTTATTTTAATGGGCTTGATGAGAAACTAAATACGAAAGTGGCTAATGCTTGTGGATTTAAAATGGCTCGCGTATCAAGAAACCCGAGAGATTATGGTGCTGGATTAGAAAATTACATAAGGTCCAAAACCAAGCGACTAGGGGTTTGTGTTGAGCTATCTCCTCCCAATGATATGGTCGAACAGCATCCGGCCAATATGTTTAAAAGTTTGGTCTGGGATAAGTGCAAAAACATGCCTATTATTTATCTTGAGGAGCTTTCAAGGTTATACCCTAAGTATAAATATTTGTTTGAGCCGTAAGGAAATGATTTGTTTCCAGTACTAATAAATTAGGCAGGAGATTAAATGCTTACTAAATTTGAAAACGCACATACTGCGTATTCTAAATGGAATCGATTTTAGCATCCTTATTGGCACCCTATCAAGAATATTCTACCGTGAATATCTTTCTCGAGGCTACCGCTATACTATTCGGCCTAATCAGTGTTTGGTTTTCCAAGAAAAATAATATTTGGGTCTACCCAACTGGTATTGTCTCAACCTTAATATTTGTTTATCTGCTTTACAATTGGAATTTGTTGGGTGATATGCTCATCAATGCATATTATTTTTCGATGAGTATCTATGGGTGGTATTATTGGACCCGAAAATCAGGTTCAATAGACCTGAATCCAATTTCTAAAATGAGTCAATGGGAATTCCGAAGGGCCCTAGCCTTATTTGTTTTTGCGCTGTGCTTTGTCCTTGTGGTTTATACGCTCTTTGATAAGTGGGATAATGTCATTGCTTACATAGACACACTAACGACTGCGATATTTTTTGTCGGAATGTGGCTCATGGCCAGAAGAAAAATTGAAAACTGGTTATTTTGGATTGTTGGGGATCTTATATCCATACCTTTATATTATGTTAAGGGATATTCGTTAACAAGTATTCAATATTTAATTTTTACTCTCGTTGCAGTTGCGGGCTATTATGCATGGAAAAAAGAGCTATATGAGAGGAACTAAAATTGCTTTTACAGGACCTGAGTGTTCCGGAAAATCTACGGCGGCAGAATGGCTTGCAAAAGAGCTTTCTTGTGAACTAGTTGAGGAGTATGCTAGAGAATATTTAAAGGGTAGGTCTACCTATTCTATTGATGATTTGGATAAGATTGCATTAGAACAATTTGATAGAAACTCGGCTGCAAGTCCATTGGTCATCGACACTGAAATGTTGGTAATGAAAATATGGTGTGAGGAAAAGTATCAGACGGCATCCGATACTATTTTACAATTATTAAAGCGACAAAAATTAGACATTTATTTCCTTTGTAAACCGGATTTCAATTGGATTTCAGATCCATTGCGAGAGAACGCCAATGACAGAGAACGATTATTTGAGATATATGAGTCTAATCTAAAAAAGTTTAATCTTTCCTATTGTGTACTTGCTGGTTCTGAATCCGAAAGAAAAAAAACCATTAACGATTTATTATCTGGTAAAAATATTTTATGAAAAAAGTACTCTTTATTTTTTTGCTTTTAATTGTCTGCGTGCCAATTGCGTACTATTTTAATAAGCCATCTGATAAGAAAGTACTTAAGGTAATCAACCCCATTGACTTAAATTCTGAAATGGTTGATGTGGAGCTTAGGAGTAAGGGAAAGGATCATTTTATTGCAGATTTTGATTTAATCGATCAGGATGGTTTCGCTTTTAGCTCAAGTAGCTTCTCAAAAAAAATATGGATAGTTGAATATTTCTTTGCGAGTTGTATGGGTATTTGCCCGATTATGAACGAACAAATGAAGCGTGTACAAGCCGCCTTTTTAGCGGATACCAATGTTGTGATTATGAGTTTTACTGTTGATCCTGAAAACGACACACCGAAGGTTTTAAAGGAGTATGCAAATGCACACGGCTCAGCAGCTGGAAAATGGTTTTTCCTAACGGGAGACAAAGATTCGATATATAAATTAGCGCGAAAATCCTTTTTCCTTTTAAAGCCGGCTGAGGCTGAAAACCAAGGGGACGTCGGAAGTGACTTTATTCATACCAATAACTTTGTACTGATAGATGAAAATAAACAGATCAGAGGTTATTATGATGGAACCAATCGAAATGAAGTAGATGAGCTTATTGAGGATATTGTCATTCTTCAAAAAGAATAGGGCTATCAGTATTCATAGAGCCTTGTGAAATTCCCTATCTTTGTTCTCTGAAAGTTCAAATTCCTTTCAAACGTCAACAGTAATGCGTAGAGATAAAAAAAATCATAAGCCCGATAAAAATGTTTCAAAGCGTGACAAACGCAAGTATATAGAATATCGTCAACGGTTTAAGAAGGGAGATCCTTTGCCGTCTTTTAATGATGAGGTGAGGCTAAATAAATTTATATCCAACGCTGGCATTTGTTCTCGAAGAGAGGCAGACGTGCTGATCGCTGCTGGCGTAGTGATGGTTAATAATAAGGTTATCACGGAGCTTGGGTATAAAGTAAAACCTGATGATGAAGTTAAATACGACGGCGAAACCATTAAGTCCTACAACAAACGATACGTTTTATTGAATAAACCTAAAGGGTTTTATTCAACATTGGGAGAGTCAAAAGGAAGAAAGACTGCTTTGAGTTTAGTTCAAAAAGCATGCAGAGAGATGCTATTTCCTGTGGATAAGCTTGATAAAGATGCAACTGGTTTGTTGCTATTTACTAATGACACGGATTTATCTAAAAAATTGAATCACCCTCGATTTGAATCCAAGAAATTGTACCATGTTGAATTGAATAAACCCGTAACGAAAAGTCATTTAAAGCAAATGCTTGAGGGGCTGGACCTAGAAGATGGTAAAACTAAAGTTCTGAATGCTAAACATGTTCAAGACGGAACATCGCGAGAGGTCGGTATTGAGATAAGCTCCGGTAAAAAACAAGTTATTCACCGCATGTTTGAAGCGATGGGTCTTTCCGTGGTGAAATTAGACCGTGTTCGATTTTCAGGACTTACAAAAAAAGACCTTCCAAGAGGAATGTTTCGTCACTTATCAGAAAATGAAATTTCGTTTTTAAAAATGACTAAATAATGCGGGTCTTTTATTTTGGAATATTATTTTCAGTTTTGTACTCATGTTCTACCTCGGACTCGGATTCATCACATCCATATTCGGAATATTTTTATAACTACGATACAGTACCTAAGGTGTATAGATATCGAGACATTATTCATGGTTTAAATGAACAGTTTCATAGAGTATACGGCATTGAAGATTCTGAGGGCAAGCATATCGTTGTGGAACGTTACGTTCAGGATGGGAGGTTAACAGAGGCATTTAATTTTAATTTAGATTCTTTAAATGTGATGGACCATATGGTTGTAAATGC
Source organism: uncultured Flavobacteriales bacterium (assembly GCA_913046365.1). GTDB lineage: Bacteria > Bacteroidota > Bacteroidia > Flavobacteriales_D > Crocinitomicaceae > UBA952. The sequence goes on from CAJWRM010000002.1 coordinate 69,604, forward strand.
TTTAGGTGAAAATGAAAAGGCGACATTATATAAAGATGATTTCTTGCCAAAAGCAAAAGGAGAAGCCGCCATATTTACCTCAAAATTTTCTGGGATTACGGATTCTACAGTTTTTTTGATGGAGGTAAATAGGAAATTGAGCGATATGAAAATGCGCAAGATATTATCTGATTCTTCGGAATGTATTACATTAGAGGAGAATGCTATTTATACTTTATTAAATCCATTTACGAAACAAGAAAGTCAGCAGCGGCTTGAGACAGTATCTTATTTTGCAAAGGGCGTTGGACTTGTTACGTGGTATGATACTAAAAAAAGGAGTCATTTTGAGCTTGAAGAGATTCTTTCTCAAGAAAAATGGATAAAATTAATTTCAGAATGAAAAAGTATTTTTTATTGCTACTAAGCATGTTTTTGATTTTTTCGGGATTTTCTCAAAGAAGAAATAAGTCGAAGCCTAAAAAGTCTTTTAATGCGGGAGCTATCTTTTTTCATTGGGGGTACAACCGTGATTTTTATACCAAAAGTGATATTAATTTTACTGGTCCAGGATATGATTTTACGCTGCAAGATTGTCAGGCAGAGGACCGTCAAGAATCGTTGAGCTATGAAAATTATTTCAAGTTCAACAACATAACCATTCCGCAATATAATATCCGTATTGGTTATATGATTAAAAAAAATTGGGCCATTTCTTTGGGCTTTGACCACATGAAATATATCCTTAAAGACAATGTTCCTTACCAACTGTCGGGAACGATAAATCCAGGTGTTGATCTAGAGACCAATTGGTCCGGGACTTATATAAATGAGCCCGTGATTACGCAAGAGGCTACATTTCATTATGAAAATAGTAATGGATTGAATTATATTCGGGCAGAGGTTTCACGAGTTGATCAATGGTATAGGCAAAGAAATTCAGCTTGGTTCGCGGTGTCTAGTCTCTTTGGTGCGGGTGTGGGTGCAATCGTTTCTATGAATGACTTCACATTTGCTGGAAGACAATCTGTAGAAACCCAATCTTTATCCGGCATGGGGCTTTCTCTTCATGCCGATCTGCGCTTGGAATTTTTTAGACATTTTTATATTCAGCCGGGCATAAGCTCTGGCTTTATGTTGCAAAATAATGTAAAAACAAGACCAGAAGATTTTAATTCTATCGCTAGCCAACAGTTTGGTTATTTAGAAGCCCACGTCTTGTTTGGCTGGTTGTTTTATTTGAAGCCTATTAATGCATGCGACGCATGTCCTCAGTGGTAGAAGTATGAAGTATTTAATTGTAGGTCTTGGAAATCCCGGTTTGAAATATGCGCAAACACGACATAATATCGGGTTCGATATTGTAGATAGATTGGCTAAAGAGGTGGGTTCAATATTTGAAACTGAAAGGCATGCTGACCGCGCTGAATTGAAGTTTAAGGGTAGAAAGCTGATTTTAATCAAACCAAATACTTTCATGAACCTATCTGGAAAAGCGATTCAATATTGGCTTCAAAAAGAGAAAATACCAATTACTAACCTACTTGTAATCAGCGATGACCTAGCATTACCATTTGGAACGCTGCGTCTCAAAGGTAAAGGCTCTGCTGGCGGTCACAATGGATTGAAGGACACTGAAGAAGTACTTAAAACCTCAGCGTACAGCAGATTGAGATTCGGTATTGGAGATGATTATCCTCGAGGCAAACAAGCGGATTTTGTTTTGGGGTCATGGTCAAAAAAAGAGGAAATAGCCCTAGATGAACGCATTGAACAATCCACCAAATTCATTCATTCATTTGTTACTGTTGGTCTGAATATGACGATGTCTGCGCTGAACGGCAAGTAGGCCTAATCAATGCGGAAACAAGTTAAATCTTGTTTATTTTTTTTAAATATTTGAATCCATCTTTTGTGACGAGATGCAGATAATATAGGCCAGGTCTCAAAAAAGAGCAATCAATTGAACCATCCTTGAAAAGGGTTTCGTGAATTATTCCTTTAGTATCTTGAAGGGCTATTTTATCAATTTCAGTTTCCCCAATATTTATATTCAGAAAGCTTGATGTTGGATTTGGAAAAACATTGACGTCATTATATTCCTGCGTGATCATTTCAGCAGTATTTATTCCGATGACCGTATTGAAATCTTGAGGTGTGCCATTAAATATATTCAAATCAACATCACCTTGAATTCCTGGGATCTCTCCCCACCAAGAAAACTGTTTAAATTTCCAATCTTCCCAGGCACCAATATTGGTAGGTGGGCTTAAGTTCTCATCCGGTTGTGCAAACCATAAACCATATTCAGTCAGTGATGAATTAAGGTAATTGGCATAGTTTCCATTAATATAAATATAAGGTGTGATTCCTGTTTGCGTCTCTACTTCAATCATCCATTCCTGCGCCCAGTTACTCAATTCCTCTGATGTGAACATATCCGTAAGTAAAATGGCTTGACCTCCCGAATATGGATTTTCTAGGTCGAGTACAGGGGGCAGAAATCCATTTCCAATATAAGCTGAGGCAACATTTAAAAAGTTCGCCGCGTCCTCCTGAGGAGTATTATTGTCTGGCCTCGCAAAGTGGTAGGCGCCCATTACTACATTTGCATTGAGTCCATTTTCCATATTGGTAAAAAACATGGGGTCTGTGTAGGTCATACCCTCTGTTGACTTGGCCCAAGCATAGCTGTATCCATCTGCTTTTACTTGCTCCCAATCAATATTTCCTTGCCAATTGGAAACATCAATTCCAAGCAAATCTTGACAAAAACCAATCGATATGCTCGAGAAAAAAAATAAAGAAAAGAGGATTGTTGTTTTCATAGTAGGAGGGTGTGTTTAAGTTCTATAAATTTATCTTTTCTGCATCAATTTCCCTCAAGAATTTGGAGTCAAAATCAAAATTATCATAACCAATGTATTCAAACCCTCTATTTGTAATGAATTGCGTACTGTTTTGCAATCCTTATCAAGGAAAAAACCTTTAATTTTGTACTATGGCTAGAATAAAAATTTCAGAACTGCTCGGGAATGGGGCAAATTTCCTTGGAGAAAAGCTCGAGGTAAAGGGATGGGTGCGTGCTTTTAGAAGCAAAAGATTCGTCCAGCTAAATGATGGCTCTTGTATGGCAAATATTCAAGGAGTGATTGATTTTGATAAGTTTGATGAGCAATCCCTTCGTGCAATTAGTACAGGAGCGGCAGTTAGTCTATTTGGTACTTTGGTTGAGTCTCAGGGTTCTGGCCAAAGCGTAGAGCTCCAAGTCGAATCTTTTGAAATTATTGGACCTGCAGATCCAGATGCGGTTCAAAAGACGATTCTTCAGCCGAAAAAGCACAGTCTAGATTTATTAAGAGAGCAGGCACACTTGAGGTTTAGGACGAACACTTTTGGCGCTGTTTTTCGTATTAGACACGCAGCATCATTTGCAGTACATAAATTCTTCAATGACAAAGGGTTTAATTATATACACACGCCAATATTGACTGGTTCTGATGCTGAAGGTGCGGGTGAGATGTTCCGCGTAAGTACATTAGATCCAAAACAACCCCCTTTGGACGAGCAAGGTAATATTGATTATACCAAAGATTTTTTTGGCAAGCAGGTTAACTTAACGGTTTCAGGTCAATTAGAAGCCGAGCTTGCTGCACTTGGATTGGGCCAGGTTTATACTTTTGGTCCGACCTTTCGCGCAGAAAACTCAAATACTTCTCGTCACCTTGCTGAGTTTTGGATGATAGAGCCTGAGGTCGCATTTAATGACCTTTTCGATAATATGGATTTGACAGAGGACTTCTTAAAATACATATGTAATTATATTCTTGACAATTGTGCCGAGGACTTAAATTTTTTAGACCAGAGATATACACAAGAGCAAAATCAAAAACCACAAAATGAGCGCAGTTATTTAGGGCTTTTAGAAAGTATTGAGTTTGTGACGAAGAACGCTTTTAAGCGCCTTACTTATACAGAGGCTATTGATGTTCTTCGCAATTCAAAAGCATACAAAAAGAAAAGGTTTGAATTTCCAGTCGAGTGGGGTGTTGATTTACAAAGTGAGCATGAGCGATATTTGGTTGAAAAGGAATTTAAATGTCCTGTGATTTTACGAGATTACCCTGGTGATATCAAAGCCTTCTACATGCGTCAAAATGATGATGGAAAGACTGTAGCAGCTATGGATGTTTTGTTCCCGGGAGTTGGAGAAATTGTTGGGGGTTCTCAACGAGAGGAGCGTCTAGATATTTTACAAGCGAAGTGTAAAGAATTTGATATTGCAGAGGAAGAGATTTGGTGGTATATAGAGACTAGAAAATTCGGTACAGTTCCTCATGCTGGATTTGGTATGGGCTTCGAAAGATTGGTCATGTTTTTGACAGGAATGTCCAATATTCGAGACGTGATTCCTTTTCCACGAGCTAGAGATAATGCGGAATTTTAGGCACAAAAAAACCGGAAACATAGTTTCCGGTCTATGAAAACAGGCTATTTCTATTTGAATCTCTGAGAACCTTTTGATGGTCCAGGCTTTCCTCGGCCTGATGGTGCGTTTTTCATACGATTCATAAGCTGCTTTTTAAATGCTATTTCAGCATCTCCAAGCTCAAATACTTTTTTGTACCCAAGCAGCTCACCGATCTTTTGGGAGTACTCTTTTTTAATATCAAGTCCTTTTATCGCACCATCATGACGGGAATTCAGCGCATTTTGATAAGACCGATCATTTTGATTTAGGCTGTCTGTCTTTAATGCTTTTAGGTCAGCCTTCATTGATTTACGGTGTGCTTTTATTTCTGCTTGCATTTCATTGTAGATAGGCCAAAATGCTTCTGCCTCTTCTGTACTCAGCTCTAGTTTTTTAGAAATGAAGGCAACTTTGGCTTGTTCGATCCGCGCTGTGCGCTGTTTTTTTTCGTTTTTCTTCGTTGTTTCTTGAGCAAGCAATGTAAAGCTGCTCATCATTAGGCATACAATTAATAAGTGTTTCATGTATTTGGGTTTAAAAAATTAATAATTCGTTTTCGTCAAAATTATTTAGGTTAATAAAATCTTCATCAAGGTATTGCTCAATAGTTTCTGTTTCTAACTCTTCAGGTATGTAACCAAAGACCTCTGTGAATGTACTACTCTCCATTTCCTCTTCTGTAATAGGTCTAGAGGCATCAATAAGCTCATCTTCGGAATAATCCTCAATATTACTTTCTACATATTCTAGAATTTCGTTTGCACTAAGCTCTGCTAGATAGCTTTCATAACTCTTGGTCTCAACGGAGGGGGCCATGAATTGCTGAAAAAGGACAAAGCCAATTACTAAAACGGCTGCTGCAGCATATGCGACAGGAAGGAATCTTATTTTAGCCGTTTTTTTTGCACTTAGCGAAGGTTGTTCCGTTTTGGCGACCTTCGAAGCAAGATCAGCAAAGTAATCTTCTTTCGGTAACTTGGTTTTAACCGGTTTGATACAATCCAATATGCTTTTTTTCTTGTTCATTCTTTTATTTGATTATCCCAGGGGTGAATGGTTTAATTGCGAAATCAAAAAATTGGAAATTTTTTCTTTTGCAAGATGAAAGCTCGCTTTGAGAGCGCCCTCTGAGGTCCCGGTAATTACTTTTATTTCCCTGTAGCTCAGGTCTTGAAAATATTTTAGCTCAAAGACAAGCGCTTGTTTATCCGGTAAGTTTGAAATAGCCTGATTCAGTAGAGCAAGTATTTCATTTGGTCCTTTCCCTTGGAGCTGATAAGCACCTGGAATTAGTTCAATAATATTTTGGTCTAATGAGATACTTGACTTTCTTTTTTCTTTTTTTAAAAAATTGAGCGCCTCATTGTGTGTGATTCTGTAAAGCCAAGAGTAGAGAGATGATTTCCCTTCGAACTTATCAATGTTGAGCCATATTTTTATAAAGGTTTCTTGCAGAACATCCTTTGCGGAAGTATCATTTTTAACTAATTTATATACTTGTGCATAAAGCTTAGGCCCATAGAATATAGTCAGTTCTTGAAAAGCCTGCTCGGCTTTTCTTCCTCCTTTTTGAATCGTATCACGCCATTTCTGATCTTGTTCTGTCATCCTTATGCATAGGATTATATTTTGTCAAAGAGGTTTAATGAATTATTTTATTTCTTGTATCATTACTCTTCTTTGGAAGAAAGGAATGATTGAAACCAATATCCAGAATCCTTTATGGTTCTCTTTTGCGTTTTGAAATCTACATGAATCAGGCCAAACCTTGGCTCGTATCCTTCGCTCCACTCAAAATTATCTGTAAGACTCCATACGTAGTAACCGCTGACCGGGGCCCCTTCGTTTTTTGCTTTTAGGACTTGATCCAAATATGTTTGGAAGAAATCAACTCTTTTTGGGTCATGTACCCGGTTATTTTCAACGCGATCTTTGAAACAGGATCCGTTTTCGGTAATAATAATGTTATTGATATCGTATTTTGAAAATTGCTTGATGACACTGTATATCCCTTCTGGATAGACCTCAAATTTCATCTCATTCATGGGTACCCCTCTCTTATCTGCTGAAATTTGTTTTGCCCAAATAAATGGCGGGAAAAGACTTTTTTTGGCGACGACTCGGAAATAATTCTGCAGTCCAATGAAATCAAATTTAAATTTCAAGCGTTCTTGATCCCCAGGTTCAAAGTAGCGATTTATTCTTTTTAACGCAGGAAGTGCATCTGTAGGATAACCCAATCCTAATGATGGCTCTATATATAGTCGGTTCAGTAAGGCATCCATTCTTTTGACTGCACCCATGTCTTTGTATCCAAATACGGGATCATTTCTGTAGGGGTCTATTTGAGAACAGCTAAAGGTGCTTCCTACATTTGCATCAGGAATATTCTTTCGGATTATACGTCCGCCATCAGCCATCGCTAGACAGGCATGATGCGTGGCTTTTAGAAATTTATAAGGCCCTTTTTTTCCTGGTGCGTGGTATCCTAGCATATAGCCCAAACCTACAAATGCTGCAGGTTCATTCATGACCATCCAGTTCTTTACTTTACTACCATACTCTTCAGTGCAAAAGGAAACATATGTACTGAACCAATCTAAGATTTCTCTGTTGGCCCACCCTCCTTTATCTTCTAGCGCCTGAGGAAGGTCCCAATGGTAGAGCGTAATCCATGGTTCAATTCCGGCAGCAATACACTCATCAATTACTTGATGATAGAATTCGACCCCTTTTGGATTTGTTTTTCCGGTCCCTTTTGGAAATATTCTTGACCAGGAGATGGAAAAGCGAAAAACGCCAAAACCCATATCTTTCAGCAGCGAAATATCTTCTTTATATCGATGATAAAAGTCTGCAGCGAGGTCTCCATTTTCTTGGTTGTGTATTTTTCTTTTTTTGTGAGAAAAGGTATCCCAAATCGAAGGACCTTTGCCATCAACATTCCAGGCTCCCTCAACTTGATAGGATGCGCATGCTGCTCCCCATTTGAAGTCTTTTCCGAAAAGAGATGCATTGAAAGGTGTGCTTTCTTTCATTTCTTGGGCAAATGAAATTAAAGCACATTTTGTAAATAAAATAAATATAAAGCCAATAATGTGAATCGATTGTAACAGCGTATTGAATTTCAAGATATAACCTTTCATAGTATAAACTTCTATTACATTGATTTTAAAACCTTTGAAGTTAAAATTAACTTCCGTATTGGTTTCATTGTGTATATTTAGCACACCAAATTAAAAACAAACTAGATGAAAAAACTAATATTATTAACAGCAGTAATGCTTGTTTCCACAGTTTGCATGAGCCAATCTGTAGAAATTGAAGGAGTAAGTGGATTTAGATTTAGCGGTGTAAGCCCAATTTTAGATGATAAAGGAGAGTCAGTTTCGGGATATTATACGCATTATATAATAGACAAGGGTGCGAAAGGCATGAGAACGCTAGAGTTTTCAATCGTTAACAAGGATGTTTCAAAAGTATCTCAGGCTCAAATAGAGTTGCATAAGTTTGCAACTTTGAACAACACTGTTTTTAATGGAAAGAACTTTCTTATTTCTTATGATGACAGAAAAAATAAGCAAATCGTCTTCACGACCATCGATTTGGATGGTAATGTTGTTGCAACAAATAATATCTCCGCTGACAAACGAAGAAGTGCCTACAGTGTGGTTTACCCGGCTGCAAAAGGAGAGGGATTTTATGTTGTTCGTCCAGCTTTGGTCAAGAATAGAGTTAGAGGACATTATCTTGAAAAGATCAACAATGATTTAGAAGTTGTATGGTCGATCGAAGACCTTACGGAAAAGGGTTATATCGGAATAGCGAACCTTATAAATAACGATGATCGAGTTGTTGTTTGGAGAGAGCATGGTAAGGGTATCAATAAATTGAAGCCTCAAATCGTTTGTTATGATGCGGCGACGGGAGAAACTATATTCACTCGAGATGGTTACGATGGCGAAAGCACCATTCTGCATAATCAAATCAGAATTGATGATGAAAATAATATTCTAGTTGGCGGCGCTTACGTCGATGGAGAAAAATATAAGTCTGTAAACAATACAGGTGTTTATCTTTTGAAGCTAACGGCTGATGGAGAAGAAGAATTTTACACTAAAATTGTTACGAAAGAGGAAATCCAACCCGTACTCAAGGCAGTCAGTAAGGGTTTTGCCATAGGAAGTAAAGATAAAATTTGGCTCGAAGATGTAATCATTGATGGAGATCAAATTGTATTAATTTCTGAGATGTTCAGAAAAAACTTTAATCCAAAGCCTCAAGCATTTCAGGGACCAAGGGATTTGATTACCGGAAAGTGGATTGGCGATATGGCTTACAGAAATGAGCAAGGTAAAGCCCCGAAGGTTACTTTTGAAATAATGGATTTCATATTATTTAAATTTAATGCGGATGGTGAATTAGATGAAATAAAGCCAATACAAAAAGATGGTTACAACAAGCTCACGGTTTACAATCCTTATTATGGACTTTACGGAATGAGTCTCGCTGCAGTTGTCGAGCGTTTGGGATGGTTTGATTATAACTTCACCTCAACCAATTCCGCTGGAGAAAAGTTTATGGTTTGCTCTAACAATGCGGAGGCAAGAAAACCTCAGGTACTTACCTATGAGCTTAATGGTAGTTTTGCGAAATCAGAGATTAATCTTAGACAAGAGGCAAAAGTTAATTTGGACGAAGGTCGTGTGAGCTATTTCAAGGTGATGCGAAATGAAGGTACGAATATAGCAGTAGCTTACTTCCAAAGAAAGCTGAAAAAAGTCACAATTAATATTGAATCAGTGGAATAAACTGAGTCAAAAGTACTTAAATATGAAAGGGCGCTTTGCGCCCTTTTTTTGTATCCCGCAAATAAGAAGAGCTCGATTGTAAAAATTGCTTTAATCTTCCTAATTTTACAATCTTCTTTAACGATAAAGTAATGAATAATAAGTATCCTGAATATAAAGGCTTGAACCTTCCTGAGATTTCAAAAGAGATTCAGGAATCATGGGAACGTGATGCTGTTTTTGAGGCGTCAATGACCTCTAGAGAGGGAGCAATACCTTTTGTTTTTTTTGAAGGCCCTCCTTCTGCAAATGGGATGCCTGGCATTCACCATGTAATGGCACGATCTATTAAGGATATTTTTTGTCGCTTTAAAACCCTTAAAGGCTTTCATGTAAAGCGAAAGGCCGGATGGGATACCCATGGTCTTCCTGTTGAGCTTGGTGTTGAAAAGGAGCTAGGGATCACGAAAGAGGATATAGGTAAAAAGATTACTGTTGACGCCTACAATACGGCTTGTAAAAAAGCCGTCATGAAATATACAGATGTTTGGAATGACCTTACAAAAAAGATGGGTTATTGGGTAGATATGGATGACCCATACGTGACTTATAAGTCCAAATACATGGAATCTGTATGGTGGTTAATTTCTGAACTTTACAGGAAAGATTTATTGTATAAAGGATATACCGTACAACCATATTCTCCAAAGGCAGGAACAGGACTTTCCTCTCATGAGATCAATCAGCCAGGATGTTATAAAGATGTGAAAGACACTTCTGCTGTTGCACAATTTAAGGTGATCGATAATGCGAAATCTCCCTTTAATATTGAGGGGGAATTATTCTTGTTGGCATGGACAACTACACCTTGGACTTTACCTTCTAATACTGCCCTTACTGTTGGAGAAAAAATAGAATATGTATGCGTGACGACATATAATCAATATACCTTTAAAAGAGCCAATGTAGTTTTGGCAAAGAGTCTTGTCGACTATCAGTTTTCCAAAGGGTTTTTCGCTGTTGAAAACATAAATGATTTGGAAGCCTACGAAGAAGGGGCAAAAAAAATACCTTTTTATGTAGGTCCAAGTTGCACAGGGAAGGATTTACTTGGACTTCGATATGAGCAGCTGCTTGCTTATTGTCTACCTGCCGAAAATCCGGAAAATGCATTTCAGGTGATTTCAGGTGATTTTGTCACGACAGAAGACGGGACAGGCATCGTACATACGGCCCCTACATTCGGCGCAGACGATGCGAAAGTTGCCAAAGATGCAGGAGTCCCTCCAATGCTTGTTAGAGATGAGCACAAAAACCTTGTTCCATTGGTTGATCTTCAAGGCCGTTTTCGTAAGGAGCTTGCTGAATTTGCAGGTATGTACGTTAAAAATGAATATTATCCTGACGGAGAAGCACCTGATAAGTCTGCAGATGTAGAGATTTCTGTTAAGCTTAAATTAGAAAACAGGGCTTTTAAAGTTGAGAAATATGAGCATAGCTATCCGCATTGCTGGAGAACTGATAAACCGATATTGTATTACCCACTAGACTCTTGGTTTATAAAAGTAACCGAGCACAAACAGCGCATGGTCGACTTGAACAATACCATCAATTGGAAACCTGAGTCAACAGGAACTGGCCGTTTTGGAAAATGGTTGGAGAATGCAAACGACTGGAATCTTTCTAGATCAAGGTATTGGGGTATTCCCATTCCTATTTGGAGAACTGAAGATGGACTCGAACAAAAATGTATTGGTTCTGTAGAAGCGCTTCAAAAAGAATGTCAGCTTGCAGTCGAGGCAGGAGTAATGGCTGAAAACCCGCTTAGAAGTTTCACGCCTGGTGACATGTCTGAGGCGAATTACGATCAAATTGATTTGCACAAACATATTGTAGATAGCATGGTATTGGTTTCTGATTCAGGAAAACCCATGAATCGTGAATCTGACCTTATGGACGTTTGGTTTGATTCTGGTTCGATGCCTTATGCTCAGTGGCATTACCCTTTTGAAAATAAAGAGAAAATTGAAAACAGTACGGCTTACCCTGCTGATTTCATTGCGGAAGGAGTTGATCAGACAAGAGGATGGTTTTACACCCTTCATACGATATCATCTATGGTTTTTGGAAAAGTAGCATACAAAAATGTAGTGTCCAATGGTTTGGTTCTTGACAAAAAGGGTCAAAAGATGTCTAAGCGTTTAGGTAACGGGGTCGATCCATTTGAAACACTCAGCAAATATGGGCCGGATGCTACAAGGTGGTATATGATTACCAATGCGCAGCCATGGGATAATTTGAAGTTTGATATTGAGGGAATTGTTGAGGTACAACGAAAGTTTTTTGGAACCCTTTATAATACCTACTCATTCTTTTCATTGTATGCCAATGTAGATGAATTCGATTATTCGCAAAAAGAACTTCCGCTTGAGGACAGACCGGAGATCGATCGATGGGTATTGTCAAAGCTTTACTCATTGGTTCAAAATGTAGATGAGAGTTATTCTTCCTATGAGCCTACAAGAGCGGGCAGAGCAATCCAAGAATTTGTAAGCGAACAGCTTTCGAATTGGTATGTTCGTCTTTGTCGAAGAAGGTTTTGGAAGAATGATGACCCTAAAGATAAGATCGCGGCCTATCAAACACTCTACAAATGTCTAGAGACTGTGGCGATTATCGCCTCTCCAATTGCTCCTTTCTTCATGGATCGCCTTTATTTAGATTTAAATAAAGGATCTCAAAAATCAAAATTGAATTCCGTACACCTTGCTGATTTCCCACGTGTAGATCCTGACATCATTCAGAGAAATCTTGAAAAACAAATGGAATTGGCACAACGCGTTTGTTCATTAGTGCTTGGTTTACGGAAGAAGGAAAGAATTCGAGTACGGCAGCCTTTACAAAAGATTATGGTTCCTGTTTTGAATGTGGAAACAGAGAAAAACCTCAACCATGTTCGTGGGCTGATTCTATCAGAGGTAAACGTAAAGGAGCTTGAAATGATTACGGAAGACAATGAAATATTGGTTAAAAGTATCAAGCCGAACTTTAAGACAATTGGACCAAAATATGGGAAGCATATGAAGGCGATTGCTGCGCTTATCTCGGGATGGACAGCAGTAGATATTTCTGCGCTTGAGTCAAGAGGTAACTGGGAGGGAGATATTAATGGTGATGATATTATTTTAGAATTACATGATTTTGTAATCGATACAAAGGATATCCCGGGTTGGTTGGTTGCTAATGAAGACGGACTCACAGTTGCCTTGGACATTTCGGTTTCAGAGGATTTAAAATCTGAAGGTATTGCGAGAGAGCTTGTAAATAGAGTCCAAAACTTACGTAAAGAAAAAGGTTTGGAAGTGACAGATAAAATCTATCTGGTGCTGGAGACAAATGAGGTGATTCAAGAGGCAATTGAGCGCAATAAGGGTTATGTTGCTGATGAGGTTTTGGCCTCTGACATAAGTTTTGAAGATTTGAAGGGTGAAATTCATCTCGAAACTATTGAAGTTGAAAATGATCTTAAAATTAGCTTGAGGAAAAAAGAAGCATAATATTTTATATTTGTAAATATGTCTGAAAATTCAATATTTGTAATAGATGGTTTGGAGGTAGAGGCTGGTTCTGGAGCAGAAGTCCATTGGCTTGATCGAGATTTTTTCGAATTGACCTATCAGGGAAAATCTTTTAAGGGGGAAATTTTAAATCGAGACATTGAAAATAGGAAGTTGCGTCTAAAGCTAAATCATCGTGTATTTGAGCTAAAAAAGAAGTTTGAATTGGATGAACTTATCGCAGAACTAGGTCTTGATAAGGTAAAGGTGAAGCAGCTCAAAGAGATAGGCTCGCCAATGCCTGGAAGGATTTTAAACATTCAGGTACAAGTTGGAGACCATGTTAAAGTTGGAGACCCTATACTTTCTCTTGAAGCCATGAAAATGGAAAATATTCTCAAATCTGATGGTGAGGGAGTTGTCAAAAGGGTTGCTATTGATAAAGAGCAGGTTGTTGACAAAGGCCAGTTGCTTATAGAATTCGAATAACCTTACTTCACAGCAATTGATATACTTTGTTCATTTCCGTGTGAAAATGATGCTTGAGAAAAGCTTGGTGCGCTAAAAGTATTTCTTGCATTATTTGAAAACCCATATGGCTCTTGCGGAAGCCCTAATGCATTCTTGTCTAACTTACCATTACTATTTAAATCGTGAAAAACGGCAATTGCATATGTTCTATGCGCCAGTTTTTTAAATGTAAATTCGTGTTGTTTATTTTTAGATAGAGGGACAATTTCTCCTATGAGTTGCTTGCCAAAAATGGGAAATACATCTTTATTGTCATACAACGCTATATACAGCTGCCCATTTTGTGATTTGCACCCCGAAACAATCACAGTGAGGTCATCTGTATTGTCAAATAGCGGAAGCAATAAAGCTAAAATTACAGCGAACATTTCTTATTTATTTATTCTAAATCGTTGAATAAAGGTAAAAAATCAGTGCTACAGACACAACAGCATAAAAAATAAGCTTTAAAAGGGTGCGCTTTTTCGGCTTTTCTGGTAGGCGCGACCTGAAATTAAAATGCTCTTCTTTCACGCCTTAAAAATAGTTGAATTTCTCTACCTTTGAGATATGTTGAAAAAAGTATTGGTAACGGGTGGTGCTGGATATATAGGCTCACATACTGTGGTAGAACTTTTCAATTCCGGCTACGAGCCTGTTTTGCTTGACGATTTTAGAAATTCAAATGAATCGGTGCTAGATGGGTTGTTTAATATTTTAGGTAAACGACCCGAGCTTTTAAAGCAAGATGTTTGTAATACGGATTATTTGAGAGGATATATAAAAGACAATAAGGTTTGCGGTATTATTCATTTTGCCGCATATAAGGCGGTTGGAGAGTCGGTTGAAAATCCATTGAATTATTACCAAAACAATATTGAAGGATTGGTCTCGATATTGAAAATTGTTTCGGAGAATCCTGAAATTCCCTTTGTATTTTCTTCTTCTTGTACAGTTTACGGTGAGCCAAAGGGACAAAAAGAGGTTTCTGAAAAAACACCCAAAACAATTCCTACCTCACCATATGGTTTTACAAAGTGGCTCGGGGAAAATATAATTGATGATTTGTTTTTTTCACAAAATAAACTTCGTTTAATGAGCTTGAGATATTTCAATCCGATTGGGGCACATTTGTCCGCACAAATAGGAGAGCTCCCAATAGGAAAGCCGAACAATTTGCTTCCATTCGTGACACAGACCGCTGCGGGTTTGCATGAAAAACTTACCATATTTGGCGATAGCTATCCGACGATTGATGGCACCTGTGTAAGGGATTATATTCATGTTGTCGATCTTGCGGAAGCACATGTCAAAGCTTTAGATTACTTAATGCATTCAGCGGATGGCTGTCATGAAATTGTGAATATCGGTACTGGCAAGGGATCAAGTGTTTTAGAAGTTGTCAACGCTTTTGAGAAGGTAAATGACATCAAACTGAATTATGAATTTGGTCCAAATAGACCCGGTGATGTAATTGAAATTTATGCCAATGTAGATTATGCAAAAAAGCTTTTGGGATGGAGTGCAAAAAAGACAATTAATGATGCGGTTAAAGATGCCTGGAGCTGGGAAAAATCAATTCGTTCCATAAAATGAAAATAGTTCTTCTATTTCTTTGTATTCATCTAGGTGTTCTTGGACAATCCGAAAGACAGTCTCAAGAGAGACCCGGGCTTTTTTGGTATTATAGCGGATTGAGACCATTCAAGGATATTGATAGAAAGAAATACGATCGAGTAATTATTGATCTAACCTATAATGACTGGATAGGCGAAAATGGGCCTTTTCAAAATAATTTGAATTCCATAGGTTTTAGCGTAAGCATAAATAAGGATGTTCAGTTTAAATCGACCGAGAGAGTAGCCTTTGGAATAGGCTTAGGATATGCATATTTAAATCATAGAACCCCACGTGTTTTTTATCTCACTCCCTTCGATGCTGTTCAGGCAGCTATCCCATCTCCTACTGATAGCATTCTATCCTCTTTTCTCACCATACATCAGTTTTATGTTCCTTTAGAGCTTAGATTGAGGTCTATTGGCTGGAAGCATGTAAAGCTTATTTTAGGAGCTAGAGTAGGTGTGCAACCTCGAATGAATTTCAGTTCTTACAGACAATTTGAAGAAGAAGTTTCGTATTCAGAAGTAAAGCTTAGGGAAGAATACAATTGGTTTTATCTCTCTACTTATGCAAGGCTAGGATTTAGAAATTGGTCTTTGTTTTTTGCATACCAGCCGTTGACCTTGTTCTCAAATAACGAAAGTTTGGATATTCACCCTATTCAGATGGGCATTAGCTTATCCTTGTTTTAAATGATTGATACACATTCACATATGTATAGCGAACAATTTGATAAAGATCAAACTGAAACAATTGCGCGTGCGAGAGATAATGGGGTCGAGTATATTTTGCTTCCAAATATTGATGTCGATTCAATCGATGCTTTGCATGAATTATCACAACGAGATAAGGGTTGTATACCGATGATGGGATTACATCCATGCAGTGTTGATTTGGACTATTCTAATCAGCTAAAGCGCATTGGCTTTGAGCTTTTTCAGGGCTCCCAAAAGTATATTGCAGTCGGAGAAATTGGAATTGATTTATATTGGGACCGCAGCTTTATTGAGCAGCAGAAAGCCGCTTTTCGAATTCAAATAAATTGGGCAAAAGAATTAGGGATTCCAATTGTGATTCATGCCCGAGATTCTATGCCCGAGATTTTAGAGATTTTAGACGAAGAGAATAGCAGCGATCTTAGGGGGGTGTTTCATTGCTTTTCAGGCACCACAGAAGATGCTGAAAGAATTATGGGTTATAGTGGCTTCAAATTTGGCATTGGCGGCGTTGTTACCTTTAAAAATGCTACGCTACCTCAGGTGCTAAAAAGTATTCCTTTAAAACATATTTTGCTAGAGACTGACGCGCCTTATTTAGCGCCAATGCCATATAGAGGAAAGCGTAATGAAAGTGCCTATATCTTGTATATTGCCGACAAGCTTTCTGATATTTATGAATGCTCTGTTGAGCAGATTAAGAAGATTACTACTGAGAATGCGGAGGAGCTTTTTCAAATCTCAAAATATTTAATAAGATGACGAAAGTATTGGTTATTTATACTGGTGGAACGATTGGGATGATTAGGGATCCTGAAACAGGTCTCCTAAATAGTTTTGATTTTAATTCAGTTTATGAGCATATTCCTGAGCTCAATAGATTACATACTGAAATAGATACAATGAGTGTCAAAAAGCCTATTGACTCTTCTGAAATGACCTCTGAAAATTGGATTAATTTGGCAAAGCTGATCAAAAAAAGTTACGATCACTACGATGGATTCGTCATTCTTCATGGAACAGATACGATGTCTTATTCTGCATCAGCCCTTAGCTTTATGATTCAGGGCCTTCACAAACCTATTATTTTCACAGGTTCGCAACTCCCCATTGGTGTTATACGCACGGATGGTAAAGAAAATCTAATTACGGCAATTGAAATCGCTGCTGCAAAAGATTCAAACGGAGAATCAATTATACAGGAAGTAGCTGTTTATTTTGAGTATTCTCTTTACCGCGGAAATAGAAGTTCGAAGGTAAGCTCTAACCAATTTGAAGCATTCAAGTCTCCAAATTATCCTGAGCTGGCTATTGCTGGTGTGAATATCAAATACAAATGGAGTGCGCTTCAAAGGCCGCAAATATCTAAACCTATATATCAATTTGGGATGTCAAAATCTGTTGCACTTTTGAAAATCTTTCCCGGGATGGATATAGACTTGTACAAAGGTCTTTTTGATGCTTCTCAAACGAAAGGAATTGTTCTCGAAACATTTGGCTCGGGCAATGCGCCATCAATTGATAAAATGCAACGGATCATGGCACGTTATGTCGAGGAGGGAGGTTTAATTATCAATATTACCCAGTGTAGTTCAGGTGTAGTAAAACAAGGTGCATATCAAACTAGTTCGTTTTTCAATAAAATTGGTGTAATTAGTGGTTCAGATATGACCGCGGAGGCAGCCCTTACAAAATTAATGTTTGCCCTTGGAAATGAGGACGACCTTAAAAAGGTTAAGACCCTTATTGCAATGCCGATTTGTGGTGAAATGGACCTTTAGTTTTGTTGAATAACTACTCCATTTTCGACCAATAAAGTTTTTGTAGGAAACAGTTTTACAATGGGCATGTCATGAGTAGCCATAAGAATAGCAGCATTTTTCTCTTTGGAAACAGCGATCAATAAGCGCATAATTTCCTCTGAAGTTTCAGGGTCAAGGTTCCCGGTAGGTTCATCGGCTAAAATTAATTTTGGGTCATTTAATAATGCGCGCGCAATGGATACTCTTTGCTGTTCTCCTCCTGAAAGTTCATGTGGCATTTTTGCTCCTAATTCCTCAAGTCCAACCAGCTTTAGACAAGCTATAGCCCGCTCATGAATGTCTTTCTTTTTTTTCCATCCAGTTGCTTTCAAAACAAAATATAGATTTTGTATTATTGTACGGTCCATCAGCAACTGAAAGTCTTGAAATACAATCCCAATTTTTCTTCGAAGCATAGGGATATCCCTTCTTTTTAACTTTCTTAAATTAAACGTATCGAAGTTGCCTTCTCCCTCTTGAAGTGGTAATTCTCCATATAAGGTCTTAAGCAGGCTACTCTTTCCACTTCCCGTTTTTCCGATAAGAAATACGAACTGACCTGCGTCAATAGTGAGCTCGACATCTGAAAGAATTTCACTTCCTTTCTGAAAAATACCAGCGTTTTTAAGAGTAACTACTTCAGACATAAAACTTATGTGTTTATACAAAAGTGCAGAATCATCTTCGTGAAAAATTATTTGGTTGAAATTATCTCTTAACAAGGTGAGGTTTAAAACTTTTGAATCGTGCCTCAACTTGGCTTGATTGTGAATGTAAATTTGTTTAGTGCGAAAAAGTAGAACATTATTTATTTTAGTGGTTATTACCACGCTCCCTTTTCTGGTTTCTTCCCAAAAAACAGATAAGTATACTAGTTTATACGACGGATATTTTCGTGGTGAAGAATTCTATGCTAACCTACAATACGGTGCTGCAAAAAAGGAATTTAGATCGTTTATTAATCTTTGCGATAACTATAATGACCCACTTTATCAAAAGGCATTGTATTATGAAGGATTGTCTGGTTTAGAGCTCTATAATAGTGATGCAATCGACCTTTTGATGAATTACAACAGGCTGTATCCAGAAAATATTCACCGTAGTTTCATCAATTTTAAAATAGGGAATTCATTTTTTCAGGATGAAACCTATGATGATGCGCACCTTTGGCTGAGTAAGCTGACGGCTGGTGATATTGATTCTTCTTTTAAAGAAGAGTTTTATTTTAAGCTCGGTTATTCAGCCCTTCAAAACGAAGATTTTGAATCTGCGATTAATGCGTTTCGAGAAAATCTAAATGGGAGCTCACAATATGCTGCGCCAAGTAAGTACTTTTTTGCCCATTTGTGCTATGAAAGGGGTTCTTATCAGTTAGCATTAGAGCAATTCTTGGCGCTTGAAAAAAACACAGACTATTGTGGTATTGTACCCTATTACATTGTTCAAATTTATCACAAACAGCATAATTATGATGCGGTAATAGATTATGCACCGACTGTTTTGTCTTGTAAGCTCGTCAGCCACGAAAAAGATGTGAATCATATTATAGGAAATGCTTACTATAACAAAAGAATGTACTCAGATGCCTTGAGCTACCTTTTGAAGTTTGCAAAAAAATCGAGGTTGACAAGAGATGATGCATATCAGATTGGATATGCACTTTTTGAAACAAAAGCATACGAGGGAGCTATTGCATACTTGGATCAGGTTGTGCGTGTAGACGATAGCTTAGGTCAAATCTCTATGTACAAAATTGCGGAATGTTATCAGCTTAATGAGCAGTTGCTTCCTGCTCGAAGTGCTTTTGAAAATGCATCTCAAATGTCGGCGATTCCAAAAATAAAAGAGGATGCGCTTTATAATTTTGCTGTAATATCTTTTGCCGTAGATATCAATCCCTATGATGAATCAGTTAGGGCATTTGAAAATTATTTATCTGAATACCCGAGCTCTTCGCGAAAAGAGGATGTTTACCAATACCTAATTAATGCTTACAGTTCAACGAGTAATTATAAAAAAGCAATAGAATCGCTTAATAAACTGCCAAAGCTCGATGCACGATTGAAAAGAGTATATCAAACACTTTCCTTCAACCGGGGTGTTGAGTTATTCCAAAAGCGCTTGTATAATTCCTCTATTGCTGCATTTGCTGCTGTGAATGACCACCCTATTGATTTCGAACTCGCCGCTTTATCTCGATATTGGATTGCAGATGCCTATTACAGACAGGACAAAATGCAAGAAGCTATTGCAAATTACAAGCTTTTCATTGCCGCTCCAGCTTCTAATGCAATACCAGAGAAAATAGATGCTTATTACAACATGGCATACGCATACAAAGAGTTGGGCTCTGATACGAGGGCATCAGAGAATTTTAGGATTTATTTGCAGTCGAATCCAAACAATACGCGGAAAGAGGTGGATGCCTGCTTTCGTATTGCAGATATTTTTTACCTAAACAAGGAAAACGCTTTAGCCATTGAGTTTTACCAAAAAGCGCTTTCATATAATACTTCACTCAATGACAAGGCTTTGTATTATCTTGCTAAGACCTATGGCTATAGTGGTCAAGGAACGGTTAAAGTTGAAAAGCTAAAAGAGATATTGACCTCATATGCTGATTCTAAATATTCAATGAATGCTACCTATGAATTGGCAAATACCTACTCTTCTATTGGTAATAATGATGAAGCTTTATTATACTACGATAATCTAATTGTAGACTTCCCCAACTCTCCATTTTTGACACAAGCCAAAATTGGTAAGGCAAACTGTTATCTGAAAAAATGGCAGTATGAGAAAGCAGAGATTGCTTATTTGAAAGTTCTTTCTGAGCATGAAAACGAAAATGATGTTTGTGAAATAGCGGCAAAGGGATTAGTTGATGTGTATACCGCGCAACAAAAACCTCAAAAGGCTGCACAGGTCGTTGACAGGTATAGCTGCATTAACTATACGGATGACGAAAAAGAAAATTTGTTTTATACTCCTGCTCTTCAGGCATATCTTGATACTAATTACACAGAAGCCATTGAGAAGTTTCAGGTATACCTCGGAAGCTTTTCTGAGAATGGACAATATATTGCCGAAACTTATTATTACATGGGGACATCATACCTAGCGGTTAACGATACTTTGAATGGTATTGAAAACTATGAACGCTTCTTAGATGCTACGAGCAATTCATATAGTGAAGCGGCAGCAAGACGTGTTTCAACCCATTATTATGGGCTAAAAGACTATCCAAATGCTTTGCAATATTACCAGCGATTAGAGGATTTAGCTACAACGCCAAGTACCCAATTTATTTCTCGATTTGGAATTATGCGGGCTAGCTATTTTACCGAGGATTATCAAAAAAGCAAGGTTTATGCTACATTAGTTTTAGAAGCGTCAGTTTTAGATGATGCGCAGCAAGCTGAGGCCAATTATGCTTATGGTATTTCTGCGTTCCGTCTTGAACAATATGAAGAGGCCTTGGTTCCATTGAAATGGTTGGTAGACCATACCACAACATTTATGGGGTCAGAAGCTAAATATACCATGGCTTATATACACTTTCTTCAAGATGACCTAAATACGGCGAACGTCGAAATCCAGGAGCTCTTAAAAATGAAACCTAGTTACGATTATTGGATCGCAAAGGCATTGATTTTAAAATCTAAAATCTTCGTGAAGCAAAAGGATTACGTTCAAGCCGAGCAAAATCTTAAATCAGTTAAAGAGCATTACCCGATACAAGATGATGGTATTATTGAAGAGGCAAATTTATTATGGGCGGAGATTATGATCCTAAAAGAAGCTGAGGAAAACAAGGAGGAAGAGAGTCCAGAAACTAAAATTGAAATAAATGAAGAATAGCCGACTATATTTATTGCTTTGCTTTCTTTTTGTCCTTTTCCAAGTAAGCTATTCCCAACCTCCAGATGTTACTATTGATGGTAAGGGAAGTAGACAGGTAGAGCCGGCGAACCGGCTTACGCTATCTCCTCAAATTATAGATACTGTTAAACCTTCTGCCGTTGCTTCATATCCCTTGTTGGCGTACTTATATCCTACACAAATTAGGCTCACGCCTATTAAAGCAGCGGAAATTGAAACTACGGAAAAGCTTCGTCAGCTTTATCCCTTTTATGCTAAAATAGGAATGGGATCAGGGGTGATGCCTTTAGGTCAATTCATATATAATTCAACGAGGTCAAAAGGGTATCAATATGGCGTAAAGGTTGACCACATTAGCTCTTTTGCAAAAATAAAGGATAGAAATAGTATAGCTTACGCTCCGGCAAATTATGATAGAACAGGTGCCACTTTATATGGTAAAATAGTAGACAACACCTACATGATTAATGGGGAATTCAATTATTTAAACAATGGTTTTAATTATTACGGCATTCCGTCTGATACGATTGATAAATCATTGATTTCACAGCGGTTTCAGAGGATCGGCACCAACATAGGTTATGTTTCTGACTTTGGTGACAGTGCTGTAATGAATTATGCTGTGGATTTGGGATATCATTATTTACAAACCGCATTGCCATTTGAAGATTCTTTGGACGAATGGAGGACAGCAGAGCACAACGCAAAGCTAAATATCAAAGGTTGGTATAATTATAAATCAGAGGAGTTTTATGCTAATTTGGGGATGCGTTTGAATAATTATCGTTTTGGAGTTGAGGATTCAATTGTTAGTTTGCCTTTGGATTCGGGCCGTATAAGATCCAATACAATAGTTGATTTTAAGCCAGGTGTATTGACACAACTAATGGAAAATAGATTTAAACTAGATTTAGGGTTTTCAATGGCCTTGGACATAGGTGAGGAGACACAGTTTTTTATCTATCCACAGGCCGAAATTAAGTATTCTCTGTTTAACGATATATTCATTCCGTTCGCGGGAATACGAGGAGGGCTATCACAAAATTCGTTCTCATCTTTATCGCAAACGAATCAATTTTTAGCACCTTCTGTAAAACTTATAAACGAAAACAACCCCTATGATATTTATGGTGGAATAAAAGGGACATTAAGTAAAAGAATGGGCTTTAATGCAAATGTGAGCTTTAAGAAAATCACCAATAAAGCATTCTTTGTCACCGATACATTGTCTGCATTTAGGAATAAGTTTGGATTGATATATGATACGCTTAACCATACGCGCATTGAGGCGTCTCTTTTTTATCAACTCGATGAAAAATTAAAGATTGATGGCTTGGCGCGCTATAATTCATACGAAACCTTAAATGAGGCATATGCATGGAATTTACCTGTTTTAGAGTTTCAGTTCAGAGCGGCATATAATTTATTTGATAAGTTCATGTTTAATTTGGATGGGCATATCGAAACCGGCAGAAAGGCATTGGTTTATGAAATGCTCGACGGCGCGGAAGAGATCGATGGTCAATATTATATTGGTCTTGGTGGAATTGTTGATTTTAATTTAGGGATTTCATATAGATACAATAAGCGAGTTACTGCTTTCTTGCAACTCAATAATATGCTGTCTCAGCGTTACAATGAGTGGTACAATTACCCTGTTCAACCTATACAGGTAATGGGTGGCGTCTCATTTAGATTCTAAATTAAATAGAAGTGAAATCAGAAGCGATTTTCTTGGTCAAAAAGGGAGATGCGAAGGATGCTTTTTTGCGAAAAGAGATTACTTTACCTGCACTTAAAAAAGGAGAGGTCATTATTAAAAGTGAAGCATTTGGTTTGAATTACGCCGATGTGATGGCGCGTAACGGCCTGTACCGAGAAGCACCACCGATGCCATGTGTAATTGGATATGAAGTAGTCGGAGAGGTTTTATCTATAGGGCCAGAAGGGAATGCTGATTTAATTGGGAAACGAGTGCTTGCATTTTGTAGATTTGGCGGCTACGGCCGGCACGTTATTACAACCGAACTGGCTTTGGTATTGATTGATGACTTGCCGTCTTCGGAGGTTTTAGCGTTGAGTACTCAAGGTGTAACAGCGTATTACATGACCGACTATCTTGCTCCTATTCAGCCTGGTGAGCGTGTTTTGATTCATGCGGCAGCAGGTGGAGTTGGCACACTTTTGGTTCAGCTTGCAAAGCGAAGAGGAGCAGAAGTTATTGCTAAAGTAGGTTCAACTGAAAAAGAAGTAATCGTTAAAAATCTTGGTGCAGATCAGGTAATCAATTACAAAACAAAAGATTATGTTGAGGAGATAAATAGCACGACCAAGCTTGATGTGAGCTTTAACCCCGTAGGAGGTTCAACATTTAAAAAAGATTGGAATCATTTGGCCCCAGGCGGGAAACTTTATTTATTTGGAGGTGCCGAGCTTTCTAGTCGTTTTGGTATTTTTTCTTCTTTAAATTTTCTGAGGAAGATGGGAATTCTTATACCGGCTGCTTTGATGATGACTTCGAAAAGTATATTAGGTGTAAATATGTTGAAAATTGCTGATGAAAAGCCTGCAATTATGCAAGATTGCTTAATTCAACTTATGGAGCTCTATTTGCATAAAAAGATCAAAGTTATTGTAGATAAAGTATACAATGTCAACGATATTTCATCAGCCCACACATATCTAGAGAGCGGATCCTCGATCGGAAAAATTTCTATTGTTTGGGATTAGCTTTTCTTGACGAAAAGTCCGGATAGACGGGATTTGATTTGTTCACGGAAGAGAAACATCAAAATTAAATACGGAATTATCATTAGAAAAAGAATACCCGAGTTGATGTTGCTTCCAAAAGAAGCCTCCTCCAAACCACTCCCTTGCTCCGCTAATAGCTTACATTGAGAGCAACCCTGTGCCCAAATTGATTGGGTCGTCGTTACGATTAAAACAAGAAAAAGCAACACTTTAATTTTCAAAATTTGTCCTCCTAATTATATAGTTCAAAGGTACAAAATGCTTTATGCAAAACAAAATACCCTAACTTTACATTATGAAAAATTTATTGTTTGTTTGCTCAATGATAAGCGTCCTCTTTGCTTGTGGCGATGTAGAGGAAGCAGCTTTAAAAAGTACAGATACTCTTGTCGCAGTGCCTAATGAATCTTATGCTGAATCAAGAATTCGTTTGAATCAAACCCTTGAAGCTTCACCCAATAATGTTAAATCCTTATTAGAAAGTGCAAGTCTAGCTTTAGAGCACTACGACTATGCTTTGGCATATTCTGATGCAGCTAAGGCATTTCGCATAGACAGCACGAGCAACCGCGCAAGAATGATGTACGCATTGGCGATCATCAATCAAGGAAATAGAACTGTTTCTGACATCAGCAGAGCACAAAGGTATTTACAAATTGTTGTCCAAAATGAGGCCCAAAATGCAAAGGCGATGGTTGGTCTTGCAAACACATATGCCTTACAGCAAGATTTTGACGAAGCGAGAATTTGGATTGATAATGCACTTGATCAGTCTCCTAAATTTTTTGATGCACATGTTTTAAAAGGGAGTATGTATAAGGTTTTATCTGCCGCTTTAAATGGCGAAGATGGATCTCAATCTCTTTCTCGAGCCTACATGGATTCTGCCATCAATACCTACTCGAGGGTAAGTCAATATTATCCAGATAAACCAGAAATTTATATTGAATTAGGCATATTGTTTCAGCAGTTGAATAATGAACGTTGCGTGGATCATTTTTACTCCGCTGTGCAGCTGGAACCAAAAAATATTGATTACAAATATGCTCTAGCATATGCTTATGGATTATTTGGTCAAGAGCGATTGGCAATGCATGTTTACGAGGAAATGCAGGAGCTTGATTCTTTGTATTCTGAGGCTTACTGCCAGATGGGTCAGATTTACCAGAAAAAATATGGTGAACTCGATAGCGCATTGAATATGTATAGAGAAGTCGTCGCTATTGATCCGAATCATATAGATGCTTATGTGAACATGGGTGTTATTTATGCTGAAAAAAAAGCGTACACAAGGGCATTGAAGAGTTATTCTAAAGCACTTTCAATTCTACCGGAAGACAGAGGGCCTTTTATGCCTCTTAGTACCTTTGTTGAAAATCAGAATTTAGCAAGGGAATATGCTGATGAAATCAAAGATAAATTGTGAAAAAAGTTGAAATAATTAGCGCAATTCTTGGAGATGCAGCACTTCCATTAGTGGGCTTTTTATTTTGGGATTGGGGATTTTATTTTATTGTCTTATTCTTTCTTTTCGACCTGGGTATTCGTATACTTTTTTTAAGGAAAAAAACAGCTCTTTTACCCTCTATTATTTTACCAAAAGGATTTTTTTTGAAAGGCATTGGATTGGTTATATTGGAGATAGCGCTTTTACATTTACTCGTTTATTTTAGTTTCAAGTCCATAAGCTTTATCGCTGAATTTTGGGCCTTTTTGAGTTATGAGGAACTTGGAATTGCACAAGGTGTTCTCTTGCTTCCATTGCTTTTTTTGAATGAGATAATCCGAATAAGGAATGAAAAAAAAATAGGAGTTCCACAGAATGTACGTTTTGAAATTTTGAAAAACAGCCAGCTTGCGGGATTATTTCGAATTTTGTTTTGGTCGATTCTACTCCTGGTAACAGTGCTTTTTTCAATATCCGAAACGACTCTTGTTTCGATTCTAATTTTAACCCTATGTATTCAGCCATTTTGGATCTACAGAAATATATCATGAAGCGAAGGGATTTAGAGGGATAATTTAAATTTTACCTTATTTTTGTTAAGCTACATTTACTATGGAGAAAAATCAAGAGTTACAAAATAAAAGAAATAAATCCTTCGAGGGAGGAGGTGCTGAACGTCTTCAGCGTCAGCACAAACAAGGTAAGCTCAGTGCAAGAGAGCGTATTACTGTTCTTCTAGACGAATCAAGCTTCCACGAAATTGGTGGATTTGTAGAGCATCGCTCAACTGCATTTGGCTTGGATAAGCAGAAAATCCCAGGAGACGGTGTTGTTTCTGGATATGGAACAATTCATGGAAGGCTAGTCTATGTTTTTTCTCAGGATTTTACTGTCTTGGGAGGTTCTCTTTCGGAAACCCATGCTGCAAAAATTTGTAGAATCATGGATATGGCGCTTAAAAACGGTGCTCCGCTTATCGGATTAAATGATTCGGGTGGAGCGAGAATACAAGAAGGAGTGGTGTCTCTTGCAGGATATGCTGACATTTTCTACCGAAATACAAGAGCTTCTGGAGTCATTCCTCAGCTTTCTGTGATTATGGGGCCTTGCGCAGGTGGTGCTGTTTATTCACCAGCTTTGACAGATTTTGTTTTTATGGTAGAGGATACTTCCTACATGTTTGTAACAGGTCCTAATGTGGTTAAAACAGTGACCCATGAGGAGGTAAGCTCTGAGGATTTAGGTGGCGCAAAGACGCATGCTGAAAAATCAGGAGTAAACCATTTTACTTCAGGAAATGATGTTGAGTGCTTAAAAAGTGTTAGAGATTTGATGAGCTATCTTCCTCAAAACGCAGAGGAGGAAGCACCGCATCCTAGTTCTTTTACATTTGACCTTAAAAAAGAAGAAGCTATAAGTGAAATTCTACCTGAGAATTCAAGCATTCCCTATGATATTAGAAAAGTAATTGATAGTGTTATTGATGATGCATCTTTTAGAGAGGTCCACAAGGATTTTGCAACAAATATAGTAGTTGGTTTTGCCCGTGTTGAGGGACGAACAATTGGTGTAGTTGCCAATCAACCCGCATCTCTTGCTGGAGTTTTGGATATAGATTCGTCCCGGAAAGGTGCTCGTTTTGTGCGTTTCTGTGATTCATTTAATATTCCTTTACTTGTATTTGAGGATGTTCCAGGATTCCTCCCGGGAACGGATCAAGAGTGGAGAGGGATTATTACACATGGTGCAAAGCTATTGTATGCATTCTCTGAGGCTACTGTTCCGAGAATTACGGTCATTACGCGTAAGGCGTATGGAGGAGCATTTGATGTGATGAACTCAAAAAGTATAGGATCTGACTTAAACTTTGCTTGGCCGACGGCTGAAATCGCTGTCATGGGAGCCAAAGGTGCCGCAGAGATTATCTTTAAAAGAGAGATTGCAAATAGTGACGTTCCGCAAAAAAAATGGCTTGAGAAAGAGGCTGAATACGCCGAGCTTTTCGCTAATCCATATAGAGCAGCTGAAAGGGGAATAGTTGATGAGGTTATTTTTCCCAACGAGACCCGAAGCAGAGTTATATCAGGATTCAAAATGCTGGAAAATAAAAATGAGTCATTACCTCCGAAAAAACATGGAAATATACCTTTATAAATAGAAAAAAATGAAAGATTTAATATACGCTTTCCCCGATAATATAAAAGAGGCCATTGCGATTGCTGAGGCTTCCGAATTGAAGAAACCGTCGAATAATATTAATAATATTGTTATGTGTGGGCTTGGAGGCTCGGGAATTGGTGCGAAAATGGTTGCCAATTGGTTGCAAGATGAAATGCAGGTACCCGTATCCTTAGTAAATGATTATACATTGCCTGCATATGTCGATAAAAACACATTGGTGATTGGTTCTAGCTATTCTGGAAACACCGAAGAAACGACAATAGCTATTGAAGAAGCAATGGCAAGGGGTTGTCATATTATAGGAATATGTAGTGGAGGAAAATTGGAACAATTTTGTAAAAATAATGGATATGATTGCATTCTTGTTCCTGGAGGAAATCCGCCAAGAAGCGCGCTTGCCTACTCTTTGATTCAGCTCTTGCATATATTTAGTACACTTGGTTTTGTTTCTGATCATAAAAGTGAAATGCTAAAAGCAGGTTCATATATCGAAGCAAATCAGGAAGAAATTCACACTTTGGCAAAAGAAATGGCCACACACCTCTTTGGAAAGGTTGGTGTGTATTATGCTGAAACTAAATATGAGGGTGTCATTGTTCGAGCGCGGCAGCAGTTTAATGAAAACTCAAAATATTTGGGCTGGCATCATGTTATTCCTGAAATGAATCACAATGAGCTTGTAGGTTGGTCTGGCGGTGATGACAGATTTGCACCAATATTTTTTAACACTGGAGACCTCCATCCTAGAAATTACAAAAGGTTTGAAATTTCTAAGGCGGCCATTGAAAAGAAATGTGGAAAAGTATTGGATGTTTCAGCGAAGGGAGATTCGTTTATTGAGCGTTCTATTTACCTCATCAATATTGTGGATTGGGCCTCCTATTATTTATGTGAAATGAATGGTGCGGATATTATTGATATTGAAATAATTGATTATTTAAAAGGGGAATTGGCGAAGTTTTAAATGATGAAACCCAGAGTTTTCGTTCATGATATTGGCCTTATTGACTATCAAGAAGGGTGGGATTATCAGGAGAGATTATTTAAGAAAGCGATAGACCACAAAATTGCCAAGCGCAAAGGTGAATCTAAAGGTAAAACGTCCAACCATTTGTTGTTCTGCCAGCACCCCCATGTGTATACCTTGGGAAAGAGTGGTAAAAAAGAGCATTTATTGCTCAATGATGTTGAGCTTTCGAAAAAAAAGGCAGTGTTTTATAAAATTAATAGGGGAGGAGATATTACCTATCATGGTCCAGGTCAGCTCGTTGTCTATCCAATATTAGATTTGGAGCAGTTTTTTACCGATATCCATAAGTACATGCGATTTCTAGAGGAGGCTGTAATAAAGACAATCGCTGTCTATGGTTTAAAAGGAGAAAGACTTGATGGTATGACCGGTGTTTGGCTTGATCCCGGTAAATCGAATGAGCGAAAAATTTGCGCTTTGGGTGTCAAAGCATCTCGTTGGGTTACAATGCATGGTATTGGCTTTAATGTCAACACGAATTTAGACTACTTTTCAAATATCATTCCTTGTGGAATAGAGGATAAAGCGGTAACTTCAATGCAAAAGGAGCTTGGCTCTCCTCTTGACCTCATTGAGGTGCAATCCATTTTACTTCAGGAGCTGAAAGATTTGTTTGGTTTCCGGGTTCTGTGATTAATGATTTTACAAAGATGAATAGATTTATAAAGTATGCTTCCTACATTGCGTTCAGCCTTATTTTGGTCGTGAACCTTTTCATCTTGTTATCGGGTCGATTTTATTTGTATTCTGGTATAAGCAAAACATATTTAATTGGCAAAACAGGTCCAGGAATTTATGATCTAGATGTTTTTCCCGTAAATACAGTTAAAAAGTCAACTTCACCTAAGAAATTAAAGGTTAAGTCAGGAGAAAATGCAGCCCTTACAAAGAGTGAGGAAGAATACCTAAGCAGCATTGATACACGTGCTTTTTTGGTCTTCGAGAACGATACCTTGTTGCATGAGCAGTATTGGGAAGGACATTCTGCAAGCCAAGTATCTAATTCCTTTTCTGCTTCAAAAACTGTTATCGGGTTGCTTATCGGGATTGCTATAGAGGAAGGTAAGATTCCAAGCGTTGATGAACCTGTTTTCACTTATTTACCAGAATTTAAAACCAATGGCCGTGATGTTTTAACGATACGACACCTATTGTTAATGTCTGCTGGCTTTGACTGGGAGGAAAGCGGAAAAAACCCTTTATCTGAAGCGGCAGAGGGCTATTATGGATCCGATCTATATGGTTTAGTAACTAGATTGAGAATGGTTGAAGAACCCGGTAAGCGGTTTCATTACCAAAGTGGCAATTCACAGATTCTAGGTTTTATTTTGGAGGAAGCGACAGGGGTTACTTTAACTGAATATATGCACACTAAAATTTGGGAGCCAATAGGTGCTAGCAGCAATGCTTATTGGAGTCTAGACAAGGAAGAAGGAGATGAAAAAGCCTTCTGCTGTTTGTATGCTTCAGCCAGAGATTTCTCTCTTCTTGGCCAATTGGTTTTGAATGATGGAAACTTCAATGGGAATCAAATTATTTCTCAATCATTTTTGAAAGAGATGGTTAAAACCCCTTATCTAACTACAGATGATGATGTCTCAAACATGCGTTATGGTTGGCATATCTGGGTGTATAAAAATCAAGGGAATCCTGTCCATTATTTTCGAGGCCTCAAAGGTCAATATATCATTGTGGTGCCAAATAAAAACAGAGTTATTGTTCGTTTAGGTGAAAAGAGAGGACCACATTATAAAATTCCTTCTGGTCAAATTATGGATAGTTCTTTCCGAGTCCAAAATGACGAAAAAATTGGCCATACAATTGATTTGTTTGAATATTTAAAGATTGCAGACCGTATTGTCATAGAACGAATGCAGAAATGAAAGAAAGTATAAAGGGTCCTAAAGTTGAAAACGTTGCTGTTGCAATCGTTCAATCTAAAGTTGAAGGAGAGTTGAGTTATTATGCTTATCTATTGAGTACCAGGGATGATATTATGGAAGGCATTATCATCGCAAGTACTGGTTACGGTGAAAATACACAAACAGGTGAGACGATAAGAACCTCAACCCTAAGACATACGATAGAAGTTCTTTTACCGAACGAAGCTGCTAAAATAGAACCGATTATGCCAGAAGTTTTTGGTTTGTCCAATGAATACTGGGTAAGTTTTTGGGTTGATGGAATCATGTACGATAAACGCTTTGTATTTCCCGCCGAATCAATTTCAGAGCGTAATATGAGCATGATTTCTTCCTTGGGTCTTCAGGGTATTATCATCAAGTAAAGGTTATTCTTTAGAGCTGGTCTGAGATTTGTCGAAAGACATTCCACCAATTAACCCGTTCTGCCTCAACTTTATTTTCTCGGTCATTGTTGAGGACTATGACAATTCCTTTTTCGGGATAAATATACAGGTGCTGCTTGTATAAGCCAATAGCCATAAAATCCCCATATTTTTTAAGCCCTATATGCCATGAATAATTGAAATTAAAGCTACTACCATCGCTTGTGTCTCTTTTTATGGATTGATCATACCAATATTCGCTCAAAATTCTTTTGTCATTCCATAAGCCGCCATGCAGATAAAGTCTTCCGAATTTTGCATAATCCAATGCGCTTGCTGAAATGCAGCAAAAAGCTTTTTCAATTCCTTTTTTATCTGTTGACCAGTTCACTTCATCACTGATTCCAATGGGATGCCATAGTCGCTCTTTAGCATATTCACTTACGCTTTTCCCAACAGCTTTTGACAAGATGAGTCCTAATAGTTGTGTATTTATATTGAGGTATTCTTGCTGCTTTCCCGGCGCACATTCAAAACGTACTTTTTCTATTTCTTTTTGAATATTATTTCCATAATACATCCGTCCATCCATAGCCAATGAGTTTTTAATTCCGGAGGTATGGTTCAGGAGATGTTTTATTTGAAGTTGAGCTGAGTTTTTATTTTGAATTAATTCAGGTAAGTATACTTTAACGAATTGATCCTCACTTTCAAGGTATCCATCGTCTATGGCCATTCCAATAAGACAGGAAACCACGCATTTCGACATGGAGTAGGAGCTATGTAATTTCTGTTTTAAATCCTTTTTATAGTTAAAAAGAATGGTGTCATTTTTAATAATGAGAAGCTCCCGAACTTTATGATGTTCGCAGAGTTCCTGAAGCGTATTGAATTCAGGAAGGTCACTTGTCCAATCGTTAATCTTAATTAAAGGAGGGCTTATTCCTTTTTCGAATCGAAAGTTTGTTTTTTGTGGATCGATTGTTATTGAGTGAAATCGGGATGCGTCTTTCTTGTCTGGGTGTCCAAGAAATATACTTTTCAAGGGGACACATGAAATGATACAACTGAGCATCGTTAAAGCCAGTAGCATGGGCTTTATAATTCTGTTAAGTGTCTTCAAAGTTCCATGGTCTTATCCGTTTCCGTGGAACTCATTTAAAATACCGATGAGGTCTTCCATCGTTTGAATTTGTCTTTCGATGTCTGGAATACTAGTCACGCCAACAGGTCCAACAATTAGAATTTTTTCGCCATTGCATTCTATATGATAAATAGGGTTTTCTACTAAAAACTCTAATACCTCTGGCTTGAAATAGGCACGTATTTCGGATTCATTGGCTCCTTTTAAGAAATAGAACTTTGAGAATTCTGGATTTTCTTTAAAATCAATGTCTCCCATAGAACCAAAGACCCGAACGCGATCAATAAATCGATCCACAAATTCCTCTCTACGCAGCACAAATGTTGGCGCCTTAAACGGTAAGTCTGAAATTTGTACGGTACAATGGTACACTTCCCTTGCAAGCATAGCACCTTCAGAAAAAGTAACATCTGTAAGTTCCCAATCTGCTGCTCCATCAAGGTAGGCTCCTTTGATGATATTTTCTTTGTACTCAATTGGTCGAGAGTCGAAAAAATGAAAACTTTCAAGGTTTTTAAAGCTATTGTCTTGTCCCAAAGTATATGCCCATTTATGTTCAGCTGCAAGCCACTTAAACTTATTTTGACGCGGCGATGCTTTTTGGGCAACAGGTGCAATACTACTCTTTAAAGCAAATTTATGAGGGGTTGATGAAACATGTTTATGAAGTCCTACGATTTCTACACTTCCTCCTGAAAGCTCATGGTTTCGTTTGAAGTCATCAATTGCTTCTTGTACCGTGAGGTCAATTATTTTAGCACCAGAAAAATTTATTTTAAGGACTGATTTATCGGGAACCTCCTCCAGTTTTTTCAATATTTTGAGTAGCGTCATAAAGTTTGCAACACCTCGAATACGCAACTCTAAACCCTCATTATTCTTTTTGAATTCTATATTCCCTGGCGAAAAGACATAAAGAAAAAATTGAGGGACTGATATTCTAGCAATTAGGATATGCGTAATTAATGTAATAATGATACCTGCAATTAGACCAAATAAAAGATTATTGTATAAGGTGAAAAGTAGTGTAGATACCATGAAAACAAGTTGTTCAACCCCTTCTTTATAGACATCTTTAAATACTCTTGGAGATGCAAGTTTGATTCCAGCAAAAACGAGAACTGCAGCCAATGCAGCTAGAGGGATCATATTCATTATCGGTTGAAGCAATACAATGAAGAATAGCACCAGAAATCCGTGAAAAAAGTTTGACCATTTTGTTTTTGCATTGTTTTGAACATTCACGGTACTTCTTACAATTACATTTAAGATTGGCAGACCGCCAAGCATTCCAGACACAATCGTACTTGCACCTAAGCCCATCAAATCCTTATTTAAATTGGTTTTTCTTTTATATGGGTCAAGCTTATCTATCGCTTTGGCAGCAGCCAAACTAATTATTGATGATATGATTGTCATGGACAAAACGACCAACCAAAATACACCACTGTTAATTCGAGAGAAATCAGGAAACAAGAACACCTCTGTTAGGTCTGAAGGGATGGACATTAAATAATTTGTGGGCTTTTCAAATGCAATACCCATTACCTGCACTTGATTTACATCTAGATAGTTATACAGCAAAACAATCGATACAGAAATTGCTACGACCCATACTGGGGCAGGTATGATGTGAAAAACTTTGTAGCTTATTTTTGCGTGAAAAAACAGTAAAAAAACACCAATAGCCGAAATAAGAGCAATGTAAGGGTTTGCATTAGGCAATTGATCAACAAGGTCTTTTAAAATACCTATCGCGTTTCCGGCTGTTGAACTTGTTCCAATTGCTACGTGCATTTGTTTGGCAAAAATAATTACGCCAATCGCCGCCAAAATACCGTGAATCACAGAGGACGGGAAGATTTCTGCAATACGCCCAAGTTTCAATAGGCCAAGAATCACCTGTAAAAGTCCTGAGACAACAATGGCAGCCAATACATAATTAAAGGCATGTCCACTCCCATCATCTAATGAGACAATGGCGCCAAAAATAACCGTAATCATTCCCGCTGCTGGACCATTAATCGTCAGCCTTCCGCTTCTAAAAAAGGTTGTCACTAGACCTGCAATCACACAAGATAGAAGTCCAGACAAGGGTTGTACGCCCGAGGCTATGGCGATAGCCATTGATAAAGGCAAGGCAACAAGCGCTACACTGAGTGAAGCAATAACATCATTTCTCCAGTTCTCTTTGAAGCCTAAAAATCCTTCCTTTGGAATGTCGGATTTAGTTGGATTATACATTTATTCTAAATTAAAAATTTTTATGAAAAATGCATAAACACAAATGTGATTTTTTGTGTTTATACCCAGGAGATTAAAATTTCTCCATCCATTTCATTCGGAGGAACTATGCCGAGTCGATTTAATATTGAGGGTGCAATGTCTGCGAGTTTTCCATTCTTTACCTTAAGATTCTGGTCGTCTGAGACATATATTATGGGCACTGGATTTGTAGTATGCGCAGTATTTGGGGTCTTATCGGGGTTGATTGCAAGGTCCGCATTTCCGTGGTCCGCAATCACAATGAATTCGTATCCAATTCTTTTGCCTTCAGTCACAATTTCCTCCAAACAATTGTCTACGGTTTCTACTGCTTTTACAATAGCGGCAAAGACCCCCGTATGACCGACCATGTCAGGGTTAGCAAAGTTTAAACAAATAAAGTCAGGATGATCCGATTTCATATATGATATGATTTGAGTCTTCACCTCTGGAGCACTCATTTCCGGCATTAGATCATAGGTTGCTATTTTTGGGGAGCTCACTAAAATCCGGTGTTCATTTTTAAAAGGAGCTTCTCGACCTCCATTGAAGAAAAACGTAACATGTGGGTACTTCTCTGTTTCAGCTATTCGGACCTGCGTTTTTCCTTCTTTTGAAAGAATATCGCCAAGTGTATTTAATAGATTATCCTTTTCGAATAAGACATAAAGACCATTGAATGTTTCATCGTAGCGCGTCATACAACAATAATGAAGATCCATCTTTTTCATATCGAATTCAGGAAAATCTTTTTGTGTTAATGCGCTAGTAATTTCTCTTGGTCGGTCTGAACGGAAATTGAAACAAATTACAACATCCCCTTCATCGATAAGGCCATCATGATTTATTATTGCAGGCTCAATAAATTCATCAGTTATTCCTTTACTATAAGCGCTTTGAATCGCTTGAGAGGCATTGTTGAATTTATCTCCAATACCTTTGGTCATGAGCGCATGTGCTTTTTTGATTCGCTCCCACCTGTTGTCGCGGTCCATAGCAAAATAACGTCCTATTACTGATGCGATTTTAACTTGACCATCTGCGATAAAGTTTTCCAGTTTGCTTATGAATGTCAGACCGCTTTTAGGGTCACAATCTCGTCCGTCAGTAAATGCATGAATAAATACTTTGGGCATTTGGAGTTGCTTCGATAGTGTGCAAAGGGCGTGCAGGTGTTCTTGAGCACTGTGTACTCCTCCATCAGAAACTAAACCCATGAAGTGTACTTTTCTAGCCTCTTTTTTAGCCAGATTTAGCGCATCTAGCAAAATCACATTACTAAAAAACGACTTGTCTTTTATGCTTTTGTTAATTCTAGTTAACTCTTGATAAACAATCCTTCCTGCGCCAATATTCAAATGTCCAACCTCAGAATTTCCCATTTGTCCCTCTGGCAATCCAACATCCTCTCCAAAAGTGGTCAGCTGGGCATTTGGATATCGTTTAATTAGTTGGTCATAAAAAGGAGTATTAGCAGAATTAATGGCATCGGATTTATCTTTATTTCCGATACCCCAACCATCTAAAATGATTAAACCAATTTTATTCTCCATTTGGCAATTCAATAATAAATTTTGTCCCAGCGGGTTTGTTGTTTTCACATTTGATACGCCCTTTGTGAAGCTGCACAAATTCACTCGTTATAAATAGCCCCAAACCACTTCCTTTTTGGCTTCTTGAAATTTCATTACCTACTCTGTAAAATTTCTTAAAAACCTGTTGTTTTTCTTCTGCTGTTATTCCCGTTCCTTGGTCACTTATAATAATTTCAATAAACTTTTCATTTTGTTTTACAATGATTTCCATTTTGGGATTTTCACCTGAATATTTAATGGCATTTTCTAATAAATTATTAAATATTGTTTCAAGCATATATGTATCGGCGTATATAATGTCTACCTCGCAATTCAGTTTGATCGTGGCTTGCTCATGGGAGGCTGTGAGCTCTGCAGTTTTGTTCTGTAAAAAGGTCTTTAAGGGAAAGATTTCTCGTCTTGGTGTAAAATCGTTACTCTCCAATCGAGAGGCATTGATAATATTTTCAATTAGTGACGAAAGACGTTGGTTTGAGCCAAGAGCTTTTGCAATTAAATCCGCTCGATCCTCTATTTTTAAGTTGCGTTTTTTTAGTGTTTGTAGTGCGAGCTGAATCGAGGTTAACGGGGTCTTCAATTCATGGGTAATCGAAAGCATGAAATTGTTTTGTCTTTGAGAAAGCTGAATTTCTTTTGCAATTGATTGCTGAATTTTCCAGAAACCAGCCATAAGGATCAAAATAAAAACGCCACCTTCGCCGATAATCATAATGATTCTGCGAGAGGTGTCTTCTTGCGTTTGGTCAGCAAGTGCACCAAGATCAATGATTTGATAGCCCCACCATATAAATTGAAGCAGAACATAGAATGCCAATAAGTATATCAATATTTTAGACCGTGTCATAATTTATCCTTAATTCAATCAAGCAGCTTAAAGAAAAGCTTTTTTTGTTTTACAATTTTAATTACTTCGGGTAGACTGTTTTTCATGTTCTGTTCACTTTTTTTGCTATTGTGAAATAGTAAGATATCGCGTCCT
Source organism: uncultured Flavobacteriales bacterium (assembly GCA_913046365.1). Classification (GTDB taxonomy): domain Bacteria; phylum Bacteroidota; class Bacteroidia; order Flavobacteriales_D; family Crocinitomicaceae; genus UBA952. The sequence continues at coordinate 106,610 of CAJWRM010000002.1, forward strand.
TTGATCGTTCTAGCGTTATCAATTATTTGTGAATGCTCAAGCGATTTTTTATAGTCTTGTGCATTCCATGTCCACATGATAATTTTTTTTCCCATTGAAAGTAGGTTGTCAACCTGAAAAATATTTAGTCGTCCGTATGGTGGACGAAACAAATTTGAAGAATGAAGGCTTTCGGTTTTACGAACGGAGGTAATATATTCCGTTTTTTTTGTTTTGGTACCTTTTTCATGTTTATAGGTGTGGTTACCAATCGCATGTCCATTATTTAGAATTTCTTTGAAAAGAGAAGGGTTATTCTCAATATTTTGACCTATACAAAAAAAAGTGGCTTTGATGTTTTCTCTTCTCAATAAATCTAAGACCCATGGAGTTGTTTCTATATCTGGGCCATCGTCAAAAGTAAGGTACACTGCATTAGAATCCTCACCCCTCCATACCCGTCTCTTAAAAAGAAGTTGTACTAGAAAAGGGACTCTAAAAAACATTATAAGGATCTATTTTTGTATATAATTATATTCTGTTGCCATATTAGCCATATGCTCTTTGAAAAGCTGATTCAATGCTTCCATGTTTTCAGATAATCCCAATATTGACAATTCATTCTCCATGTCTGGCAGAATTTTTCCATAAAGTTTGTTTAGTGTTCCTGTTACTTCCTTTTCAAAGGCCATTCCCTTAACTGCTTTTTGTATTTTAAAACATGCGTCTGCTGCAGCGAATAGGTCATCTCGGTTACTATTCATTGTTCCTGGTTCGATTGCAATCATAGCGTCGCTATTTTCAAAAAAGGAGAATACACTTTTATAAATGTTTAGCAACTTTTTGCCTAAATCCGTTGCTTTTTTTGTTTCTCCCATTAATGCATAGAGCTGAACGTACTCATACAAGCAACCACTCATTCTAGGGCTATAGCTATTGTTTCTAATCCTGTTGTAATCAAGAGAGGTAATTGGGTCATTCCCTGTGATTTCTCCAAAATCAATTACGGTTTCAACAGGCATAAGCTTTAATGAACGGTCTAAGGCTTTTATAGCTCTTTTATTGTCCCCCTCATAATACAGCTGTTCTGCTAGTAATAAAAAGTCAGTTCTGTAGTGAGATGTATGTCTTCTTGCATAGTAATCAGTAAGTACATCGGGATTTGCCATATCACCGAATTCATATTCTTTCATCAGCTTCGAATACATTTTCTCTACATTGAAGAAGTTTTGTTTTTCATTCTTTAAGAGCGGTTTTTCAGGTGGGCATGGATTCAGCTCATAAGCCACACCGACTTGTTTGACATATCCATTTTGTAGAAGTCTTGTCGCAAATTTCGATCCTCTATTGCTTGAGAAATATAAGCCACGTTCCCAATTGAAATTACTCAAGATATCTAGCATCATGATTTCTTCTCTTGATATCCGATCAATACCACTATAGCTTATGGTTATTTTATTTGGACATCGCTCAATGTCATTTCCATCTATAATACCTGACTTTAAAGCATTTTCCTTGTTTACAGCCAGCGTAAAGTTTTGAGCCGGGAAGATATTTGCCTTTGAGCCACGTCTCATTTTAAGAACGCCCTTATTTTCACGAACAAAATTCATTGCTTTAGATAAATCTATTGAATCCCAACCGGATTCAAAATTCTCAAAAGGTTTTGATAATAAATTTAGTGCACTAATGGTTTCATTATATTTTGCTTCATCCCCCTGACCATAGTTCCTGAGTTTATTTTCAAGCTGTGGATAAAGCTGTTTTAAAACCATGTATTGAGCAGCAATTGAATCGCTGAAGTTTTGGTTATTATTTTTATTTAAATAAGCCGTTAGTTTTTGTGCCTGAGCCTTCGTGGATGGCTGCATTACTGAAAGCTGATACAATATATTTTGCACTGCATTTTTAAACGCTGGGAATTTAATTCTAGCCGCATTTTCGTTGTTTCCATTTTCTAATCGAAGCTTTAGAATCTCTTTTATTGTTGACATTTTGATATTAGAGCTACCAACAATATTGTATAAATCTATAAAGTAAAGCTGGTCTGTCGTTCCACCGTACATGAGGATTTGATCCTCGGTAAATTTGATCGGGAGCGGCGCAGATTCATAAGCTTTCATTTTCATTTGATTGGTGTACCAATCTGTACCCATAAGAGAAAGATTGCAGACCCGAACATCTGTTCTGAATCCCTCAACCTCTTGGGCATACCAAAGCGGGAATGTGTCGTTGTCTCCATTCGTGAATATGATTCCATTTTTTTCACAGGAGGCCAGGTAGTTTTTAGCTAAATCTCGTGCAGTTGTTTTTCCATGACGGTTGTGGTCATCCCATCCTTGCGAGCCCATAATAAATGGTACAATAAAACCAATCAAAGCACCAGCAGTCAGCCGGACATTGGCATTTTGAAGCTTCGCTTTATTTTTAAGAAAATCGATTATTGCATATACGCCAAATGCAATCCACATGGCAAAGAAATAAAAAGATCCTGCGTAGGCATAGTCTCTTTCTCTCGGCTCGAAAGGTTTTTGATTCAGGTAAATCAGTATTGCAAAACCAGTAAAAATAAACGCAAGTGTTAGTACGAAAGCATCTTTTGGGGATTTTCGGTAATGAAATACAAGTCCAATGAGCGCGAAGATGAGCGGGATGAAGTAAAATTTATTGTTTGATTTATTGTTCTGTGTATACGAAGGTGCATTAGCTTGATTTCCTAATCGAGCATCGTCAATGAATCCAATACCCGAGATCCAATTTCCCCTCATGTTGTCACCATGTCCTTGAATATCATTTTGTCTTCCAGCGAAGTTCCACATGAAATATCTGAAGTACATCCAATTAAATTGGTAATTAAGAAAGTAGCTCAGGTTTTCTCCAAAAGTTGGGATTCTATTATCGTCTGTTCCAATTTCACCATTCCCTTCGCTGTAGGGATTGTATCCGGACCAATATTTATAGCCTGAAATATGGCGTGGTGTACTCGAATACATTCTTGGGAAAAAAGTTGTTTGGCTAAAGGTAGGAGTTGCTCCTTTTCTGATAGAAGCATTGCTCTCAAAGTATTTCTCCACGACAGAAAGACCATCTGAACTTTCTTTTGTTACATAATCTTGTGCATCTTTTTCATTTACAAATGCCTTGATGTCGGACGTTCCATCTGTAACTACCCATCTTCTAAGGTAGTATGCTGAAAGGTCGTTCCACTCATTTTGTGGTGCCATTTCAGAGTTCCAATACTGACCCTTTAGCAAAGGTGCGCTACCGTACTGCTCTCTTTTCAAGTAGGAGTGGAGTGTCACTAGATTTTCAGGGTCATTTTCATCAAGTGGAGTATTTGCATTCGAGCGTATTACAATCACAGCAAAAGAACCGTAACCAATCAATAAAAAGATAAGCCCCATCAACGAATTCGCTAAAAATGTATTTCGTTTGTGATTCGCGTAACGAACCGCCAACACACAAGCCCCTATCAATAATGCGAAAAACAGAACTGAACCTGAGTAAAAAGGTAAGCCAAATGTATTTACGAATGAAACCTCAAACTTTGATGCAAGTGAAATAGTTCCGGGAATAATTCCTTCTTGGATAAACCCTAGAACAACAATTGATAGAAGTCCAGCAAGGACAAAACCTTTCGGGGTAGTCTTTTTAACTCTGAAGTATATGACGTAACCGATTGCTGGGATAACAAGTATACCCAATAAGTGAACGCCAATGGCGAGGCCAAGTAAAAACATAATGAGTAACAACCATTTATTTGGAGATCTACCATTTGAATACCCACTCTTTTCATATAAAGCCATTTCTTCATCCCATTTCAGGATGGCCCAAAAGATGACGGCGGTAAACAATGAGGCCATTGCATATACCTCACCCTCAACTGCAGAAAACCAAAAGGATTCTGAAAAAGTATAGGAAAGTGAAGCAATGGCTGCAGAAATAAAAATCGCGATTTTATCTGAATCTTCGAGATGCTCTTTTGATTGTAAAATTAATTTCTTGAGCAGGATGGTCAAAGACCAAAACATAAAGAGAATAGTAAAAGAGCTTGAAAATGCAGACAGCGCATTTATGAAGTAAGCGACATTTTCTGGTGCTGCAAAAAAGGAAAAAAGTCGGCCCAAGAGCATGTATAGTGGAGCACCTGGAGGGTGACCAACTTCTAGCTTGTAGGCGGCGGTGATGTATTCGCCACAATCCCATAAGCTAGCTGTGTCTTCAATCGTTAAAAGGTATACAATTGATGCAATCGCAAAGACAACCCAACCCGTAATTTTATTAATGAAAGTATAATTCATGTCTGTTTTAATTCCTTTAATAGTAGCGCGAATTTAAGAATATTCGTTTGTACTTGTGTCTATTCTGCTCTCAAAAGAATGTCTAGGTGACATAATTTTTGTTAATCGCGCTGATTAAATTAAATTTAGTTGTTAAATTTGCACCCTAATTGTTGAAATTTTTCATCTAATTGACCCATGGTGTAACTGGCAACACGTCTGGTTTTGGTCCAGAAGAGTCTAGGTTCGAGCCCTAGTGGGTCAACTCTTAACGAGAGTGAATGTAGAAGCATTCACTCTTTTTATTTTACAAATTATTATGAGCGATAACGAAAAAAAGCACATTGAGATCGATGCACTCGGAGAGTTTGGCCTGATTGAAACACTAACGAAGGAGGCAACATTGAAAAACCCTTCAAGTATTCTTGGGGTTGGAGATGATGCTGCTGAAATAGAACTTTCATCCAAAGAATCCATACTCGTTTCTTCTGATATGCTTGTGGAAGGAGTGCATTTTAATCTTTCGTATGTTCCGCTAAAGTCATTGGGGTTTAAAGCTGTTTCTGTCAATGTATCTGACATTTTTGCAATGAATGGAAAACCGGAGCAATTGACGGTTTCTCTCGGTGTTTCGAGTAAATTCCCAGTGGAGGCGCTAGAGGAATTATATAAGGGAATTCATGCAGCTTGTTCCTTTTACAATGTTGACCTCGTTGGAGGAGACACTGTTTCTTCCTCATCGGGATTGATTTTATCCATTTCCGTTATTGGGCGGGCTGCAAAGAAAAAAATAACGTATCGAAAGGGCGCAAAGGAAAATGACCTTGTTGTGGTCACCGGAGATTTAGGCTCGTCTTATCTTGGGTTACAGATTTTGGAACGTGAAAAGGGAGTTTTTCTAGAAAACCCAGACATTCAACCTAAACTTGAAGGTTATGATGACTTGATAAAAAAGCAGATTCAGCCTATTGCTAGACAAGATGTAATCGACATGTTTGATGAGCTTGGTTTGGTTCCGAGTGCAATGATTGATATTTCTGATGGCTTGGCTTCAGAGGTGCTTCATATTGCAAAATGTAGTGATTGCTCCATCTCATTGTATTCTGATAAATTGCCGATTACGGAGAAACTTATTGTTACTGCTGAGGAGCTAAATCTTGATCCTTACATGTGTGCAATGAATGGAGGTGAGGATTATGAGCTTTTGTTTACAGTGAGCCAAAAAGATTATGATAAAATTAAGAATCACCCTAGCTTTTCGGTAATTGGTTTTGTTACGGATAAGACTCAAGATTGCTTGCTTATTGATAAGAACAACAGCGCTGTACGTATCTCTGCTCAAGGCTGGAAACACTTTTAATCTATTCTTGGTAACTGTATGAGGTCTTGGTGAATTATACAAATAACGAATTCACCGAAAACTTCTCTTTTTACTTTTTCAGCTTCTAAACGGGTTCTGAAATCCCCTACTTTTAGGTTAAAGTGAGGGGCCTCAAACTCAACATAAGTGGCAATGAGAGGGTATAGTTTTAAAAATCGATCTCTAGCTTCATCGACAACATTTTTGTCTGAATCAAAACAAATCTGAAGGCGATATCCTGTAATTTCATCTATGGTTTTTTCTATGGTAACAAGATTTTCAATTCTCGAATCAGCAAGAACATCGATGCTACCAATATGCGCAACACTTTGTGCAAAGCTCGAGACCGAGATTGAAAAAGAAAAGACCAAAAAGAATATCGTTTTTTGCATAATAAACACCGTTCGAATATAGAGTTTATACGAATTTACTGAAAATAGTTACAATCATCAATCTTCTTATTTAGAATCATTTTAAATTAATATTTATAGAGTTCTTTTTGTCATAAAAGTGTCATGAAAACAAGTAATCTACGTAATTTTGCTACGTTAAAATGTGTTAATGCTTATTTGGTTTTAACCTTTATTAGTTTACTTTTCATGAAAATAACTAACATTCAGAAAGTTACAGAGCTAAGGACCCGTCTCAAGGCGGTAATCCTTTTTTCCTTTCTAGCCCTCGCCCCATCTTATTTTTCTCAAGGAGAAGGTCTTTTTAAGGCCAAATGTGCAACTTGCCATGCGGTTTTCAAAAACGGTACTGGTCCAAAATTGTATGAAGCCCGAAAAAGGTGGGATGATGCAGGTGAAGGAGAATACATTTACGAATGGGTACGAAACAATGCCGCCTTAAGGGCAAGTGGCAAGTCAAGTCGGGCTAATGAAATCTTCCAAGAGTATAAGGGAAGTGTTATGTCTGTCTTTGCTGACCTTACGGACGATCAAATTACCTCTATTTTTGACTGGGTTGATGCACAAGATCCAAATGCTCAAGCAGCCGGAGGTCCGAACATAGCTGCTTCTTCTGGTGTAGAGATGGAAGAAGAGAAAGGTCCTCCATGGATATGGATCGTTATGGGGGTCATGTTTAGCATCATCATTATGGCTGTTGGAGGCGTGCGCCGTCAATTAAAAATAGCGACAAAAGAAAGTGATGAGGGTTCAGAGGGTCTCACATATGTCGAGGAGTTTAAAACTTGGGCTTGGAAATATAGGTTATACGTCGGCTTGACGACACTGGTATTGGTGTTATCCTTGGTCGTTGGTTTCTTCCAAACGTTGTACAGCATAAATTTAATGGAATCTTATCAGCCATCTCAGCCGATTGCTTTTCCTCATGATGTGCATGCCGGCGTCAACGGTATTGATTGTAAGTATTGTCATAATTCGGTAACCAAATCAAAATCTGCTGGACTACCTACCGTAAACGTTTGTATGAATTGCCACAAGAAAATTGATGGTGAAGGTAAAGAGTACCAAGGCGAAATCAATAAAATTTATGCCGCCGCCGGATGGGATCCTTCAAGAGGTCCATCAGGTGAATATACCAATGAAACAAAACCAATCGTTTGGAACAAGGTTCACAACTTACCTGACCATGTTTATTTCAATCACTCACAGCACGTTGTAGTTGGTGGTTTGGATTGTAAACAATGCCATGGTGATATGGCAAAGTTAAAAGAGTTGGCAAAAGTTCAACCCCACCAGGAATTGAATAAAATCCAAGAAAATATCGATAGTAAAATTGAGTTCGATCGGGCAACGATGACCATGGGATGGTGTATTCAGTGTCATGAACAATCAAGCATAAATATCACGGATGGTAAGAGCGGTTATTATGCTGAAATCCATAATAGGTTAAAGGAAAATGACTATAACCTGCTCAATCAATATAATGAGGACGGTAGAGTATCAGTTAAAGAATTGGGTGGTTGGGAATGTTCAAAATGTCACTACTAAATAAAATTGTCTACTGAAAGAAAAAGATTATGACAAACGAAAGAAAATATTGGAAGGGTATTGAAGAGCTTCAACAAACAGAGTCTTTTCAAAAATCTAAATCTTTAGAGTTTCCCGAACAAAACAATCTAGAGAGTATGTTGGCTGACGATGAGCTCAACGAATCCTCAACTGGACGAAGAGACTTTCTAAAGTTTCTTGGCTTTTCTGTTGTAGCTGCTACTGTTGCGGCTTGTGAAGCTCCTGTTATTAAAGCAGTACCTTATGTCATGAAGCCCGAGAATATCGTTCCTGGTATGGCGACTTGGTATGCATCGACTTACTATGACGGTAGTTCTTATGCAAGTGTTTTGGTTAAAACCAGAGAAGGGCGCCCGATTTTCATTAAAGGAAATAAGGATTTTGGACTTTCAAAAGGTGTTGTAAATGCGCAGATTATTGCTTCTGTTCTTGGTCTTTATGATAGTGAAAGACTGCAAGGACCTACGCAGAAAGGGAAACCTGCAAAATGGTCTACTGTTGATAAGTCGATTGGAAAAGCATTAGCATCAGCAAAAAGCGTTGCGCTAATTTCTAATACAGTCATTAGTCCTTCATTGTCCTCGTCAATAGAAGAGATGAAGTCGTCTATATCAGGAACCTTCGAACACATTCAATACGATCCAATTTCTTATTCAGCCATTCGAAGTGCAAACGAATTGAACTTTGGTAAGTCCTTTATTCCAACATACGATTTTTCAAAAGCGAAAACAATCGTTTCTTTTGGTGCAGATTTCTTAAGTACATGGCTCATGCCAACTGTTTTTTCATGTCAGTATGGTGAAAAGAGAAACCCTGATGGTAAATGGATGTCAAAGCATTTCCAGTTTGAAGCAGTAATGAGTGTTACGGGTTCTAATGCAGATTATAGAGCAATGACAAAGCCTTCTGAAGAGGAATCTGTACTGCGGTATATGCTGGCAAGACTCAACAATACATCTGCAAATATTTCTAAATCGCTGAAGTCTGTGGCAGATAGGGCAGTTAAATCGTTAAAAGAAACTGGAAAAGAATCTTTAGTGGTTAGTGGAACAAACAATACAGGGATTCAGCAGCTAGTGAACGAAATCAATAACGTTTTAGGTGCGAATGGAACGACTATAGATCTGTATAATGAGCTAAATTTATTTCAATCTGAAGAATCTAGAATGTTAGACTTGGTAGAGTCAATGGCAAAAGGAAATAGACCCGATGTTATTCTCTTTTACAACTCCAACCCTGTTTACTCACTTCCAAATGGAGCTGATTTTGCAAAAGAGCTTAAAAATGTGAAGACAAGTATATCTTTGAATTCTCATGCAGATGAAACCTCATCATTGTGCACCTACATGTGTCCTGCCCATCATTCTTTGGAGACCTGGTCTGACTTTACTGCGAAGACAAATCATTATGCACTAGCACAACCAATGATTACACCTCTTCACGACACTGCTTCACCCATAGAATCTATGATGGTTTGGGCTGGTCAAGCCATAAGAGAAGGTAAAAGTTCTACTGTTGCTTACCATAAAATCAAAGAAACATTCTCAGAATTGAGTGGTGGTGACTTTGACTTAGCTGTACACAATAGTTGTATTGATTTACCTTCGTCAACAATAGAAGAGACATTAGCTTTCAATACCGCGACAATTTCTAAGACACCGAAATATGACAAAGGACTTGAGCTTGTTACTTATCAGAAGACAGCCATAGGAGATGGAAACCAGGCAAGCAATCCATGGTTGCAAGAAATGCCGGATCCAATTTCTAAAGTCACTTGGGACAATTATATTACCATGAACCCTGTTGAAATGTCAGCAGCGGGATACGCCACTACATTTGACCAAGAGAATGGTTTATCAATGGCAACTATTTCTGCGAATGGTGTGAAATATACTCTACCTGTTTATCCTTCACCCGGGCAAGCTCTTGGAACTGTTGGTGTGGCTCTAGGTTATGGTCGAGGTGGTAACGGTGAGAAAATAGGAAAAGCGGCCTTCCAAACAAAAGAATACGGTGGGCATATTCTAAATGCAAAAGGAAATCCGAAACCAATAGGTGAGAATGCTTTTAGGATGCTTTCGGCCGTTTCAAAAGAGTTCACTTATGCAAATTCCGGGAAGATTGTTAAAATAGAGGGCGAATACATTATTGCAGCGACGCAAATTCACCATACAGTTATGGCTCGACACTCTATTGTGCGTGAGACTACTAAATCCATTTATGATTCACAAGATAAGGAGACATACAATCCAACACATACACTTCAGACCATAGACGATCATGGGCATCATGTTGAAAAGCCCGTCGGTGAATTTGATTTGTGGGATGAACATCCTGTAGAAAATATTGGGCATCGTTGGGCGATGTCAATCGACCTCAACGCTTGCTTTGGCTGTGGAGCTTGTCTCATTGCATGTCAGGCAGAGAACAACGTACCTGTTGTGGGTAAAGATGAAGTAAGGCGCGGTCGAGAAATGCATTGGCTCAGATTAGATAGGTATTATGCCAGTGATGAAGAGGCGACTGTTGGGACACGCAAGGATAAAGATACGTTCTCATACAGTAAGGCTGAGATAGCGGCTGCTAATCCAAAGGTAGTTCACATGCCTATGATGTGTCAGCATTGCAACCATGCGCCTTGTGAAACTGTTTGCCCTGTTGCGGCAACCACACATAGTAATGAGGGTCTTAACCAAATGACCTACAACCGATGCATCGGAACCAGATATTGCGCAAACAACTGTCCTTACAAGGTGAGAAGATTCAATTGGTTCAACTATCCTTCTTATAAAAAGTTTACAGAAATCAATCCTGCTCAAGATGATTTAGGAAGAATGGTATTAAATCCTGATGTTACTGTTCGAACGAGAGGTGTAATGGAAAAATGTTCCATGTGCGTACAAAACATACAAGCCGCAAAACTTACTGCTAAAAAAGAAGGAAGACCAGTTGTAGATGGAGATGTGAGTTCTGTTTGTGGTGATTCTTGCCCAGCTGGAGCGATAACATTTGGTGACTGGAATGATATAAACTCCAATATTAGAAAGAGCTCTGAAGACAAGAGGTCTTATCAAGCCTTGGAGGAAGTAGGTGTGAAGCCTAACGTATGGTATAAAGTAAAGGTTCGTAATGAAGAAAACGACTTACTCGCGAAGCTCCAAGAAGAGAAAGAAGTGCATCATGAATCAAATCACAAACAACACTAAGATATAACTATGCAAAAGGAAGCTGCAATAAGAGAACCCCTCATACTTGGTCACAAATCATACCACGACATCACCGAGGATGTTTGTAGACCAATAGAAGATAAAGCACCTAGAATGTGGTACATCCTCTTTGGTATTGCTTTGATCATTGGACTTTATGGTGTAGGATGTATTTTATATCTATTAGGCACAGGAGTTGGTGTTTGGGGGCTTAACAAGACTATTGGCTGGGCTTGGGATATTACAAATTTTGTTTGGTGGGTCGGTATTGGTCACGCTGGAACACTCATATCTGCGGTTTTACTTCTCTTCAGGCAGAAATGGAGAATGGCCATTAATAGGTCTGCGGAAGCAATGACGATTTTTGCTGTATTTATGGCAGGATTATTCCCGCTTATACACATGGGGCGTTTATGGGTCGGATATTGGGTATTTCCTTTACCAAATCAGTTTGGTTCTTTGTGGGTAAACTTTAATTCACCTCTTCTTTGGGATGTTTTTGCGATTTCGACATACTTGTCTGTATCACTTGTGTTTTGGTATATTGGATTAATTCCTGATTTTGCAACGATTCGAGATCGAGCACGAAAACCTGTCTCAAAGAAAATGTATTCAATACTTGCTTTTGGATGGTCTGGTAGGGCAAAGCATTGGAATCGTTTTGAGCTAGTTTCATTGGTGCTTGCTGGTTTAGCGACGCCACTTGTATTCTCTGTTCACTCTATTGTATCATTTGACTTCGCAACTTCTATTGTTCCAGGTTGGCATACTACAATTTTCCCGCCTTATTTCGTTGCTGGGGCTGTATTCTCGGGATTTGCTATGGTTCAGACCTTGCTTTTGATTATGAGAAAGGCAATGAATTTGGAAGCCTATATCCATACAAAGCATGTTGAATATATGAATATCGTAATCATGGTTACAGGGTCTATTGTAGGTACTGCATACATTACAGAACTTTTTATCTCTTGGTATTCTGGAGTAGAATATGAAGCCTATGCTTTTATAAACAGAGCCACTGGTCCTTATTGGTGGTCTTACGCGGCAATGATGACTTGCAATGTGGTTTCTCCACAATTGATGTGGTTCCGAAAGTTGAGAAGAAGTCTTTTGTTTACCTTTTTCATTTCAATTGTTGTAAATATCGGTATGTGGTTTGAGCGTTATGTTATTATTGTAACTTCCATTCATAGAGATTATCTTCCATCGTCTTGGAGTATGCATTATCCGAGTCCTATTGATATCGGCGTATATATTGGTACCATTGGTTTATTCTTTGTCTTCTTTTTGTTGTTTGCAAGAGTCTTTCCAGTATTGGCGCTGAATGAAGTAAAATCAATATTGAAAGGTTCAGGACAGTCTTATAAAGAGTCACCTGATTATTATAAAAATCATTAAGTAAGAGAACTATGTCTGAAAAAGTAATATATGTGATGTATGACGACGACGGAGTGCTGAAGGATGGCGCAAAAAAGCTCGTCTCAAAAGGTGTTAAAATCTCAGATACATTTTCACCGTTTCCTATTCATGGTATAGACCCAATCATAGGGGTTAAAAATACGCGTTTGGGGATTATGGCCTTTTTGTATGGTCTTACTGGTCTCACTTTAGCTACAATCGGAATGCGTTTTTTCATGATTGTCGATTGGCCAATGAATATTGGTGGTAAACCTAGTTTCTCATATCTTGAAAATATTTTATCCTTTGTGCCAATTTCATTTGAGTTTACTGTAATGTGCGCTGCTCATGGTATGGCAATCACTTACCTTTTAAGAAACAAAACACTTCCTGGGATGCCGGCACAAAATCCGGATCCTCGAACCACGGATGATAAGTTTGTTATGGAAATTCGAACTGCCGAAAATTCAATGGATGAAAAAGACTTGGATAAATTAATCAAGGATACAGGTTTTATTGAGATTGATAAAAAGACTATATAAGTACTATTTGAAAAGCTTTGAAAATGAATAAGAAATTTAATTTAAATATGGGCCTATCCTTCCTAATTTTATTAGCATTGATGGCATCATGTTCCTCAAACCCAGATAGTGCGGGAACAGAGTACATGCCAGATATGTATAGGTCTCCAGCCATTGAAACATATGTAGATTATGGTGAAATAAGAGGCCGTGAGAATAAGGAAATTAAAACTAAGCTATCTGCTCGTCAAACACCGAAATACACCGTGCCTTATTATGGAACGGACGGTAGCGAAGTTCAAATGATGCTTCCTAATAAAAGGAAAGCTGGTGTCGCATGGAGAGAAAGCCATGGTTTATTTGGGTGGGATTTAAATGCTGAAAGTGCTTATGATAAAGCCAGACTTGATACTGTTAATCTCCTGACCATGACTCCTGAAAACGCAGAAACAATTTTAAAGAACGGAGAAAAATTATATACCTCGATGTGTGTGCATTGTCATGGTGAAAAGGGAGACGGTAATGGGACTATGATTCAAAGTGGTGCCTATGGAGACATGGGTGTCGTACCAAATTACAAGGACTTAGATACTTTGTCTGAGGGTAAAATTTACTACAGTATATATTATGGTAAAGGATATATGGGAGCACATGGTTCTCTACTTAACAAAAAAGAAATATGGACTCTTGTTCATTACGTTCGACAATTTCAACGCGATGGATATGGGAAGTTTGAGGATGTAGCTGAGGCAGAAAGCGCTGAGTAGAAGCAATAAAATTTAGATAAATGGAATTTCAAATAACACAAAAAGCCAAAAGAAATATTTACCTGTTATTGGGTACTGGTCTTTTATTGACACTTATTGGTGTGCTCACTGGTATAGATAGCAATCATTTTTCCACGCGTCTATTGACGAATGGATTAATAGATACCTTTTTCTTTTTTGCAATGGGTTTGGGAGCGCTATTCTTTTTGGCACTAGCTTATGCTACAGAAACTGGATGGTATGCGTCAGTGAAAAGAATAATTGAGGCAGTAGCAGGATACTTGCCAATTGGAATGGGTTTGATGGGACTTGTTCTGTTGATTATAACATTTATGGATGGTGCTCATGTTTACCAATGGATGGACCCTGAGGTGGTTGCTCATGATGAGATCATTCAAGGAAAAACAGCTTACTTAAATCCTATATTCTTTTGGATCAGAACAATCGTGTATTTCGCATGTTATTTTATATTCTTGAGAGGTTTCAAAAGACGATCATTAGAGGAAGATAAAATAGGAGGTACAGACCTTCACTTTATGAATTATAAGAAAGGCGCGTTGTTTTTGGTATTTTTTGCAGTTTTCAGTTCCACATCTTCATGGGATTGGTTAATGTCTATTGACGTTCACTGGTTTTCTACGCTATTTGGTTGGTATACTTTCGCAGGCATGTGGTGCACTACAATGGTTGTTTTGATTATGGTGACTTTATACCTTAAAAAGTTGGGTTATTTAGAAAAAGTAAATGACCACCATATTCATGACCTGGGTAAATGGGCTTTTGCAACATCCTTTTTGTGGTCATATCTCTGGTTTTCACAATTCATGCTTATTTGGTATGCCAATATTGGCGAAGAGGTAACTTATTTTCAAATGAGAATAGACAATTATAAGTTGCTCTATTTCGGTATGTTCATCATCAACTTTGCATTTCCAATGCTGATTTTAATGTCACGCGATGCCAAAAGACATGCCGGTATTTTAACATTCATTGGTTTGATTATTATTGGAGGTCATTGGGTTGACCTGTATATTATGGTTACTGCTGGTTCGCTTGGACCCACAGCCCATATTGGATTATTAGAAATTGGAATGGCGTTGACTGCCTTAAGCATTTTTATATTAGTTATTCTGAGAAATTTAACAAAAGCTCCTTTGACTCCGGTCAACCATCCCTTTTTGGATGAGAGTATACATCATGAAATTTAACCTAACAAGTCGATAGATAAAATGGAAAAAATTATTATTCTTATTGTCCTTATAACTGGAGTTATCGCTATTGCTCAGCTTGTAAGAGTATACGAGTTAACCTACAAGCTCAAGAATCGTGGCGAACATGAAATACCAAATAGAGACAACAATTTAAATGCCAAGTTGATGTTGGGTTTTATGTTGTTTCAATTTTTTGGTTTCATATATTTAATGTTGAAATATGGTTGGACTGGTAGAGGAGAACCTGCATCTATTCAAGGGGTAGAAACAGATTGGCTATTGAATGTGAATTTTGTAATTATCATCGCGGTATTCTTTATCACAAACTTTCTGCTGTTTTACTTCGCTTACAAGTATGTTCGAAAGCCTGGCGTAAAAGCAACCTATTACTCGCATAACAATAAACTCGAGATGATTTGGACTATTGTTCCAGCGATAGTTCTAGCAGTCATTATTATTCTAGGTTTACAGTCATGGTCTGAATTAACGGCGGATGCATCCAAAAAAGCGGAAAAGGTTGAGCTGTTTGCCTATCAGTTTGCTTGGATTGCGAGATACGGTGGTGAAGACAATACTTTAGGTAAGTTCGACTATAAACTGACAAATGGAAGCAATGAGCTGGCATTGATGACAGAAAGCACAATCGATACATCTGTTCAAGAAATGGGGAAATCAATTGAAAATGTTGAATTGAAATTAAAGCAGATAAATTTTGATTACCTGGCTTCCGAATATCGTGGATTAATGGCTGCTTCAGATTACAAGTCCGATGTTGATGCATTGGTTTCGGAGTTATCTTCATCTGATTTCAATCTTGTTAATGCAGAGGAAAGGTTAAAGCATCTTTATGGTAAACATTCCGGCGTAGATGGGCATATTACTGTTGCTTTAAATGAGCCGAACGCAGAAACCCAATCAATCATTGGTGATTTGGAGAAGGAACTCTCCATAAAAGAAAGATTGTATAGAAGCTTGGTTCAAATGAAACAAAACCATAATCCTGATTTTGATGAGCTTGCACTAAATGATATTATTCAAAAAGACACCTTGTACCTTTGTAAAGGTCGAGAATATGACTTTTCTTTTAGAGCAAAAGATGTGATTCACTCTGCTTATTTCCCTCATTTTCGGGCACAAATGAATGTGGTGCCTGGAATGCCGACTCGATTTAAATTCACTCCAATATTAACTACACAAGAAATGAGGGAATCGAAGAAGGACGAAAAATTTAATTTCGTTTTAATGTGTAACAAAATCTGCGGAGGCGCACATTATAAAATGAAAATGATTGTAGTTGTTTATCCTGAAGCTGAATATGAGACTTGGATGAATTCAAAGAAAAAAGCAACTTTTAAGGATCAATATTTCCCTTCAGAAGCGGCAGAAGAAAAAGTATCTAAATAAGAAATTAAAACTAAAAAAAATCTACTATGTCATCAGTAGCACACGACGAACACCATCACGAGGAGCACTTTGTATCGAAGTATATCTTTAGTCAAGATCATAAAATGATTGGCAAGCAGTTTTTAATGACTGCGGTATTCATGGGACTTGTTGCCATGATGCTCTCTATATTGTTTAGGATTCAATTGGCATGGCCAGGAGAAGAGTCAACGCTTTTAAACCTGTTTCTAGGTGATGCATGGGCACCAAATGGAATCATGAAAGAGGATATGTACCTTGGTTTGGTAACACTTCACGGAACAATCATGGTCTTCTTTCTGCTTACAGGTGGTTTATCTGGAACATTTTCGAATATTCTTATTCCACTTCAATTAGGGGCAAGGGATATGGCTTCGGGATTTTTAAATATGCTTTCTTATTGGTTCTTCTTTATATCATCTTTATTGATGTTCGCATCTTTATTTGTGCATGAAGGAGCAGTCTTTGGCCTACAACTTGGTGACCCCACAACCTCTCTGCCCGGTGTTTGGGATGGATCTGGACCGGCAATGGCTGGTTGGACAATTTATCCGCCTCTATCAGCTTTGCCTCAGTCTGTTTCTGGTTCCGGTTTAGGGATGACATTGTGGTTATTCTCAATGACAATATTTATTGCGTCTTCTTTAATTGGTTCACTGAACTACATTGTAACCGTTCTAAACCTGAGAACCAAAGGGATGACAATGACTAGAATGCCTTTGACGATTTGGGCATTTTTTGTGACAGCGATTTTAGGTGTGTTATCTTTCCCTGTTCTATTATCTGCTGCTTTACTGCTCATGATGGACCGGATGGCCGGAACAAGTTTCTATCTTTCAGATATCATAGTAGGATCTGAGATGCTTGCTAACCATGGAGGCTCGCCAATTCTTTATCAACATTTATTTTGGTTCTTAGGGCATCCAGAAGTATATATTGTACTACTTCCAGCACTTGGACTATCCTCTGAGATTATTGCAACAAATTCGAGAAAACCAATCTTCGGTTATAAAGCAATGATTGGTTCTATTTTGGCGATTGGATTTTTATCCTTTATTGTGTGGGGGCATCACATGTTCATTACAGGAATGAATCCATTTTTGGGATCTGTTTTTGTCTTCACAACATTACTTATTGCGATTCCTTCAGCTGTAAAGGTTTTTAATTATCTTACAACCTTATGGAAAGGATCTTTGGTTCTAACCCCTGCTATGATGTTTGCCATTGGATTGGTCTCTACATTTATAACAGGTGGTGTTACAGGTATTATTTTAGCGGATTCAGCTTTAGATATTGCCATACATGACACCTACTTTGTTGTAGCTCACTTCCACATCGTAATGGGAATGTCTGCCGTATTTGGAATGTTTGGTGGTGTTTATCATTGGTTCCCTAAAATGTTTGGAAAAATGATGAATACTCGACTTGGATACGTTCATTTTTGGATCACAATTATTGGGGCTTATGGTGTGTTTTTCCCAATGCATTTTGTCGGATTGGCTGGTGCTCCTCGGAGATATTATAACTACTCTGTTTATGAGGAGTTTGATCAGGGAGCTTTGGATATGATGATGGATCTTAATGTCATTGTTACCTTCTTTGCTATTTTTGCAGCCATAGGTCAAGCCTTATTCTTGTTCAATTTCTTTTATAGCATATTTAGAGGTCCAAAAGCGCCTCAAAACCCCTGGAGATCGACTACACTTGAATGGACCACTCCTGTTGAACATATTCATGGAAACTGGCCTGGAGACCTACCGACAGTGCATAGATGGCCATATGACTATTCTAAACCAGGTGCTCAAGAAGATTTCATTATGCAGACTGAACCTCTTGCAGAAGGAGAAGAAGAGCATTAGGTTTACTTTTCTTGATTTTTTAATTCAGCATCAACTTTTTCAAGTTCTTTATAAAAGTCCTCACCGTATGCGCGGGTTAAAGGTTCTTTGAGAAACTTATAAACAGGCAGTTTTAGCGATGCACCTAGTTCGCATGCAGGGCTGCAGATATTCCAGCGTTCATAATTTATAGCTGTAAACTCATTAAAATCCTTTGTTCGAATAGGGTATAAATGACAGGATATTGGCTTATTGAATGATATAGCACCCTCCTTGTAGGCATGTTCAATAGAACACATTGCGTGATTATTGTCTTTATTGAAATAAACAAAAACACATTCTTTTTTATTGACAAGTTGTGTAGCCGGCAGATCTTCCTCGTCTTCGTAATAAAAACCTTTTTTTTCTATTGTGTCGATACCCTTTTTATTCATGAAGGGCTTTATTTTATCTAGGTTTTTTTTTATTAAAACACGTTCTGATTCTTTAAGCGGTGCCCCGCCGTCCCCCTCAACACAGCATGCGCCTTTGCATTTTGAGAGATCACAAACGAACTCCTCTGAAAACAACTCAGTTGATATTATTTTATCATTAATTTCTACCAGCATAAGTATAAATGTAATGGTTATTACTTTTTTATTAAGGGAAATGTTATATCTTTGTATTCACAAATATGAGGTTTATACAAAGAGGGGACGAAAGTCCCCTCTTTTTTTAAGCAAGATTGACATGATTTCAAAAGAGCGAATAACGGCTTTAATCGATGAACGGATTCAAGAGCTAAACAAGGATCTTTATGTGGTTGATATGACTATATCGTCAAGTAATGTTATACGCGTTGAGCTAGATAGAGTAGTTGGGTATGTTGCTGTTGAGGATTGTATGTCGGTGTCTAGAAACATCGAGCATAACTTGGACAGGGATGAAGCTGATTTTGAACTACATGTTTCTTCTGCTGGTTTAGATAAACCATTTCGCCACGACAACCAATACCTTAAAAATATTGGTAAAAGGGTTAAGGTCAAGCTAAACGATGCTTCTAAAATTGAGGGAGAACTGATTTCTTTTAATCCTGAAGAAATTCAGCTTATGGATCGAGTTAAGACAAAAGTGGAAGGCCGAAAGAAGAAGGAGTGGGTAGAAGAAGTTTACAATATAAAGATGAAAGAAATAAAAGAAACAAAAATTATTATATCATTTAAATAATAGAATATGAATAGTATTGAATTGGTAGATTCGTTTTCAGAATTTAAGGAGCTCAAAAACATTGATAAGCAAACGATGCAGCATGTCCTCGAAGATGTTTTTCGAGCGATGTTTAAGCGAAAGTTCAACACCGATGAACACATCGATATCATCGTGAACATTGACAAAGGAGATGTTCAGATATTTTTGAATAAAGAAATTGTCGATGATGGTGAGGTTGAAGATCCAAATACAGAAATTGCTTATTCTGATGCGATTAAAATTGAGCCAGATTTTGAAATTGGTGAGGAGGTAACAGAAGAATTTCGATTTGCAGATTTCGGAAGACGAAATGTACTTTCATTAAGACAAAACCTTATCTCTCGTATTTTAGAATTAGAGAAAGACCATATTTATAAGAAGTACAAGGAGCGTGTCGGTGAAATTATGACGGGTGAAGTTTACCAAGTTTGGAAAAAAGAAATCCTTGTTATGGATGACGATGGTAATGAGCTTATTCTTCCAAAATCCGAACAAATCCCATCTGATTTTTTCAAAAAAGGAGAATCTGTAAGAGCTGTTGTTTCTAAGGTCGATATGCGTAATAGTACGCCAGTAATTATCCTTTCTAGAACAGCCCCTGAGTTTTTAGAGCGCTTATTTGAGTTGGAAGTTCCTGAAGTATTTGATGGATTGATTACAATTAAGAATATTGTTAGAGAACCAGGTGAAAGAGCTAAAGTGGCTGTCGAGTCTTATGATGATAGAATTGATCCAGTAGGAGCATGTGTTGGAATGAAAGGTTCCAGAATACATGGAATTGTGCGTGAACTTCGAAATGAAAATATTGATGTAATTAACTTTACAACCAATAACCAACTTTTGATTCAAAGGGCGCTATCTCCAGCAAAGATAACTTCTATCGAAATAGTTGAAGAGGAGGGGCGCGTAAAAGTATTCCTTAAGCCAGACCAGGTATCTTTAGCAATTGGTAGAGGGGGTAATAATATTAAATTAGCCGGTAGATTGTGTGGCTATGAAATTGATGTCTATAGAGATGGGGAAGTAGATATTGAAGATGTTGATTTAGAAGAGTTTGCGGATGAAATTGACAGTTGGATTATTGATGAGTTGAAGGCTATTGGATGTGATACAGCGAAGTCTGTTTTGGAGATTAGTATTGAAGATATGGTACAAAGAACAGATCTAGAAAAAGAGACCATTGAGGAAGTATTTCGTATATTAAATGCGGAATTTGAATAAATTTGGAAATCGATTGTAAATCGAAAATAAATTATGGCAGGAAGACCGATTAGATTAGGTAAGGCAGCGGGAGAGCTCAACGTGGGTTTGCCAACTATTGTAGAATTTCTCAGTTCTAAGGGAATTACTATTGACACAAACCCGAATACCAAGCTCGACAAGGAGCACTACGAAATGTTGTGCGATGAATTTTCGGCTGACCAAGACCTTAAAGAAAAATCGAAGGGTGTTCTTTCAAACCGCGAAAAAAGGGAATCTCTGTCTATTCAGGACACTAAAAAAGAGGAAGCTCCTGTGGTAAAAGAAGAGCCTCAGCTAAATGTAGAGGAGATTAAACGAAAGGTAGCCGAAGAAGAAACTACAGAAAAGCCAGACGCGGGACTCAAGGTGGTAGGAAATATTGATTTAAACGCATTAAAGCCGAAGAAAAAGTCAGAAGAAAAAACCACCGAAACTTCTAGTGATGTGCCTGCTGATGCGCCGAAGAAAGAATCCACGAAGGCTGAAGAGTCGAATGCGGAGCCTGAAAATGTTGAGGAGGTAAATAAAGAAGAAGAGGCACCTGCGAACAAAGAGGAGATTGAGACCATCAAAATAGAACGAAAAAAGATCACTGGCCCTACTGTTTTGGGTAAAATTGAGTTACCTGTTGAAAAGCAAAAAAGTGCTTCTAATTCTAAGGTGGATAATGCCAATAAAAGAAAGAGGAAAAGGATTAAGAAAGTAGAAACACCTGCGCCTGGAGCAAAAGGTGGTAATGCTAAATTCCAATCGAATAAACCTCAAAAAGCTGAAATTTCTGAAAAGGATATCCAGAAAGAAATTAAGGATACCCTTGCTAGACTTTCAAATAAAGGAGGTAAGTCGAAAGCATCTAAGAATAGAAGACAAAAAAGAGAAAGTGTCGCGCAGCGCCGTCAAGAAGAAATGGAGGCAGCCGAGCTTCAAGAGAAAATATTAAAGCTTACTGAGTTTGTTACAGTTTCGGAACTTGCCGTAATGATGAGCATTCAACCTACTCAGGTTATTTCAGTTTGTATGTCATTGGGTATTTTTGCATCAATCAACCAGAGGTTAGATGCCGAAACAATTCAAATCGTGGCAGATGAATTTGGCTACGAAACTCAATTTGTAAGTGCTGAGGTGCAAGAATCAATTCCGACCGTTGAAGACAGTGAAGAGGATCTTATCGATAGGCCACCTATTATAACTGTGATGGGGCATGTTGATCATGGTAAAACGTCTTTATTGGATAGAATTCGCGATGCGAATGTTACAGAAGGTGAAGCAGGAGGAATCACGCAG
The DNA here is from genome assembly GCA_913046365.1 of uncultured Flavobacteriales bacterium. Classification (GTDB taxonomy): domain Bacteria; phylum Bacteroidota; class Bacteroidia; order Flavobacteriales_D; family Crocinitomicaceae; genus UBA952. The sequence continues at coordinate 128,324 of CAJWRM010000002.1, forward strand.
CACATCGGTGCATATTCTCTTGTGTTAAAAGATGGTCGTAAAATGACCTTCCTCGATACACCTGGTCATGAGGCCTTTACTGCGATGCGTGCAAGGGGAGCTCAAGTGACTGATGTTGCCATTATCATTGTTGCCGCTGATGACGATGTTATGCCTCAAACGAAAGAAGCAATTTCTCATGCGCAGGCTGCTAGTGTTCCAATGATTTTTGCGATTAATAAAATTGATAAGCCGGGTGCAAGTCCAGATAAAATACGTGAACAGCTTTCAGCCATGAACATTTTAGTTGAGGATTGGGGAGGGACTTATCAGTGTCAAGAAATTTCTGCCAAGCAGAATTTAAATATTGAAGAGCTTCTTGAAAAAGTATTGTTGGAGGCAGAAATGCTTAACCTGAAAGCCAATCCTGCAAAACCGGCTTTAGGAACTGTGATTGAAGCCTCTTTAGATAAGGGTAAGGGATATATTACGAATATGCTTGTGCAAGCAGGTACTTTGAAGATTGGAGATGTTTTATTGGTAGGAAGACACCATGGTAGGGTTCGTGCAATGCATGATGAAAAAGGCATTGCAATGAAGGAAGCGGGTCCATCTCAAGCCATATCTGTTTTGGGAATAAATGGAGCACCTAGTGCGGGTGATAACTTTAATGTCATGCTGGACGAAAAAGAAGCAAAATCGATTGCCACTAAGCGAGAGCAGCTATACCGTGAACAGGGCCTTCGAACTACCAAGCACATTACCTTAGATGAAATTGGAAGACGATTGGCAATAGGAGACTTTAAAGAGTTGAATCTTATTATAAAGGGAGATGTGGATGGTTCTATCGAGGCACTTTCAGATGCCTTATTAAATTTATCTACTCAAGAAATCCAAGTAAACATTATACACAAAGGAGTTGGTGCAATATCTGAGGCAGACGTCAATTTGGCTTCAGCTTCTGATGCAATCATACTTGGTTTCCAGGTAAGACCTACTATGGGGGGGAGAAAACTTGCTGAAAACGAGCAAATAGACATTAGACTTTATTCTATTATATATAAAGCAATTGAAGAAATTAAGGCAGCCATGGAGGGAATGCTTTCTCCGGATATTGAGGAGAAAATCATCGGGTCAGCTGAGATTAGGGAAACGTTTGACATTACAAAGGTGGGCACTATTGCTGGTTGTTTTGTACTCGAGGGGATAATAAAACGGAATTCTATGATTCGAATTATTCGTGATGGAATTGTTGTTCACTCTGGAGAGCTTGGTTCCTTGAAACGTTTCAAAGACGATGTTAAAGAGGTTAAGAACAACTACGAATGTGGTTTGAATATTGATAAGTATAATGATATTGAAGTTGGAGATATCGTCGAGGCTTATGAGGAGGTTGAGGTGGCTAGAAAGCTCTAACCTAATACTTTCTAAAGGGTTTATGGCTACGTTTTATTCACTACATTTGTTTGTTATTAAAAGTTAAGTATATGTTTTATTTAGGTGTTGTAGGTGGTCCGCAAATTTTAATTATCGTTTTGGTAATCGTTGTATTATTTTTCGGTGGCAAAAAAATTCCTGAATTAATGAAAGGACTTGGTAAAGGAGTCAACGAATTCAAAAATGCCTCCAAAGGGGATCAAGTTTCAAATGAATCAGAATCAGAAGACGAAAAAGAGTCAAAGTAAGTTTTCATGTTTAGGACGATTGCGGATATAAAACAGGCCATTGAATCTGGTACTTCAGCAACGTCGATTGTTGAACAAAGTCTTTCTAGAATTGCCGAATGTCATGACCTTAATGCATTCGTAGAAGTTTTTTCAGGTTCTGCCCGAGAAGCTGCACTTAAAATTGATGATAAAATCAAAAATGGAACAGCAGGTAAGCTTGCAGGAGTTATTCTAGGCATTAAAGACAATATATGCTATCAAGGGCACAAAATCTCTGCTGCTTCTAAAATCTTAGATAATTTCGAATCGTTGTTTACTGCGACTGTTTTACAGAAGCTCATAGATGAAGATGCAATTGTTATCGGAAGACTGAATTGCGATGAATTTGCTATGGGCAGTACAAGTGAAACTTCTTTTTATGGCCCAGTAAAAAATAACATAAACCCTAAGTTTGTACCAGGTGGTTCTTCCGGAGGTTCTGCAGTTGCAGTATCAGCTGGCATGTGCACTGTATCATTGGGTAGTGATACAGGGGGTTCTGTTAGACAGCCTGCATCTTGGACTAATACCTTCGGCTTAAAACCGTCTTATGGTAGATTGAGCCGTTATGGTTTAATTGCCTATGGTTCATCGTTTGATCAGATAGGTATTTTTGCAAATGAATTAAACGATGTTAAGCTTATTTTTGACTTAACCCAGGGAAAAGATCCAATGGACTCCACATCTATAGCAGACCCCCCTTTACCTTATGATGAAGATAGACCCTTGCGTATTGGATTCTTGACTGAATACATGAATCATAAAGGTCTTGATACTGAAATTAAACAGAAAGTAAATCTTTTGAAGGCAGCTTTGCAAAAGGAGAAAATAGAGGTTCATGATTTTAGTTTTCCTTACCTCGATCATTTAGTACCGACCTATTATGTTTTATCTACAGCTGAGGCTTCTTCCAATTTATCTCGGTTTGATGGGGTTCATTATGGCTTTAGAAGCGAGACTTCAAAAGGTGTGGAAGAGACGTACAAAAACTCTCGCTCAGAAGGATTTGGTGAAGAAGTTAAAAGAAGAATAATGACTGGAACTTTTGTACTATCTCACGGCTATTATGATGCCTATTATACCAAGGCACAAAAAGTTCGACGGTTGGCAACGCAAGCAACCAATGCTATTTTCGAAAAGGTGGATGTTTTGGTTACGCCAACGACAGCTTCTACGGCTTTTGAATTAGGGTCTATTTCAGACCCAGTACAACTGTATCTTCAAGATATATTTACAGTTCATGCAAATATTACAGGACACCCGGCAATAAGCATTCCTTTTGGCGATCACACTAACGGCATGCCTTTTGGACTGCAGCTCATGTCAGCTTGTAACGAAGAGGAAAAACTTATTTATTATTCAGAGGCAATCAAGAAATATTTTACGTCATGAACAAAAGCTTATTCATCTATTTTTTAGTGATCTCTTTTTCAGGTTTTTCTCAACCAACCAATCCTCCTAAAATTGGGGATTCTCTTCATAAAGACCAATTTATGAATACAGTTGAACAAAGCCTTAAAGCCTTTTATTTAGAATATGAGGATTTAGAAAATGTCGACTCTATAAGGCAAGTTCTTGAATATCTCCCCACTGACCTTCCAGTTTATTCTGATGAAATTTATTGTAATAGATTGGATGAAATGAATGAAATCAGCCCTTTTCATTTGGATTGTAATCCTAGTACTTTAAGTACTATCAAGTATTTTCTTCAAAAAAGGCGCGGTTTCATCAAAGTCGTATTGGGACGTTCTCCATTGTTCTTTGACATGTTTGAGTCTAAACTATCCGCCTATGGCTTACCTATTGAGCTTAAATACCTATCGGTTATCGAGAGCGGTTTGAGACCCAATGTTAAATCGCGTGTTGGGGCCTTAGGTTTATGGCAATTCATGTACAGAACGGGGCTTTATTTTGGGCTCAAAGAAAATTCATACGTAGACGAAAGGATGGATCCAGAAAAGGCAACTGATGCCGCGTGTAGATACCTCAAAAAGCTATTTGGCATATACGGTGATTGGAATTTGGCACTTGCGGCTTATAATGCAGGCCCAGGAAATGTCAATAAAGCAATACGGAGATCAGGTAATAAAAAAACCTATTGGGAGGTCAGGCCATATCTTCCTCAGGAAACAAGGGGTTATGTGCCAAACTTTATTGCTGCAGCTTATTTAATGACCTATCACAAGGAGCATAATATTTTCCCTGTAAAATTTAATTTACATAATATTGAAACAGATACTTTATGCTTTAAGTCTTCTATTCACATGGGAACAATTTCAAAGGTGATTGATTGGCCTCTAGAGGAAATAAAGGAGTTCAACCCTATTTATAAAACAACGTACATTCCTAAGGCAAATACTCCTTATTGTCTTACTGGACCATTTAAGAAAATTAGTTTGATTGCCGGTTTAGAGGACTCATTAATGGCCCTAGAGCACTCAATATTTGGAACAGATGAGGTTCAGGTAAAACAGATTTTTGTACAAGACTCCGCATCAGGAGATACAATTCAAAAGACATTAAATATCTACTACCACAGGGTACAATCAGGAGATGTCTTGAAATCAGTAGCTACTTATTATGGTGTTAGCTCTGATGCAATCATGAATTGGAATGGTTTGAAAACATCCAATATTTACATTGGTCAGCATTTGCGTATAGAAACGGAGAAAAAAATAACAGCGCCAAAGCCAAAGCCAAAACCGGTAGTAAGTCAGACAACACGAAAATATTATACCGTAAGGAGTGGAGATACTTTTGGTCATATTGCTGAAAAGCACAGAATATCTCAGTCAAGGTTAAAGCGATTAAACCCTCGAGTAAATATTAATCGGATTTCAATCGGACAAAAAATCAGAATTCGATAATATGAATGTCCATCGTCTTGTATTTTGTTTAATCATTTTAGCTGGACTGTTTGGATGTGACGAGAAAAATCTTGCGGGCCTTAATGTTACTGGTAAGGTCGGTGAAATATTAGTGGTTTGCGATGATGCGATTTGGCAGGCACCATTAACCAATGAGCTGGATACGGCATTGACACAGTTTATCATGCCTTATTGGCCAGATGTTCCAACATTTGAATTGGTACATAGAAATTCAAAAACTTTTGAAGGAGCGATCAAGAGACATCGCAATATTCTTTTTTTGACCATAGATAAAGGTTATACAGCGTCAGGGCCATCCATCGTTTCCAGAAAAGATGTATGGGCGAACCGTCAGCTAGTGATTGAAATAACTGCAAAAAATATTGAGGAGCTTTATGCTACCTGCAGAGATGGATTACAAGAGGTTCATGATTCTTTTGACACCGCAGAGTGGAATCGTATCCGAAAGTATTTTCGGGAAAAACAAAGCCCATACGTAAATGATAAAATTGCAAATGGTTTTGGTATTCATATTGAGCTTCCAGATGGGGCAAATGTTGTTGCTTCTCAACCTAACTTTTATCGAATTCAGCTTCCTAACGCTTCTAGGCCTATTGAATTTATTGGTACTGGTCAGCAAGATGTTGGCACGATTTATTCTGGAGTGATGATCTACCAATACCCTTATACTGATGCTGCACAGTTGACCCATAAAAACTTACTTCAAGCGAGAGATACCATGCTGAAATACAATGTTCCTCATGAAACCTCTCGTCTTTATATGGGAACTCAGTACACAGATTTGGTGTATCCAGAAGCCTCGAAGAGCACCAATTTTAATGGTAGTATCTCAGGTGTAGAAATGCGTGGGATGTTTGTTTTCAAAGGAAAAGCCATTCATACTACAGGTGGGGCTTTTTGGTCTTTTCATTTTGTGCATCCTAAAACAAATAAGCTAATTTGTATTTCTGGGTACGTTGACGCACCTTCTACCACTAGCTGGACCCATTCCTTGAGAGAGATTGAGGCGATTTGGAAAAGTGTTACCATTAAATAATAAAACATTTCCATTTATTTAGGATTTACTGTTATTCAGCTCTTTAAGTTTTCTGTATTTCATTTGCTTTGCAAAAGCAGAGTTTTTGCAAATAACGAATCCATAGTATCCATCTAGGAAGCCGAGTTTTAGGATATAATCTCTAAAAAACTTAAACGCAGATTTATAGATAATTTTAAAAGCTGTGCTTTTTTCGCCTTGATCAAATGCTGCTTTTGCACTAATGTTGGTAAAAAAATCAATTTGTTTTAAATGTTGCTCTATAGTATAAAATGAATAATGCAGGATATCATGGTTAAGATGACAAATAGTTGTTCCCTTTTTCATTATTACTTTATCATGAGGGTTTGTTCCTCCCCAATGACCAACGCGAGTATCCCATAGACGTAGTTTTTTATCAGGATACCACCCACAATGTTTGATCCATTGTCCACAATAATTTGTAAGTCGATTCATAGTGTAGCCATCAGCTATCCAGTTTCCTTTTATTGACTCAATTTGGGACTTAAGTTTCTCGTCAAGTGCCTCATCCGCGTCTAATGATAAAACATGCGGGTATTTTGCGTGTTGCAAAGCCCAGTTTTTTTGTTGTATGTGTCCTTCGAATTTATGTTGGATAAAACGCACTTTGAATTTTAAACAAATTTGTTCCGTTTTATCTGTTGAAAAAGAATCAACTACAACAATGTCATCTGCAATATTCTCGATAGAGGCTAAACACCGGGCTATATTTTTTTCTTCATTGAATGTAATGATGACGACAGAAAGTTTTGTCATTGTGGAAACATTTGATTGACCTCAGGTAAAAGTAGTAATTAAATTATCTTTTTGTCCTTTACGATTTGACGTAGATTTGGTCTTTATATTTTAAAGTTGTCTAACTTTATATGAAGAAATGCATAGTATTATTTATCCCTTTTAAAACCTGAACCTAATTCGTTAAAAATGAACAAGGCCATTGAATTCGCTATTCGTTCTCACCTTCATTTGGCGATTTTTAGTTTTGTATACGTATCTGGACTGTACAAGGCGGAGGTACATTCTACATACTATGCTTTGATGTTTGCATTTGGGATTTTAAGCATCTATAATTTCCATCGTCTATGGAAGCTAGGGCGAGGTGATTTACCTGACTTGGTTTTAAAGTGGTTAGAGATCAATAAGTATTCTATCTCAATACTGTCTGTCTGTTCCATTCTTTGTACGGTATACTTGTACGTAAACTATTTTTCAAAGAACTATCTGCTTCATTTATTATGCGCTGCCTGTATATTGATATGTATTCTATATGTTTATAGAATTCGCAGATATAGTCTTCGAGAAATCCCATATCTAAAAATATTCTTAGTGTTGGGTATTTGGTACTTTTTACTTCACATCATGCCCTATATTTTGTTTGATAGCCTCATTTTCCCCATTGAAGGCCTCATACTTTTATTTGCCATCCTTATTCCTTCAGATATGAAAGATATCGACTATGATCCAAAGGAAATGAAAACGATCCCTCAGCTCATAGGAACAAGTAATTCTTTAAAGCTGATGCGTGTACTTTCATTAATCGGTATATCGTATACTTTGATTATGCATAATGAACCTATGTTGCCCTGGCTAATTAGCTTTAGCTATATGTTCGTATCAACCTTTTTCTATTCTAGAACTAATAAAGATTATTATTTTGTTTGGATAGATACTTGCTTTTTAATTGTGGGAATAGCTCTGTTTTACTTCTAATTTTTACTACAACAAAAAGCCCGGAAACTTCCGGGCCATCTGTGTTAAAAAACATTGAATTATGAAAAAGTAAGTGTTAAAAATTTAAAAAGTAAGAAAGTATATTTCTATATTTTAATCAAGTCAATACAAGTTTTATGCCAAAAAATAACTAACCATTATTTTTTAAGAAACAATCTTTGGTTCATGGCTTTACATCATGAAGCACAATAACTATCTTTACATTCTTAAAAATAGATATGGAGTACAACTTTAGGGAAATAGAGTCAAAATGGATTTCATTTTGGCAGGCAAATAATAGCTACCAGGTTTCTGAGGATTCAACTAAAGAAAAGTACTATATTTTGGATATGTTTCCATATCCATCGGGTGCGGGACTTCATGTAGGTCACCCTTTAGGATATATTGCTTCAGATGTGCTTGCACGCTATAAAAAGCTACAAGGATATAATGTTCTTCATCCTATGGGATATGATTCTTTTGGCCTCCCAGCTGAGCAGTATGCGATTCAAACTGGCCAACACCCGGCTGTTACGACCGAAGAGAACATCAAACGATACAGAAGTCAGCTTGATCAACTTGGTTTTTGTTATGATTGGGATAGAGAGGTGCGTACTTCTTCTCCAGAATACTATAAGTGGACACAATGGATATTTAAGCAGCTTTTTGACTGTTACTATAATGAAAAATCTGATAAAGCTGAGCGGATATCTATTTTGATAGAAGAATTTGAAGCGAATGGAAATACCAAAATTCAGGCATCCCATGACTGTGAGATTGAATTTACTTCGATTGAGTGGAAGTCTTTTGATTCCGAGAAAAAGGAAGCTGTTTTACAGAATTATAGGTTGGCCTATCTGGCGGATAGTTGGGTAAATTGGTGCCCCGAACTTGGAACCGTACTTGCCAATGACGAGGTGATCAATGGTAAGTCTGAGCGTGGCGGTCACCCTGTGGTTCAGAAAAAAATGCGCCAATGGTCTATGCGTATCAAGGCTTATGCTGAACGTCTGCTTCAGGGTTTAGGCCAAATAGATTGGACAGACTCCCTAAAGGAGCAACAGAAAAATTGGATTGGAAAATCTGTGGGCTGCTCTGTTATATTTAATATTGAGGGTTATGATAGCCCAGTGGAGGTTTTTACAACTAGACCGGATACTATATTTGGTGTTTCTTTTATGGTTTTGGCTCCAGAACACCCATACGTTGAACACATTACAACGGAATCAAATAAAAAAGCTGTTTTAAATTATCAGCAGGCCGCTACTAAGAAATCTGAGCGTGATCGCCAAAGTGATGTAAAGTCAATTACGGGAGAAAATACTGGTGCATTTGCCATACATCCATTGAGCGGAGAGAAAATTGAAATATGGATAGCTGACTATGTGCTTGCTTCTTATGGAACTGGTGCAGTCATGGCTGTACCTTGTGGAGATCAGAGAGATTATGATTTCGCACGTCATTTTGATATACCTATTAAAAATATATTTGCAGATGTTGACCTTTCTGAGGCAGCACATACTGATAAAACAGGAATACTCAAAGATTCTGCTTTTTTAGATGGCTGTTCTGTACCCGAGGGGATAAAAAAATCCATTGAGACTTTAGAGCTAAAGGGTTTTGGTAAAGGGAAAACTAATTATAGACTTAGAGACGCCGTTTTTTCTCGTCAAAGATATTGGGGTGAACCTTTTCCTATTTACTACAAGGATGAGCTCCCCTATGCCGTTGAAGATCAAAATTTACCTATTGAACTTCCGAAAGTCGATAGTTATTTGCCTACACAAGAGGGAGAGCCACCCTTGGCTCGGGCGGCAAAAGATTCGTGGAATTATTTTGCGGGAGATCGAATGGAATTTAATACGATGCCAGGTTGGGCAGGTAGCTCCTGGTACTTTTTAAGGTATATGGATCCTAGTAACGAAAACGAATTTGTTTCTAAAGAAAAATCTGAATACTGGAAACAAGTCGATTTATATATTGGTGGTGCGGAGCACGCCACCGGTCATTTACTTTATTCAAGATTTTGGACCAAGTTTCTTTTTGACCAGGGATATATATCTTTTGAAGAGCCTTTTCATAAGCTCATAAACCAAGGGATGATTCTTGGAAAAAGTAGTTTTGTATACCGTATTGCAGATAGCAATACTTTTGTTTCTAAGGGTAAACTTCAGGGTCAAGATACCCAAGCGATACATGTGGATATTTCATTGGTTGAAAATAATAAACTCAACATTGAAGACTTTAAAAAATGGCGCAAGGAATATGCTGATGCATCTTTCATTCTAGAAGAAAATGGGGATTATATCTGTGGCGATGAGGTCGAGAAGATGTCAAAGTCTAAGTTTAATGTTCAAACGCCCGATGAGCTTATTCAAAATTATGGAGCCGATACGCTTCGGCTATATGAAATGTTTCTGGGACCTATAGAACAGAGTAAACCTTGGGATACGAAGGGCATTTCAGGGGTTCATAATTTTTTACGAAAATGTTGGAGGCTTTATTGTAACCCCGAGGGTGAATCTATTGTGCAGCAAGGCCAAGAGGCGACGAAGGCAGCGCTAAAAACCTTACATAAAACAATCAAAAAGGTTACGGATGATTTAGATCGATACTCGTTAAACACTTGTGTATCAACTTTTATGATTGCAGTAAATGAATTTACAGAGCAAAAATGTAAAAACCTTGAGGTATTAGAACAATTTCTTATCCTTCTTGCTCCTTATGCACCTCATTTTTGTGAGGAGCTATGGATGAAAATTGGAAAAGAAGAAGGGAGCTTGTTTGCAGCTAATTTCCCAGTCTTTAATGCAGATCATCTAGTGGAAGATTCTTTTGATTATCCTATATCTTTTAATGGGAAAATGCGTTTTAAAGCCAACCTTTCATTGTCTTTGGACAGAACAGAAGTTCAAAAAGAGGTTGAGAATATGGAGCTTACAAAGAAATGGTTGGATGGGAAAACACCCAAAAAGGTGATTGTTGTGCACGGTAAAATTGTGAATATTGTTGTTTAGAATCCAAGCTTCAGAATATCTTGGTGATCGCTTGACAACATTATTTCTCTAGATGGTCTAACAAGTCAGGGATGTTTTGGACTTCAATAATATATTCTTCAAGCTCCTTACTGTTTGACTTAATTTGAGCACCTCCGGCGAAAACCTTTAAATCGGGAAGGTCTTTTTTCAATTGTTTGAAATAGTTAACTATAAACTTTTTGTCAACAGCCGTCAGCCATGAAGAAAGTATTGCATTTGGCTGAAGTTTGTCAATGCTTTCTAAAAGTGAAGGGTAGGGTAAACTTTGTCCAAGATAAGAGGTGTGAATGCCCTTTTCTCTTAAAAGGAACTGATAGAACAACAGACTTATTTCGTGCCATTCATGCTCTGGCAGGTACATTAAAATAGACTTACTGTTTGGTTTTGGAACAGGTTGTTTATCTATTTCTGAAATAATTTTTTGTCTAATCAGGTTTGACATAAAGTGTTCTTGAGAAGGATTGATAGAACCAATTAACCACATGATACCAATCCTATCCAAAAAAGGAATAAGATGATCTACGAAGGTTTTTTCCAAACCATATTTTTCTATGAGGGTGTTCATTGTTCCTTTAAAGAGCTCTTCATCAAGGGACACCAAAGCTAGGATTAGTTTATCCATGCTATATTCAGGTTGCTTATTCACCTTAATATCCCAAAGCAACTTGTTCATGTCATTTTGCTCAAGTTTGGCAATTTTGGATATTTTAATACCATTACGATTCAACATACTCACTGTCAATAAATGTGTTAATTCATCATCTGAGTAAGTCCTTATTTTGGTATCTGTTCTATCCGGAGATAAAATACTGTACCTCTTCTCCCAAATACGTATTGTATGGGACTTAATACCTGTAAGGTTTTCGAGATCTTTTATTTTATATTCTGCCATGATTGTCTAGGTACACAAACATAAAACAACTAAACGGTTTAATTGTTCGCCTAAGAACAATATATCTTAGTTTTGTAAAATGGATATCAAAAGTGCGTCTTTTTTAGTATCAAATACTTCATTTAAAAAATGTCCAATGGATGGTAAAGCTGAGTTTGCCTTCATAGGTAGATCAAATGTTGGGAAGTCTACTTTAATTAACATGTTAACAGGTAAAAAGAAGTTGGCCAAAACTTCTTCAACGCCGGGAAAAACGCAGCTCATTAATCATTTTGAGATTAATGATGAATGGTATTTGGTTGATTTACCAGGTTATGGTTATGCAAAAGCCTCAAAAAAGAGTCGCCAAACCTGGGAGGTTTTTATTACCGAGTATTTGCTTCACAGGGAAAGCCTAATGACCACATTTGTTTTGATTGACGCGCGTCTTCCTCCTCAAAAAATCGATCTTGAATTTATGAATTGGTGTGGTGGTAAGGGGATTCCGTTTTCCTTGGTTTTTACTAAAACGGACAAGCTTTCAAGTTCTGCATTGCAAAAAAACCTCATTGGTTATAAGAAAGAGATTCTTAAGTATTGGGATGAGCTACCCCCAGTTTTTGTTACCTCTTCTCAATCGAAATTCGGTCGTGAACCCTTGCTGAATTATATCTCTGAAATCCTAAAGGCATTTAAAGCCTCCTAACTTGACCATACAGGGGCAATTCCCTATTTTTGTCAAAAGCAAATTATGGGAAGAGCATTTGAATATCGCCGAGCAGCAAAAGAAAAGAGATGGGATAAAATGTCCAAGATTTTCCCGAAGCTAGGTAAGGCTATAACCATGGCTGCGAAGGAAGGTGGAATAGACCCTGCAACCAATGCTAAGTTGAGGACGGCAATTCAGAACGCAAAGTCTGAAAATATGCCTAAGGACAACATTGAAGCGGCGATTTCTCGCTCAGTTCAAAAGGATACAGACCTTTTTTCTGAAATGAATTATGAAGGGAAGGGACCACACGGAGTACTTGTTTTTGTTGAATGTGCAACGGACAATTCAACTAGAACAGTAGCGAATGTGAAGTCTTATTTTAACAAGGCGGGGGGAAGTATTGTTCCTACAGGCTCATTAGAATTTATGTTCCAAAGGAAAAGTGTCTTTGAAATAGAAATGACAGCTGAAATGGATCTGGAAGAGCTTGAGCTTAATTTGATTGATGCTGGAGTAGAGGAGCTTGAATCTCAAGAGCAAACCTTGTTTATTTATGGTGATTATACTGCTTTTGGTACAATTTCAAAGGGGCTCGAAGATATGGGAATTCCCGTTCAGAAATCTGGACTCAAAAGATATGCGACCTCACCTGTAGAATTCACTGAAGAACAGCTTGTTGATATAGAGAAAATGCTAGATAAGATTGAGGATGATGATGATATTCAACAGGTTTTTACAAACATCGCATAGAAATCTTGATTTTATATACTAAAGTTCATTAAAACAAGTTATAGTAAGACATTAGCTCTCATGAAATCAGATTTATACGCTTTATTGTTGGTTTTTTTACTCTTCTCTTCTTGCTCCACAGAGAATAATGCTTTTTTAAATCGGACGTATCATTCTGCAACAGCCAAGTATAATGGTTATTTCAATGCAAATGAACTTTTGGATCAAGCGTTAAGAAGCTTTTATAATTCTAATAAAGATGATTTCTATTCAATTCTAGATGTTAACCCTCTCCCCGATGAGGAAGAGGCAAAAGCAATGTACCCAGCGATTGATACGGCAGTTGTAAAGTGTTCAGAGGTTATTAAAAATCACAGTATGCCAAGTACTGAAGATATGTATTACAAGGATGTGGAGCATAATAAATGGATTGATGAGAATTGGATTACAATTGGGAGGGCACTTTATTATAAGCGAGAGTATGAGAAGTCTTTGAAGAATTTTCAATTTGTGAAGCGCTTATTTGCAAAAGATCCTTCCTTCTATGTTGCTAAATTATGGATGGCTAAAATTCATATAGAGCAAAGATCCTATGCAGATGCCAAGTTGACACTTGATGACTTGAATGGTATATCTCGGGCGCAAAGAAAAAAGACATTTAAAGACTATATTCCTTTTGTAAACAAAAAGCCAACGGGTGAAGATATTATTCCTGAGATCAGCAAAAGCTTACAGTTTGATATTTACAAGTCATACGCTGATTTAGCCATTAAAAGAAAAGAATATCCTGAGGCAATAAAAGGTTTGAAATCTGCAATTGTAAAATGCCCTACTTCAAAGGAAAAGACAAGATTAAATTTTATTTTAGGTCAACTGTATCAGAATAGTAATCGATTGGACTCAGCGGCGCATCATTTTTCAAAAGCACTCAAATCTGCGGCGCCCTTTGAAATTTCATTTAATGCCCGGCTGAACCGTGCCATTTGTGGAGGAGGAGAGCGTTTGAGTAAAGACCTGAAAAGAATGCTTAAGGATGCGAAAAACGCCCAATATAAAGATCAGATTTATTTTGCCATGGCTAATCTAGAGTTGAACCGTGGAGAGAAAGAAATGGGAATCAATTACCTCACAGAGTGTGCATTTTACTCTAACGGAAATGCCCGACAGAAAGCAATGGCATACGAGAAGTTAGGTGACATTAGCTATGCGGATCGGAATTATGTTTCCGCCCAAAAATATTATGATTCATGCGCACGATTTATTCCTGAGGGATATCCAAATGGAGCTCTTGTAAAAGAGAAAGCTACCAAGCTTTCTGATCTTGTAGTTGCGATAGAAACTGTGAATTTTGAGGATAGTGTTGAGCGCATTGCACTGATGCCTGAAAAAGAGCGTGAACGTTTTCTTAAGGAAACCCTAAAACAATTAAAGCGGGAGGCTCAAGAGCGCAAAGAGCGGGAGGCGGCTAAGCTTCTTGCACTTCAAGAACAAAGCAATGCGAATTCTAATGCCAATTCAAGCAAATCTGTTTTTAGCAATCCTAAATTGCGTGAGCAAGGCTTCGAAGAGTTTAGGAAAATTTGGGGAACTACCCGGGAGAATGAGGACCATTGGAGAAGAAGCGAGAAAATGAGCTTTGAAATAAGTGAACAATCTGACTCTACCAACACAGATTCTTTACTCGTTGAAGAATCTGATTCAGATTCTTTGACTATTGATAACCTTAGGAAAAATATTCCATTGACAGACAGTTTATTCGCTGCTTCGGAGCTTCGATTATTTGAAGCGCTATACACTAGCGGCGTATTATATAAAGAAATATTAAATGAAACTGAACTAGCTCAGATACAATTTGAGCGGGTTCTTTCGAAAAATAAGCGCAATCTCACTGATCTTTCTTCCGCCTTTCAATTATATAAAATAAATGAAGCATCTGGCAAAAAGCAACCCTTTATTGATCATATATTGGATTACTATCCGAAATCGGATGCAGCGAAATACTTGAAGGATCCGGATTTTTACATCAAGCAAAAGGAGTCGGAAAAGCTAAATGAGCAAGAATATATAGAAATGGCGGAGTTATACTTTGCTGGTAAATATACTGAGGTGGCGTCCGCATCTCTAAAGGTTATTGATGAAGACCTCACTAATGCTTTCCGTGCAGAGTACCTGCTTTTACATGTTTTCGCAATGGGCCAAATTACGGAAGATAAATCTTTATTGGAACCACTAATCAATAGAGTGATTGATGAGAAACCAGGAACCCCACAAGCCGAAGTCGCAAAGGATTTGTTAGATATCTTAAAGAATGGGTACTCGGATAATTTAGAGCTTTCTTTCGAACCCGATTATATATACAAAAGGGCATTTTCTGAAAAACACTTTGTCATTATTTTTGCCGATAAGAACGATGATGATGATGAGGAAATCGAAGATTTGAAATCGGGAGTCAAATCCTTCAATAGAAAAATTCATAGGTCTAAGGCATTGAAAGAGAGTATAAGCAAAACCGCAAAAAAAGAGTCCTTTTTGGTGGTTAAAGAGTTCGATGATTCAAAATTAGCTCAAGAGTATATTAACTCTTATAAAGCTGGTTATGAGTACTTAGAAGAGTTTCAAAACAATAAAATATATTCCATTGGCAAAACCAATTTGAAATTATTGATTGAAACTTCAAAATTAGATGAATACAAATCATTTTTTGATGATTTTTATTAAATTGAACCATGTTTAAGCGTAAAGAAATAGAAAATACAACTATGGCAAATTCACACACACAAGAAACGAATTTAATTATTGCAGGAACCAAGCTGCTAGGTGACATTGTCACCGACAACAATATTCATATTGAAGGAGAAATCCATGGAAATATAGCATGTAAGGGTAAGGTAACAATTGGTAGCTCAGGTCGTGTCAAAGGGAATTTAAATTGCCTAACCTGTGAGATTTACGGTAAAATTGATGGTGAATTAAAAGTTGAAGACCTACTTACCTTGAAAGAGACCTCAAGAATCCATGGAAACATTGAAACACTTAAGCTAAAGATTGATGAAGGATCCTTCTTTGAAGGAACGTGTAAAATGTCTTCTGCTTTGCCTGATATGAGCGACGTATCCGAATTAGAGTTGAATGAAGAATAAACAGCCTTCGCTGAAGAGGAAAGCGAACAAGTATGTTAAGTTTTCGTCTTTAGGCATTCAAATGGGTTTGATCATATATTCATTTACTTGGGGAGGGATGTTTTTAGACGAACGTTATGAAATGTCGACTCCTTGGTTCACTGTCGCTTTATCTTTGACTGGCGTTATAGGTTCTCTGACACTTATCATAAGAGAGGTTATCAAAATGAATAAAGACGATGATTCGGAAAAGGTTTAAAGGCTTACTTTTTTTGTATATAACCCTTCTTTTTGCTTTTGTGGTAACATATGTATCCCTTCCTGATCTTTCTCAATCTGACAACATCCTGAATTCAGTTTTCCTATTGGTCCTTTATACCTGTTCTTGGTTATTTGTTCATGTCGGAGTCCGGAACAATCCAAAAAGATTCGTTGTAAACTTTATGATTATGACCGTTATGCAGTTTCTGGCTTTTTTGACTTTTGAGCTCATTTTGGTTATGAAGCATGCTCCATGGATTCAGGTAGTCCATGCCTTAGTACTTTGTGTTATACTCTTGATCATTCAATCTATTGGACTTGCACAGTCGGTTAAATCATAGTTTGCGTATAAATTTCTCAAACAGCGATGAAAGTCCTTCGAATGACGAAAAACTCAGGGCTTCATAGGTATCATAAACATCATGGTAATTTTGATTATTACCCATGGTATAGATGAAAAACCCAGGTACGCCTTTTTCAGTAAAATGATGGTGGTCGGAATTAGCTGCTTTTCCTCGAGCTTTAACAGTGAGAACAGCTGCCATTTTCTTATTCAGTTTTTGAAGTTTTTTAAATTCTTTTTTAAATATTCTTCCATTTACTGCCGTAATTCCTTTCTCTCCACTGCCCATAATATCCATGTTTAGCTGAAATTTAATTTTATCTAGAGGTATTACAGGATGCTCAGAAAGGTGTTTTGATCCCAGTAGTCCAATTTCTTCACCAGCAAAGGCGACGACCATTAAATTGATGTTTCTTAAGGGTTTATTTTTAAACTTTTCGGCTACCGAAAGCATCATTGCAACGCCGCTTGCATTGTCATTACCACCTGGAAAAAAGGTTTCTGAGCCAAGTCGTCCCAAATGATCATAATGGGCAGTAAGCATAATTGTTGCTTTTGCTTTTTTGCGTGCTTCAATAATACCAATAACATTTCGAGCTTTATGGTTCTTTATAAATTGATTGTGAATATTTATGCTAATCTCTTGGCCATTTGTTTGATTTAAAAGTGAAGATGATTGAATCTGAAGATGAGTTGAGCCATGTGCTATTGGACTCACAGACCAAGTAAATTTTTTATTTACAAGTTCTATGATTGGTTTAAATTGGGCATATTGGCTGATGAGATAGCTGATATTCCTGCTCTTATCCAAAGAGTAATTCAAATTTTTAACAATAAGAATATCATTTTCTTTCAAGTCAAACCAACTAATATCTCCTTTAGTTATGATTTCTAAGAATTCTTCTCCAGAAACAAATTTGGAATAAAAAAATGTTGGATTACACGGGGATTTAGTACAAGTTCCTGAGGAAGCAGCTGTTGCTACATAATCTTGTCCAGGAATAAGTTTTTGTCCCGAAAAAAAAACATCGCAGCTATCTGGGAACGTGTTCACGCTGAAGCTGAAAGACTGGAAATAATTGTCCGAAATGGGAGCTATCCCCATTTGCGCATAGCTTCTTGCAATATATGCTGCCGCTATTGAATCTCCACCTCCGACATATCCTCTTCCGTGAAATCCCGGAGCGCACATGGCTTTTGTAAATCGCTTGTAGTCAAAATCACCTTGCGCATTTAACTGACAAAACGATATAAGGCATAAAATATATACGTACTTATTCATTTTTTAAATCAAAGCATTTTTCGTCTAATTTACATTAAAAAGTCGTTTTTTTTGAATGTATTCAGTCCCTTTATTTACCTAAAGTTGTTATCTTGTTCCATATCTAAGGGTTACAACATTTGCTTTTTGAGATGTGGCCGAATAGTTTAAATAAACACCTATGTTTTTAGAGCAATTTCCAATACAGAATAGGTCCAACGGTTGGGTTGAAGTTATTTGTGGATCTATGTTTTCTGGAAAAACCGAGGAACTTATAAGGAGATTGAGGCGTGCAGAGTTTGCCAAGCAAGATTTAATCTTATTCAAGCCATCAGTTGATAAAAGATACAGTGAGAATAATGTTGTCAGCCATAGTGGCACTGAATTCAATGCAGTGCTCGTTGCGAGCTCTCAAGAGATATTAAATAATGTTGAGAATCAAAAGGTTGTGGCTATAGATGAAGCACAATTTTTTGATGACCAGCTTGTCGAGGTTGCGTCTGAGCTTGCTGGACGTGGAATTAGAGTAATACTTGCTGGTTTGGATATGGATTATACAGGTACACCCTTTGGTCCAATGCCAGCTCTGCTGGCATCTGCAGAATATGTTTCTAAGGTCCATGCCATATGTGTGTCATGCGGTAACCTGGCCCAATTTTCAAACAGGTTAGTGGCTGACACCGATCAGGTAATGCTCGGTGCAGTTGAAGAATACCGTCCACTTTGCAGGTCATGCTTTAACAAATCCTCAACGTGAATCTACAGCTTACAATAGGTCAGCTATGTAAAATTTTTGAACTTGAGGATAGTACTCAAGATCACGCTTTGGTCGTAAATGAAGTTGTTTATGACACAAGGACCCTTGTCCATGGTAGTGGTAAAATGTTTTTTGCCTTAGAGGGTAAATATCGAAACGGAGCTTCATTTATTGAAGAAGCTTATCGAAAAGGTGTTCGTGTCTTTGTTGTCCAAAAAAAGCCTAATAAAGCATACCTTGATGCGGTTTATCTGCAGGTCAGTGATCCTTTAGACGGGTTAATGAAGCTTGCGAAATGGCACAGAGCACATTTTGAGATTCCGATAATTGCGATTATAGGAACCCACGGTAAGACTACAATTAAAGAATGGCTCGGGTATTTATTAAAGCGAAAGTATAGACTTGTAAAATCTCCAAAGAGCTATAACTCTAAATTAGGTGTTGCCCTTTCTATATTGGAGCTCCATTCATCTGCAGATATAGGTGTTTTTGAGCTTTCAATTTCTCTTCCACATGAAGGGAAAGTATTCAATGAAATGTTGGCTCCAACTCATGTTGTAGTTGGTCATATTGGTGATAAGCATAACGGAAATTTTTCTGAAAAGAATGGTAAAAAGATAGAGTACTTCAATTTCATAAAAGGGTGCAAATCAGTTTTTCAGCTTGAATCTAAACTCGATGATTTCTTGTCGGGAAATAAAGGGGTGATAAAACTTTCATCTTCTGCCTTTCAATCATCACTTGCAAAATTGGGTTTTCTAGATCAACTAAAAGAAGAAAATGCCATCATGGCGTTGGGTGTAGCAAGCTATTTTGAAGTTAAGATTCCGGAACATATCCAATTTTCAGATATTGCAATGCGACTTGAAACTTTTGATGGGATTCATAACTCACTTGTGATTAATGATACCTATAGCTTAGACAAAGAATCCTTGGAGGCGGCCTTGCAGTATCAAAGCACACTTGCTAAGTCTAAAAAACGAGTTTTGTTGTTACCAAAAGAGGTCACAATCCCCATACAAGAGATAGATGCCTTAATTGAACGTTATGCGCCTTTGAAATGTCATTTTTCAGATGAATTAACGCTAGAAGAATCGTCTTTAAATAACGCGGTCGTTTTAGTAAAGGGAAACGCAGGGTCGTCAATGAATAATGTAGCGCACCTACTTAAACTTAAGCAGCATAGAACTCAAATTAATGTCAACTTGAGTACTTTGAGAAAAAATATTCATACCCTAAAAGACCTTCTTCCTGCGCAAACAAAAAGTTTGGTAATGGTAAAAGCCAATGCTTATGGGACAGGAATGAAAAGAACCGCGATATTTATAGAGGAATTAGGTATTGATTATCTAGGTGTAGCTTATACGGATGAAGGTGTACAGCTTCGAAACTATGGGGTCAAGTGCCCTATTTTGGTGATGAGCCCCGGCCCTGATGATTTTCATGATTGTATAGAGTATGACTTAGAGCCAGCAATTTTTTCATTAACGCTTCTAGATGATTTGGTGCGCACTTTGATTTTGAAAAAAAGAATGGCTTTCCCAATACATCTTAAAATAGATTCAGGAATGAATCGTCTGGGAATTGAGCCTTCTGAGATCCCAAGTTTTATAGATATACTTCACTCCCAACCAGAGCTTCATTTGAAGGGGGTTTATTCTCATTTTGCTGAATCAGATAACCAATTAGATCCTTCTTTTACTAAACATCAGTTGGATGTATTCCTTGGTGTATGCGAAATGTTAAGCAAGCATGTTTCATACCCCTATATTAAACATATGGCGAATTCTGCAGCGATCATTAACCAACCGAAAGCCGCGTTAGATATGGTTCGAATGGGGCTTATTGTTTATGGAGTAGCTGATCATTTAAGTGCCAAAAAAGCCCTTGAGCCAGTGATTGAGTGGCGAAGTGAAATTACGCAGATAAAGTACCTTTCTAAAGGGGATACGGTTGGCTACAATAGAGCGTTTTTAGCAAAAAAAGAGACTACTATTGCAATTGTTCCGGTGGGTTATGCCGATGGCTTCAGACGATCTTTAGGTAAAGGTAAAGGGACTGTTTTTATAGGAGGAAAAAGTTGTAAGACAGTTGGAAACGTATGTATGGATATGGTAATGGTCGATGTAACAGGATTAAAGCTTCAAGAGGGCGATACAGTAGAAATTATAGGTGAAAACCAATCTATTCTTGATTTTGCTGCGCAATTGAATACAATTCCATACGAAGTTTTAACTGCTCTTTCTTTGAGGGTTCACCGGAATTATATCGTAACTTAGCAAATTAAATTTCTTTTTATGAAAAATCTCCTAGCATTACTTTTTATTTCATTCTTAATTTCATTTTCCTTTAATATTTACGGCCAGGTTGAATCTACAGACTCTACGTTGTGTTTAATAGAAAAAAACGATGGCACAAAATATATTGCAATTATTCTAAGTGATGATGCAAGGGAGTTACTAATTGAAACGAAAACAATAGGTAAAATATATATTCTTAAGTCAGAAGTAAAAAGAATAACCCTGATTGAGAACCAAGATGAAATAAAAAATGGTGAATTGCGTGAAGAAAGTCCTTTTTCAACCCGATATGCATTTACCAATAATGCATTACCGATTAAACGTAACGATCATTATGCAATGGTCAATTTGTTCGGTCCTGAGGTTCATTTTGCAGTGAATGACCGCTTAAATATAGGTGTTATGACTACTTGGATTGGTAGTCCTTTGGTTGCGGTTGGAAAGTTCACCATACCTACATCAAATAAGAAAGTCAATTTTTCTATTGCCTCAATGTTAGGAACGACAGGTTATTTAAATAGTTTTCGGGGGCTTGGTGGTTTACACTGGGGTACCTTTACATATGGTGATCGTAAAAATAATATTAGTCTTTCTGCGGGTTTTGGATATATTCGTCCAGGCACGTCCCAGGAGATACCTGGAGTTTACATTGGAGATTCGACCATTTACACGAGTGCTGATGGTTCAGATTATGTAAACTATAATTATCCTAACATACCTAGACAAGCCAATAATGATCTCCTGAAAGCACCGATTATTTCTGTTGCAGGAATTTTCCAAATAACGAGTAGCGCAAGTATATTCTTTGATTCTATGTTTGCGTTTGGTGAGGTTGAAAGGTCTGACATTAATAGAGACTTTGATGGCGGAGATATTTCTCCATATATCATTAGTATAACTGAAAATCAGCTAGCTTCTAATCAATTTGCCGCATTATATTTGATGCCGGGAATGCGTTTTCAGAAAAATGAAAACAGGGCTTTTCAAATTGCGGTTGCTGGAGTTTCGGTTTGGGATTCTGGTGATAACATAACGTTCCCATTACCGCTCTTATCATGGTTTTTTAAATTTTAATTCCTAACTTTTCAGAGCATCATTTGTTGTATTGCAATAAATAAAAAAAATCATTATGAATAAAAGAGTAGAGACCGCATTAAATGACCAAATTAAAAAAGAAGCATCGTCTTCTCAGTATTATCTTTCTATGGCGTCTTGGGCAGAGTCTAATGGCCTAAACGGAACAGCAAACTTTATGTATACCCATTCAGATGAAGAGCGTTTTCACATGCTCAAGCTTGTGAAGTTTGTGAATGAGCGAGGTGGCAGGGCGGAGGTTCCTCAATTAGAAAAACCACCGCATGAATTCAAGAACTTAAAGAGTGTTTTTGAATCACTTCTCCAGCATGAAATAGGCGTTACGGCTAGTATCAATAATTTAGTAGACATTTGTCTTCAGGAAAAAGATTATACGACACATAACTTTGTTCAATGGTATGTTTCAGAGCAGCTTGAAGAAGAAGCTTTGGCGCGCACAATACTTGATAAACTGAACCTGATCGGAACAGATTCAGGAGGAATGTATATGTTTGATCGAGATATGGAGAATTCTTTAATTCAAGCTAACAATGTAAATGACTCTGCGGAGCAATAGCCTTTAAGCGAGTGAAAAAGCTTGTATTTCTTATCATCTTTGTTCCTTGTTTTGCATGGGCGCAATCGGTTTACCGCTTTAATAATTATACGATTAACAATGGCCTGTCCCAAAGTACCGTAAATACAATTTTACAGGACGACAATAGCGCCTTGTGGATAGGTACCCAGGATGGTTTGAACAGGTTTGACGGCGACAAATTTGAAATCTTCAATTCAGATGAGGAAGATGGTATTAACAATCCTTTTATTACAAGCTCCGCCAAAACAAAGGATGGTAAGTTATGGTTTGGAACCCACAACGGCCTCACAGCATATAGTCCAATAAAGGAGGAATTTCAAACCTACACACCCAGCAATAAAAAAAACCTAGACATCTCATCGATTTCTATTGGAGAAGGAGACGACCTCTGGATTGCAACCTTAAATCAAGGAGTATTTAGGTTTGATAGTGAAAACAATAATTTTGAAACCCTTAAATGGGGAAATAGTACTCGCGAAATAAATTCTGCAACGTACGTTGAAAATAGCCTAATAATTCATACAAGTGCGGATGAATTATTTATATATAATTTTCCTTCTAATACCCTGAAGAAGGTGAGGACAGATGTTTTAGGTTTTGATGATTTTGAAATCTTAAACATCACTATTGCTTCAGATAGTAACATCTATTTAGGTTCAAATGTCGGTGTATTCCAATTAGACATAAAGTCTCATTGTTTGTTGCGGGAGTTTCAAAATTATCCTGAGCTTCAAAATATTCAAGTGAAGAATATTTGCTTGTCCCAAGGACAGTGGTTTTTTGCTTCAGCCGCCAATGGTTTATACACCATAGACGAACGCGGAGACCTCATCAATAGCACACAAGATATGTTCCAAAAGAGTGCGCTAATGTATAATGAATTGAATGTACTTTTCGAAGATAAGAATAAGAAATTATGGATTGGAAGTGACAGGGGGATCTCTAGTTTTGATCCTAAATACTCTGGCTTTATAGGTGTAGGACCCGGTGCGAATCCTAAAAAGAGTTTACCTTCTCCAAATGTTTGGACCTTCACAGAGGACAAAAGTGGAGATTATTTGTTTGTAGGTACTGACATAGGAATGTCACGACTTGATAGAAGGACAGGCATCTTCGAACATTTTAATCGTTTGAATAAAAATGAAGCGAGTTATAAAGTTCTGTCGTCTTGTGCAATTGACTCAAATACCGTGTTGGCAGGATTTGAGGATGGACTCTTTAAATTGGAAATAAATGGCGATCAATCCTTCGAGTATACTCGCTTAAATTATGTGAACCCAATCATTTTATCTAAGTACAATCGGTTGTACGGTATAGAGAGTCTCGATGAAGAGAATTACCTATTGGCTACGAAAGCTGCGGCGTTTTTATACAATATAAAAACGGGTAATTCTGTGCGCTTTGAACACAATATAAATCTTCCTCAGGAATCTCTTTCTCCAGGCATCTGTCGGGTGGTATATAAGGATCGAAAGGGTAGGGTTTGGTTCGCTACAAGCGCTGGAGGAATCAATATGCTAGTCAAGAATGAATCGGGGAATTATATCATCCAGCCACCACCAATTAATAAGAAAATTCTCGAAGTGACACAGGACTATGCAATGGCTATTTGTGACGATGAAAAAGGAAATTTATATGTGGGAACGTCGGGGTCTGGAATGCTATATGTAGATTTTGACTCTGGCGAAATCAAAAAAATTGATAAAAAATCTGGTCTTCCAAATAATACCATTTACGGTGTTTTAAATGATGGCAAGCGGATCTGGATTAGTACAAACAAGGGTATAGCTTCATACAATCCATTAAATGCGGATGTTAAGTCATATCTTGAGGTAAACGGCCTAGTGAGTAATGAGTTTAATTCCAATGCCTTTTTCAATTCTTCTAATGGTGAACTGTTTTTTGGTTCGATATACGGATACAATGTATTTAAGCCAGATGAATTGAATGTTGAGAATACAGAGCAAGAAGTCATTATCACCAAATTCAAATTGAACAATGGTTGGTTAAAGCCTGGTCAAGTCGGATCGCCTTTGAAACAACCTATTGCAAAAACATCATTTATTGAGCTGCCATATACGGACAGAAGTTTTACCATTCGATTCCAAACTAGTGATTTATCCAATCCTGAATTGACTCATTTTAAGTACGAGCTTATTGGGTCTGGTTCGAATGAAAGTTTCATTGAAAAAAACCGCGAAATCACTTTTAATTCATTATCTCCTGGAGACTATCAATTAAAGATTTATGCTAAACTAGGTGAGGGTTCTTGGAGTAAAAACCCCAAAGTTCTTGAAATATCTATTTTACCGCCTTATTGGGGTACATGGTGGTTCTGGACTATTGCCGCTTTGATTATTTCAGTATTAGCGTTTTTATTTTTTAAACGAAGAATCGAATCCGAACGTAGAGAACAAGTGAAATTGGAGATAAAGGTTACCGAGAGGACTCGTGAGATTAGCAATCAAAAAACAAGAATTGAAGAGCAAAGTAAGCTACTTGAAGCTGAGAAAAACAATGTCGTGCGTCAACAAGAGCTTTTGCAAATCGAAAAAGATAATGCTGAACGCTGGTTGGCAAATGCCCTCCCTGAGGAGGTTGTAAGAGAGCTCAAGGTAAAAGGTAAGGTAGAAGCGAATGCATTTGACAAGGTGACTGTCATGTTTACAGATGTTGTTGGGTTTACAAACATTTCAAGGAGAATGAGGCCAAGTAGACTTGTGAAACGTTTGGATATTTTATTTAGAAGATTTGATGAGCTCATTCAAAATAATGATCTTGAGAAAATAAAAACCATTGGTGATGCATACATGTGTGCAGGTGGTATTCCAATTGAAAATTCAATAAATCCAATGAATGCCTGTATTGCGGCATTACAAATCCAGGATTATATGTCGAAACTAAAGTTTGACGCAATTGCTAACCACAGCGATTATTGGGAGTTACGTCTTGGGATACACACAGGGCCTGTTGTAGCAGGTATAATTGGGGACTTAAAGCTGGCTTATGATGTTTGGGGTCCAACGGTTAATCAGGCACAGCAGATGGAAAAGTTTGGCGCACCAGGAGAGGTGACGATTTCAGGAACAACCTTTACGTTTATAGAACCATACTTTGAGTGTATACCCAAGGGGAAAGTGAAAATTAAAGGTGGTATTGAGGTGGATATGTACGCTGTGCTAAAAATCAAGCCGGAGCTTTCGGAAAAAGGAAAAGGGTTGTTCCCAAATGAAAAGTTTAGTGAAATTGTTCAGCTCCATCATTTTAGCTCAATTAAGTATTATAAAACCGAGCATTTTGTTTTGGATTATTTAAAGGCCGGGTTGTCAGATAAATTGCTTTATCATTCTGTTAACCATTCCATTGATGTTGTGCAGGCTGTTGAACGCATCGCGCTTTCTGAGGGAGTAACGGATGAAGGTTTATTCTTATTAAAGACAGCCGCGATTTTACACGATGCAGGTTTTGTAAAGCAGTATGAAAACAATGAAAGTATAGGTGCTGAAATGGCGGCAGAGTGGCTGCCTAAATACGGCTATACAGAGCGACACATTAAGACAATAGTAGAACTTATACATGTGACTGAAATTCCACATAGGCCAATTAATAAGCTACAGGAGATCATTTGTGATGCCGATCTTGATTACCTAGGACGTGATGATTTTGAGGAGATTTCCAATAGATTAAGACTAGAACTTAGAGGTATGGGGAAAATAGATAGTGATCGTACTTGGGATAAGATTCAGGTAGACTTTTTGAAAAAGCACAAGTTCTTTACCAAAACATCAATCGCCGCAAGAAGAAAGAAGAAGAAAGAAAACCTAAAGGTTGTAATGAAACGTTTGGATAAGAACGAATATCAAGATTAAACAACGTCTTCGCAAAGTTCAATAAGCATACCATTTGTAGACTTTGGATGCAGAAAAGCTATTTTTTTATTGTCAGCTCCTACTTTAGGCGTCGTGTGTATCAGTGTAAATCCTTCTTCGGTTAAACGGGCTATTTCAAATTCAATGTCTTCAACATCCAACGCAAGGTGATGAAAGCCTTCTCGATTTTTTTCCAAGAACTTAGCAATTGAAGAGCTTGGATCCGTTGCTTCTAGCAACTCTATTTTTGATTCTCCTAGCTCAATAAAAATAGTTTTAACCGCTTCAGATTCTACAATTTCGGTTTTATACATTTTCTTACCAAGAAGCTTTTCAAAAACAGGAAGAGATGCCTCTATTGATGCTACAGCAATTCCAAGGTGTTCAATTTTTTTTATCATTCGCTGGCTTTTAAGAACTTTTCACTTTTGTTATCGTAATTCATATAGTAGATCCCATTTACAATATTTCGACAATCCACATGGTCTGCGAATCCAACCTTTAAAAGGTTTCCAAAGGCATCAAAAACTTCGTACCGGGTCTTTTTTTTATAACCCTCAGAGTAGAAGAATATATCATCTCTTACACTTGTTGGTGTCATTGAAAACTCCTTAATACTTGATTCTTGAGTAACTTCTTTAGATATACGTTTTTCCCCTGAATTGTCGGTTTGTGTTACCCTGAATTTATTCACTCCTGAATGCAGGGGGACTTTAAAAGAGTATTTGTTTTTCGTTTCGCCTCCCTTTCCTCTAACCTGTCCAATACTCACCCAATGGTTCCATTTAAATTGTTCAATATCATAATCTAAAATACCAGTTTCATTTGTAGTTGACCATTCAAGAAATGTATTATCGCGCATGCGAATATCGGCGAGGATGAAGGTGCTCTCAGGCAAAAGGATTTCAGGATTAAGAAATCGAGGTGTGCATCCCTCAAAGTGTTCGATAACCACAAAAACATCGGCCCCTACCTCAAGATTAAATAGACTGAAGTCAACTTCGAAGTTTGGAGATTGAATAGACGCCGGAAGAACATCACCATTTACAGTGACTTTAATAATACAATAACCAAAGCCATCGACCTGCTTGGGATTTTTAATAAAAAGTTTGTCTCCTTGATATTGACCTTCAGTAGAAAGCAATTTGTATTGACCAAAAAGCAAAAATGGGATACTAAAAAAAAGAATTAAGACAAGTTTCATTTAATGAAGGTACTTCAAAACAATATTAATGCCAATAAATCGAAAAAACAAGGTAAGGACAAATGGACATTAAAATGTATTTTTGTACCATGAGCTTTGATGTATTAAAATCATTACATATCATTTTTGTTGTTTGTTGGTTTGCCGGTTTGTTTTATATGGTCAGATTGTTTATCTATCATAGGGAAGCTCAGCTTGGAGAAAAGGCTAAAAGAGATATTCTTTGTGAACAATTCGAAGTCATGGAAAAAAAGCTTTGGTGGATCATCACCACGCCGTCCATGTTTTTAACAACTATTTTTGGAGCTTGGATGATTGTTTTGAATTATGAATATTATCTTTCTCAACCTTGGATGCACCTCAAACTTGGTTTTGTTCTCTTGTTAATTATCTACCATTTTTTTACGCAGAAAATCATGTATAACATTCAACATGAGAAACTGGCTTGGTCAAGCACGAAGCTTCGGCTTTGGAATGAGTTAGCAACGTTGTTTTTAGTAGCAATTGTATTCATAGTAGTCTTAAAAAGTACGTTGAATTGGGTGTATGGAACTCTAGGTTTTTTTGCAGTTGGTATAGGCCTCATGATTGCTGTTCGAATTTATAAGAGATTTAGGTCTTAATTTCACCCCTAAATCTTCACTCATTTGTATTGTTTCTTTTAAAAGTTTAGTTACCTTTGCCCAAAATTTTTGAAAAGACATTTTTAACGTGAAAAAAGCACTGAACAATATCTTAATTGCACTCGTTTTTTCAATGACTTCTTTTGCCACCTTGGCGAATGAGCATGGAAAAGAAAGTCATGATGAAAAAGAATTTGATGTAAGCGAGATGATTATGCATCACGTCAAAGACGCCCATGAATGGCACCTATGGGGCCCAGAGCATGGCGGAACAGCGATTTATCTACCTGTAATTATTAAAACTGATGAAGGGATTAAAACCTTCTCATCTTCGCACCTTTACCATGGTGAGATAATTCATGAAGGAGAAAATCATTACTACAAAGGAGTTGGTCCAGCGGAAGGTTTTGGAATGTTCCATGAGAAAATATACGCCTTAGATGAGCACGGAGCGCTTCATTTTGAAGACGGTCATGTTCATGGCAATATAAAGCCAATGGATTTTTCAATAACCAAAAATGTTACCTCCCTTTTTATTGGTTCATTTTTGGTGTTTATCATTATGTTTTCATGTGCAAGGTTTTACAAAAAAAACGGTGCTGTCGCGCCAAAAGGGATCGCCAAATTTATGGAACCGATTATATTGTTTGTTCAAGATGATATTGCTAAGGCAAACATTAATGAAAAGAAGTACAAAAAGTTCGTTCCATTTTTGTTGACCATATTTTTCTTTATTTGGATCAACAATTTACTTGGAATGATTCCAATATTCCCTGGGAGTGCCAACCTCACTGGAAATATTTCAGTTACATTCTTCTTGGCTGCTTTGACCTTGGTCATCATACTAGTGAATGGTAATAAAAACTATTGGGGACATATTTTTGCTCCTCCAGGAGTTCCCAAACTTTTACTTCCCATTATGATCCCTATCGAAATCGTTGGGATTTTTACAAAACCTTTTGCTTTAATGATTCGTTTGTTTGCCAATATCACGGCAGGACATATCATCATTCTTGCATTGATTTCCATCATCTTTATAAACAAGAACGTAGCATGGGGAGCTTTGTCTGTTCCTATGGCTTTGTTTATATCGATATTGGAGCTTTTGGTAGCCGCTCTTCAAGCATATTTATTTGCGATGTTATCGGCTTTATTTATCGGTGCTGCTGTTGAAGAGGCGCACCATTAATTAGTAATTTTTAAATTCTATATAGTATGTACGGAAGTATAGCAGCAATTGGAGCAGGACTTGCAGTTTTAGGAGCAGGTATTGGTATTGGACAAATCGGTGGAAAAGCCGTTGAAGGTATCGCACGTAACCCTGAAGCTTCAGGTAAGATTACAACAACAATGCTTATTGCAGCAGCCTTGATTGAGGGTGTGGCATTATTCGGTGTTGTAATTGGCCTTTTAGGAGGTAACCCTGCGTAGTAATTAGAATGAATTCTGCTGCTACGGTTGGTAGCGGCAGAATTTTTAAAATTTAAATTAAAAGAAATGGATTTAGTATTACCAGATTTTGGATTGTTGTTTTGGACAGGACTTGTTTTCTGCTCCTTACTTTTCTTGTTAGCGAAATACGCTTGGAAGCCAATTCTTAATGCCGTAAACGATCGTGGAAATAGTATCGCAGAGGCATTAGAGCTTGCTGAAAAAACAAGAGAGGAGATGAAATCCTTGAAAGCCGAAAATGATAAGATTTTAAAAGCGGCCAAAGCCGAACGTGATGAAATTTTAAAAGACGCGAAGCAGACGTCTAACGAAATGATAGAAGCCGCCAAGGGTAAGTCAAAAGAGGAAGCTCAGAAAATTGTAGATTCCGCCAGAGATTCAATTCGTTCAGAGAAAGCCGCAGCGATGGCCGAGCTCAAAACGCATGTTGCGGCCTTGTCATTAGAGATCGCAGAGAAAGTTGTTAGAGCAGAACTATCATCTGACGAAAAGCAAAAAGCGCTTGCCAATAATTTGGCTTCAGACATTAATATGAATTAATCATGAGATCAACGAAGTCAGCAATCCGATATGCCAAAGCAATTTTAGAATTGTCTTCAGAATCTAATTCTGTTGAACAAGTTGCTGCTGATATGGAGCGTATTATTGTGGCAGGAAACGAAACAGCAGATTTTCAAATATTTTTGAATTCACCTGTGATTAAAACCGATAAAAAAATTGACATTTTAAAGGTTCTGTTTTCGGAATTTACAGAGCTTACAATGTCTTTCGTTGAATTAATAACAAAGAACAAAAGAGAGTATCTTCTCACTGAAATTGCTAGCTCTTTTGTTAGTTTACTAAAAAAACAAAACGGAATTGTACCCGTTTCAGTTACAAGTGCTGTTAAACTTGAAAAAGAAACCCTCGCTCAGATCCTGGATAAACTGAAGTCTCATGTTGACGGAGATTTTGAGGTTACTGAAGAGGTAGATCCATCCTTAATAGGGGGGTTTGTTGTAAGAATGGATGATAAGCAAATTGATGCTTCCATTGCTTCACAATTGAATAGAATGAAAATAGAATTGGCTAATTAATTTTTTAAAAAACAAATAACATGGCAGATATTAAACCAGCAGAGGTTTCAGCAATTTTGAGAGAGCAGCTTTCGGGCTTTCGCTCTGAAGCGGAGTTGCAAGAAGTAGGAACTGTACTGCAAGTTGGAGATGGTATTGCGAGAATCTATGGATTGACAGGTGTTCAATACGGTGAATTGATTGAATTTGACGGCGGAATGCAAGGGATTGCATTGAACCTTGAGGAAGACAACGTTGGAGCAGTACTTTTAGGAAAGTCTTCTAGTGTTAAAGAAGGAGATACAGTCCGTCGTCTCGGTAAGATCGCCTCCGTTGAAGTTGGTGAAGGTATCGTTGGTCGTGTTGTAAATACGCTTGGCGAACCGATTGATGGTAAAGGACCTATTCAAGGAGATTTGCACAATATGCCGATTGAAAGAAAGGCTCCTGGTGTTATTTTCCGTCAACCAGTAAATGAGCCACTTCAAACGGGAATTAAAGCCGTTGACTCTATGATCCCTATTGGAAGAGGTCAAAGAGAGTTAATTATTGGCGACCGTCAAACGGGTAAAACTACTGTTGCAATTGATACGATTATCAATCAGAAAGAATTTTATGACAGAGGTGAACCTGTTTATTGTATCTATGTTGCGATTGGTCAAAAAGGCTCGACAGTTGCTGGAATTGTTAAAAAATTAGAAGATGCTGGAGCAATGGCGTATACGACTATTGTTGCAGCAAATGCTTCGGACCCTGCTCCTATGCAGTTTTACGCACCTATGACTGGGGCAGCTATTGGTGAGTATTTTAGAGATACTGGTAGACCGGGATTGATTATTTATGACGATTTATCAAAACAAGCAGTTGCTTACCGTGAGGTATCACTTCTTTTAAGAAGACCTCCAGGTCGTGAAGCATACCCAGGAGATGTATTTTATCTTCATTCAAGATTACTTGAGAGAGCGGCAAAAGTCATTTCTGATGATAATATAGCAAAAGAGATGAATGATCTACCTGAATCATTGAAGTCAAAAGTGAAAGGCGGTGGTTCTCTAACAGCACTTCCAATTATTGAAACACAAGCGGGTGACGTCTCTGCTTACATTCCTACAAACGTAATTTCGATTACAGATGGTCAAATTTTCTTAGAGTCCGATTTGTTTAATTCTGGTATTCGTCCTGCAATTAACGTAGGTATCTCTGTTTCTCGTGTTGGAGGTTCTGCTCAAATTAAATCGATGAAAAAGGTTGCAGGTACCTTGAAGTTAGACCAAGCTCAATACAGAGAGCTCGAGGCATTTGCAAAGTTTGGATCTGATTTGGATGCGGCTACAAAATCTGTTTTGGATAAAGGAGCTCGTAATGTCGAAATCTTAAAGCAAAGAGAAGGGGATCCATTTACCGTTGAAAGACAAATTGCAATTATTTATGTTGGTACAAAAGGTCTTATTCAAAATGTTCCAATTAATAAGGTGAAGGATTTCGAAAATGAATATTTAGATTTCTTGGAGGCAAAACATTCAGATGTTATGGCTTCATTAAAGTCAGGTAAATACACAGACGAAAACACTGCGGTACTTGAAAAAGTAGCCAAAGAACTTGCAAGTAAATATTAAGTAAAAGCATAACTCAAAAAAAGGTTATCGATGGCAAACTTAAAGGAGATACGAAATAGAATTTCATCCGTAGGGTCTACAATGCAGATTACTTCTGCAATGAAAATGGTTTCTGCGGCAAAATTAAAAAGAGCTCAAGATGCAATTGTGCAAATGAGACCGTATGCTGTTAAGCTAAAAGAAATCCTAACAAATTTGAGTGCGACACTTGACCTTTCTGAAAATGCATTTTCAGAAGACCGTGAGGGAGGTAAAACATTGGTTGTGGGAATTACCTCAAATCGAGGTTTGTGTGGAGGGTTCAATAACAATATTGTGAAGAACATTAACCATACGATTGCGACGGAATTTAATAATTCTACCGATGTTCATGTGATGTGTTTGGGTAAAAAGATTAGAGACGTGTATAAAAGATCTGATCGTTTTTTTACCAATGATTTTCTTACTGAGCGTGAAGATGTATATGCTGACCTAAGTTTCGAGAATGTTTCTGAGATTGCTAACGAATTAATGGAACTTTATAAAACTGGTGAGTTCAATCGCATTTATGTAGTTTATAACCGTTTTGTGAATGCAGCAACTCAGAAGGTTGAAATGGAGCAGTTTCTTCCAATTCAAGCGCCAGAGTCGAGCGAGGATTCAACGGGTACTGGTGACTATATCTTTGAACCATCTAAAGAAGAAATCATTGAGGATTTAATTCCAAAGTCTCTTAAGGTCCAACTATTCAAGGCTCTTTTAGATTCGAATGCAGCGGAGCATGGTGCGCGTATGACTGCTATGCACAAAGCAACCGATAATGCAAGCGAGCTTCAAAAGGAGCTTAAGCTGAGCTATAATAAAGCACGTCAAGCAGCAATTACAAATGAAATTTTGGAGATTGTTGGTGGAGCGGAAGCTTTGAATGCTTAAATTAGTGTAAAATATGCTTTATGGATACCAATATCAAAGTCCTTATTGTAGACGATCATAAACTAATTAGTGAAGCATGGTCATCTCTTTTAAAAGATGCTCCAAATATCACAGTAGTAGGAACAGCAGACAACGAAGATGATGCCTATACCATGTCAATGCAGCATAAGCCAGACATCGTATTAATGGATATTAATTTGGGAGAGGGTAGCGGTTTTGATGCGACAGAAAAAATTAATGATAGTTTACCTAAAACCCGTGTAATCGGTCTTTCTCTGCATGACGATATTACCTACGTGAAAAAGTTTCTCTCTATAGGTGCTAAGGGATATCTAACAAAAAACACTTCGAAAAGTGAATTGGTTGAGGCCATTCATGCAGTTTACAAAGGAGAAACCTTCATCGCATCTGACATCAAGGATAGATATTTTACTTCACTTTTAAACGTTGATTCTGAGGCAAAAAAAGAATTGACAATGAAGGAAATTGAAATTGTCAAGCATATCGCCAAAGGACTTACTTCTAAAGAAATTGCCGAAAAGCTCTTCATTTCACACAGAACAGTAGAGACCCACAGACACAACATTCTTAAAAAGTTAGACATGCCAAATTCTGCGCAGCTCAGTAGCTGGGCAAAGGATAAGGGTTACGTTTAAGGAAGCTATCCAAGTCTTACTTTTCTGAAATATTTCTGAAGATTTATCGTTTTAATTCAGCTACTGAAACGAATTCTTCACCCTTCGTTTATATTATAAACAAGCTTTATGAAAACTCCTTATCTCTATATCTTAAGTCTCACATGTCTTCTTTTCGGCTGTAGAAAAGTCAATAATACTTGCACTGTTGCAGACTATCCTGCGGCACCTAGTTCTGATTGGCAAACGGCTTATGGAGGATCAGGAGAAGAAGCTCATGGTCATTTTATCTTGACTTGTTCCGATGGTGGTTATCTTCAGGTAGGCGAAACTGGTTTCATACCGAATTCCGCAAAAATATTGGTGGTCAAGACCGATCCAAGTGGTGTTTTCCAGTGGTCAAGGGAATTCTCAGGCGGAACAGGACACAATCTGGGTAACTCGGCATTTGAAGGAGAGGATGGCTATTTTATTTGCGGTTCTTTAAATGAAAATAGTGCCATTATAAAGCTCAATAAATCAGATGGAAGTATTGTTTTCGAGAAAACACACGAAAATGGCGGAAGTGATGCTTTCGAGCACATAAGCGTTACTCCAGAAGGTATCATTGCGGTTGGATATATTCAAGCCGAAGACAATTTAAATACCTTTTTTACAGAAGGCCAAGGTTATCTTACCTTTCTTGATGGTGATGGAAACATAACAAATGGAATCAATCTTGAAAACAATATGTCTCATGCTTATCGGATTAAAAATTTAGGGTCTGATTTTATTGTTTCCGGGCTTACAGAGGGAGCAAATGATTATGCGCTCTTAAAGATTGACGCTTCAGGTAATTTGATTTGGAATAAAACTTTTGGAGGAAGTAATGCAGACCATTGTTTTGCAATGGACTTATCAGCTGATGGTCATATATTACTCTCAGGACATACCTTATCTGGAACTGAAAACTGGGATGCTTATACAATGAAAATTGATCCTGATGGCAATCAGCTTTGGGAATCTAAAACAGGAAATCCTCGGGGCTTTGACCCCAAATACATTCATGATGAGGTTTGGGGAATAAAAGGAACTACTGACGGAGGTTGTATTATTGTTGCGGGTACAGGTGATGAATATAGTACCTATAAAAGACGCTGTGGAAATGATGGAGATGATTCCAATACTTGGCATGTTTATTTGGTGAAATATGATTCTAATGGAAATGTCGAATGGCAAAAGACCTATGGGTCCGCTGAGGGTGGTGATTGGGCAGGAGAAGATATTGACTTAACTGCTGATGGAGGAGCAATTGTTGCTGTGGATAACGGTTCTTTTGGTTTTCTTAAAATTTCGCCTTTCTAGATTTAGTAAATAAATTTTTTGAGTCATCAACCAAATGTCAGATTTGTTTGTTGTAATGACATATGCAAGCCATTACAACATATTCACAAAGTAATTTCCCTACGGACTGGAATTCTATTCAAGATCGAATTCAAGCCATTGATCCGATTAAATATGCGGCAACGCGAAATTTTGAAAAAGGTGCATTGACCTTATTGGGTCCTTATATTTCTCGTGGTGTAATTTCTACAAAGTCTATTTTCGAGCATGTCAATTCATTGGACCTAGAATGGAGAGCATCTGAAAAGCTTATCCAAGAATTGGCATGGAGAGATTATTGGCAGCAGGTATGGGTGGCAAAGAAAACCCAGATTGAGTCAGACCTTAATTATGAGCAAAAAGAGGTTTTGCATTCTGGAGTGCCCACTGCAATTGTTGAGGCAAACACAGGTATTGAAGCCATTGATAAAGCAATAGATAATTTCTACAATACAGGTTATTTACACAATCACATGCGCATGTATATTGCAGCAATATGTTGTAATATCGGAAAGTACCATTGGAGTAGACCAGCGAAGTGGATGTATGCAAACCTACTTGATGGTGATTTGGCAAGCAATCATCTGAGCTGGCAATGGGTCTCAGGTACTTTTTCCAATCGAAAATATGTGGCAAACCAAGAGAATATCAACAAGTATTTTAATAGTACACAGCGCAATACTTTTTTAGATGTTCCCTATGAGGCATTTAACAGTCTAGAGGTACCTGATGCATTAAGGCAAAGTAACAATGGTATAGCTGAAATCAAATATCCCGAGTCCCTTTCGCTTCCGGCACTTGAGCAGAAGAGAACTTTGGTTTACAATTATTATAATCTAGATCCATTATGGTATCAAGGAGAGGATGTACAGCGGATATTATTAATTGAGCCTGCTATTTTTGAGCGTTATCCAATCAGCCAAAAGTGTATGGACTTTGCAGTTGGCCTTTCCAATAATATAAAGGGTATTAAGATTTTTGTTGGGTCATTTGCGGCACTTGAAGCTCAGCTGAATGGTGCCGAAATTGTATTCAAAGAACATCCGCTAAACGAACATTATCACGGTACTCAAGACAATCGAGATTGGATGACTTCTGTTCATGGATATTTTCCTGGATTCTTTAAGTTTTGGAACAAAGCAAAAAAGGAGCTCGTCAAGTGAAAGAGGCAATGAATATTGTTTGGCTTAAGAGAGACTTGCGCTTGCAGGACCACCTTCCCTTTTTTGAGGTGGAAAATAATTCAAAATGTAATTATTTGCCCATTTATATTTTGGAGCCCTCCGCAATGGCGTATCCAGATTCTTCTTTAAGACACGTGCAGTTTGTCTACCACTCTATTTTGGAAATGAACAGCATCTTGGCAGCCTTCAATCGAAAGATATATATCCTGTATGGTGAAGCGATGGAGGTTTTTAATTCCTTAAACGAACAATTCGACATCCAAAACGTGTATTCTTATCAGGAGAGCGGTGTTAAATCGACCTGGGATCGGGACAAGAATGTTTCCTCTTTTTTACAGAAAAATGGCATTAAATGGACAGAATTTCAACGAGACGGAATTATTCGAGGCATTAAAAATCGGGTGAATTGGGATAAAAATTGGTTTATTGCAGTGAATAGCCCATTGATTTTGAATGTATATTCCCACAATACAGAACCGTTAAAAAGTTTGCCCTTTGATTTTCCTAATTCACTTAAAGAAACACTTCAGAAATATCCAGATTCTTTTCAGAAGGCTGGGGAAAGTTACGCTATGCGTTATATAAGTTCCTTTTGTGAAGGGCGAGGTTCGAACTATAGTCGGCATATTTCAAAACCTAAAGAGAGCCGAAAATCTTGTGGAAGAATATCTCCTTATTTGGCTTGGGGGAATTTATCGGTACGTCAGGCTGTGCAATATGTTCGAAACCATCCGAACTATGACTCAAATAAGCGCAGCTTTAATAATCACCTTACTCGACTCAAATGGCGTTGTCATTTTATCCAAAAGTTTGAGGTCGAGTGTACCTATGAAACGCATTGTGTAAACCGGGGCTATGAAACCTTGGAATATGAAAGTAACCCTGAATTCCTAGAAGCCTGGAAAAAAGGACAAACTGGTTTCCCACTTGTTGATGCTTGCATGCGTTGTTTGATAGCAACGGGTTGGATTAATTTTAGAATGCGTGCGATGCTCGTCTCTGTATTGTGTTTTCATTTGGATTGCAATTGGAAAAAAGGGGTGTATTTTGTTGCTCAACAATTCCTAGATTACGAACCTGGAATTCATTATCCACAATTTCAGATGCAAGCCGGTACGACCGGAATAAATACCATTCGGATGTACAATCCCATCAAGCAATCCCAAGAGCACGATCCAAATGGTGTGTTCATAAGAGAATGGGTTCCCGAATTAAAAAATATCCCCGTTGAATTTATTCATGAACCGTGGAAAATGACTGCCATGGAAAAAGAGCTACATGATATTGGAAATGATTATCCCGAGCCGATTGTCGATTTAACAGCAGTTGCCAAAATCGCTAGAGCAAAAATTTGGGGACACCGAAAGCATAAAGCTGTCAGAGCAGACAGTAAACGAATTGTTGCATTACACACCAGAAACAATGGAAAAAAGAAAAGCCGTTAATCTTATCTTCCCGCACCAGCTTTTTGAGAAAAGAGACTTGCTAGATAACGCATGTGAGACCTACCTGATAGAGGAATATTTGTTCTTCAATCATTTCAAGTTCCACAAACAAAAAATTGCATTCCATAGGGCTTCTATGAAGGCATATGCTGATTTCTTGAAATCACAAAATACTTCAGTGACATATATTGAGTCAACTGAGATGAAAAGTGATATTAGGATCCTTTTAGAGGAAATTTTGGCTTCTGGAGTGACGCAGATAAACTTCTATGACCCTGTAGATAGCTGGTTATTAAAAAGGTTAAATTCATTTTCCGAGCGCATACAACTGAACATGCTTGAGACACCTTATTTTATCAATACAAATGAAGATTTGAGTACCTTCTTTCGAGCAGATAAGAAGTCTTTCTTTCAAACTACTTTCTATAAGCAGCAACGCGTAAAACATAATGTCTTGATGGAAAAAGACGGCAACCCAAGAGGAGGGAAGTGGACCTATGATGTAGACAATAGAAAAAAATACCCAAAAGGTCAGCAGCCACCTGAAATACAATTCCCTAAATCAAGTCCATATTGGGAGGAGGCCATACAATATGTCGGAACCCACTTTAAAGACTACCCTGGTTCCCTTGAGGCCAAACGTATTTATCCAATCACCTTTGAAGAGACATCCGATTGGCTGGTATGTTTTTTAAGTGAGCGCTTTGAGGAGTTTGGTATTTATGAAGACGCAATCGTAAAAGAGGAAATTTTTCTAAACCACAGCTTGCTTTCGCCACTTATGAATGCTGGCTTGATTTCACCGCACAAAGTCATCAATGAAAGTCTTTTGTTTGCGGAAAACAATGACATACCATTAAATTCCTTAGAGGGCTTCATTCGTCAAATTATGGGTTGGAGAGAATTTATTCGCGGGATGTATTTGTGTAAAGGGGGCTTCTCTCGAACTCAGAATTTTTGGGGTTTTGAACGAAAGATACCGAAAAGCTTTTATGATGGTACAACAGGAATTGATCCCGTAGATGATACGATTAAAAAAGTTTTAGCCACTGGTTATTGTCACCATATTGAACGTCTCATGGTACTTGGAAACTTTATGCTTCTTTGTGAATTTCATCCAGATGAGGTCTATCGTTGGTTTATGGAATTATTTATAGACGCCTATGATTGGGTTATGGTTCCGAATGTATATGGAATGAGTCAGTTTGCAGATGGTGGAACTTTTGCAACCAAACCATATATCGGTGGATCTAACTATATCAAAAAAATGAGCAACTATGGTAAAGGTCCTTGGACGGATATTTGGGATGGCTTGTTTTGGCGGTTTATTTCTGTAAACCAAGATTTCTTTCTTAAAAATCCGCGGATGTCAATGATGGTACATTCCTTTAACCGAATGTCAGATGAAAAGAGCGCTTTGCACTTAGAGAATGCAGCAACGTTTTTAGCTCAAATGGATAGCCAATAATTAAGCGGAAAAATGTTTTTCAATTTGATCCTCAAGATAGGATCGAACATCTTCATTTCCTACTTCTTCAAGCACCTCCCCCAAGAAAGCTTTTACCAATAGCTCTTTTGCAGATTTTTCAGACAAACCTCGTGACCTAAGGTAAAAAACCGCTTCTTCATCTAATTGACCCGTTGTGGAGCCGTGAGAACATTTTACGTCATCTGCATAGATTTCGAGTTCTGGTTTCGAATTTATTGTTCCCGTTTCACTCAATAATATGTTGGCGTTGGATTGAAAAGCATTGATTTTTTGGGCATCTTTTCTTACAAATACTTTCCCGTTGAATACATTTGTGGCTCGATCATCCACCACTCCTTTATAAAGCTCTTTCGAATAACAATGGGCAACTTTATGATCTACGGTGGTGTGGTTGTCGCAGTGTGATTTCCCCTTTAAGGTATAAGCACCATTCATGAAGGTTTCACAATTATTTCCATTCACCCTAATGTTCAGGTCATTTCTTGTCAATCGCCCGGATAGACAAAAGGTATTCATCGTAAAGGAACTGTTTGCCGCTTGATTGACATATTCTCTCTGAATGTCGAAGGTATTTAAGCCATTTTTCTGAATTTTATGTACACTAAGATGGGCATTTTCTTCCACCTCAATATAAGTAGATGCGTTGATGAAGCTCGCATTTACCTCTGATCCTTGAAAATTCATGATTACGTTTCCTTTCGATTGTTTACAACATCGGATGTAAGTTCTAGGAAAGACAAAATTATTTTCTGTATTCTCAAATACAAGCTCAATATCCGAGGTGTTTTCTTGATCAAAGACAATCTCTATGGCTGATGTGCAATGCAGAAGGTTTAAGGCGTCAAAAGGATCTTCTTCGCTTATTTTTGGTATTGATTCCCAATGTGTTTTTACCCCGTTTATTGAAACATCTGCTTGGATTTGACCATTTTTAATAATGATTCGTTTGGCATTGGATGATATTTGAGGTGCTGATACCTCCCCATTTAACTCGCCATCAAATGGCAGTTTCAATAAACTGTTGAGACTGGTGTATTTCCAATGTTCGTTTTTTCTTGTTGGAAAATCGCTTTCTTTCAATATACGCCCAGCTTGCTTTACAGAATCATCTGATAAAGGAAATTGAGAGGGCTTGAAGTGAGCTCTCAGGTCATCAAATTTGGTTTTTTTCAGTACTTCTTCCATGACTTAACCTTCCTGTAATTCAGCTTTAATCCAATCGTAACCCTTTTCTTCAAGTTCAAGAGCCAAATCTTTATTTCCTGTTTTTACAATTTTCCCGTCATAAAGTACATGAACGTAGTCGGGAACAATGTAATCTAAAAGTCTTTGATAGTGTGTGATTACTATGGATGCATTCTCAGGTGACTTTAATGAATTCACACCTTTTGCAACAATTCTTAGCGCGTCTATATCCAATCCAGAGTCAGTTTCGTCCAAAACAGCAAGCTTAGGACTCAGCATGGCCATCTGAAATATTTCATTTCGTTTTTTTTCACCGCCGGAGAATCCTTCATTTACAGCCCGCGATGCCAACTTGCTATCTAGCTCAACAATTTTCGATTTTTCTCTGACAAGAGACATGAATTCTTTGGCAGAAATAGGGTCCTCTCCATTAGCTTCACGGGTTTCGTTGATGGCCGTTCTTAAAAAGTTAACATTGGAAACGCCTGGGATTTCAACCGGATATTGAAAGGCTAAAAACAATCCCGCATGGGCTCTTTCTTCCGTATCCAATTCTAATAGGTCTTCTCCTTCAAAGGTAACCGATCCTTCGGTTACTTCGTACTCTTCTCGTCCTGCAAGGATACTGGCTAATGTACTTTTACCGGCTCCATTAGGTCCCATGATGGCATGAACTTCACCTGCATTGACACTAAGGCTTAATCCTTTGAGAATTTCCTTCCCTTCAATGCTTGCATGTACGTTTTTTATTTCAATCATAACTTTTGATTTATCCTACGGATCCTTCTAAACTAATGGCTAATAATTTCTGTGCTTCTACGGCAAACTCCATTGGAAGCTGATTCAATACTTCTTTACAATAGCCATTGACAATAAGACTTATCGCTTTTTCTTCTGAAATTCCTCTTTGCTTACAATAAAATAGCTGATCTTCTCCAATCTTGGATGTTGTTGCTTCATGCTCTATTTGGGCACTCGGATTTTTACATTCAATGTATGGGAAGGTATGGGCTCCACAATGGTCTGTCATTAACAAAGAATCACACTGTGAAAAGTTTCTTGCATTTTTAGCATTCTTGTGAATCTGAACTAGTCCGCGGTAAGAATTCTGAGAATCTCCTGCAGATACTCCCTTAGAAATAATGGTGCTCTTTGTGTTTTTACCCAAGTGAATCATTTTAGTGCCCGTATCAGCTTGCTGATGATTGTTGGTAACGGCTACTGAATAAAATTCGCCTACCGAGTGATCCCCTTTCAAAATACATGAAGGGTACTTCCAAGTAACAGCAGATCCGGTTTCAACTTGTGTCCATGATATTTTTGCATTGGTCTCGCAGAGGCCTCTCTTTGTCACAAAATTAAATACGCCACCGACTCCGTTTTTATCACCTGGATACCAATTTTGAACCGTAGAATACTTGATTTCTGCATCTTTGAGTGCTTTCAGCTCAACAACAGCAGCGTGTAATTGATTTTCGTCTCTTGAGGGAGCTGTACAACCCTCTAAATAGGAAACATAAGAGCCCTCCTCGGCAACGACTAATGTGCGCTCGAATTGACCCGTTCCTCCCGCATTTATTCTGAAGTAAGTCGATAATTCCATTGGACACCTTACGCCTTTCGGAATGTAGCAGAATGAACCATCGGTAAATACGGCGGCATTTAGGGCTGCATAAAAATTGTCTGTATGTGGTATGATTGTGCCCATGTGTTCACGAACCAATTCTGGATATTCTTGAACAGCCTCTGAGAAAGAGCAAAATATAATCCCCAACTCCTTAAGCTTTGATTTGAATGAAGTTGCTACAGAGACAGAGTCCATAACAAAGTCTACAGCAACGCCTGTCAGCCTTTTTTGCTCCTCAAGCGATATTCCAAGCTTCGCCATAGTTTCCTTCATCTCAGGATCTACATCATCCCAAGATTCATATTTCTTGCTTTGTTTTGGAGCTGCGTAGTAGGTTATTTTTTGGAAGTCTGGTTTATCATACTTAACATGCGCCCACTCCGGTTCCGTCATTGTTAGCCAAGCTTTGTAGGCATTTAAACGATATTCAAGAAGCCATGATGGCTCCTCTTTTTTTGCTGATATTAAACGAATGATATCTTCATTTAATCCCGCGGGAATTGTTTCGGTTTCTACGTCTGTAACGAAGCCAAATTTGTAATCTTGATTTTCAAGATCTTTTGCCAATTCGTTTTCCGTGTATTGTCCCATATTCGATTAAACCTTATTTTAAACTGAGAAAGATTCTCCGCATCCGCACGTCCTGTCCGCATTTGGGTTTTGGAAAACAAAGCCTTTTCCGTTGAGCCCACCAGAAAAATCTAGCGTGGTTCCTAACAAATAGAGATAACTTTTCTTGTCTACAACAACCTCAATATCGTTGTCCATAAAACTAGAATCATCCTCTTTTCTCTCGTTGTCGAACGTCAATTGATACATTAAACCTGAGCATCCTCCGCCTTCAACACCAACGCGAATGAAGAATCCTTCTTTCCCATCGTCTTCCATGAGTCTTATGGCTTGTTTTTTCGCTGAATCTGTAACAGTAATCATTCCTAGCGTATAAATTAGAATTGTTTTAAGTAACCTTTTTTGTATTTGCAAAAGTACTACATTTTGGCCATTGACACAAAATTACCTTTGACTTGTACTTTTTAAACATTTCAATTC
Organism: uncultured Flavobacteriales bacterium; assembly: GCA_913046365.1. GTDB lineage: Bacteria > Bacteroidota > Bacteroidia > Flavobacteriales_D > Crocinitomicaceae > UBA952. The sequence goes on from CAJWRM010000002.1 coordinate 171,435, forward strand.
TAAACTTGTTTGGAAAGCATGGAAAAGAAAACACTGATTATTGGCGGTACGAAGGGTATAGGAAAAGCAATTTTAGAAGAACTATCAGGTCATGAATGTTATGTCATTTCTAGGTCTGAATCAACACTTTCGAATCATTTTGTCGTAGACGCCTTGACAGGTGATTTGCCCGAAATTGATGGCTTGACGGGTTTAGTCTATTGTCCTGGGTCAATTAATCTGAAACCATTTCACAGGCTTACACAGGACGATTTTATTGATGATTATCAAAAAAATGTGCTTGGCGCAGTTCGTGTACTCCAGTTTTATTTTCGAACCCTCAAGAAAAATCAAGGTTCTGTCGTCCTATTTGGAACAGTAGCCAGTCAACAAGGAATGCCTTTTCACGCCTCAATTGCGGCTGCTAAAGGCGGATTGGAGTCTTTAGCAAGAAGTTTAGCAGCGGAATGGGCACCCAGCATTCGCGTTAATATTGTAAATCCATCGCTTACTGATACCCCATTAGCAGAAGCTTTATTGAGTACAGAACAGAAAAGAGAAAATGCGGCACAACGTCATCCTTTAAAGAAAATAGGGACTCCCCAAGATATTGCAAAAGCAGCGGTGTTTTGTTTAGAGAATGATTGGCTAACGGGTCAAACTATTGGCGTCGACGGTGGGCTGTCATCGGTTCGTGTTTAACTAAGTATCTTCTTAATTGTCTCTTTTACTTTTGATTATATTTGCCGAAAAACAAGATGAATAATTTAGAGGAAACATTATTAAATATTGGTTTCTCATGGCAGTTCTCCATGTTAATACCTTTCATTATCATTTTCGTTTTTGGATTTTTTATTTCTTTTTTGTTTTCAAAGATTATAAAATCAAAACCTTTGAGGTTCAGCATATCTTTTGTCATTGGGATCCTATTCTCGGGCGCTTATTTTGCTTTTTACCCAATTTATATATCTGATCTTGACAATGAATTCAGAATTGAAAATCATATATCGAACAATAAACAAAATGAGGCTTTTCTTGAAGTTTTGGTCCTTCCTGACTGTCCGCATTGTATTTATTCCACGGACTTAGTTAAAAAACTTGCTTTACGGAATACTGACGCTAAAATTGTTTACAAGATTGTATCTAGGGATGGTTATGGTGGAGGTATTGAAGAAAAGTTGAAAAAGGAAGGTATGAAATATAGCCATTCCGCTTATGACGCCTATATCAAAACCTTAGCAAAGGGTTCCTTTCCTTCCTTTGTCTTTCACGAAAAGGGATCGAAAAATGTTCAGATTTGGAATAACAACACTTTTGGCAGTAAGGCATTAGATGATATCGAATCAAAACTGAAGATCGATTAGCAAACACCCAACAATCTATCTAAAGTATAGAACTGAGCCGCTATTTGTTGTTATTATTTAAATTTAATTAAACCAAAGGCCCGTTTATTCAAATCATAGATGTAATATATTAAGCCGAGTGAATGATATGCTAAAAAATAAACGCGATTGAAATTTCATTTGCAATGAATTGTCTATTTTTGATTTGATTACGAAAACTAAAATAAAATAAAATGTCATTTGAACTACCAAAATTGAGCTACGCTTATGATGCGCTCGAACCCCATGTTGATGCAAGAACTATGGAAATCCATCATTCTAAGCACCACCAAGGTTATACAAATAATTTAAATGCTGCGATTGCAGGAACGGATTTAGAAGGTAAATCAATTTCTGAAATTCTGGTCGCTTGCGCAGATAAACCTGCTGTTCGAAATAATGGTGGAGGTTTTTATAACCATACCCTGTTTTGGGAAGTAATGTCTCCGAATGGAGGCGGCGCTCCTTCCGGAGATTTAGCAAGTGCTATCGATAGTGCTTTTGGATCATTCGAAGGATTTAAAGATGTTTTCTCAAAAGCTGCGGCTACAAGATTTGGTTCTGGATGGGCTTGGCTTTGTGTTACAGATGGTAAATTAGAGGTTTGTTCTACACCAAACCAAGACAATCCAGTAATGGGAGAAGGTTGTGATGGAACACCCATTTTGGCCCTTGATGTTTGGGAGCATGCCTACTATCTGAATTATCAAAATAGAAGACCGGATTACATTAAGGCTTTTTTCGAAGTTGTAGATTGGTCTGTGGTTTCTGAAAAGTTTGAAGCAGCTAAATAACTTATATACTGAATATTAATAATATTTGACGCAATATTAGGCAGCAATAATAGGAGTTTTTATTCTCTGATTTTTGTGTTAAATTTGTATGAATTAAAATCAAAATTTTATGAAAAAACTTATACTATCTTTAATAGGAGTAGTCTTTGCATTCGCAACTAACGCTCAAGTTGTTGTTAGGGGAGTTACTCCTGAGGTAATTGCCAACAACTATGAATTTACATGGGCCGATCCAGGTGGAGGCGATTGGTCTTGTCCAGACTTTTTAGTCCCGAATACTTTTGTGGAAGCGCCAATTATGTTGGCTGACGATGGCACTGCCGGTGAAAATATTCAAGGGAATCCTTTGTCCGCAGAAGCTTGTAATGGTCCATTGATCAATGATATGACTGGTTACATCGCAATCATTTACAGAAACACTTGTGAGTTTGGATACAAAGCACTTCAAGCACAAAATGCAGGAGCTGTTGGAGTCATTATCTTAAACCGTGATCCAGAAGTAGTTGGAATGGGTGGAGGAGTTGAAGGGCTTAATGTCACTATTCCTACTGTTATGCTATCAAGTGTTGATGGTGCTACACTAACGGATGAGATGGCAAACGGTGAGGTTGTTGTATTTATGGGGAATAAGCAAAACTTATTTGCGAATGATGGTGGTTCCTCTGAATCCGCTGCACTTTCTCCAAGATATGGTTCTATTCCTGTAGCTATGGCGAATAACAATTACTCTTTCCAAGTTGGTATTGAGGTTTATAATTTCGGTTCAGCGGACAATACTTTTAACGTAACGGCATCTGTTGATGGCCCTTCTGGTAATGTTTATACTGAGACAGTTAGTTCACTTATTCCTACAGGTGATACATTGCCGATTTTCAATGGTAATCCAATTGAATTTTCCACTGTGGCTCCTGGTACATGGGATGAAGGTGATTACACGCTTACCTATACAATTGCGATCGATGGACAAACAGATGAGTCAGATTTTGACAATGTTTACGTGAGAAACTTTAGTGTGACATCAATGCTTTCCCTTGCAGGACAGGAAAATGGAACGCTTAAAGCGAATTCATTCCCAAATAATGCTACTGCAAGTTACCAAACATGTATGCAAATTCAGGATGTTTATCCGAGTGTTACTTCTGGGATTTCAGGAGTATACTTTGCAGCACAAGCTAGTGATAGTTTACTTCAGGATGAAGAAATCATTATTGACATCTTCGAATGGAATGATGCATGGATTGACGTTTCTGCAGGTTGGGCAGCAATTACATTTGATGATTTAAATCAAGTAGGTGGTGGATTGTACTATCCAGCTTCGAATGATGAGAATGGTCAAGTCGTTTATGCTCCACTTGACAATGGCGTTGCACTAGCAGACAACCAAAGATACTTGGCTTGTTTGACAACATATAACCCTAATATTTCTTTTGGTTATGACAACTCTCTGAACTACGATGCGAATTACAGCATTTATCTGCAGCCAATTTCTCCATTGAACATTGACGGTACACAGTGGTATTCAGGATGGACAGGAGTTTCTGCATTGGCTTTAGGATTGAAGATCGAAGAGAATGCAGGTCTTGAAGAGATTGCTGAGGTTTCTGGTTCAGCATTTCCTAATCCAGCAACTGATGTTGTAACAATTGACATCGACGGTGAAGGATCAGCAATCGTTGTTGTTTCTGACATCTCAGGTCGTATTGCCTTTACAAATAATGTAACATTGGTAAATGGACAGTCTTCTTTTGATATTTCTTCTTTAGACAACGGTGTTTACATGTTCAATGTAACATTGGAAAATGGAAGTACATCAACCTTTTCGGTTGTTAAAAAATAAGTCATTTATTTGATGGAAAAGGGCTGATTTTATCGGCCCTTTTTTTTTGCACTACAATCAAGGAATTCTTCCTTATCTTTGACCTCCGATATGACAAACAAATATACTGTTACAGCCGCTTTACCATACGCTAATGGCCCTTTACATTTGGGACATGTAGCGGGCGTATATCTTCCGGCTGATACCTTTGTCCGGTATTTAAGAATGAATGATGCCGATGTTTTATTTGTTTGTGGCAGTGATGAGCATGGCGCTGCAATCACCTTGCGTGCAAAAAAAGATGGCGTTAGCCCTAAAGAGATAGTCGATAAGTACCATAAGCTTATTGGAAATGCCTTTACCGACTTTGGAATAGAATTCGATGTATATGATCGAACTTCCAGTGAGCTACATCATGAAACCTCTTCAAATTTTTTCAAAGAATTAAATAGAAAAAACCGATTCGTTCAAAAGTCTTCCGAGCAGTATTACGATGAAGATTTTAATCAGTTTTTAGCTGACCGATATATTACAGGAACTTGTCCTAAATGTCAAAATCCACATGCTTATGGTGATCAATGCGAAAAATGTGGCAGCGATTTAAGCCCGACAGATTTAATTAACCCAAGGTCTACACTGAGTGGTAAGGTACCCGTTTTACGTAAGACCTCTCATTGGTTTCTGCCCATGGACCAGCATGAAGAATGGTTGAAAGAATGGATTACGGAAGGCAGGCTTGAAGGCTCGCAACAACATGACCCTAAAGCATGGCGAAATCAAGTTACAGGACAATGTATGTCGTGGCTAGACGGAGGACTGAAGCCAAGGGCGATGACACGAGATCTCGATTGGGGCGTTAAGGTACCACTGCCTGATGGCGAAGGAAAAGTTTTGTATGTATGGTTGGATGCTCCGATAGGTTATATTTCAGCTACCAAGAAATGGGCAAATGAAAATAATAAGAACTGGGAGGATTATTGGCTAAAAGAAAAAGCGCAAGACAGAAAGCTGGTTCATTTTATAGGAAAGGACAATATTGTCTTCCATGCCATTATATTTCCGATTTTATTGAAAGATCACGGTGGCTATATTCTTCCTGATAATGTCCCTGCATCTGAATTTTTAAACCTGGAAGGGGATAAGTTTTCTACATCAAGAAATTGGGCGGTTTGGCTTCATGAGTATCTCGAGGCTTATCCTGATAAAACGGATGAGCTAAGGTATGTTTTAACCTCAATTGCTCCAGAAAGCAAAGATGCTGAATTCACGTGGAAAGACTATCAAGCACGAGTCAACTCAGAGCTGGCTGATGTGTTCGGTAATTTTGTAAACAGAACAGTTGTCCTAACCAATAAGTATTATGACGGTCTTGTTCCTGCTCAGGGAAAACGCACCGAACAGGATAAAGCAATTATAGTGCAAGTAGCTGATTCTGTTGCGAACATCGGTGATTTAATCATAAAATACAAGCTTAGAGAAGCACAAGCCGAGATGATGCGTATTGCACGTATCGGAAACAAGTATTTGGCGGATAATGAGCCCTGGAAGCTCGTAAAAACAGATGAAAATCGAGTAGAAGCGATCATGAGTGTGGCGCTAGAAATTACGCGTCAGCTATCGATAGCCTGTATGCCCTTTCTTCCAAAAACAGCTAAAAAGCTACAAGGATTTTTAAATATCAATTGTGACAAGTGGTATGATTTAAAAGCCACTAATGAATTGATAGTAGGATCACAGATCAATAAAGCTGAAATATTATTTAAAAAGATTGAAGATGAGTTTGTTGAATTAGAGGTTCAAAAGCTCAAAGAGAAATCACAACAAACTTCTAAATTTCCTCCAATGAAAGAATTAATAGATTTTGAGACATTTCAGAAAATGGACCTGAGAATGGGTAAAATATTAAGTGCGGAAAAAGTCAAAAAAGCAGATAAATTACTCCAGCTTAGCGTGGATACGGGAATCGATACGAGAACTGTCGTTTCGGGAATCGCGCAGCACTATGCTCCTGAGGATGTAGTTGGTAAAACTGTATTGGTCCTATTGAACTTAGCGCCTAGAAAGATACGTGGTGTTGAATCACAAGGAATGATTCTCATGGCTGAGAACGAGGAAGGTGACTTAAGCTTTTTAGAGACTGAAAAAGAATTTTTACAAGGTCAATCTGTAAGTTAATTGAATTTTTGTTTGGTGGGATTAAAGCTTTGAGCTATCTTTGGTGTCCCAATTAAGAATAAGAATAACCCAAAAGATATATTGCGGGGTGGAGCAGTTGGGAGCTCGTCGGGCTCATAACCCGAAGGTCACAGGTTCGAGTCCTGTCCCCGCTACCATTGAAAAGCCAGTCTGAAAAGACTGGCTTTTTTTATGTAAAAACTTCAAATATCTGGTATTCATTCAGTAACTATTTTTTAAAAAAATCGTAAAGGATGATCAAAACAATTAAATTAAAAATAATGAAAAAGTTATTAATGTCTGGTGCTATACTACTTGTGGGATTGCCGTTATTCTCTCAAATTGAAAAAGGCACATTTTTACTTGATGGTAGTTCTAGTTTGAATTTTTTGAACGACAGAATTACGGATGGTGATCCAAGTGGTTTTGATTCAGATATAAAACAGACTCAAAGACAGATTAATGCAAATGTTATGGGAGGTTATTTTATAATCAAAGGTCTAGTTGCTGGGGTCCAGTTACAATATAGTAATGTTACTCAAATTTCAGAATCAGAAACCACGAATTATGAATCTTCACTGTCCTTAAGTTCATTTTCTGTTGCTCCAACTATTCGATATTATATTGGTGATATTGGATTATGGGGACAAGTATCATATGGTTTAGGGCAACAGATTCAGAAATTCGAAGATTCGGACTTCGATATCGAAGATTCGTTTTCCACTAGAATAGGCGATTTAGGTATTGAATTGGGATATGCAATATTCTTAGGTGAAAAAGTCTCTTTAAATCCTTCCTTGGGTTATTCGATGAAAAGCTTTAGACTGGAAAGTACTGATCTTTTATCGAGTGACACTCAAAAGACATCGGGCATGAATTTCAATTTTGGAATAGCACTTCATCTTTAAAAAAACTGATTTTTAGGTTCGAAATTTTTATTTCATAGTACATAAACTGAAGCCAGTCTGAAAAGATTGGCTTTTTCATTTCCCGGAGCATTGAAAGCTTGCTGTAATAAGTGAACGGAAATGTAAAAAGGAAGAGCACGAAGTAGTCTGAGCTTTTCTTTGTTAGCCTCCATTAAGGTCCATCCGTTGTTTTCTTTAACTAAAGCACATCTAATTCTTGATAATAGATATTTGGCCTATACTTTCATCTTCAAATACAAGGTTGTATTCTCCCCTTGATAGTTTTGAGATATCTACTATTTCTTCTGATGATTCTATTTTACCTATAAAGACGACTTTACCTTGAATATCCACCAAGGTGTAATTCATGTTTATCATGTTTTTGGTAGACAATGTAAATGAATTATAAGTAGGATTTGGATATACCGTAACATAAGATGATTCGTCCTCATCCAATCCTGTGAATTGTAAGGTGAGATCAAGTGTTATCGTACTATCACATCCCGATGCGTTTGGTATTACTGCTGTATACGTTCCTGATTCCGTGTAGGTCTGGTTATTTACAGACCAAGTATATGATTCTATGCCTGTTTCGGTTTGTGTTGAAGAACTTGACGTATTGATAGTCAAATCCAAAGTAACCGTACTATCACAACCACTTTGATTAGATAATACTTCAGTGTACTGACCAGACTCTGTATAGGTTTGTCCATTTGTATTCCAAGTATAACTATCACATTCAGTTACTATTTCTGAACCTGTGCTAGAATTGGTTATGGTCAAATCCAAAGTAACCGTACTGTCACAACCATTTTGATTGCTTAAGACCTCAGTATATTGTCCTGATTGAGTATAAGTCTCACCATTTGTATTCCAAGTATAACTATCACATTCAGTTAAGATTTCTGATCCTGTATTAGAGTTTGTGATCGTTAGGTTTAATGTTACTGTAGAATCACAACCCGCTACATTCGTTAAGTTGAAAGTAGCAGAATTATTACTTGCCGTATAGGTCTGACCGTCTATCCATTGATAACTATCACAGGCCGTTTGTACGTCTATTCCCGTATTTACTGTACATTGATTTATTTTATGTACAAAAACATCATAACTTCCCGTAAGGTTAAATGTTCCCGCTCCAGTGTCAAAATCTACCGTCCCTGAGAAGTATCCTGTTGTATAGACATTTCCAGATGTATTTACTGCGATAGAACTTCCCTGATCATTCGAATTACTCCCAAAGGCTTTTGCCCAAATAAAATTACCTGCAGCATCTAATTTTTGAACAAAAACATCATAAACTCCTGCAGAAGTAAGGTTAAATGTTCCTGCTCCAGGGTCGAAATCAACTGTGTCTGAGAAAACTCCTGTGGCATATACATTTCCCGATGCATCTACTGTCACGGAATATCCTCTATCATCCAAAGTACTCCCAACGGCTTTTGCCCAGAGAAAATTACCAGAAGCATCTAATTTTTGAATGAAAGCATCATAATTTCCTGCCGAAGTAATGTTGAATATTCCTGCTCCAGGGTCGAAATCTAGCGTCCCTTGGAAGTATCCTGTTGTATATATATTTCCCGATGGATCTACTGCGATAGAATATCCATTCTCAATATTAGTACTCCCAACGGCTTTTGCCCAAATAAAATCACCTGCAGCATCTAATTTTTGAATGAAAACATCGTTATTTCCTGTAGAAGTATGGTTAAATGATCCTACTCCAGGGTCGAAATCTACCGTTCCTTGGAAGTATCCTGTAGCATATACATTTCCAGATGAATCTACTGTGATTGAAAGACCTCTATCATCAAAAGTACTTCCAACGGCTTTAGCCCAAATAAAATTACCAGAAGCATCTAATTTTTGAACAAAAACATCACCGAATCCTTCAGAAGTATGGTAAAATAATCCTGTTCCAGGGTCGAAATCTACTGTTTCTGAGAATAATCCTGTGGTATATACATTTCCTAATCCATCTACTGTGATTGAAAGACCAAAATCATTCGAACCGCTCCCAAAGGCTTTTGCCCAAATAAAATTACCTGAAGCGTCTAATTTTTGAACAAAAACATCATGATTACCTGTAGAAGTAAGGTTAAATGATCCTGCTCCAGGGTCGAAATCTACCGTCCCTGAGAATATTCCTGTGGCATATACATTTCCTAATCCATCTACTGTGATGGAATATCCAATATCATTTGAAGTACTCCCAAAAGATTTTGCCCAAATAAAATTACCTGAAGCGTCTAATTTTTGAATGAAAACATCAGCACTTCCTGCTGCAGAAGTAAGGTTAAATGATCCTATTCCAGTGTCGAAATCTACCGTCCCTGCGAAGACTCCTGTGGTATATACATTTCCAAATTCATCTACTGTGATTGAAACACCATGATCAAAATTAGTGCTCCCAAAGGCTTTTGCCCATTCGAAATCAGCTTGCTGTCCAAAAGAAAGCGTTGATATACAAATTGCGATAATTAGTAATAGTCTTTTCATAAATGTGATTATTCACGCGTCATAAATGTAACTCAATTTTTCTCTTTTGATTAAATAAATGAAGGATAGTCCTGTCCCCGAAACCAAAGACGACTCATCGGTATTTTTTATCGGTGAGTTTTTTTTGACCTATATCTTTACCTGAAGGGTCAGGTAAAAGTTCCTAGGTGAGCCAGGAATAATACCAGGTCCGGGATAAGCTACAGCACGTCTAGTAAAGTACGAAGCGTTGGCGAGGTTATTGACGCCAGCTTCAAGCTGAAACCTCCCAAATATTGCTTTCCCTGATAAGTCCATTATGGCATAGGAGGGAATTAGACCATTCACTGCGTTGGCCTGAGAGGTAGAATTGGTTGCATCGGAAAAATGCTCTTGGGTAAAGCTATATTGATAAGAAATAGAGAATCGATTTGTTCCAATCGTAAGTCCTGTTTTTAGAACGATAGGAGGAACTAATTCTACCTGCTTCCCTTCAAATGCGGGTTCTTCAGAACGAACATATACCGCATTATTATAGGAGAAATTCACAAAGGTACTGAGACGGATATCAGCCGTATCGCTGACAATGATTTTCCACCAATCGACCTCACTCATGCATTCAACACCGAATGTTCTGGCCGCAGACACGTTTGTTCTATACTGATAGGTTGAAAACAAGACGGGATCCACTTCTAAAGTGGTTCCTATACGATTGTTATAATACATTGCATACACTGAAGCATCAAAGAATAATTTATTACTGATCTGACCGCGGATTCCAATGTCAGAGTTGAACCCAGTTTCATCTTGCAGGTCAGGATCAATTTTGAAATTGGGGTTCTGGATTTGCATTTCCGTGAAATGGATGCTGCGGTAGTTTTGGGAAAAATTGGAGTACAACTCAATGTCCTTAGTAGCCTTGTATGTTATTCCAAGTCCAGCAATGACAAAGTCTCGGTTGCTTGTGCGATCAGAGGTAAAGAGTGTATCAAACACTATGTTTCCAGCCAAATCGAAATTAGTATAGCGATAGCTTCCTGTGGCGTTTGTGCTGATGTATTCATAGCGAAGACCTGGGGTAATGCTAAGCTTTTTTGAGACATTGAAAATATGCTCTCCGAACAAGGCAAGATTAAAGCTAGGGAATTGATAATCGGTATTTACATTGCTGTTGGTTGCACTACCATCTAATCCTACAAAATAAAAGTCAGGGCCATATTCTTTATTGGCTGAACCTTGACGGTTTTCACTATATCCTTTGTAAACTCTTATGCCACTCACAAAGGCCCAGGGTTGGTCAAAAGCCCGGTATTTTTGAATGAACCGTGTTTCATTTCCAATATTTTTGAACATCCCTGAAATCAAATTTCGTCCTGCTTGTTCGGGATCTAAATAGATGGGATCAATGCGATTGATTTGGTCCAAATATCCTAGTGACTCTCTGCTTGCAATAAGACCGAAGGTTTTAGAGCTTAAGCTGGCATTTGAGGAGAATACATGGTTGAAATTTAGTGCTGCAAGGTTCCAATTGACCCTGAACCAATTCCTCTCTCGAACTGAAGTGTCTGGATTCGTATTGAAAAGATTGTCTGTGAGCCCACCTGGTTGTTGCGCTAAGTAATACATTTTGGTGAATTCGATGCCGAGTGTTGATTTTTGGGAAAGCTTTTTCGATATTGATATATGTCCTTGTGTTGATTGAAACCCTGAATTTGGACGCCATTCGTTTCCGAATTTATGGTTTCCATATGCGATATAGTTCCATGATTTTATGGTTCCTGAAACAGATAGAAATGAATTGTTTAGTCCAAAAGAGCCAAGCGTATGTCTCGCGATGATTTCTGCTTTTTTATCCTTGACTCCTTTTTTAAGCTTATAATTTATAAGTCCGCCAAACTGTGGTCCAAACTGCAATGACGCAGCACCTCGGATCATCTGTATTTCTTCTACTGCCTCACTCGGTGGGGTATAGTAGCTTTCAGGATATCCAAGTGCATCAGCACTAATGTCATAACCATTTTGACGTGTATTAAAGTTGACATTTCTGCTTGGGTTTAGTCCCCTTCCTCCCAGACCGATTTGAATGCCGCTTCCATCACTTTCCCAAATATTGAGACCGGGAACCCTTGCAAATATTTGTCTGCTTGAGTTGGTTGCTTTATTTGCATCGATGGTTTCTAATGAAATCACCTCTGTTTTTTTACCCTGAGTCAGAATGTCACCCTCAATGGCTTTCATCCTCCTAATAAAATACGAATTGTTTTTGTTGCGTGCGACCTGGATTTCATCTAAAGTATATTCCTTACTTTTTTGGAGTGTTACTTTGAGTACAGGCATTTGGCTAGTAAATTTAATTGTGTCTTTAAATTCATTAAAACCATTTCCCTTAATGGAAATATAATAAGATCCATAGGGTATCTTGGGACTCATAAAGAAGCCTGTTTTATCAGAATAAAAGCTTTTGTCTAGCTCAATAATACTTATTTGGGCAAATGGAATTTCATTTCCACTTTCTGAATTTATCTGCCCGCTTATCTGTCCTTTCTGAGCTATTGAATTAAATCCTAAAAAGAAAATAAATAGTAAAAAAAGCTGGCTAATTTTCATTTTGTAATATCCAATCTTTGTGGTGAAAACCTCTTTTTATTTTTGACAAATTTACGTCGGAATCTATAAATAGCCTACTTCCTTTATTGAAAAGACTAACATAAACCTCTGCGGTGACTTTTGCCTGTTTTATATTTATTTCAGCTCCATTAGATTCGATAATGACTGTATCGCTATATTCATCGCGAAGGTGATGTGCGAATTGTAAAATCATATCGGGCTGAGTGGACATCATTTTTTCTTGTTGTGGCGTGAGGTATTCTTTATTATCGATTAGTTTTTTCGTCCCATTGTCAGGGTGATGGATAAAGAATTGAGCGTATCCCGCCTTTTCAATGAGCATTACTCTCCAGCTAAAGCGATATCCTTGCTCTGTCCAGAAGAGATCTCCTGGGTAAGCCAAATATCTCAGCGGTACGATTAGCTGAATTAAAATATAAAGGCCCAAAAGTAAACTTATAGCTCTTTTGTTTTGAGTAGGAGCTTTAATTTCGGTTTGGACTGTATTTTTTGATTTGAGCGCGAAGCGGTCTTGGATCCAAACCACTATATTTTTATGGAAGTCTGGTGAAAAGAAAATCAACGTACTTACGATCATGACATATGGAAATACGCCAATTGGAAACATGACTGCGGTTAGGCCATGAAATATAATGACCAATGTATAGCCATAAATTCTAAATCGATTATTGAGGAGAATAAATACAATAAATAAGTCAAATAAAGCCCCTCCCCAGCTGAATAGATAAGCCGTAAATTCGTATTGCATCAGCTCACCAATGAATGGCAGATCTGTTTGATGTTTGAGCCAATTTCTCAAAGGTTGGGCTTCAAAAAGCCAGTCGTAGTTTAATTTTGAAATACCCGCGAAAATATAGACTACGGCCATTTGAAATTTCAAGATATTTATGGTCCATGCCTGAACTTTTTGTTGCTTTGATGTTAAGCCGAGATAGGCGTCCAATGAGCATCCTTTATTTGCAGGAAGAAACATCAATAGAAATCCAATCAGACTTATGAAATAATAATGGTTTAGGTAATTTGTTTTATCAATAAGCTCTATGTAGGTAAAGCAAATGAAAAAAACGATCGTGCTGATTCGGTAAAATAAACCTAGCGCAATAAATATGGTGCTTAAAAGTAATAAGCCGAAAAGCAAAGATATTCCATACAGGTCGAAAGGTTTTACCCAATCAAAACCCAAATAAGTAAAGAAATAAGAGGGTTGAATATATAGTTCATACACCCAGCCATTTAAAATGAACCTAAGGGTACTTAAAAACATCATTATTCCGAACAGTATTCGGAATACGATGAGTGGGGAAATAGATTTTTCCGAAAATGTCTGCCTATACAACCATTCTTTAATCCCCGTCATTATCCTGATAAGTAATAAGTACACCAAGCGCTGATGTCATATCTACTTTTAGATAAGGTACGAGTTGTTGTAGGGCTGAATAAGCCTCAGTAACAGCGGGTTTGTTCGTTATAATTTCGTTGCTCAATGGGTCGTTAAGTTGCTCCAATTTATCAATAATTTGGTCAATTTGGCTATTGATTACTGAAGAAAGCGTACTTGAATTTTGAGTTGCCCCAACGAAATTGATGTAATCATCAAGACCTAATCTGTTTTCTGAAGAACTAAATGATTCTCCATTGATGTATTTTTTCATTGCATTTACTGACTCTATGGCAAACGGTAGTGATTCTTGGTGGTAATAGCACTCGACAAGTTCTGGCATTTCTTGCTGTGAGAAACCATTAAAGGCACCCAGTGGAAGACCTATTTTCCCTTTTCTGATAATAGATTCGTAGTGATAACAGAGCCCATTCACAAGGTTACTTATGGAGCTTCCCTGCGCATTACTTTCGCTACTGCTATTGCTTTTGAAACTATCCTTGTACGAACTCGTCCATTCGGTCAATATATAATTCGACCAATAGCTGATGTTGTCAACAACATCTGTTAGGTATGTCATTGCATTCGCATTGTTTGTAAAGTAAGTAACATGGTCCTCACTTGTCATACCTGGCTGGTGCAATAGATAATCTAGTGCCTGGTATCCTTTGGCATCATTATTACTTGCTTGGTCCAAGTTGTATACACCAAGACTTATGTTATTATTGATCACATCCGTATCCACCGGATGTAGATTAACCTGATTATTCAGAATTACAAATGCAGCTGGGCCAAAGTCTAGGAAACAAACTTGCTGCCATGACAGTAGCGCGTCTTTCCAGTTCTGTTGAAGCGCTTCAAAAGCATCAAGAGTCGGATCAGATGAAAATCCGTTTGCGCTATTCGATAAGGCTATATTTTTTTCATTGAAATTTGTGTATGCTGGAATAATATAATTGTCACAAATGTTGGTAAGCATTTGAGTTTTTTCAAATGGTTCGTAGGTGCATGTTGCGTTGTCAGCAATCTCCGCATCCGCATCGTAGTTGATTGCATTTTCATCCATACAACCTCTTTTTCTACATGAAAAAGAAAGCAATACTACTATACCAAAAAAGAATACCTTAAGTATTCTCGTATTAGACTGAATTCTAACTACATCACTCATTTCAATCAAGTTTTTTTATAAAAACCCGGGCAATTAAGCCCGGGTATGTATGTTTTAATTTTACAAATCGTTTTTGAAAGCCTCAAGTCCAGATGCAGCAGCAATCATGTCGATTGTTGCATTGATAGACTGTGTACTTTGCGTGAATTCTTCAAATCCACCGTCAATTTGTGCTAAAAGTCCATTAATGGCGTCAGGCGTCATATCTGGGTTAGCACAGAACTGCATTCCGTAGATGAATGCCCAAGCTTCAGACATATAGTGGTTTACTTTATTTTGAGATTCACCGTCAGCAACTTTTTGCTTTGTTGAATTCAAGTAGTGAATCGCCATACCTGCAACCATTCTTCTTGTTTCTTCTTGGATAATTGCAACTTGAGCAGGTACTTGATCTGTCAATCCAGCGCTGATTGCCGCTCTACCTGTTCTGAATGCACGACTCATTGTAGTAGCCGAACCTAACAACGTTTCTAATGTGTTGTTTGCATACTTACCCCAAAATCTATTTGTACCGTTTGTTGGGTAATCTACAGCGTCAGTAAAGTAACCATAAGCTTCATCCCAGTGGTGCTCCATTTCAGTGTAGTATTTTCCGTTTGCAGGATCTACAGCTACTGAATTATCATCACTTTCGATACCAGCAAGGTAGTTTCCAGTCATTTGACTTGCAAAACAAGCACTCATTAGACCTTTTTCAATCAACTGAGTCCACTCTTGACCAGTTGCTGCTTGAAGGTAGTAACCATCCTCTGTTGGAGGTGTAGCTGCTGCTGCATCAGTCATCCATGCTTCGAATTGTGCTTGAACTCCAGCATCACCAAGAGCAGTCTTGCTCTTTAATTGCTTACCGTTTCCAACTAATCCTTGATCAGACCATCCTGTGTAAGAATTGTCATACATAGACAATAAAGTTGCTGCATCTAGTTGGTTACTTCCACCACTTGTATTTGCAGTTTTAAGGTATGAAGTCATTTCAGACAACATATCCATTCTTGCAGTTTGTCCACCGTAAGAAACAGTAGAGTTACCATCGCTATCAGAAAATACATAAGTTGTAGGAACTTGAAGTTCTTCACAACTTCCATCATCTTTTTCTGCTTCAGAATCGTAGTTAATTGCGTTTTCGTCAGTACATCCTTTTTTCTTGCATGACCCCAGCGCAAACAATCCAACTACACTTAATAATAGTACACTTTTTTTCATTTTTTTTATTTTTCTTATTACGAAATAATATTTTCGAGAGCAAAAATACTACGGGTATTCATTCTTCACAATACCATAAAAGAGGTATTATTTAGAATTATTCTAAAGAACCGTTCTTATGCGACAATGTTAAATTGAATTCTTTACATAAATTTGACTTTGGTCTAATATTTGTTAATTTCAAAAAAAATCTCTGATGAAGATTGTGTTGTTTTATTTTCAATTCCTCTTGTTAGGAGCCTTTTTCAGTGGAGATTTACCCTACAATGAAATTGCTACTGCTTTCGAGGAAAATGACGCCGAATTAGTTATATCATATTGTGAGAATCCAGTTCTACTTGTTGTTGATGGCACTGAGGGAATATATAACCACGCTCAGGCCTCAATGGTATTGATGGAGTTTTTCATGCATCATCCCGATGGAGATTTTGACTATGAATTCCAGGGGAACGAGGAGGATGATGATATTTTTTCTGCGGCAAAGTATGTAACAGAGACAGAAACCCTTTCTGTTCAATTGTCTTTTTCTACTGAACTATCCAATAAAATCCAAAGTATCCAAATCCGGAATTAATTCTAGGTCTTAGAATTTATTTTTTCAATTCCATTTCTTCTATCAGGTGCCCAGCTTTTGAGTATTTGTCTATCACCCATAATACATAGCGAATATCAACTACAATGTTTCTACATCGATTTGGATCGAACATATAATCACTCATGGTGCTTTCCCAGCTTCTATCAAAGTTGAGTCCCATAAGGTATCCGTCGGCGTCAAGTACTGGAGATCCAGAATTACCACCGGTGGTGTGGTTAGAACCAGAAAAACATACCCAGAGCTCGTCATCTTGAGCATATCGACCGTAGTCCTTTGCTTCAAATAATTCAAGCATTCTTGGTTTTATTTTAAAATCCGGATTTCCTGAATTGTATTTGGCAATGATGCCATCCAAGGTTGTGTGTTCAGTGTAGACCTTTCCATCTGCAGGCGCTGAACCTTCAAGCTGACCAAAAGTAATTCTTAGGGTACTGTTTGCATCTGGCCAATGTTTTTTATCCGGAAACATTTCTAATTTCCCTGCAACGTACGTTTTTAGGAGCGCGTCCATAGTTTGTGAAAAGCTACGGTAATTTGGAATGACATTATCAATCCAGACCGCATAATGTTTTGTGTAATGATCGTATCCAGGGTCTTTTTGTAATTTTTTAGCTGATTTCTTATTGAACTTTTGGATGAACTGATCAAATCGTTCTTGGCATGTAAACACGGATTTTTCAGCGATATTGGTTGTTGCATCAAATGATTCAGGACCATCCATTTTAGAAAAGTATTCTTGGGTTAGTAGCGATAAGATTTCCATATCAATCTCTTGGTTGTAGTTTTTGAAAAAACCCTCAGAAGTTTGAAGCATTTTTTCTTTAACCTCATCGATTTTTCCTACTTCCACATACGTTGAATAATTGTTGATGAGGTCATTTGTAGAACGAATCAATTTAAAGTACTCTGGCCCTACATAAAAGTATTCAATCCCCATTGCGTATTGATATTCATATTTAAAAAACTCATCGGATAAAGCATTCATTTCAGCTACAGTTTCTCCATACTTTTGTTTCCAATTTTTATTAGAAATGGCTCTTTCAGTAAATTCTTGCTCAGTTTGTTTCTTTAGCTTAACCGCATCCAATCGCTTTAATCCATCTATCTGTCCAATCCACTTTTTCCAAGCATTAGAAATCCGAGCTTGCTTAGAGGCGTACTGAATTCTTATGAGTTCCGAATTCTTCATTGCTTTATCAATCACCGATAGAGAAAGGTCTCTCATTCTTATACGAGATGGACGTTCCTGCGTGATAATTTGCGCTAAATAGCTTGAACAAACATGCTGCTCTGTACTACCTGGGAATCCATAGACCATTGTAAAATCGCCATTTTTTCGATCCTTCATTGATATAGGTAGATAGTGCAATGGAGTATAAGGTTTATTCTCACTGTTATATTCAGCTGGTTTATTGTCTTTTCCAGCGTAAATTCGGAATACAGAAAAGTCTCCGGTATGACGAGGCCAAACCCAATTGTCGGTGTCCCCTCCAAATTTTCCGATGGAGTTTGGTGGTGTTCCAACAAATCTGACATCCAAGAAGGTCTCTTTTACCATTAGGTAATATTCGTTACCGTAATTAAAAGCCTTTACATTTGCCGTGTAGTGTGTTCCTTTTGTAGCACTCGCAATAATGTTTTCAATGTTCGCTTTTATTTCGTTTTGTGCGAAATCGGATTTCACACCGCGTAAAACTTGCTCTGTTACATTTTCGATACGCACAATTCTCATTGCTGTCAGTCCTGGGTTTGTCAATTCTTCACTAAGATTACTTGCCCAATAGCCGTTTTCGATATAGTTGTTTTCAAGAGAAGAATGGGATTGAATTTGTGAATAACCACAATGATGATTGGTAAGCAGTAGTCCTTTTTTAGAGACAACTTCAGCGGTGCAGCCTCCTCCAAATTGAAAAATAGCATCTTTTAAACTCGATGAATTGACACTGTATATGTCCTCTGCACTAAGCCGCATTCCTTTGGCCTTCATGTCTGATTCAAAAGCTTTAATCAACGAAGGGATGAGCATTCCTTCATCTGCAAGCACATTGTTAATTAGTAATATTCCGAGTAAAAGGCTAAGTATTTTTTTCATTAGTCAAATTATTTCCGCTAAAAATAGAGTTAATCATTTGATTGGGAAAGTCAATATCCAACAAATGCGTAATTTTGTAGTCTAAAAAAAACCGTGAGAATCTTCAAAGGTATTGATGAATTGGGAGCATTTAAAAACTCCGTGGTAACCATAGGGACATTTGACGGTGCCCACAAAGGCCATCAAAAAATTCTATCTCGCCTAAATGATCGAGCCAAGGAAACGCAAGGCGAGAGTATTTTATTTACTTTTTATCCGCATCCAAGAATGATTGTTTTCCCTGAAAATCATAATCTAAAGCTACTTCAAACAATAGATGAGAAGATCGAAAGCTTAGCTGCTTTTGGTCTGGATAATTTAATAATTTATCCCTTCACAAAGGAATTTTCTCGCCTGACGGCTTTTGAATTTGTTCGAGATATTCTGGTTGAAAAACTAAAAGTTAAGACCCTTGTCATTGGATACGACCATCAGTTTGGAAGAAATAGGGAAGGGGACTTAGAGTTTTTAAAAGAAACAGCAAAAATATTTGACTTTGACGTTGAAGAGATTTCTGCAGAGGAAGTACAAGAGGTAAATGTGAGTTCCACAAAGATCCGTCAATCCCTGAACAAAGGTAATATTGAAAGGGCGAATGAGTTCTTAGGGAGGCCTTTTTTGTGCACCGGTATTGTTGTTGAAGGAAAAAAGTTAGGCAGAGAGCTTGGTTTTCCGACACTCAATATTCAAGTAAATAATGATCATAAAATCCTTCCGAAGGATGGTGTTTATGCCGTACAAGTTCTGATTGATGCGAAGAATTTTAGAGGGATGATGAATATTGGTCAAAACCCAACAGTAAAGAATAGTGGAGACCAAGAAAAAAAATTAGAGGTTCATATCTTTGATTTTGACAAAGAGATTTATGGTACTGAAGTGAAGATGTTCTTTCATAAATTCATTCGAGACGAGAAAACTTTCTCTAATTTAGAGGAACTAAAATCGCAACTGATTAAAGATGAGAAAAGCGTTCGTAAATATTTTAATACTGTTCGTATTTAATTCCTCTTTTTCTCTTATTGGCCAGAGGTATTACTCCTTGAAAGAAGCGCTAAATACCCCGGTAGATTCGGTCTTTTATCTAAAAGTTTCTAGAAAAAAATTAACTGAAATACCTCAGGAGGTATTTACATTCAAAAATTTAAAAGGCTTGGATCTTTCAAAGAATCGCCTCGTTAAAATTTCACCTGAGATTACGAAATTGTCAGCGCTCGAAAAGCTGAATTTAAGTAAAAATAGATTTGAGATTTTCCCTAAGCATATTATTAGATTAGAAAATTTGCGTGAACTCATTTTAGGCAGTAATAAACTTGGATACATTCCAAAGAGCATTGCTAAATATCCCAAATTGGAGGTGTTGGATATGTATGATAACCCAATGGGAGAATTGGGTGATGGTATTTTTTTACTTACTACGCTGCGCAGGTTAGATTTACGCGGGTTAATGTATAACGCAAAATCTCAGGCTGAGATAAGAAATAAGCTCCCCAATGTTAAAGTTCTATTTGACTCCCCTTGTAATTGTATGGATTAAAAACCATCATATAATTTTGACATTCTCCTTGATTCTGCTATTTTTGTTTTGCTAAACTAAAACAAAACTAAACTCTTAATGAAACTCAACGATCCATTTTCTGTGGTACTTTGATTCGGACGATGCTGCTGATGTGTTGCTTATGCACCTTGGTTGAGCCGATCATTTTTAACTGCTTTTAGAGCAGTTTTCTTGTAGTTTTTTACTTAAGGGTTTTCATTAACTCAATTATGAAAACGACTTTACTATTTTGTCTTTTCTGTTCCGTATTTGTTTTGCGCGCTCAGGAAAAGTACATCGAGATTCAATCAGGTTCAAAATATGCAATCGAGGAAATTCAATTGGCTGTTCAAAAGGCAAATTGGTGCGGGTACTATCACGAGACTTCTAATTTTCAATTGAAATTCGATGATGGAGCAGTTGTTTTTTTAAAAAACAAAGCGCAAGTATTATCAAACGGAATCGAAATAGACTCCAGTTGCTTTCAAAAAGAATTAATCAACTCCAATAATGTTTATGTCATTTCTTCTGAAGGTTGGTTATTGGTCCCTAAAAGAAGTCAGTCATTCAAATCTTTAAAGTCGAACTAAAATGAAGTTATTTCAATTTTTATTATTTGTTTCTACATGCACCTCTCTTGGTTTATTTGCCCAAGGCGATGACTGTTCAGATGCCACCGATTTGGGTAGTTTGCCAACTCCGGCGTCATGTGCTGGCCTTGGCAATGGCCTAGGCGCCACAATTACAACCAATGGCACGTCTATTGGGT
Source organism: uncultured Flavobacteriales bacterium (assembly GCA_913046365.1). Taxonomy (GTDB): domain Bacteria; phylum Bacteroidota; class Bacteroidia; order Flavobacteriales_D; family Crocinitomicaceae; genus UBA952. Next base: position 192,373 of record CAJWRM010000002.1, read on the forward strand.
CTACAGCTGGGAATCCATATGTCTATATGACAGATTGCGGTACAGGAACAACAGATATGGCTCAAGGTGCCAATGATGTTTGGTATTCCTTCGTTGCTACAGGAACGATATTGGAAATTAATTTATCAAGTGTTTTTGCGAATCCAAATGTCGGACTTTGGTCAGGGAATTGTTTAAACCTGATTGGTCGAGGATGTGTCATAGGAGATGCAGCCGGAAATATTAATGCTTCCGTTTTTGAACCTTTAACACCTGGAGAAACATACTATGTGCAAATAAGCGGAAACTTTCCATTTTCTCAAGGAACTTTTACACTTGACTTAAATAACAATAATGACTGTAGTGATTGTCTTCAGGGTGGTATTTTAACAGCTAATCCACCACCGATAAATGGAACTTATGCAGCTGATCAGACTGTTGAATTTTGTTACACACTTACAGATTTTGATGCGGTCAGTGCCAATTGGCTTCATGCCGTTCAGGTAGAATGGAGTGCAGGATGGGTCACAACGGCAGCGAATGTTGTCACTACATCTCCCCCAGCATGTAATTCCCCAGGTAATTGGGCTTGGAATCCTAATGGTGTTGGTATGGTAAATGGTGTGAATTGGCCAGCGGGATTTTACTTCAATAATTCTTCTACTACAGGCTGGGGAGATTCAAATGCCGAGTCATGTGATCCACAATTCTGTTGGACCTTAACAACTTTACCCATTTCGCTTTGTTCATCGAGTACACCCTTGTCCGTTACAGTCAATACCTCGGCTGATGGCGAGTCTGGTAGTTGGACTAGTCCTGCTTGCCAAGATGATCCTTCAACAGTATTTGAAAGTGTACTTTCTTGTTGTTCCTCTCCTCCAACAATGTCATCTACGAATGTCTCTTGCGGATCAGGAGCATCAGATGGAACGGCAACCATACAGACAACTGGATTTGCACTGCCTTGGACCTATCAATGGTATGATGCTACTGGGGATCTTATTTCAACAACATCTTTCTCATCGTCAAATACCAATACACTTTCTAATTTGTCAGCGGGTAGCTATACTGCTGTGGTTATCGATAATACAGGATGTTCGGTAGGAAACACAGTCGTTGTTAACGCACCGACAGCAACTGAACCCGATTTTTCCTTAATTCCATATATATGTGCAGGTGAGCCTTTGAGTTTACCTTCTGTGAGTGATGATGGTGTATCTGGGACATGGTCTCCAGCGATTGATAATACGGTCACAACGTCATATACCTTTACACCTGACCCAGGAGAATGTGCCTTACCTACGAGTACAACAGTTGTTGTTCGTCCAGCTCCAACTATTGATCAAATAGAAGATATAACACAATGTAATGGTATACCAATTGATTTGACAGCAGTTATTTCAGGAATAGGTGCGTCAGTTGTATGGTCTGCACCAAGTGGTGTTTTTTCTAATCCAAATTCAACCACTACAACTTTTACACCGAGCATTACAAATGGTTCAGTAACAATTACAGCTGTTGTATCAAGTGTAATTTGTACGATTACCAATCAGGAGGAGTTTAACGTTAATCTGACCGAGTCTTTGATTCCAAGCTTCACGCCAATATCAGACATCTGTAGTGGAGATGTCTTAAGCTTACCTG
>CAJWRM010000003.1 GCA_913046365.1 uncultured Flavobacteriales bacterium
TTTTGAAATGCTGATTTTTAACCGATGGGGAGAAATCGTTTTTGAATCCCATAACACGGAAATAGGATGGGATGGTTCTTATGGTGTGAACGGAACGAAAGCTTTGGATGGCACCTATTCTTGGAAAATCACTTACAAAAGTCCAAAAACCGACGAGAGGAAAGTTGTTGTAGGTTATGTAACTTTAATGCGTTGATATCCGGTAATAGAATTTAAATGTAGTCACAGTCATAGAAGTTTTATACATCATAAGATTACATTTCCTGGATTTAGCTTAAACAAAACATGTTGTTTTTTTAAGGTAACTTAATTATCTTTATAAGCAACCAAACTTCGTCTAACCTGTCTTAGTATTGTATGTTTTGTAAACCAATTATCTCTTTTTTAATTATTTCATCCGTATTATTTTTCTCGAAATATACGTACTCACAACTGGTAATTGAGAACCAAGGTGCGACGGCAGAAGTTGTTGTCAACAGTATTATAAGCGGTGGGTTAACTATTTCTAATGCCACAATTAATTGTCCAACAAATGCCTATGGAACTTTTACCAATGGAGCTACTACAGATATAGGGATTCCTACAGGTTTGGTTATGACAACTGGAAATGTGGGTGACTTAAATGCTCCGGGAAATGCTTTTATGGATACGTGGAACGGTACAAATTGCAATGATCCTCAACTCAATAGTCTTGAACCTTTAGCGACAAATGATTGCTGTATATTAGAATTTGATGTTATTCCGACGTGTGATGAATTACAAATTAGATTCGTTTTTGGTTCTGAAGAATACCCAGAATGGGTTTCTGCTGGTTTTAATGATGCTTTTGGTTTTTTTATTTCGGGCCAAAATCCAGCAGGAGGTGATTACGTGAATTCAAATGTTGCTGTATTGCCAGATGGTAATACAATTGTTAGTATTGACAATGTAAACGCGGGATTGAATGCCGGGTTTTATGTAAATAATGCAGCAGGGTTGACGAATATTTTTGATGCTTTTACAACCGTATTAATCACTGATGTTTCTGTCGTACCCTGTGAAACCTACCATTTTAAATTGGCCATTGCCGATGCTGGTGATGGAGTTTGGGATTCAGGAGTATTTATTGACTTTTTAGAGTGTGTGGATGCTTTAGAAACAAATGTTTCTTCCTCACCTGTTAGTTGTGCTGGTTCGGATGGAACGGCAACCGTAAACGCATCAGGTGGTTATCCGGGGTATACATATAATTGGAATACAACACCACCGCAAACAACTGCAACAGCAACAGGGCTTGATCCCGGTATTTATGAAGTTTCCGTGGATGATGCGGGCGCATGTACTGACCCAATCGTTGAAACGGTTGAGGTGGTTTCAGATGCAATTATTCCTACCTTGTCTATCAATTCTGAAACAATTTGTGAAGGTGATTTAGTTACCTTAACGGGAAACCCGTCTATTGCAGGCGGGACATTTTTATGGAGCACTGGAGAGACTTCTGCAACTATCAATGTTTCGCCCAATACAACAACGAATTATTCGTGCGACTATGACTTAGATGGTTGTCTTGCAAGTGAAACGACCACAGTTAATGTCAATACAACGGAGCCTGGGATTGATATTCAAAATGCGTGTGATTCATATACGTGGATTGACGGCGTAACATATACCTCCAATAATAACACAGCGTCATTTACCTTAATCGGTGGCGCAGTGAATGGCTGTGATTCTTTGGTAAGCTTGAATCTAACAATTGACCCCCTCGTTACACCGGAGTTTGAACAAATGGGTCCTTATTGTGAAGGGGTGCTCATTCCTGATTTGACTATAAATTCAGTAGAGGGTATAACAGGTTCATGGTTCCCAGCTATTGATAATTCTCAAACAACGACTTATACCTTCACCCCGGATGCTGGTCAATGTGCCAATGCACAAACAATGCAAATCATAGTTGATCCTGAGCTTTCTCCTAATTTCGTTCAGCAGGGTCCTTTTTGTGAAGATGATGTAATTGCTAATTTGCCTATTACTTCTACTGGAGGTCTCACAGGTTCGTGGTCTCCCGCAATAGATAATACCCAGACGACGACCTATACCTTTACTCCCGATGCTGGCCAATGTGCTATCCCCGCGATTATGGAAATAACTATTGATCCATTATTGACCGCCTCTTTTGCTCAGGTTGGTCCATATTGTCAAGGTAGTCCCGTTCCAGATTTATTGACAACTTCGATTGAAGGTATTACAGGAAGCTGGTCACCAATTATAGATAATGTACAGACGACAATTTATACCTTTATCGCTGGTCCAGGGCAATGTGTGAATCCATCTACTATGGAGATTATAATTGATCCTATTCAGGCGACTACTTTTGAACCCTTTGGTCCGTATTGTCAGGATGATCCGGCTGACCCATTACCGAATGTATCACCTGACGGAATAACCGGTGTTTGGGGCCCTCCGGGAATTAATACTAATGCCCTGGGGTCAACTATATATACCTTTGTTTCTGATCCCAACCAATGCGCTTTGAATTACCAGGTGGAAGTCACTGTTAATCCTATACCAGATATAGATATTAATGGTCCAAGTGAAATTTGTGAGGGACAAGATGCTATTTTGACTGCTATTTCTGGGTTAAGCAATGGGACCTATTCATGGCAACCAGGAGGTGAGAATACAAATGAAATTTCTGTTAACCCCATTGAAACAACGATCTATTCAGTGATATATACCGTCAGCGGCTGTCCGAGTCCATTGAGTGAATTTACGTTAACAGTGAATCCAAATATTCCTGTTTTCGCAGGTGATGATATTGAAATTTGTATCGGTGAAGCTGTCACATTAGAAGGTGATAATGCTGTAACCTATTCTTGGTCTGATGGTGTGGAAAACGGTATTCCTTTTGAGCCTGATTCTTCTGGGACCTATACGCTTATAGGTATAAGTGCAGATGGATGTGAAACACAAGATGAAGTATCAGTTTTTGTTAATCCCCTGCCAATTATTGATCCAGGTGCTCCTTTTTCTGTTTGTGAAGGTAGTGAGCTTACTTTAACTGCTGCAGGAGCTGGTCCAGGCGCATCCTACAATTGGGATAATGGTATTTTAAATGGTGTTCCTTTTTCATTGGATGTAACGAATGAATATACGGTTATTGGTACGGATGCAAATGGTTGTGAAGGAACGGCCTCGTTAATAATAACTGGAGTTCCAAACCCAGATGCTTTGTTTACAGCAAATCCGACCTCTGGTGTAATACCTTTGAATGTAGATTTTCAAAACATGAGTACGAATGCAACCAATTATTCATGGGATTATGGAAATGGGGATAGTTTGAATTACGCCGAGCCGGACGCTCCGATTATTTCTTCACTATATAACAACGAGGGAATTTATCCTGTAATACTTACTGCTTTTAATCAGTTTTGCTCCGACACACATATGATAGAAATCATTGCTAATTTGGTTGGAGATCCAATTGTTTTTGTCCCAAATGTTTTTACTCCGAATCAAGATGGTGCGAATGAGGAATTTATTTTAGAGACTGAAAATGTGGCGAGTCTTGAGCTTATTATCTTAAACCGTTGGGGGAATGTCATGACCATAATTGAATCTCTTGATATTGGGTGGGATGGTACATCAGCAAGTGGAAATGAAGCCACAGAGGGTGTTTATTTTTACAAGTATAATGCAGTAGGTCTTAATGGTCAAGAGCTTACAGGACATGGTTTTCTGACCTTAGTTCGTTAGATCTTTTTTCAGGATAAAATAAATGACAAAAGGAATTAAAGTGAATATCAGATAGATATACCATGGCCAGTTTAGTTGAGTACTTTGTTCCATCTCAATAGACGTTTTTAGATTTCTATCCGCCCTTTCTTTATTAATTATTTTAGTTTGTTTCTTCCTTAATAATGCAATTTCATTACCATAGTGTTTAGAAGTGTCGTTTTTCATCTTCATTTTAAGCGCTTCAATTCTATGAGAAATTAATCCATGGTTTTTTGCTAAAATAAGTGAAGAGTCTATGTATTTCCATCCTTTTTTATATTCTCCTAATTCGGTATAAATCTCTCCTAAATTTAAATATGCATCGCATGTGTAGGCAATTACACCTTGTTTTTTTCTATCTGCCAACACTTCTGAGAATAGAATAAGAGCGGCTTCCTTTTTTCCTTGGTAAAATCTTGTAATCGCAAGATTGTTTTTGGCTCTAATTAAAATATATGGCGATGAACTTTTTTCTGCATTTTTCATTTGCTGCTCAAAATAAATCAAGGATTTTTCTATGTTTTTTTGATCTAATTGAATCTGGCCTAAAAATGAATATGCATTTGCAATAGATTCAAATTTATTTTCCTTTAGCGCTTGTTGAATATATTTTTTTGCATAAAACTGGGCAGAGGTAAGGTCTCCATTTTCATAATAACATTGCGCTAAATTAATCTTAGCGAGGTAAGAAAAAGAATTTGATTTGCATGATTTACCAAATTTAATGGAAGTGTTAAAGTTGTTTTTAGCGCGTTCAAAATCATTCATTAATAAATAGCAGATACCGGTTTCATTAAAGGCTTCACAAATCAATTCATCGTCACCTAAATTAAGAAAGATTGATCTTGAAAATTTTAGCAATTTTAGCCCTTCTTCCATAAATCCTTTTCTGACATCAAACATGCCGAAGATCCTTTGATAGGTTGCTTTGACATAATTGTCGTCTATCGGTTCATTGCTCTTTTTTAAATCCACACCCAAAATATTTAAGGAATCCAGATTGTACCGGTTGTAATATTTTAATAATTCTAGTGCAATGGTGGCTTTGTTTTTCGGATCACTTTCATGCGAGAACTGTGAAAAATTATATACGGATTGGCCATAGCAGAAGCTACTTAGATGTAATAGAACAATCACAAGCGTAATTCTATTCATAGTAATGTAGACTTTAGTTGTAATGATACTCAACTATTCTTAAGTTTGCAACAAAAAATATATTATGTCAAATGCCTTTTATTCAGTACCTGTAGCGATTAATGAACCTGTAAAGTCTTATGCTCCAGGAAGTATTGAACGTGAAACACTTCTTAACGAATATTCTAGAATGTACAATGGCCACGTTGATGTACCTATGTATATCGGAGATGAGCAGGTCTTTACTGATAATAAGAAAAAGCTAAGTCCCCCCCATGATCATGCTCATGCGATAGGGACTTCAAACTATGGAACTGAAAAAGAGGTTAGAATGGCCATAGATGCTGCAATGGAGGCAAGAAAAAAATGGGCCAATATGAGCTGGGAGCATAGGGCTTCAATATTCTTAAAAGCAGCTGATTTACTTGCAGGACCATTTCGTGCAAAATTAAATGCAGCGACAATGCTTGCTCAAAGTAAAAACGTGATGCAGGCTGAGATTGATGCGGCTTGTGAGCTCATCGATTTCTTTAGATTCAATGTTCAGTATATGAGTCAATTGTATAAAGAACAGCCTGAATCTCTACCAGGTATGTGGAATCGTTTAGAGCACAGACCATTAGAAGGATTTATTTTTGCGCTTACGCCATTTAATTTCACCTCTATTTGTGCAAATTTGTGTGCAGCTCCTGCAATGATGGGAAATGTTATTATTTGGAAACCTGCTGAAACTCAAATATATTCTGCTCAAGTGATTATGGAGCTTTTTGAAGCAGCTGGTTTGCCAAAAGGTGTCATCAATATGGTTACGGTTAGTGGAAGGGAGATTTCAAACGTAGTATTTCAAGATAAGAATTTTGCAGGTTTACACTTTACTGGAAGTACTGATGTATTCAGAACGCTTTGGAAAGGAATTGGTAATAATATAGAAAAATATAAATCCTATCCCCGCATTGTAGGTGAAACGGGAGGGAAAGATTTTATTGTTGCCCATAAATCTGCAGTGGCTGCGGAAGTTGCGACAGCAATTTCACGTGGTGCATTTGAATTTCAAGGTCAAAAATGTTCTGCTGCATCCAGGGCTTACATCCCTAGCAATATATGGAGTGATGTGAAGGATCAGATTATTTCAGATGCTAAGACATTTAAAATGGGTTCTCCTGAAGATCCAACAAATTTTATCAATGCGGTAATTTCAGAAAAAGCTTTTGATAGCATAGCATCATATATAGATTATGCCAAAAATGCGACCGATGCAGAAATAATTGCAGGAGGTAACTATGATAAATCCAAAGGTTACTTTATCGAGCCAACGATTATTGTGACTTCTGACCCGAAGTTCAAGACAATGGTGGAAGAGATTTTTGGTCCAGTTATGACCATTTATGTGTTTGAGGAAGACAAGTGGGAAGAGACGCTAAGCCTTGTTGATGACACGTCTGAGTATGCCTTAACTGGAGCTATCTTGTCTGTTGATCGATATGCAGCCGAATATGCTACTAAAGCACTTGAAAATGCTGCAGGAAATTTCTACATAAATGATAAGCCAACAGGTGCAGTTGTTGGCCAGCAACCGTTTGGTGGTGCTCGAGGATCGGGTACAAATGACAAGGCAGGATCTATTCTAAATTTGTTAAGATGGGTGTCTCCAAGAACCATTAAAGAAACCTTCGTTCCAGCCACTGATTATAGGTATCCATTTCTTGAAAAATAGAAACGTTTAGTTTACTTATTACTATCAGGTAAAAATTCATTATTTTGGAGTCTAATTATGACTCAAGCTACATTGAATGATGGCACCAAAGTTTTCTGTCTTAGAAAACCTGAGGCCAAGATGTTGGACCACCATGTTGACGGATACCTCCAAAATGGAATAAAAATTAATGACGGAGACGTTGTCTTTGACGTCGGTGCTAATGTTGGTGTTTTCGGTATTAGAGCCACTCAAAAGGCAAAAAATGTTCACGCCTATTGTTTTGAACCCATACCAGATATATATGCGGTGCTTAGTAAGAATGCTTCTGAGTATGGAAAAGGTATGATTCATACTTTCCGTATGGGGGTTTCTGATGCAGCCGCTAAAGCCACATTTACCTATTTCCCAAATACGCCTGCGCTATCTACCTTACATCCTGAGGAATGGGAGAAAGACCCAAAAGCATTTTCAAAAGCTGTGAAAGGGACGATGAAAAATCCACCTGTAGGTATGAAATGGATGAAGTTAATACCCTCCTTTCTTTCAGGATTAATTGCCTTTGTATTGGTTCGTGGAAAGAGGAAAGTTGAATGTGATTTAAATACATTGTCTTCAATTATTGAAAAAGAGCGCATAGAGAAGATTGATTTATTGAAAATAGATTGTGAAGGTGCAGAATGGTCCGTTCTTAAAGGAATATCTGATGAGCATTGGCCATTGATTAAGTCCTTAGTGATTGAAGTCCATGATTTAGATGGCCGTCTAAATCAAATTCAAAAACTTTTAGGTGAAAAAGGTTTTTCAAAGCTTCATCATGAAAGGGAGGTTGGTTTAGAAGATTCAGTTATGTTTAATTTATTTGCATTGAGATGACAAGAGAATGGGTTGCGTTAGGGACAGTTTGTGTGCTATTAGGTTCAAATCTCTTTGGTTTAATCTACAGTATGCTTGTACTGAAAACCAATATTTTTAAGTCTTTTCGTATTCAATCGAAAAGCTATCAAGCGTCAATATTCAGTAAGCGTATGCCGCTTTTCGTTTTTAATTTTATCATTCTCATTAGTGTCGCGGGAGTCGGTTCTTATTTAATTTATGATAGCATAGACACTTCATTCATTCCTATTTGGATGATTGGTTTGCAAATCCTATTTGCGTTTATTATTGATGATATTTGGTTCTATTTTTTTCATCGTTGGTTACATGAGAATAAATTTATGCTCAAGAATATTCATTCTATTCATCATCGGGCGACAACTCCTTTCCCCCTCGAGTATCTTTACGCCCATCCGTTAGAATGGATGCTTGGTATGATAGGTGTTGTTATTGCATTTGCTTTAATTCTAGTGGTTATGCCGATTAATGTATACGCATTATGGGGTTTTGGTTTACTTAGGAACCTTCACGAAATTCATATTCATTCTGACCTTGAGCTACCTGGATTTAGCAAAATCCCATTTCTAAGCAAGACCAAACATCATGATGATCACCACTCGAAGCTTGCCGGGAATTACGCGTCTACCTTTAACTGGATGGATAGAATTTTTAAAACGACCTTTAAGAAATGAAAGGGTTGGTGTTATTTTTAGGCTTGGCGTTTCCCATATTTTTCTTGGCACAATCAACCGTCGATTTACAAGTAAAAATAAGCAATATTGAAAACAATAGAGGCCTTGTTCAATTGGGTCTGTACAACGATGCCTCTAGATTCCCAAAGGTAGGGAGGACCTATAAAATGGTTCGGGTCAGAACAAAAGGCAAGCACAAGTATTATACCTTCAAAGATTTGCCTGTAGGTAAATATGCATTGGCAATATATCACGATGAAAATGCAAATAAAATATGCGATACTAATTTTTTTGGTATTCCTAAAGAAGCATATGCATTTTCCAATGGAATTAGGCCAAGGTTTTCAGCTCCCAGTTTTCAGTCCTGCTCATTTATGGTAAATGCAGATAAAGCCATAACCATTAAATTGGTCTACTAAGCTGTTTTAAAAGCATAGAAATCCGGTCCTCAATCGGATGCTTTCCATCGTTCAAAATATGGTAAGGAGTATGTTTCATTTTTTCCTCATCTGTCCACTGTGTTTTCATTTTTTTTAAAACTTCCTCTTTAGAAACGCCATCTCTTTTTTTAATTCTTTCTAGCTTTATCTCCAAAGGCGCATAGACCAGAATCACTGAATCAAAATTTACATAAGCTCCCGTTTCAAAGAGTATGGCTGCTTCATTGAATATAAATTCATCATCTGTAAAACCTTTTTTCCATTGCTCGAAATCTGCTCGTACGATGGGGTGAATCAGTTGATTTATTTTTTGTCGAAGCGTTTTATCTGAAAATATTTTGTTGGAAATCAGTTCACGGTTTATTCCGTCTTCAGTGTATGCCTCATCTCCTATGAGCAGTTTTAATTTTTTTTGAATTCGGATGTCTGAATTCATCAACTTTTTTGCTCGATCATCAGAATAATAAACTGAGAATCCCATTTCTTCAAGAATTTTACAAACGAAGCTTTTTCCACTTCCGATGCCGCCTGTAATTCCTATTACTTTCATTATTTCAAATTTAGAGTTTTTTGCGCACTCATCCTTCCTAATATACTTGCTAAAAGTTGTAGTTTTGTCTCATGCCGAAAAAAGAATGGTTTGCAGATTGGTTTGATACACCGTACTACCATATTCTTTATCAAAATAGGGGAGAAGAGGAGGCGAAAGAATTTATTAAAGCTTTACTTTTTAAGCTCAATCTACCATTGGGTGCTTCCTTACTTGATTTAGCATGTGGAAAAGGAAGACACTCGATAACTTTAAATTCATACGGATTCAAGGTGTTGGGTGTTGATCTATCATCAAAGAGCATCACTCATGCAAAATTGCATGAGAATTCGAATTTATCTTTTGCTATTCAGGACATGCGTGAACCAATTAAAGGTAGAAAGTTCGATGCAATATTCAATTTATTTACAAGTTTCGGGTATTTTGAAACGCATCGAGAAAATGAAAAGGTTTGCAAATCTATGTCTCAAATGCTCAAGAAAGGAGGTAGACTTGTTATTGATTTCATGAATGCAAAAAGGGTTATAGATGGTCTAGTTCCATTTGAAAAAAAAATACTGAATGACATCGAGTTTAATATTTCTAGAGAATATACGGGAACACATATTATAAAGACCATTTCTTTTGAGGATAAATCTGAGACTTATCAATATCAAGAGAAAGTACAAGCAATAGACAGAAAACAATTTATGCAATTATTATCCCCTTATTTTGAGGTAGATTTTATATTTGGATCTTTCGATTTAGAGGATTATTCTCTGCGAGAATCAGAACGATTAATTATCATTGCAACTCGGAAATAATGAGTTTTATTTTACTACAGTGTTTTTTGATTTTATCAGTTCTATTGGGAGGCCTTTTGGTTTCTTATCTAAAGAAGAATTATAAAACGCAGACCATTAAATTGACCTTGGCGTTCAGTGGTGGTTTTTTGTTGTCCATTGTTTTTTGTCATCTATTGCCAGATTTGTATAAGCATGATTTTGTAACGACAGGTTTCTATATTTTACTAGGGTTTTTAGTTCAACTTATTCTTGAATATTTTTCAGGTGGAATTGAACATGGTCATACGCATTCCAACTCTAGATTGAGTGTTCCATTAAGCTTGTTTCTTGCATTGTCTATCCATTCGATCATAGAAGGATTTCCATTGGGAAATGTTGAGGGAGGTCATGCATCTCATGTTGGGCATGGTCATGGCTCCTTGTTTTGGGGTATTCTATTTCATCAAATACCTGTTGCAATAGCATTAATGTCATTATTTGTCGATTCGAATATGGGAATGCGCAAATCATGGCTGTTTTTAACATTATTTGCCTTAACAACCCCAATTGGTGCAGTAATTGGTCTTTATGTCAATCCAGAGGACGTAGGCCTCGATGTACATGTTGTTTTAGCGGTTGTCGTCGGGATGTTCTTACACATATCCACAACAATTATTTTTGAAACTTCTGAAAACCACCGCATCAACTTTTTAAAGCTGATTTGTATCCTTTTTGGTGGAGTTTTAGCTATGTTTCTTGCTTAGCATCTTTTGTATTGCTTTAGATAGATATTATTGGTTATGGCTCGCTTGCCAATAAAGTTTAAATGTCAGCATAATTGAATAGTATTGTTTGAAATGTTCAAGCTTATTTTTGAACTAAAACGCGCATGAAGCCGTTATATCATTAATTTTATACTGCCTCTTGAAAAGGCCGGTCAAATGAAAAATAAACTTGTCGATAGAATCCGAAATCAATCTGACCTCTTCGTTATTGCCGGTCCATGTAGTGCAGAGAGTAGAGAGCAAGTAAATCAAATTGCGCAGGCACTTTCCTTAAACTCATGGGTTCAGTTGATGCGCGCTGGAATTTGGAAACCGAGGACACACCCAGATAGCTTTGAAGGCCTCGGTGAAAAAGCACTGCCATGGTTGGTTGACGCAGGAAGAGAATATGGTGTTCCTACTTGTATTGAAGTTGCGAACAAATCACATGTAGATGCCGCTTTGAAAGCCGGTGTGGATGCATTATGGATTGGAGCAAGAACAACTGTAAATCCATTTGCCGTGCAAGAAATCGCCGATGCGTTAAAAGGTACAGATACTTCCGTCTTAATTAAGAATCCAATAAATCCCGATCTCGAATTGTGGCTCGGTGCTTTTGAGCGATTCAATAATGCGGGTTTAGATGATCTCACTGCTATTCACAGAGGATTCTCCATATATAATCATGCGAAGTATAGGAATGTTCCTAGATGGGAAATCCCTATTGCATTCAATGAAAAACGCCCTGATGTACCTATGATTTGTGATCCGAGCCATATTGCTGGAAACCGCAAGCTTCTTTTGGAGGTTAGTCAATATGCGATGGATTTAAACTTTGATGGCTTAATGATTGAAACGCATCCTAATCCCAATCGTGCATTATCGGATGCAAAACAGCAGGTAGATGCAATTGGTTTATCCTCATTACTAGAAAAGCTAGTGCTTAGACAGCCTGATTTTTCGCAAGATGTGGGGACGATGATTGATGAAATCAGGGATAAAGTTTCCATTTTGGATGATCAGCTTTTTGATATACTTAGTGATCGCATGCAGCTTAGTGAGGAGGTAGGTATCTTAAAGCGAGAAAATAATATTACGGTTCTCCAGCAGGAACATTGGAACCAATTAATTTCAAAGCGTTTGACCCAAAGTAATGACTATCATTTGACCAATCAGTTTGTAAGGACGCTTATGGATGCAATTCACCAAGAGTCTATTCGTCATCAAACTAGAATAATGAATCCAAAGACAACAAAGCATTCATGATTAAGAAGATTCAGCCATGTCTTCTATCCGGCGAGCTTATTGTCCCAGCCTCTAAAAGTGATGCGCAAAGAGCTATTTTGGCTGCGTCCTTATGTGAAGGTAGGTCTGAAGTATACAATGTAGGTAGCAGTGATGATGTTCGTGTAATGCTGGACTGTGTTAAGGAAATTGGAGCAACTGTTCTGGAAAATGAAAATACTGTTTCAATAATTGGCGTGGCTAATTTCCCGAAAAAGGCAAGTTTTAATTGTGGAGAAAGCGGCTTGGCTTTTCGTTTAATTGCAGGTGTTTGCTGTGTGAATGATGGTGTTTATCAACTCAATGGATCTGGCTCTCTTCTTCAACGAAAGCACAGTTTTATTGATGAGTTTGGTATCGAATATGGTATTAAAGTTCAATCAGAAAACGGAAAGCTTCCTTATGTTATTCATGGAGGATTCAGAGGTAAAACAATCGCAATTGACGGTAGTCAAACTTCTCAATTTTTGTCTGGTTTACTGATGGGTTTACCTTTATTAAATAGAGATATAGAATTGTTGGCTCGGAATCTGAAGAGTGCTCCATATGTTGAAATGACCATTGCAACTTTAACTAAATATGGTGTTGTTATTGAAGTTGATCAAGAAGATGTATTTAAAATAGAGGCCAATTCGATCTATCAGTTGACAAAATATACTGTAGAGGGAGATTGGAGTGCAGCGAGCTATTGGCTTATTGCAGCTGCTTTAGGTTCTGAAATAACGCTGAAGGGATTAAATATAGATTCTTTACAAGCAGATAGAAGACTGCTTGATTTATTTTCAGATTTCGATAATTTTTATAAAAAGGAAGGGCAGCTCACGATAGGTAAACGCCCCCTTATTTCTTTTGATTTTGACGCGACACACTGTCCAGATTTATTTCCAGCATTGGTTTCATACGCTGTTTTTTGCGAAGGTGTTTCTAGGATCAAAGGAGTACACCGATTACTGAATAAAGAAAGTAATAGAATAGAAACATTATTAAGCGAATTTGCAAAAATTGGTGCCGAACTTTACGTAAGAAATGATACTTTGTTTGTTTGTAAAAGCGAACTTTATTCTAATTCAGTTCATTCCTTTGGAGATCACAGAATTGCGATGTGTCTCGCGATTGTCGGTATAAATTTAAATGAAGGGATTTCTATTTCAGATGCGGGAGCTGTTGCCAAAAGCTATCCTGAATTTTGGGCTGATTTGATAGAATTGAGCAAAAAAAAGGGGCCTAAGCCCCATTTTCAATAATCATATTATTTTTTAGAACGGAAGATCGTCTTTTTCTTCAGAACTGGCTGTTGCTTCAGTTGAAGGTTGTGCATCCAAAGACATATTAGATGGACCTGCGGCCGGAATTCCACCACCTTGACCCATTTTTTCAATTCTCCATGCATCAAGTGTATTGAAGTATTTCACGACTCCGTCGGGGCTTGTCCACTCACGTCCTCTAAGGTTAAAAGAAACTTCGACTTGGTCCTCTGCAGCGTATCCATTTAACATGTCACATTTGTCCTGAACAGACTGAAACATAACGTCTTGTGGATACATAGAGGATGTATCAGTTACGACAAATTCTCTTTTTTTGAATTTTTCGCTGATTACCTGAGTGTCATTAATGACTTTAATTTTTCCTTGGAATTTGTACATTTTTTTGTTGTGTATTTAATTGTTAAAAGAAAGAAGCGTCAACCATGCCTCTTCCAAATGATTTCTTTCTAGTAGTAATTTTGCCTTCTTATGAATTTCAATTTCTAGCTGTTGGGCATCGTCTTCCAAAGATAAGAACAATTCACTTAATTCAAGGAGTTTATACTCATTTACATCAGTTTCGTTTGGAATAGATTCTATACCGGCCAATTGACCTAAATTATTAGCTGTCAGTATCTGACTATTCAAAATATCTTGAGGCAATTCATCGTATCCAATGCCGCATGTCGTAATCGGTTTAGGAATCTCAAACATTGAATTTTCTTCTGCACGACAATACCAATTTCCGCCCATTCTTGAGACCAAGTCAATTTTATGCTGGTCGATCATGCCTTTTTCATCAAGTACCTCTTTACTAATATGTATTTTTAGTACTTCACAAATGATTAAATTTCCTGCCCCACCTTGGTCACCAAGCTCTATGACTTGATTTACGCGACATTCAAATTGAACAGGTGATTCCTTAATTCGAAATGGTTTAACAAGCTCTGATGCTATTGGTGTCAAACCACTCTTTACAAATTCATCTATTCTTGATGGATATGGTGAACTTGCAAGGCTCATCTGATGAACGAGCTCATAATTGACAACATTGATCACTACCTCAGGTAGTTCTTTCACATTATTGTAAGTGTCTTTCGTAGTGTTTGTTCTTCCAGATCTTGCAGGTGAAAATACTAGAATAGGAGGATTTGCACTGAAAGCATTGAAAAAACTGAAAGGCGCAAGATTTGAAACTCCATTAGCATCAATAGTTGAGGCAAATGCAATTGGTCTTGGACCAACTGCTCCCAAAAGGTAGCGGTGCAATTTTGGAACTTCTATGTTTTGTGGATCTATTGAAATCATGATATTTCAATTACAAAAGTAATTAGAACTATTCTTTCAGTGGTTTATTCAGTCTTTTTTTATTCACAATTTTCATTCTTTTTTCACTGTCTTAAATCGAATAGATTTGTATTTTAGATTTATGAATTCAAAAGCCTTGCTTTTATTTATTTCACTCTGTTTTTTCTTCAATGAAAATTTTGCCCAAAATAAGCGAGATGCTTCAGGTCGCAAATCCGGCAAATGGGTATTCAAAGGCAAAGATCATCCATCCTCTAATTATGCTGATAATTCAATTATAGAGGAAGGGAATTTTATTAATGGTAGAAAGGAGGGTATTTGGTTACGATATCATAAAGACGGTAAAACACCAAAGCTAAAGGGTAATTATAGAAACAATAGACCTGAAGGATTTTATATTCGTTACCACAGGAATTCGAAGAAGATGGAAGAAGCCACCTTTATTCAAAACAAGTACAAAGGCAACTGCATTCGTTATTACAACAACGGCAAGATAGCATATAAAGGCAACTACAATAATAGCGGGAAAGAATCGGGAAAGATTCAGTATTTCCATAAAAACGGGAAATTACAGCTTGAATATTCAGCAAAAAACGGAAGGCCTTTTGGGACGATTAAGCATTATTACCGGAATGGGTCTTTGAAATACGAAGTGAAGTTAGATGAAGCAGGAAAGAAAGAATCTCTTATTACCTATGAACCTTCAATTGAAAAACCGATTGAGATAGTGAAAGACAAATCTTTGAGACCTCCTCGGATTGTTGCACCAAATACAAGGGGTGTTCGATTTGAAGAATTTGGATATAATAAGGTGTACAATAAAAATGATGAGATTTGGATAGATGGAACCTTTAGAAATGGTTCTTTATGGGATGGAAAGGTTTATGAATATGATATTGACGGAATCATCATGAAGGTGAAAGTTTATAAGAAGGGAAAATATCATTCTGATGGACAATTTTAATATTCTAATACTTCTTTTACTTTTGTGAAAAAATAGAAACAATATGAAAGCATACGTTTTTCCGGGCCAAGGAGCTCAATTTTCCGGAATGGGTAAGGAGCTATATGAGGCTTCTCCTTTAGCCAAAGAATTATTTTTGAAAGGAAATGACATTTTAGGTTTTGACATTAAAAAAATCATGTTCGAGGGGACGGCTGATGAGCTAAAGCAAACTAAGGTAACGCAGCCTGCAATATTCTTGCATTCTACAATTTTAGCAGCTTGTTTAGAAAATTCATTTTCACCAGCTATGGTTGCGGGACATTCTTTAGGGGAATTTTCGGCACTTGTAGCCAATCGCGCTTTGAGTTTTGAAGATGGTTTGTCTCTAGTTTCTCAACGCGCTCTGGCAATGCAGAAGGCATGTGAAAAAGAGCCGTCTACTATGGCGGCTATTTTAGGATTAGAGGATTCAGCCGTAGAAGAAATCTGTGCAAGTATAGATGGTGTCGTTGTTCCCGCTAATTACAACTGTCCCGGTCAGTTGGTAATTTCAGGAGCTATTCCAGCTGTAGAAGAAGCCTGTGCAAAGCTCAGCGAAGCTGGAGCAAGACGGGCGATGTTACTTCCTGTAGGAGGTGCTTTTCACTCACCTTTAATGGAACCTGCAAGAGAAGAGTTAGCTGCGGCTATAGAGTCGACAAGTTTCAATACTCCAATTTGTCCTGTTTACCAAAATGTAAATGCACAAGCGGTTTCTGATCCAAATGAAATTAAAAAGAACTTGGTATTGCAGCTTACCGGAGCTGTTAAATGGACGCAAATCATGGAGAGTATGTTGGGTGATGGGGCAAATCATATCATTGAAGTAGGTCCAGGAAGAGTCCTTCAAGGTTTATTTAAGAAAGTAAATAGAGAGGTGCTAGCAGAGGGGGCTGCCATTTAAAATAAAAAGTATACGACATTAGTATACGACATCCCATAAAAACAAACCGGATGCTGGTGCAGAAGCGGCGGCATTTTGTCTAGATTTTGATGTTATAATCTGCTGAAATTCTTCTAAACTTATTTTATGTAGACCAACTTCGATAAGTGTTCCTACAATTGCACGAACCATATTTCGTAAAAAACGATTTGCGGAAATTTCAAAAACAATTCCATTATCGATAGAAGTAAAATCAGCTTTTGTTATAGTACATATGTGTGTTTTAACATCCGTATGTTTTTTGGAAAATGCCTCAAAGTCCATCTTTCCGATTAGTAATACCGCTGCTTTATTCATAAGCTCAAGGTCTATATCTTGAGAAATCCACCAAGAGGTGTGTTGTTTAAATGCATCTTTTTTAAAATGAATGAAATACTTGTATGTTCTCAATTTAGCATTGAATCGGGCGTGCAAATTATCAGAAACTTGAAAGATTTTATGAATGGAAATGGTTTTTTCAAGCATTAAGTTTAGCTTGAATTTGAATTGAGATAGATCAACTTTTTCTTTCAGGTCAACGTGAAAAAAATATTTTTTTGCATGAACTCCGGTATCAGTTCGTCCACAACCTATGATTGAGATCGGTTTCATGGAGCATAGTTTGCTTAAGGAATCTTCAATACTGCTTTGAACGGTGGCGCCTTTTGCTTGTTTTTGCCAACCTAGAAAGTTGGTGCCCTCATATGATATTTGGAAAAAGTAACGCGGCATAAAAATGAGCTAAGCCTGATGAATGAGTATTTTATTTTTTGATAAAAGGGAAATCTGATTCACTAAGGTCGATCTTAAAAATGTCATAGCTAAAGTAGCCGTTGAAATCGTTGATTGATGAAACTGTTCCTAACTGATATTCCGGAAAGTATTGAAAATGAGTATCATCATTAACCGTGTTGATAGATGCTCCAAGATTCACAGGTGGTCCCCATGTATTATTCATCCAGCGACAATAATAAACATCATATCCCCCCATACCATTCAATCCATCACTACTAAAAAATAGATATTGACCATCCTCTGTAATAAATGGTGTGGTCTCCCTTCCTGTAGTATTTATTTCGGACAAAGGCTTGGCCTCTCCCCATTTATCGTCTATGCGTTGAGCTGAGTATAAGTCAGTGAGGGTTTTTTCTGCTTTTCGGTCACTAACAAAAATCATGGTTTGAGAAGCAGTTTCATCTTCATCAAAGCTAGTATCTGAAATCGTTGCAGCTCCTTCAAAATAGCTAGTGTTAATTGATTCAGATTTTATGGGGTCAATATACCACGATGAGTCTTCTTCATCAGTTTCAAATTCAAATATTTCTGAGCTTTCCGTTGATTTTTCAACGGTTGCTGAGGTGTTGATGGTGAGTAAACCATATTTCCCATTACGTGAAACAAAGTTTAGTGCATCAAACCCCTCGGTATTATAGTCCTCCATGGACGCTATATTGATTATCCAATCATTTCTGTTTTCATTCCAATCTGCCCTGTAGATATCCTCAAAAAACTTTTGGTCGTCATAATTAATATTCTTTCCTGTTGTTTCCGGTTGTCTAGCAGTATAAAGTAGTCTTTTTTGATTGTAAATAAGAATGGCACCGTATTCATCGTATTTTGAGTTGACAGCTCTTGAAAATGGTTCACAAATATTTGTTACTCCTTTTTTCATTTCGTTATTGACAAAGTCACATTGCTGAAGCAAAATATGTAAATCATAATCCTTGGCTATCCTAGCACCTAGCTTATCTTTTGATATTGAGTAAAATGATTTTGCAGAATCAATCAGATTTACCGTATGGTATATTCTCCCCATGTAGTAATAATATTCACCATCTTTTTTCTTTGTGATTAACTGTTCTGCTCGCCTTGCATTTTCGTGGGCATTGTAATAATCTCTCAGGTAAAATTGAGCAACACTCAATTGATAGTGTGCTTCACCGGAATTAGGATTCTTGAGTTTCGCCCTTTTAAATGTCAGCATTGCCTCACTTGTACGACCTGCGTATATAAGTTCCTTACCTTCACCAATTAATTTTTTTGCAATCAACTTATCCATAGATGATATTTTTTGCCCTATAGAGATGTATGAAGATGATAAAATGACAAGCGTCAAAAATAATTTATGCATGGTCTAAAATTTATATTGTTTGCGGTGAATGCCTTTACGTAAAAATATTACTTTTTCCTTACTTTAAACCTGCCCGTTTGGGTTATATGGATTTATCTTAGTTTTTAACAAAAAAAAAGGACCAAATCTGGTCCTTTCATTATTTCTTTGTCGCTTATAGGTCAAATGCGGCCTTGACTTTATCAACATAATTCAGTTCTTCCCAAGGAAATAGCTTGACATCTATATTTTTTACTTGTCCAGAAGCATCTTTAAACTCTTTTTGTACCTGAACACAAGTTCTACCCATATGACCATAGGCTGCAGTTTCAGAATAGATAGGTGTTCTTAAATTAAACCTTGTTTCAATGGCAAAAGGTCTCATATCAAATAGGTTCTCTAATTTTTTCGCGATTTCACCGTCTGAAAGTCCTACTTTTGAACTTCCGTAGGTATCTACATATAACCCCATAGGTTTTGCGACACCGATTGCGTATGCAACCTGCACCAATATTTCATCACATAATCCAGCCGCAACTGCGTTTTTAGCAATATGACGAGTAGCATATGCTGCAGAACGGTCTACCTTGGATGGGTCTTTCCCAGAAAAAGCACCTCCACCGTGGGCTCCCTTTCCGCCATAAGTATCAACAATAATTTTTCTTCCTGTAAGACCTGTGTCTCCGTGAGGTCCTCCAATAACAAAAACTCCAGTTGGATTGACATGATAAATTATATCGTCTGTGAAAAGGGCTTGTGTTTCGGTTGGGAGTAGAGCTTTTACACGGGGAATCAATATCTCAACAACATCTGTTTTAATTTTTTCAAGCATTTCAGCTTCGCCCGAAAAATCATCGTGTTGCGTGGATAATACGATAGCGTCAATACGAATAGGCTTATTATCATCAGAATACTCAATTGTGACTTGAGACTTAGAATCAGGTCTTAAATAGGTTATTTCTTTATTTTCTCTGCGGAGTGCTGCAAGCTCTTTTAATAAGAGGTGCGAAATTTCCAATGGAAGCGGCATAAAACTTTCTGTTTCATTTGTTGCATAACCGAACATCATTCCTTGGTCACCAGCTCCTTGCTCTTCTTTAACTTCTCGTTCAACACCTTGGTTTATATCTGAGGATTGTTCATGTATAGCAGAAAATACACCACAAGAGTTTCCATCAAACATGTACTCACTTTTGGTGTAACCTATTTTGTTGATGACATCTCTGGCGATTTTTTGAACATCGAGATAGGTGTGCGATTTCACTTCTCCCGCCAAAACAACTTGACCTGTTGTAACCAATGTTTCGCATGCAACTTTGGATTCAGGATCAAAAGCAAGAAAGTTATCAATGAGGGCATCAGATATCTGATCCGCTACCTTATCTGGATGTCCTTCAGAAACAGACTCAGAAGTAAATAAGTAAGCCATGGTGTAAATTATTAAGTTGCAAATGTACTAAAATCAGATGAAAATCTTATTCGTAAAACTGCTTATTTTCTTTGACCATTTGACGTAAAAGAGGATTAGGTCGGTAGCGGTCTTCGCCATAATAATCAAATAGGTTTTGAAGCTGCTTGAGGATTTTATCTAGTCCGATTTCATCTCCCCATTTCAGTAATCCTTTTGGGTAGTTTACCCCTTTAGTCATTGCTAAGTCAACATCTTTTGACGTTGCTACACCCATGAAAACGGCATCAATCGCTTCATTGATGAGCAGGCATAGTATACGGTTTAAAATTTTTTCACCTAATGCTTTATCGGTTTGAGGTTTCGGATTTAGTTTGACGTCATCATAATCGTAATAACCCCTTCCTGATTTTCTACCAAAATATCCTGCTTCAGCATATCGTTTTTGGGTAAACGAGGGTTTGAACCTTGGGTCATAAAAGAATGCTTTGAATACAGATTCGGTAACGGCAAAGTTTACATCATTTCCGATATAATCCATCAATGTAAATGGTCCCATTCTGAATCCTCCGATCTCTGTTAGTGCCCAATCAATAGTGGAAAAATCAGCCATTCCTTCTTCATATATACGAAGTGCCTCTCCGTAAAAAGGGCGCGCTACCCGATTGACAATAAAGCCTGGTGTATCCTTGCATAATACGACCGTTTTTCCCCAGCTAGAAATTAGGTTTTTACATACAGTAGTAGTCTTTTCTCCTGTTTGAATAGAGGGTATTATTTCTACCAAGGGCATGAGCGGTGCAGGATTAAAGAAATGAATGCCAATAATGCGTTCAGCTATTTTTAGTGAGGCACCAATTGATGCAATGGATAAAGAGGAGGTGTTTGTAGCTAAAATGCAATGCTCTGACACAATATTTTCGAGTGATTGAAATACTTGATGCTTGATTTCGATAGACTCTACAATAGCTTCAATTACCAATCCACAAGGCCAAAGTTCACTCATCTTAGGAGTAAAAACCATCCTATCTATAATTTTTTTTCTCTCGTTATCTGTAATTCTTTCTTTTTCAACGAGTCGGTTGAGTACTTTTTCAAGGCCTAATTTAGCTTTCTCGAGTTGGGCCTCACTATGGTCATATATAATAACTTGGTGCTCATTTTGAGCTGCAATTTGCGCAATTCCAATACCCATCGTTCCTGCGCCAACGACCCCTACTGTTTCAATCATTTTCCTGTAAATTTTGGTGTTCTTTTATCTAAAAATGCCTGCACACCTTCGCTAAAGTCATCGGTTTGACCGGCTTCATTTTGTAAATTTTCTTCGAGATCTAGTTGCTGCTGCATCGTATTATTGTAGCTTGAATTGACAGCCTTTTTTGTTAGTCCTAATGCTCTTGTTGGCATTTTTGATAGCTTTTCTGCAAAAGTCATGACAGTTTCATCAAAATCTTCGTCATTTATGGCTTTGTAGATCATTTTCATTTCTTCAGCGTCCTCGGCCGAAACTTTATCTCCTGTCATCATTAATGCCATCGCTTTTTGAAAACCAATGATTCTCGGCAGGAAATAGGTGCCACCAGAATCTGGAATAAGGCCAATTTTAGAAAATGCTTGAATGAACGAGGCACTTTTTTTTGCAAAAACAATATCACATGCCAAGGCTATATTTGCTCCTGCTCCTGCTGCAACGCCATTAACAGCCGCAATGACGGGCTTTTCTATGGAGCGTATTCTAGAAATAATAGGGTTATAATGCTCGCCAACAATACTTTTCAGTTCAGGACCCTCCGGATCTGTGACCTCAGCGAGGTCCTGTCCAGCACAAAAAGCTTTCCCTTCTCCTTTCAGAACGATCGCACGAACATTTTTATCTTTTGCGCAAGCGTCAAGTGTCTGCTGAAGCGCCATTGCCATTGGTTTGTTAAACGAGTTGTATACTTTTGGCCTATTCAATGTGATAAGACAGATGCCATCTCGTTGTTCTATTTTAATTTCCATACGAATATTTCTAGTGCTGTAAAATTAACAATTACTTGCTTCTTATTTTATAAATTGTAGCGCTTCGTCATTGCCAATATGCGCTCTGTTAATGCGCTTTTTAGTTCTAAAGGTTCTATGATTTCTATTTCACCGCCGTAGCTTAGTAGCGTCCGAATTAATTCTTCAGAGAGTAAAAGTTTAAATTCAAAAGAGGTTCCGTTTTCTGTCTCTTCGAGCACCTCTTGAGAATGGTGTATTGGCTGACTCTTGATATATCTTGAAGCAATTTCATCTGCTTTCAAGATGATTTTTTTGGCTTCGCCTTTGTAGCTTGTAATTCCCATTGCATTTTGAAAATAGGTATCAGCATCAAAATCTTTAGGTTTAATTTGTTCATCTTCCAATATTTTTGGGTCTTCTATACGGTCTAATGCATAGGTTCTGATGTCATTTTGACTCGGATCGTATGAAATCAAATACCACCTGTTTCTGTATTCTTTCAAGAACAAGGGAGAAACTTTTCTCGGCTTTCCCTGTCCCTTTATAAAACTAGTATATATAAACCATACTTTCTTTTTACGCTGAATGGCTTCTAGAAGCATTGGTAAAAATTCATTTCCTCCTATCGAATTGGCTGCTTCGAATTTTATATACTTAGACATTTCATTTTGTGCACTGCCTACTGAGATTCGATCGACAATTTTGTCTATGGCATTTCCAAACTCCTTGAAAAACGGTGTTTCTTTAAATTGATGTAGCGTGTCCACAGCATATTTTATAGAGCTCAATTCATCTTCGCTTAGCGGAATGTCATTAATGCTGTAAGAAGGATCTTCATAATAATAGCCGCCATTTTTTTTGCTATACTTTATTGGTGCATCGTGCTCCATTTTCATATTAAAGAGATCTTTTTCAATTGTACTATTACAAATATGAAGACCATCAATGGAACCATATAAAGATTCCTCACAGGCTTCTCTTAGTTCTTTTTTTGATGGATATGATTTATATTTATTTCGAATCATTTTATCAATAATTCTGAAACGAAGAAGTGCATTTTTAATATGTGGCATTATACTTTTACCTCTTTTTTATGGTAACCGAAAAGTTCAAAGGCTTTAATGGCTTTGGCTACAGACTTTGGAACATCTTCTTCCCAACTTGATGCCCCAGCTCTAATTTTCGAAAGCACATCATCAGACATAATGTGCAAAAGTTTTGGGTCAAATTCAAGAATAGGTTTCATTTTATCATTCTCTCGCATATAACTCAATAGTCCTTTTAGATTATCCGCTATTTCTATATTGTCGAGGTGATAAATCTCTCCATCTTCAACATTTAAAGCCGGGTAGACGTATAGCTTCATGTTTGGACCGAAACCTCTACCGAAGGCTTCAAGTAAACCTCCTGGGAGGTTTTCATAGTAGCGCTCATCAAAAATGGTATTGAGATTATAAACCCCAAGTATGACGCCAATAAGATTACCCCTGGATATCGGTGCGAGATACTCAACCATTTTGTAATGTTTCAAATAATTTGAAACCATCACAGTATAACCCAGTGAACTTAATAAATCGGCTCGGTCTAAAAAGTCTTGAACAGAAATTTTACCATCTGCAGTCAAATCTTTTAAGGTTAATTCAAAAATAACGGCAACATTATCCTCGTTAACATCCTTTTCTTTAGAAAAAGCTTTACGACCGTTTTCAATCATGTCAATATGCACCTTCGTTACAGGTCTAAATCTTCCTCTTGTGAGTAAAATATTTTTTTTATAGAGTGCATTAGTTGGTTGTAAGACATTTTGCGAGAGGTCAAACATCGTCGCGTCAGTGATTCCACGTTTGACTAAATTTAGTGCAATGACACGATTGTCTATATTACTAAAGTCGGGGCCTGTAAGGCTCAGCATATCAATTTCAATGCGATCTCTTGGGATCCGTCTGGTTAAACCATCAAGGAACTCATCAATATCATTGTTTTTATGGTAGCATGAATGAATTAAGTTAACACCTAATATACCGAGCGCTTCTTGCTGCCCTTTATGGCTATTGTCATGCATTTTAACATGAAGAACTACCGTATTAGGTTCTGTTTCTGGTTCCAGCTGAAATCGAATACCAATCCATCCTTTACCTTGATTTGTTTTATGATAATTTAAAGATTCTACTGTATTGCAAAAAGCAAAGAATTTGGATTCTTTGTATTTATTTGGCAGTGTTTTTTTAAGGTTAGAAAATTCTGTATCCAACATTATCTGTAAGCGTTCTTCGCAAACATATCTTTTGGTTTCTCCATACATAGAATCTGAAACCTTCATGTCGTATGCTGAGTGACTAAATGCTATTGTTCCTGAGCTTCCACCTGCCTTGAAGAAGTTTGCTGCAACCTCTTGTCCTGCACCTATTTCGGCAAAGCAACCATAAATATCAGGTTGTAAATTTATTTTTAGCGCTTTCTCTTCTGTTGTTAAATGTCGTGATGTAGTTGCCATAGTTAATTAAATGGATCCTTAAATTTAGGATTATTAATGTAAGTAGTATCGTTAAGGGAAAGTAAGAATTTCTTTAGCCATTGTTTTTCTAGTTCATCAAGTTGAACTCCACCTTGATTGGCAAACTCAATCAAGGGGTCTAATGTTTCACTTTGCTGAATACCTGTTGAGTAATGCTCGATGACTTCCTCTAGGCTATTAAATCTCCCGTCATGCATGTAAGGCCCAGTTGCGGATAAATTCCTCAGCGAAGGGACCTTGAACTTCCCCTCATCGTCTGGGTTTTGGGTGACCAATGCTCTTCCCTGGTCGCTGAATTCTATATCCAAACCATTGTTGCTGAACTTTTTAACACGCATTAATGGGCCGTTATGGCAATGAAAACAGTCTGCACCATTTAAACTTTTAAAAAGGTCATAGCCTGCCCACACCTCAGCCTCAATATTGCCTATAACTGAGTTTTCTGAGGCCGATAAAGGTAGTCCATTTTCATATTTGTACATCACATCAAAAGTAGAATTTGCCGAGATAATTGTTCGAATAAACTGGGCGATTGATTTCGCAACCTTAATAGAGTCAATACCCTCCTCTCCAAAAGCCCTAAAAAACTTATTTCTGTAGGCAACATCTAGCTGCAATTTCGCAACTGCATCCGTCCATTTCAAATGCATTTCAATTGGATTTGGAACGGGTTCAAGAATTTGGTCTTCTAGTGTTATTTTACGCCCATCCCATGTAAAGAAATCATCCCATCCCAAATTAAATAGTGGCATAGAGTTTCTTGTCCCAGCGATGCCCTGTATTCCTAGTGGTAAAGAAACATTGTCCGCGAATGAATGACTTAATTGATGGCAGCTTGCGCAACTCATCGTATTATCCCCACTTAGCTTTGTTTCATAAAATAAAAATCTTCCCAATTCAACTCCTTCTTCCGTCATGGGATTGTCCTCTGGAATATTCATTTGCGGAAAATGTGATGGGATTTCTATCGTATAAGGTGTTGGGATAAATGAAACCTTTTCTTTGCGACAAGATGTCAACAGTAAAATTACAACAATGAAAAAAGCAGCTTTTGTCATTAGGGCACCGTTAATGCGTTTAAAAAATTCAAAACAACTTTTTCTGTAAGAGCCTGCTGTCCACTATTGCTATGGGTTAAAAACTCATCTTTTAAATCAATATTATTTCCTTGATGATTTAGAAAGACTGATAGGTCTAAATTTAAATGAAAAGTGTGTTCATTTTCACCAGTTTGTTCCCATAGAATATTATTAAATGAAAATTCTTGACTAAAATTATCGGTTCCGACATGGAAGCTGAAATTGTGATTAAAAGTTCCGGATGCCAAGGTATCGACCTTTCCTTCTAAATTTATAAAAATATAACCTGTATTCCAGCTCCAATGCATGGTGCCTGCGTTCTCAATGTTTAAGTCATTTTGGAGCTCGAATCCTGATGGATCGCTATGGTTGTTTGATGAGTCTACACCTATAATACCCTGAATAGATGGGAACATATTGTAATCTGCTTGTGCCGCCATTAAATGCGTTCCTTTTTCTCTTAAGTCAAAAAGGTAGGATGCATTTATTGTGTCTTGTTGATGACTAATCTGACTTACAAAGAAGTTGATTTTCGTAAACTTCACATTGTATCCTTCATTTGTTGTATAGATTGAGTCTAACTGAAAATCTAAACCATTATAGTTCGGTGTTATTTTAATTTTGATGGAATCATTCGGGGCATATTCGCAGCTTCCATCATCTTGATTGGCGCTAGCATTGTAGTTTTCTGCATTTTCGTCAGTACAGCCTTCTTTATTACAAGAGACAAATAGAAAGCAAAAACAGAAAAACAAATAAATAAATCGCATCATACTTATCAAAATTAAGCTAAAATTATCGGATTTTCCTATTTTTAAGCCTACAGAATCTATACCAGAAAATGCTTGCATCAATTGACAGAAATACATTTCCATTGTGTGTGCTCAATGCCTCGGCAGGAAGCGGTAAAACTTTCCAGCTTGTTTTAGAATACCTCAGTATATTACTAGCGCCAGAAGGATCAAATAAATACAAGAGTATTGTTGCAATAACTTTTACAAACAAGGCGTCTACTGAAATGAAAACAAGGATTATTGATGCTTTGTTCAGTATCGCAAAATACAATGCAGCGGAGGGTGATGCCAAAACTGGATCTATTATTATAGAATTACAGAAGATTTTGGGTCTAAAGGAAGCTGAAATCAAAAAAAGAGCTTCAAAATCACTCAAAGCCATTCTTCATGGGTATGAACATTTTAATGTATCTACAATAGATAAGTTCAATTTGAGGTTAATCAAGTCGTTTTCCAATGATTTGAATCTACCTGCTGAATTTGAAATTTCACTAAATGAAAAAGAGGTTTTAGATGAGGTCCTGGAATTGTTATTGAGCAATATTGGATTGGAAGAAAATATTGCGCTTACAAAGCTTGTAAAAAACTATGCGAAATCAAATTTTAAAGATGGAGGTCAGTGGAACTTTAAAAGGCACTTATTGTCTTTTGCATCTTCTCTTAACAATGAGAAGAATCGATTCTTTATTGAGCTGCTTCAAACTCTTTCCTTTGATGAAAAAGATTTCAGTCTTATTTTTCTGGAGCTAAAACAAATTGAGGATTCATTTGCCAATATTCAAAAAGAACTCATTGATTATTTAGGGCATTTCAATATAGATCCTAATGACCTGCCAGGTAAAACAAATACCTTAAAGTCACTAAATAAAATCACCTCCTTCCCTAAGTTCCCCAATTTTAATAGAGATAATTCTCTGCTTACAAAAACTTTTTTAAAGTATTGTGCTGAACCAGGAGACAGTATGGCGTTTACCAAAGAATTGAAGCAGCTTCTTCTGAGATTGAATGCTTGTTACGAGGAAAATGCTCAGCGACACATGATGCTTTCGCGATATAAGGGAAATTTTTACAATATGGCACTGCTTAAATATATTTCTGAGGCTTTAAAGGAGCTTCGTATAAAAACAAAAGTCATTCGAATTTCAGAATTCAACGAGCTAATTGGCACCCTAGTTCAGAAAGAAGATGCACCATATATTTATGAACGATTTGGTACACGATACGAGCATTTTTTATTAGATGAATTTCAGGATACCTCAAGGCTACAATGGCTCAATCTTTTGCCTTTATTGCGCGAGTCTTTGTCAAATGGAAAACAAAACTTGATTGTTGGCGACCCAAAACAATCAATTTATAGATTTAACAATGGTTTAGCTGAACAGTTTGTCGAACTGCCCGCGGTCTATAATCCTGAGGGAGATCCTAAAATAGCTGAGCATTCTGCTTATTTCGCAAAATTGGGAATAAAGAAGCCTCTGGAAATGAATTATCGTTCTTCTAGTGAGATTGTTCATTTTAACAATGAGTTTTTTCAGTGTTTTTCAACTAAACTCCCACCTTTTTTTGAGGGATTCTATGATGCTGTGGCGCAGAACCCTGTATCAAATAAACTAGGTTTTGTAAAGGTTATTTCTGAAAAAAGAAAACCTGATCCCGTTGAAATGATTGATGAAATTGAGGCTATTATTGGTCAATGTTTGGATGATGAATTTGATTTGGGAGACATATGTATTTTGACAGATAAAAATGCATTAGGAGTTCAGATTGCGAATCAGCTAACGAAAAGAGGTATTACTGTTTTTTCACAGGAGTCTTTGTTGATTTCTAGAAATATGGAAGTTCGTTTGCTCATCGCCTATCTTAAATGGCGAATGAAGCCTAATGTGGACAATATGAAAAGGCAATTTGCTGAGCTTTATTTTAGAATGAATGCATCAATGAAGGATCCGTATTTTTCATACATCGTTGATTTAACGACGAGCCAAGGAAAGCAAATTAAAGTTTTTGATGATGCATTATTTTTGAAAGATTATTTCGGCGGTGCAAAAATATTTTTTAGACCTTTTGAAAATCTGGTTCAACTTGTTCAAGATTTTATACGCATAATGGGATGGAAGGAAGTTTCTAATCCCTATTTGCATCAGTTTTCTGATTTAGTTTTTCAATTCCAATGTAACAGACAGTCGGATTTATCTAAGTTCATTGAATATTACGAGGAGAACAAGTCAAAATTTGCGCTAAAAATGGCTGAGAGTAAAGATGCAGTTCAGATAATGACTATTCATAAATCAAAAGGTTTAGAATTCCCGGTGGTGATTATTCCAAAAGTTGATTTTAGTCTAAGCATTCATAATGAAGCGAAGTTCTTTGTGGAGGCAGATGGCAAAGTACTTTATACATCTTTAAGTAAAAATAATGTCTTGGATGAGATTCATCGCAAGGCCATTGAAGAAGAAAATTTAATCTTATTGGATAAATTAAATTTGCTTTATGTTGGATTAACTAGACCAGAACGTCGGTTGTATTTGTTTAATCGTTTCGAGCGTAGTTCCAATTTAGGGCATCTTTTCCATCAAAATATGGTGACAACATTTTCTATTAAAGAAAATGAGGATTCAATTCTTTATGAGTCCGGTACTAGGCAGAAAAAGATCAATGCGTATAGCGGTAATGGCGCCTTTTATGTTCCAAAAGAAGTTGTAAACGAGACCTCAAAATTTCAAATAGCTTTTCGAAAGGTTCAAAAAGAACATTATGCTTCTCAAGAGGAGAGGTTGTTTGGGATTTATTTTCATGCACTCATGGGAGCAATTGACGATGCGAGTCAGATTCACGAGACACTTGATATACTCATTAAGCAGGGTATTGTGGATAGTTCACTGCGCAAAAAAATAGAAGCAACCGCACAAGTGTTTTTTGAAAATGGCGGAGCTATTGGTCTTTTTGATGGAATACATAAAGTCTTAAATGAGCGCTCAATATTATTGCCTTCAGGAAAACTTTTTATACCGGATAAAGTAATGATTAGGGCAAATGATATTATAGTACTCGACTTTAAGACAGGTAAAAAAGAGTTAAAGCATGAAAAACAGGTACGTAATTACAAAAAGAATCTTGAAGACATTTTTAATCAAAAAATCATCCCGATGCTCTACTATACGAAGTCAAATGAATTTATTCAGGTTTGATTTCTTTTCTTAACAGCCATCTTAAGAAAGGTGTAAATTATGGGATGGGGAATATCTCTTGTTGAAGAAATCTGTGGGCAAAATGCACAGCTGATAAAAAACATATGGTCTTTTAAACTTATTATTTCCAAATCATCAAATTGGTTGGTAGCCTCTATATCTATATAATTACTTTTAAGTTGTTCGGTGAGCTGCGGGTAAATACTATATCTTGAAGAGGTGAGCTCTATATTTGAAAAGTTTTCGTAGAGTTTTTTGAAGGCTTTACTTTTTGGATAAATAGTAAGCCTTTCAAAGCTATTTCCGGCAACGAGGTTTTCAGAGATAAGTTTTTCTTGATAGGAGGTAAGCTGATGAAAAGTAATGAGGTATTCTAAAAATAGTTTGAATCCCTCCCCGGTAATAAGCACTGGTATTTTGTTTTCAATTAACTTTTTGAAGATTCCTGAGAGGTAGAATGGATTTTCAATTGGTCCAGGTGCAATCCAGATACCATCATATTGGTCGAAGTATGCGGCTTTATGCTTGAGAGCATCACTGATTTTGATCCAATAATAATTGGGTTCTAATTCTAGAAATTCTGCCGAATGGTCAAGGGATAAATTTGTTGCATGGTGAGCATTATACGTGAAATTGTAATCTCCAATAATTGCTATTTTGAGTGTGTCACTCATAGAAACAAGATAGGGATTCTATTTCTTAAACCAAGAAGTTATTTTACCGTTTTCAATATTAAGAGACTCATCTAGGTTGGTTTGAGGATTTATTCTCCACACTAGACAACTAAATGTACACTCGAACAATGAATAATCACCAGTGTTATCTGATTCTTGCTTTTTAATGACGAAAGTTCCGGTTTGACCTAAATCACTTTCTCTTGAAACCCATGATACGCCAAGGTTGTCTGTGTATTCTATTTCCATTCCACTCAAACCTTGATCGGAGAATGATACCGGAGTATTAGACCAGGTATTTAACCAATCGTTAAACATAGAAACAGTCGGGTAAGAGTTTTGAGAAACATCCCAATCTAGTGTTCCAAACTTAACCCGAATCGCTTGATCATTATAAATGGATTTAATTTTAGATCCGTAGGTCATATGTGACGGAGTTGGGGAGGGATTAATATCCTCTGCGTTAATAGCAACAGCTCCGTATCCATTAACATTCTGGGTGAATTCGACTTGCGTTCCATTTACAAAACCTATAAATGCTGCATTTAAGTCAACAGTAGTCTCTGGAGCAGGGATTACTTCATGCTCAATACATGAAGAAAAAATCAGACCTACAAATAATAAAAGGGTAAAAGGTTTAAGCATTCTCATTATTCTAAATTTGATAAATGATGGGTAAATATACTTTAAAAACGAAAATTCTCCTAAAAAGATGCTTTATTGCTATGGTTTTTATGGAATTGATTGAAATATTGCCATAGTTCTTCATCAGCAACGAGACAACCTTTTTCAGTTAAAGCATGAATTTCATCTAAAATTTTATCTCCCAAAGAACGTTTGGCAGACAGTAATTCATAGTTATTGGTATTTTTTGATGTACGTTCCAATACGCTTTTGAGGTCTTTAAAAGCTAATGTTTTTGATTTGTTTTTAACGACAATAGCCTCCATTTCTTCACCGTTAATTTTGAAAATTGAAAATACCTGTTCGGAAACAAAACTGAGGTATTGGACTTTTGCATATACTTTTTGGAGAACTGTATCGCTGAAAAGAGCAACTAACTCTTCTGCTTTTTGAGGGGATTTTTTGTTTATGTCCCTCCACAGATCATCATCAATACCCTGCACAACTAGAAATTGAATCAGCTCTTCGGACAATGCCTCAAGCTCTATTTTAGATAGCTTTCGAAATCTCATTTTTCCCAGTTTGTTGGCAATACTTCGATGGTTACATCGTGGATTGCTGCAAGCTCCTCCATCGTAACGCCTTGCTCTAATTTAAAAGCGTAACTCCCTTTGCAGAATTTACTTCGGATGTAATATAATTTATTTTCAATAAAAGTTCCCGATTTTTGCCCAATCCACTCACCATTTTTTTTCGCGATTTTAAGCTCTTTTGGTTTTCGTCCAAGAAACCCTGATTTCCCACTCATATCATCACATATCGGGCCTGATGTACTCATGTAGAGCCATAAGTTATTAAACTCGTAATTTGTTGACGTGCGGAATGTAAAAATAACATCGTATGAGGTAGAGTCTCCATTGAAATCAACATTAAAAACCGGAGTGGTATCTTCCAGCCATTTTTCATTTTCAAACTTATATGTATCCATGAAATAGGGTTGCTCTCCACAAGAAAACATCATAAACAGACAGAAACAGAGCATAAAGCTATAAAAGGCTTTCATCTATTCTTTTTTTTTATTAGGTCTTTTCTTTCTTCGTGAATTTTTCCGATTGTTTTTCTTAAAGCTTTTTTCAAATCGACTGACACTATCTTGCCCATCTAAATTTGAATAACCAGTATCTTCAACAATCGCCGCTTCTTTGATTTGATAATCTTTTAAATCGCTCGGTTTTTTGCCTTTTTTGTTTGATTCGATAATTTCTTTTACCCGTGCTGATGTAAGCGGGTATAGTTCACTTTCTCCACGAAATCCATACCACATAGTACCCTTAAAAACATCTGTCTTTACATGATAGGCATCTCCCTTTTGTGTTTTCAAACGTACATCTGTTCTAGGAAAGCTTTTAAGCCCTTCAAGGTAGGCGTCTAGTTCGAAGTTTAGGCAACATTTTAGCTTTCCACATTGTCCGGCAAGTTTTTGAGGATTCAATGATAATTGCTGGTATCGCGCCGCAGATGTCGAAACACTTCTAAAATCCGTAAGCCATGTTGAGCAGCATAATTCCCGACCACAAGATCCTATTCCTCCTAAACGAGATGATTCTTGTCTTGCGCCAATCTGCTTCATTTCTATGCGCATTCTAAATTCGCTTGCCATATCTTTTATAAGCTGTCTGAAATCCACACGTCCCTCGGCAGTGTAATAGAATATGGCTTTGGACATGTCGCCTTGATATTCAACATCTGAAATTTTCATTTCGAGCCCTATATTTAACGCTAATGTTCTCGCTTTATACATTAGTTCTTTTTCGTTCGAACGTGCTTTAATCCAAAGGTCTATGTCTTTTTGATTTGCAATACGAATTACTTTTCTAGCCTCTAATGGCTTGAAGTCTTTTTTCTTTTTTCGCACCTGGATTCGCGCCAATTCTCCCGCTACAGAAACAATACCTACATCAAATCCTGATGCAGCATCGACCACAACAATATCTCCAACCTGAATATTGATTTTTTGTTCATTTCGGTAGAAATCTTTTCTTGAGTTTTTAAATCGTACTTCAAGTATATCGTAGGTTTGCTGTCCTCCCGGGAGATCGATATTAGCTAGCCAATCATATACTTCTAGTTTATTGCAACCGCTGGTGCTACACGTGCCATTTGTACGACAACCATTAGGCTTCCCCCCACCACTACTACACGAATTACAACTCATATTATAGGTTAAAATTATACAATTTAAATCAATCTCTACTTATGAAGGAAGCGCATTGATTGAAAGCAAAGTAAGGTAAATAGAATCTTGGAATTCGCATTCCTTTCGAGCTGGTAATATGCTTCATCAAATGCTTTCATGAATTCTCTGATATTTTTGCCTGAAACAAAGGGCGAAAATCGTTCTATAAATGCTTCTTCTTCTTTTGAGACCTGAACAAGTCTTTCGCCCATATAATTCTTGACAATACATTGTCTGAGCATGTGAAGTGTATAGTTCAGAAATATTTTTTGACGTTCCCTACCTTTTTTAGCCATGGAATCAGACCAATTCATCATTTCAATCACATTCTTTTTATAGCTAGAACGCATCATGTCAATAAATGCATCTTTGAGTTCTTCGTCATCATCACTGGATTTAGCTATTTCATAGGCTTTGAGTAAATTCCCTTCAGAAAAAGAGGTTATAGATTTGCATTTTTGTTCATCTATATTGAATGTCTTTTTCAGATGCGTTTGAATGAGTTTTCTTTCTATACGATGAAGTTGAAGTATTTGACACCTTGATCGAATTGTATCTATAAGCGCGTCCGCATCGGCAGAAACAAGCAGGAATAATGTTTTTTCCGGAGGCTCTTCAAGAATCTTCAAGATTTTGTTAGCACATTGCAGATTCATCGTTTCTGGCAACCACATGATTAATATCTTGTAGCCACCTTGATAAGACTTGAGCCTGAGTTTTTTTTGAATGTCTTCACTTTCAAAAACTGATATGATAGGTTTCGTTTTGTCCTCTTTTGGATCTATCTTTTTGATCCAATCAAAAGATGAAAAGTATGGCGATTCTTGAATTTGCGATCTCCAATCAGGCAATAGACCATTGGAAACTTTACTAATCGATTGAACTGTGGGAAAGCTGAAGTGTAAATCAGGATGTTGTAATTTCTCCACTTGTCTGCAGGTCGTACAGACACCACAACTATCATTTTCTTGCTTTTCTTCACATAAAATATATTGGGCAAAAGCCAAGGCCAAAGGCAGAGCACCAAATCCTGGGTCGCCCAAAAACATTTGCGCATGGCTGATTTTTTGATTTTCAACTTCTCTAAGAAGCTTTTTTTTCAAATCATTTTGCCCAATAACATTTTCGAAACGCATATTTCAAATTTAAGAATGTTTTCAGTTCACTATTCAAAAAGAAGTTTAAATTAGTAGTAAAAAAAATGAAGACACTTTATCTTATCCTATTTCTCTTTTTTTCCATTAATTCTTTTGCTCAGTCTATAAAAGTTAAGGAGTCAAATTCAGACTTTTCTACTGCTCAAAATGTCAATGCGCTTGTTGTAGAAATTCCATATGTTTCACAGGATTTTATTGAAGGTAAAATCAAAAAGCTTTTTAAAGGCTTTGGTAAGCATAAAGTCTCGAAGAAGGAACATGTTGCAATGATGGTCGAGCTAAAAGATTTTGGAAAGATGCCTTTCAATGCATATGCCTTAAGTTCTTTATCCAATGATCAGTTGGTATCGGTTAGATTTGGCTTCGATTTAGGAGGAGCGTATCTGAATAGCAAGGATCATCCAGAAAAATACAAGGTGATTGAGAAAATCATTCAAGATTTTGCTTCTAAAGCAGTTAAATCTTGGGTTGAGGGTATTGTTCGTGATGAGAATAAGCGATTAAATAACCTTGAGAAAGAGCAAAAAGATTTGGTAAAACGAAAAGAACATCTTGAAAAAGAAATCAAAGATTTTGAAAGAAAGATAGAAGAGAATAAAAGTTCAATAAAAGAAAATTTAGAAAGCCAGTCTGCTAAAAAGAATGAGATAGAAACGCAAAAGAAACAGGTTGAGTTGGTTGAAAAACAACTAAAATCACTGCGTTAAGCTTTTCCTTCCACAATCAAAACGAGTTCACCTTTGGGTTTGTTTTCCGTAAAATAAGTATGAAGTTCAGAAAATGAGCCATGATGATAACTTTCATAAATCTTTGAGATTTCTCTCACAACGCAGGCTTTCCGATCCTCACCAAGCACACTTTGTAATTGATTTAATGTTTTTACAATGCGATGAGGAGATTCATAATAGACAATGGTACAGGTGAGCGCTGAAATACTTTTAATTCTAGTTTCTCTTCCTTTTTTATGAGGTAGAAATCCTTCAAAATGAAATCTTTCACATGAAAACCCTGAGCCAACTAGGGCAGGAATAATTGCTGTAGGTCCAGGAAGACATTCAATCTCAATACCTGCTTTGATACACTCATGTACAAGTAAGTATCCTGGATCTGAAATGCCTGGAGTACCGGCATCAGAAACCAGAACTGTAGTTTCATTGTCCTCGATAGTTGCGATACACTTATCTATAATTTTATGTTCGTTATGGGCGTGAAAGGCTAAAATTCTATTCTCAATATTTAGGTGCGTTAACAGTCTCCTTGTCACTCGTGTATCTTCTGCATAGATTAAATTGCAATCTTTCAAATGCCTAATCGCTCGAAGCGTAATATCTTCAAGGTTACCAATAGGGGTAGGAACAATAATGAGTTTTCCCATTTTTATTGCGTTTAAGAAAATACCGCTTTCACTACCTGATCTATTTTAGAGCACTGCACAATATCAATCTTGTAATTTGAGGCGTCAAATCCTTTTATGTTTTGTGAAATTATGATTTTTTTATAACCAAGCTTCTCGACCTCCGCAATGCGCTGATCTACTCGGTTTACTGGTCTAATCTCCCCTGAAAGACCAACTTCGGCGGCAAACGCTATACCTGCAGGTATAGGCAGGTTTGCATTGGAGGACAATACTGCCATGGTAACGGCTAGATCAACACCTGGATCATCTACCTTTATGCCACCAGCAATGTTTAAAAATACATCTTTTGCTCCAAGCTTAAATCCACATCTCTTTTCGAGAACAGCGAGCAGCATATTGAGTCTTTTTGCATCAAATCCGGTAGAGCTGCGTTGAGGTGTACCGTAGGCAGCTGAGCTTACAAGTGCTTGAATTTCGATTAGAAATGGTCTTACACCTTCAATGGTTGATGATATAGCAATGCCACTTAATTCTACATCAGTATTCGTCACAAGTATTTCAGATGGGTTTTCTACAGGCCGCAGACCGGATCCCGACATTTCATAGATGCCAATTTCATTTGTAGATCCAAATCGATTTTTACTGGTTCTGAGCAGTCGATACACATAGTTTCGATCGCCTTCAAATTGTAAAACGGTATCGACCATATGCTCTAGCACCTTTGGGCCAGCAATTCCTCCGTCTTTAGTAATATGACCAATTAAAAAGGTCGGTACATCAGATTCTTTGGAATATCTTAAAAGCGAGGCTGTGCATTCTCTAACTTGTGATACACTACCTGCAGCACTCTCAATTTGGCTGCTGTGCAATGTCTGAATAGAGTCAATAATTAATATTTCAGGCTGAACGTTATTTGCATGTATAAGGATAGACTCGAGATTCGTTTCTGTTAAGATGTGACAGTGTTCGTTTAAAATACCGATTCGTTCTGCCCGCATTTTAATTTGATTTTCACTTTCTTCCCCAGAAACGTATAGGACTTTCAGGTTCTCCTTGATTGCGAGCTGAAGCATTAGTGTTGATTTTCCTATTCCAGGATCACCTCCGACAAGTATAAGCGAGCCTACTACGATACCTCCACCTAAAACACGGTTTAGCTCTTTGTCTTGAAGTTCATTTTTCTGTTTTTCATTTCGGGAAATATCCCCAAGAACTACAGGTTTTGCGTCTGTTGAGTTTTTAGAAAAAGGTGCAGCACTTCCCTTTTTTTGTTTGATCTCTTCAACAAAAGAATTCCAGCTAGAGCATGATGGGCATTTACCCATCCATTTTGGGCTTTCATAGCCACAGCTTTGACAAAAAAATGCTGTTTTCGTTTTTGACATTACTTGAATTAGCTGTAATTAAAATGCATAAGCCAGTTTGCAACCTATACCGAAGTGCAAGAAATAATTAGAAATAGGAGCTGCATTCATTTGATTGAATTCTTTTTCAAAACCCAAGCCAATGTTGACAGATAAATCAATTAAAAAGTGTTGATCGAAAAATCTGTGGTATCCTAACCCTATTCTTGGAATAATTCGTTGGTGATACTCAATATTTTCCTCTAAAGCTCCGGTTGTAGAGTACTGCTGATAAGCATCTCTGTATCTTCTATATTTAATAGCTGCCGCACAGTATATAAGGTCTCCAGCCCTATAGGGGTAATAGCGTGCTGCAAGTGAAAATGCAGGCCCCATTTTTTGAAGTCGCGTTTGAGCGCCAATTGATTCTTGCACAAAATTCATAAGATAGTTATCTGTTACAAACCCTAAACCTATTTCAGCACTTATTTTTTTATGAAATAGGTATTCATAATATGGCATAAATTCCCCCACAAGAGTAGGGGCGAAGTCAAACTTAATGCTATGTCTGTTATGATCAGATTTTTGGGCATGAGCTTTCTCGGTCGAAAAAACACTAAATAAAAAGATCATTAAAAAGATAAAAAAACGCATGATAGTTGTTACTTTCTTTGATTAAAGGTACTTAGTTTTCATTTAGATTCCTTGTTTGAAATTCTAAAATCCTATTATTGTACGAGAAATTTTAAAAAATGATACTATTTCTTTTCCTTATCTTTGATTTGAATAGAATTTATGATAGATAAATACGGTTTTCACGAAGTTCCATCTTCCCCATCTATAGACAAGGTTGGTGTGGAAGAACGCGTATCTAGATTTCAATCAAGAAGCATCAAAACGACTGCAAAAATGCAGGGGCTTAAAATGGTTCTTAGTATGATTGATCTGACTAC
Source organism: uncultured Flavobacteriales bacterium (assembly GCA_913046365.1). Lineage (GTDB taxonomy): Bacteria > Bacteroidota > Bacteroidia > Flavobacteriales_D > Crocinitomicaceae > UBA952. The sequence goes on from CAJWRM010000003.1 coordinate 37,831, forward strand.
ACTTGAGGGCAAGGATACACCAGGTAAAGTAAGACAAATGTGTTTTAAAGCCGCTCATCTTCATGACGGCCATCCTGACTTACCAACAGTTGCTGCAGTATGCGTATATCCCTCTATGGTTGGCATAGCAAAATCAATTGTTGGCGCTTACGGTATTAAGGTAGCTTCTGTTTCTACTGCTTTTCCTTCAGGTCAAGCACCCTTGGATGTTAAACTTGCAGATACCAAGTATGCGGTTGATCATGGTGCGGATGAAATAGATATGGTTATTTCAAGAGGTAAGTTTTTAGCTGGAGATCATGCGTTTGTTTTTGATGAAATCGCTGCGATAAAAGAGGTTTGTGGGACTGCAAGGTTAAAAGTTATTTTAGAAACTGGCGAGCTAATAACACTAGATAATGTTCGTCGAGCAAGCGATATAGCGATCTATGCTGGTGCAGATTTTATAAAAACTTCAACGGGTAAAATTCAACCTGCAGCAACATTACAGGTTACTTATACGATGCTTCAGTCGATAAGGGATTATTATGATGCTACTGGAAAAATGGTTGGTATGAAACCTGCTGGCGGAATTTCTAATTCTAAGCTTGCCTTACATAATTTAGTTATGGTAAAAGAGGTTCTTGGTGAAGCTTGGTTGACAAATCAATGGTTTCGATTTGGTGCTAGTAGTCTTGCCAATGATGTTCTAATGCAAATTATTAAAACTGAATCTGGCGTTTATCAATCTGCTGATTATTTTACATTGGATTAATATGAGTACAAACAAAAACAATTGGGAATACGCCGCTTCTGTCGAGAGTACAGGTCATATAAATTTGAAGAAAAAATATGGGTTGTATATCAATGGAAAATGGGTTAAACCGTCGTCTAAGAAATATTTTTCTTCATCTAACCCTCATGATGAGCAACATATAGCGGATGTAGCAAAAGCCAATACAGAGGATGTGAATTTAGCTGTGGAAGCTGCTGACAAGGCATTTAAAGAGGTATGGTCTAAAATTAGTGCTGCAGAAAGAGGGAAGTATATTTTTAGAATTGCTAGATTAATGCAAGAGCAAGCACGTGAGCTTGCAGTAATTGAATCTCTTGATTCTGGCAAACCGATCCGAGAAGCTCGAGATATTGATATTCCCTTGGCATGCAATCATTTCTTTTATTATGCAGGTTGGGCTGATAAATTGGAGTATGCATTTCCAAATCAATCCAAAGAGCCTCTTGGCGTTGCTGGACAAATTATACCTTGGAATTTCCCCTTACTCATGGCAGCATGGAAAATAGCACCTGCTCTTGCTACTGGTAATACGGTTGTTCTTAAGCCAGCAGAGACTACCTCTTTAACTGCATTGAAATTGGCAGAAATAATTGAGGCTTCAGGTATTCCTCCGGGAGTAGTAAATATTGTAACAGGATTCGGGGATACGGGTGCAGCAATTGTGTCGCATCCAAAAGTTTCAAAAATAGCTTTTACAGGTTCCACTGGGGTGGGTAAGCTCATTCAAAAAACCATTGCTGGCTCAGATAAGAGGGCAACACTCGAATTGGGTGGTAAGTCTGCGAATATAATTTTTGACGATGCACCGATTGACCAAGCAGTAGAAGGAATCATAAATGGAATATTTTTTAATCAAGGTCACGTGTGCTGCGCAGGTTCAAGATTGTTTGTGCAGGAGAATGTGGCAGATAAGGTCATTAGAAAGCTAAAGCATAGAATGCAATCTCTCGTTATCGGAAACCCCCTTGATAAGAATACTGATATTGGTGCAATTAATTCAGAGGAGCAGCTCAAAATAATAAATAAATACATCGATATTGGTATTAAAGAGGGATCTGAATTTTTTCAAACCGATTGTACTTTGCCATCGAAGGGGTATTATTGCCGTCCAACACTTTTTATCAATGTTGCACAGTCTAGTATTTTGGCGCAAGAGGAAATATTTGGTCCAGTTTTGACAATTCAAACTTTTAGAACAGTTGATGAGGTAATTCAAAAAGCAAATAACTCTCCTTATGGACTAGCTGCCGGGGTATGGACAGATAAAGGTTCCAAGATTTTCAACCTTACTTCAAAGTTGAAAGCTGGTGTTGTTTGGGCAAACACCTATAACAAGTTTGACCCTTCATCTCCTTTTGGTGGATATAAAGAAAGTGGTTTTGGAAGGGAAGGTGGTTTACATGGATTGGGGGCTTATCTTAAATAACAATAGATATGAAACGTTTAGAGGTATTAAAGACATACAAGATATATATTGGCGGAAAGTTTCCGAGAAGCGAATCAGGAAGGTTTTACAAGGTGCTAAATAAAGCTAAAGAGCCTATTGCTAATGTATGCTTAAGCTCAAGAAAAGACCTTAGAAATGCTGTTCAGGCTGCTAGAAAGGCACAAGGTTCTTGGCAGGAGAGAACGGCCTTTAACCGTGGACAAGTGTTATATAGAATCGCTGAAATGCTTGAGGGAAGAAGGGCTCAATTTGTGGAAGAATTAATGCTTGAAAATTATACTAAAAAAGAGGCGCAAACGGAGGTGGATAATTCCATAGATAGAATTGTTTATTACGCCGGTTGGTGTGATAAATTTAATCAGGTAGCTAGCTCTGTAAATCCTGTTAGTTCTTCTCATTTTAATTTTTCGAGTTATGAACCAATGGGTGTAATAGGAATTTTGGCAGTACAGTCTTCTGGTCTATTGGGATTAGTTTCAATGCTTATGCCTGTTATTGCAGGAGGTAATTCATCAGTGATTATTGCTTCTGAAGACAAACCTCTCTGTGCAGTTACATTGGCTGAGGTGCTAAATTCATCTGATGTACCAGGTGGCGTTGTAAATATATTAACTGGTTCTATTGCTGAATTATGGTCACCGTTGTCCTCTCATATGGATGTTAATGGAATAAGTATAGATGCGGTTAACGAACACGTTTCTGATGTTCAATTGGCTTCCGTTGATAATCTGAAGCGTGTACGTATTTATTCAAATGATTTTAGTCTGATTAAAGAACAAGGTATTCAATTTATCACTGACTTTCAGGAGCTTAAGACAACATGGCATCCCATTGAGAAAATAGGTGGTGCATCAAGTTCCTATTAGAAATAAGGTGCGTCTTTAATTTCTACTAGCCAATTTTCTCTTAGCTCATGTAAGCTCTCTATTCTTGGATTGAAAACAAAATCACCTTTATAGGACCCTATATCATGGTAGGAAACGAGTTTTGGAGTTTCGTTTTTTAGAACAAGGACATTGAGTCGATTGAAGAAATCAACCTCCAAATGGTTTTCGATCATTTTTACAAAATGTACGGAGGAATCAATTGAGCATCCCGAAATGCGTTCTATTGATTCATCAACAACTAACACGATGTATTGATTGAATAAAAGCTGACCATTCGCACAAAGTGGCTTTTGGTGAGCTTTCCAAGAGCCTGTAAACGTTTTGATTTGATTTTCAATTAGATTTGCTTCCTGATCGTTTAAACTTCTGTTGCACAGATAGGTCCAAACCCGACTTTCATCAGGCATTTCTGGAAATAGTCTTTTAAAGCTCTGCTGCATTGGCAATTAATTCGGCAATATCTAAAACTTTTACTGTTTCCTCTTTTTCTGCGTTTTTTATTCCGTCAGTCATCATTGTATTACAAAAAGGACAGCCTGTTGCAATGACCTCTGCAGCGGTCTCGATAGCGTCCTCAGTTCTTTCAATATTAATTTCTTTATTCCCTTTTTCTGCCTCTTTGAACATTTGTGCACCTCCAGCTCCACAGCAAAGACCTTTGGTTTTGCATCTTTTCATTTCCACAAGTTCAGCGTCCAGTTTCTCTATGAGCTCACGCGGAGCTTCATAAACATCATTTGCCCTACCCAAGTAACATGGATCGTGGAAAGTGATTTTTTTTCCTTTGAAAGAACCAGACTTTTCAAGTGCTAGTTTCCCTGTGTTTATTAGGTCTTGAATCATTTGGGTATGGTGTATAACTTCATATTCACCACCTAATTCGGGGTATTCATTTTTGAGTGTATTAAAACAATGAGGACATGCAGTAACTATTTTTTTTATGTCATATGCATTTAACACTTCAATATTCATCATTGCCTGCATCTGATAGGTGAATTCATTACCTGCACGCTTGGCGGGATCGCCAGTGCAACTTTCTTCGCTACCAAGCACGGCAAAAGAAACCCGACAATTGTTTAATATTTTGACTAGTGCTTTTGTTATTTTTTTTGCACGATCATCAAAGCTGCCAGAGCAACCAACCCAAAATAAAATATCTGGGTTTTCACCTTTGGCCATCATATCTGCCATTGTCGGTACTTGCATGCTCATATTTTATTCTTTAAATACTTGAATGTTGACACTCTTCTCAACGAGATTCGTAAACTTTCCTGAATATCTTGTTGCTCTTACAATATGGTTGTCTATCCAATGATAATTACCTCCCCTTGGTTTTCCCATTAGCAGACCATGGTAATTAAAACCATTTTTCTTGAGCCATTGTTCAGTGACTTCACGATGGTCTTCAACTCGCGAGGTAAAAAAGGTAATGATATGGCCTTCTTCGAACCAAGTATTAATTGTTTCAAGTGCATCGTCAAATAATTCTGCTGTAGCCATCCTTTCAGGCTCCTCATTTGGTATATCATCACATATTGTCCCATCAATATCGATCATATAGTTCTTTACTTCGTCTGGAAGTACAGGTGAAATTGACTTTCCATCCTCTTTGGCATCAATTAATTTAAAACCTTCTTTGTTATTCTTCATTTGCCCAATTTAATCTGTCGTTTTGTGAAAATTGCCAAGGCGCACCGTTGTTTTCAATATTGGTGAGCATACCCGTTAATTCATTTGGAATTTTTGATTCTTCCATTACTAGAAACCTTCTTAAATCTACAATAATTGATAAAGGATCAATATTGACTGGGCATTCATCAACACAAGCATTACAAGAAGTACATGCCCATAACTCTTCTTCTGTTATGTAGTCGCCAAGTAAAGATTTACCATCTTCAAACTCTTTTCCGTTTTTCCTTTTATTTTCGCCTACCTCCACCAGACGATCCCTTGTATCCATCATTATTTTTCGTGGTGAAAGAAGTTTTCCTGTAATATTTGCTGGACATGAAGATGTGCATCGTCCACATTCTGTGCATGTATATGCGTCCATTAAATTTTTCCAGGTCAAATCTGTTACATCTTTTGCTCCAAATCTAGATGGTGGAGGAGCATTTGGATCAGGAGCTGCATAAGGATCTGCTGTCGGATCCATCATTAGCTTCACTTCGTTGGTAACGCTATCCATATTTGTGAACTTTCCTTTCTTTTCGAGATTGGAATAGTAGGTGTTGGGAAAGGCCAAAAGAATATGAAAATGCTTAGAGTAGGGGAGGTAGTTCAAGAAACCCAATACCATTAAAAGATGCCCCCACCAACCGATTCTTTCGGCTATATGTAAAGCGTGTGTGCTTAATCCGTCAAAAAATAGTGGTCCGATAAATGATGAAACGCTGAAACCAAAGCTACCAGAAGTTCCGTCGCTCACATGCGAGGCGCCTCTTTGAAATAAGACTTCATCTGTTCCATTCATTGTAAAAATACAGACCAATAGAATTAGCTCGAAAATTAGAATCAGGTTTGCATCTTTCGTTGGCCAACCAATCATTTCTTTCATATTAAGTCGTGGAAGCTTCAGCAAATTCCTTCTTGCAAGAAACGCAATTGTTGCAATAAACGCTAGGACCGATAATATTTCTATAAAGCTAATTGCAAAAGTGTAAAATCCACCTAGACTAGATCTGAATAAACGGTGCTCGTTAAGTATTCCGTCTGCAAAAATCTCTAACAATTCAACTTGAGTAATGACAAATGCCACATATAAGCATAAATGTAATATTGCTGGAATGGGTCGTGAAAACATCTTTTTTTGACCAAAAGCAACGAGTATCATGGTTTTGAGTCTTTTCCCCTTTTGATCTTTTCGTTCAAGAGAAAGTCCAAGATTTATATTGTATCTTATTTTCCAAATATTATAGGAGAAAAAGGCCACCCCTAAGGATGCAATAATGGCAAAAAATAGAATACTTATATTCATTAATCTTTATATGTAGTCAAATATAGCTAAACTTATTATATTATGCACGCATAGTATTGTTAAAAATCAATACAACATATTATTTATTAGTTTTTTGATTAAATATACGTATTGTTGTCTTGAACTGATGATTAGATATAAAGCGTTATCAGAAGGTCAGTTCTTAATTTATTAACCCATATTAATCTTGAATACTGTCCAAAACTTTTCTTAGCTTTCTTTCTTCTTTAGGACTCAATGTTGTTCCTTTCGTTTTTGAACCCAACAAAGAAAAGTGAATATACCTTTCCGGATGAAGGGTTAGGTCTTCCACAAGGTCCTGAAGTTTTTTATTGGATTCTACAAGCTCCGTGTATAGTGATTCGTCATGTAGTAGCTTACTCATGGTTCCAGTTCCATTCTCGACCTCTTCAAGAACGGCATTTATCTTTTGAATAGAGGTATTAGCATCTAGAATAATACCTTTGAAATCTGCAGAAACCAAATCATCTGATATTTTCTTTGTATTTCCGATTATCTCAGTTACAGCAGAATTACTCTTTTTTAAATTAACCGTAATACTTTCCACATTCGACATGATGCGAGCGAATTGAAGTTTCTCTTCAGCAACAAATAGTTCAATTTCTTCCGCGGCATTACCTAGCTTGTCTATAGTCGTTTTTACACGGTTGAAACTGCCTTCAATTTCAGAGGTCGCTGTTGAATCCCAAAAAGCAGAAAGGGAGTTGACCATGTTGTCAACTGAAATCATCATGCTTTGAAGCTTTTGGGTGATTGGATCCGCATACTCTTTAACCTGATAAGCAATATCTAGACTAGATTTTATACCTGGAATCTCAGATCCTTTTTCGTATTCATTATTATTTGAAGGATTTGTCTTAAGAATTAATCCTTTTGTAAAGAAGTCAGGAGAGCCAATTTCAACGGTACTTCCTTTGGTTATTTTGACCGTGCTATTCTGCACATTAAAAGTTATTTTTACTCTACGATTAGGTTCGTTCTCCGGAAAAATGTCAACATCTACTACCTTTCCAATGACAACACCATTGAGGATTACGTCACTTGAGACCATTAACTGATTGGAGTTCTCAAAATAAGAGTGATAAACATCATCACCCCCAAAAAAGCTATAGCCTTTAAGAAAATTAATACCAAACACTAAAATTAAAATAGCGAATATGGCTACCAAACCTGCCTTTATTTCCTTTTGAAATTTCAAACCTTATTTTTCTACTAATTTAATGGCTTTTTCTATACCAATGCGTTCTCCGTCCAAGAAAGCGACCACAAAAGCTCCTTTAAATCCTTTTTCTCGCATTTGAACCTTGTACTCTACGGCTAAATTTAGGTCTTTTCCAAATCCTTTGGTACAATATTTATATAAACCGCCTTGCTTGTATTCATATGTGTTTTCCTCACCTTTGAGTCGATGAGAATCGCCGCTTATTTTCGCATTTAGGCTTAGAATTTGAACCCTGAATATAAGTCCTGTGTTGTTTTCTGAGGATTCAATTACTTTTTCTATAAATGTCGGGTTTTGAGGCGACTCGTTTGTTTTCTTTACCTCTTGAACAATTTCTTCAGGTCTTTCTTCACTAATATTCTGTGAATCCGTCGAGGATGAATCACCATTACCTTCAATAGATCTTTTATATTTTTCAAAGGCAACAAGCATCGCATTAGCCATTTTATTTTGACCAGCTTCTTTTCCAATAAAACCTTCTTCGCTTGGGTTTGTTAAAAACCCTGTCTCAATCAATACACTTGGCATTGTTGTTCTATATAGAACCATAAATCCGGCTTGTTTGACTCCGCGGTCGCGTCGGCCGAGTTTTTTAAATTCTGCCTGCAGATACTGGGCAAACATAATGGCGTGATCTAGAAAAACAGATAATTGTAATCGTTTAGCGATAATAGCATCTGGCGATAAATCGAAGTTTTTGTATTGTGCACCGCCATCTTCTTCAAGCTCAATAATAGCGTTCTCTCTCGAGGCCACTTTTTGTTGAGATTCGGAACGGTGCAGTCCTAATACATAGGTCTCTGTACCATAAGCGGCAGGTGATGCAGCATTTGCATGAATACAGATAAATAAATCAGCTTTTGCCCTGTTTGCAATATTGGCACGTTCTCCAAGTTCAACGAAAACATCGGTGTCACGGGTGTAAATTACTTTTAATTCAGGGTATTTTTTTTCAATGAGTGCACCTAGTTTTAGGGCCATCGAGAGGCATACATGTTTTTCCTTTGAAAATTTACCATGGCAACCGGGATCCTTACCCCCATGTCCCGCATCAATTACGATCGTTTCAATAGAGTTTTGAGTGAGGTATGGATTACTTCCATTAAAAACGAGCAATACAAATAAAAAGGTTCGCAATACGTTACCCTTATACATTGGTAAAATTGGTAATTTTGTCCTATCCATTTGCATATAAACAAATTTAGTGCACTCCTATTGAGCAAACTTCATTCCATACTATATTTTATACCCCTTGCTTTGTTAATAATGCAACACGATAATACGGTTACTGCTCAGGTGACTCCTATGGACACTGTTATTGTGTATGAGTCTGATTTAGACGATGTTATTACCTATAGTGCGAGAGATTCTATATATAGTGACTTAAAAAACAAGCTTGTCTTTTTATATGGAGATGCAAAGGTGGATATGGGTGCAGTTTCTTTGAAGGCCGGCTATATTGAGGTTGATCTTGACTTAAATGAGGTCACGGCAAAATATATTTTGGATTCAGCTGGAACTCCTATTGAGTATCCCGAATTTCAGGACGGTCAAGAAAAAATGCGTTGTGAAGAAATGCGCTACAATATGAATACGAAAAAAGGATTCATTAAGGAGCTTGCCTTGCAGCAGGATGAATTTTATTTCAAGATGGGAACGGCAAAACGCCAACCCACTGAAGAGATTCATTTGTTAAAAGGAAGACTAACTACCTGTGATCAAGATCAACCTCATTATCATTTTCAGCTTTCTAAAGGTGTAATTGTTCCAGAAAAACGGATTGCCACAGGTCCCATGAACTTATGGATCAATGGTATTCCTACTCCTTTTGGTTTGCCTTTTGCGCTTATTCCAAATCAAAAGGAACGCGCTCATGGAATTCTATTTCCTGAAATAGTTCCTGGATCTGTTTATGGTTTTGGTTTTCAAGACTTAGGGTACTATATTCCGATAAACGACCGGCTTCAGACATCTGTTTATGCAAATTTATATAGCCGGGGAAGTTGGGGTTTGAGGAATGACTTGGATTATGCAAAAAGGTATGCCTATACTGGTCGTTTGTCATTGGGCTTTCAGCAGTATCGAACTGGTTTTCCTGACAATGAGAGAAATAATAAGGCCACTATTATTTGGACCCATCGAAAAGCACGGAAATCTAATCCAAATTGGTCTTTTTCTTCCAACGTTAATTTTATTTCAGATAATCAGACAAAAAATAATTTAGATCCTATAAATCCGAGTTATTTTAACAATTCATTCAATTCTGATATCAACTTGAATAAAACCTTTCCAGGTAAACTTCTGAATATGGGATTAAAGATTTCATTGAGGCAAAATTCCTTGTCAGAATCAATATCACTGACTAGCCCAATCCTTACAGCTAATATGACGAGGATTTTTCCTTTCAAAAAGTTGATTAAACGTTCGAATAAAGAATGGAAAAAAATGGTTGAACGTATTGGTTTTGCCTATAATTTTGATGGCCAAAATAAATCCACATTTGCCGATTCTCTCATTAGTCAAGGTGATTTCAATCGCATTAGTGATCAGTTTATGTATGGCGCAAGGCAGTCGATGAGTATTCAAACTACAGGGGGGCTTTTTAAAAATGTATTGAAAATAACTCCAAGCGCAAATTATGCGACCAAGTTGAATTTTCAAAAAATAGAAAAGTCATACGATGCCATTAATAACGTAACTCAGGTCGATACAATATCAGCAGCTGATCTGGCACATGAGTTTAATTTGAACCTTAGTGCGACAACGGTGCTCTATTCCTACTACAATTTTGTCGGTAAAAAGCAAGCCAAGATGAGGCATATTATGACACCGAAATTGAGCTACCGGTATGTCCCTTTAATTAACCCCTTAGTGACGGGCAATTTTGGAGTTAACCAAAGTGAAATAAGCTATTCCTCATATGAACGCAGTTTATATTCTGTTGGAAATTCATCTGAATCGTCTTTTCTGTCTTTCGCTTTAAATAATACATTCGAACTCAAGCTAAAGTCAAATAAGGATACGGTGACAGGATTCAAAAAGATACGAATCATTGATCAACTTTCATTTGCTGGAAATTATGATTTTTTAAAGGATTCTATGAATCTGTCAAATATTACTATGAATATGCGAATTAGTCCCAAAAACTGGTTAAATGTTGTTACCAACGCTACTTTTAGTCCATATTCTTGGGATAGCACTGGTACTACGCAATCTGATTATGCTTTCAATAATAAACAAGGTTTAGGTCGATTTTTAACCGTTAACTTTTCAACTACACTTGTGCTAGCACCGAAAAAAGACCGAGAAAAAATTAAGCAAGAAACGGAACATCTTAATGATCAATGGAATGCAGATTTCAATTATTTTGCCTTGCATCCGGAGCACATGGTATTTTTTGATATTCCGTGGAAAATGAATCTTTCCCACATCTACAGTATAAAAGCTAATCAAAATGTATCAGAAACAAATCCTGACCCGCTAATATTTGTCCAGTCTTTAAGCGTAAATGGAGACCTGAGTTTTACGAAAAGATGGAATTTATCAGGAAATTTAAATTTTAATATTGTTGACAAGATGCTATCCAATGCGAATTTTTCGCTAAACAGAAATATGCATTGCTGGGCATTGTCTATCTTTTGGACACCAGTTGGAGGTAATAAGAGCTTTCTGTTGAGTATTAGAAATACATCAGCCATTTTTAGCGATGCTAAAATTGAGTTCAGAAAACCCCCCGCATTTTTATAGGTAATGCTTTTTAATTGTATAAAAGAATCTTTGGTCCCAGAACCATACTCACCCGACTTATTCTTCTCTCGGGACTATTCTTTTTTGCCTGTGCTGCATCTATTTCGGGAGGAAGCATTTCACCTCTTCCATTAATCTCAACATCAATAATAAGCTCTACATTAGTTTTTTGAGCTTTGAATTGTTTCATTAGCTCATCTGAGACTGCTTGAGCGCGTTTTTCAGAGAGCAACTTATTTTTTTTCTTGCGCTCATTTTCGTTGCCCGTGCCCTGCTCGTCTGCATAACCATTAATCACAATCATAAGTCTGTACACTGAGTCGTTAAAAATATTTGCGTTGTGGTCCAAGAGATAATCATCCCACATTACTTTATCTTCTTTCATGGAAGTAACCAACTTGGAAACTTCTTTTCGTCCGGATTTGTTTAAATCCGCACTACCAGCATCGAAGCTAATATCTCCACCAATTTTTCGAACCTCTTTATTTGATTCAATCATTTTTTTCAACGGTTCAATATAGTTCTGTAAAAGATTGTTAAGCTCCTCAGCAAGCTCAAGGCTTCTTTTGTGACCATTCATAGAATAAGGAGACGTCTCATTTAGCTCGGCAATGATAGCTTCAGTTCTTTCGTAAATTTTCACAAGTGCCAACTCGATATCTTCAACCCTTTCAGTAGTATCTATTTTAGCCATTTCTGCTTTTTGCTGCTCAACAATTCTTTGGGCGGCATCGGCTTTTTCCATGGCTAGAAATAAGGCTTTCTCCCTTTCAGCTCTGTTTTTATTTGCGTTCGTTACTTCTTTCTCTCCAGTTTGACCTTTGTAAGTTGTCGTTTGAAACACTGGTTTACGTAGGCTATTATTTGTAGCACAGCTAGAAATTAAGAAAATTATTGAAAAATAAAGGATTGATATATTTGAGACTTTCATTTGAAACATTTTAAGATAAAAGTACCTAATAGTATTTATAAAAGTAAATCTGATGGTTATATTTTATTATATATTATTGTGAATCAGTTTTTTTCATTTACTTTTTGTACTTGCGATGTATCGTTATGCTGATGTCTTTGTTTAAAGGTTCGGTGCTCGAAAGAATAATTGTTCCCATTTCAGCGTCAAAGAAGTAATTTAGGAATAGGGCACCTAAAAATACCGTGTAATCGTAATTTAAGCTTAGATTTCCTTTTGATGATATTTGGTATTCATCTGGCCTAAATCTTATTTTTTTTCCATCAATTTTGGTTTGATTAACAATACCTAACAACATTGCATTGCTTAGATGTCCAAGCTGATAGTAAGCATTGAATGGTGTTTTTCTAGCACTCAGCTTTCCTTTATTTAAAAAGTAGATGGCATCTGATAGTCCGAGTACATCCTGCCCTTCGTGAGAAACAAGTATGATCGTAAGGTTTTCCTTTTCTCTCAGCTTTAAAATATACTTGAAGAGCATGGCCCTCAGGTGAGCGTCTAAATTTGAGAAAGGTTCATCCAAGAGCAGCACCTCCGGTTTTAGGGCTATGGCTCTGGCAATAGACAATCGTTGTTGCTCTCCTCCTGATGTTTCATTGGCCTTTACATTTCGAATTGTATCTAGCTTAAGAAGTTTTATGAGTTGCTCCACTCGGCGTACCTTATCTTTTTCTGGAAGTGACATTGCTGCTTCTCGAATATTTTCTTCAACCGTATGGTAGGGGTCAAGATTGTAATCTTGAGATACTAGTTTAATTTCTTGGAACCCCGGGATCAGTAAATTTGAGGCATTGGGCAATGCTTCTCCGTTTAAATAAAGTGTTCCATCTTTTGGTGCTAATTGTCCTGAGATTATATTTAGCAAGGTAGATTTTCCTGCACCTGATTTCCCAACCAATCCAATAATTTGTCCTCGTTTTGCTGTAAAGCTAATGTTATTTAAAATTGGTCGGTCAAAGTCGACATATATGTTTTTTATTTCAAGCATATCTATTATTTTTCGTCCTTTTTTTCATCAATGGTATTTTCTTTAAATGCTGAAGGAAGCAGGTCAGGAAAAAGCTTGATAACGATTGGGAGTAATATAGCGCCGCCTGGAAGTAAAAATATCGCCAAGGATGGCATGGATTTTAGGATGTCATAAAATTGAGTTTTGAATTGATCTTTTTCTTCAGCGCTAAGGTCTCTGACAGTTGACTTTCCGATAAGATCCATGAGTTCTTTGCTTTCCTTTATTTCACTGAAAATTTTTTCTTTGTTTCTTCCAAGAATTAATAGCCACTTTTTTTGTATTGCCTTGAGTAATACGCCTGACGATTTCTCTTCGTTTAAAATAGCAAGAGCACCTTTATTCTTGAAGACAAAAGTTCTGCCCACTAGAAATGCTTCTTCTATTTCAAAATTATTAAGGTTTAGTGCTTTTCCGATTTTCTTCAAATTTCTTTCCTCACTCGGGTGAACGGTATGCGTTCCGCATGCAACGAAAACACAAAGCTCAAAAACTAGTTTATAATCTAGTTGCGATCCCTCGAACAGAACTTCTTCTTCTAATTCATTTGGAACTGAAATCCAATTCGCTAATTTTTGTTTGAGGTCCTCTTTCAGGTGACTTGATGATAGCAAATAACCAAGTAGTCTTTTTTCCTTTTCCTCAATTTTTCCATCGCTGTAGGCAGCCTTGGTCATGAAGTACAAAAGATTAAAAACAAAGGTGTCATAGTTCTTAACTGGATCAATTTCCTGATTCTTTAGAAAGTCTGAGAAAAGTAAAACATCGACAAACACAAGTCCATTTGTACTTTGGTTTAGCCAGTAATTTCCTTTGGTAATATTTGACTTTATTTTTACACGCTCACTAAGTATTTTCTCAATTTTGAGACTTGTTTCTTTGTCAGAATCAAAATCCCATAGTGATATCTTCTTTTGGAATGTATTATAGAAACCTTCTAATATATTCAGGAAGTTATTATAATCGGTGTGCTCCTTTGAATTGTTGCATTGGTATACGAAAAATAAATTTTCGAATAAGAGCAGCTTTAGTTTTTCCTCTTTGGTTAGATGAGAAACAAATTTTTGACTCGTGTAAAGGTTTGATAAAGCTGAGCCATAAAGAATACCTGTCTTATTAAAGATATAATGAATCATTTCTCCAAATGAATCAGACTTGAATTTGAATCCAATGGAAAGCACTCCTTTCTTGTGTAAATGAAAGAAGTAACGAATCCAATTTTTGGATCCCGTTGAAATTCTATTTTTATCTAATTGCATAGCGAATGGATAAGCCCCCTCCCCAATTAAACCTTGGTTCTGGGTATATGAAAATTAAGGGTCCCATATTTAACGAACAATTGATTGGAACCTCTTCAAACATATATTCTATCCCAATAGTTGAGTTGATTCCCAACTGAAGCTTAGTTGTTCCAGAGTCATTTGTTGTAAATCCCAAAAGACCCCCACCTCCGTAATACCAAGAAAAAGACGATTCAAGACTATGCTGAATTTCATAATCTATGATGACAAAAGCACCATTTCCATAGTTTTCTCGAGACATGCCTCCAAAGGAGGCCTCTAATGCTGAGCTTTCTGAAATAAAATACTTTGCATTTAGGCTTCCAAAACCAGGATATCCACCTTTGATCCCTAGTGCAATCTTATAATCTTGACTAAAAATCAATGTGCTCAGCAAAATAAAAGAAAGTGCTAGTATTTTATTCATGGAAGTAAATTTAGATTTTACCCGCCAATGTGAACGCTTTCACCTTTGTAAAGAATACACTTCCGTCTGTTGAAAAAGCCTCAAAAACCATTACGTATGCCCCAATAGGACTATTTTGTCCGTTATTATTCATCCCATCCCATGTAAACGTTCCTGTCGATCCTAATAATTGATTCTGAAATAAGTCTTTTATCGGCCTTCCCATATTATCAAATATTTGTACATGACCAAGTAAGCCCTCTTTCTCAAGATCGTAATTGACCTGCAGTACATCCTCATATCCATCGTTGTCAGGAGAAAATGTTGAATTCGTGAAAGAAAAGTCTCCTGAATAAACAGCAGGAATGAATTGAGAGTTTTTAATTCCTGGGGTACCAAATCCAATATCCTGTGCAGCAGAATGCCAATTAAAAGCGTCATTTGAATCTCCATTGGGGTCTATTCTTTCTAAAGACACGCCATCTAGGTCATCAATTACGCTCAAATGCCAATCATCATTATAAGAAACCTTATCCATGATGTTAAGACCTTGAAGTAAAACAACGGATCCGGAATCATTAGCGTAGGAGGGTAAATCATTTTGTAGAAATACATTTGAATTATTACTGGGGTAATTTTCTATTGCGAATTGTGGGTCCTCTCCAACGACAACAAATGCGCCAGG
Source organism: uncultured Flavobacteriales bacterium (assembly GCA_913046365.1). Taxonomy (GTDB): domain Bacteria; phylum Bacteroidota; class Bacteroidia; order Flavobacteriales_D; family Crocinitomicaceae; genus UBA952. The sequence goes on from CAJWRM010000003.1 coordinate 53,257, forward strand.
AGGAACGACATAATGAAAAGAAATCGTTTCGAAATTACTTAAGGTGTCATCTTGATAGTTTCCAAATTTCCATTGGTATAGGTCAATATATTTATTTGAATTGTTATAAAGCTCAACCCAATCCTCTCCATCCGTATAGGGATTACTCAAAATTTCGTTGATTACTAGTTCTCCAGGATCTGCCAGTTCTGGAAGTGCAAATGTTCCACTAAGCGAAGCAGGGTTTAACCAGCAGTCTTTAATGTTTATCAAAGAGAATGTATAGGTTTGACTTGGAATTAGGTTTTCGTTAAACGAGAAGATTAATCCATTTGCGTAGGTACTTTCAATGTAAGTATTGGCAATGGTTAAACTTGGTTCGGTATTAAAAACCACATCTATTAAGGAGCTTGAATCGATTCCTTCGTTAAATTCAACTTGCAAATAATTGGGATTTAGTGCGATGGTATTTAATAGCTGAGGAGGTTCGATGTCTTCTGTGTTATCAAAAATAGAGTTTAGATTTCCTGGTGTTCCTCCATTTACAGCATTGGAGGCGCTCCAATTTAGTGCATCTGAGCAAGGATCAATAAGGTTAATTCTCTCTAAAGTATAACCTCCTGATGCTTTTGATTCATCTTGGTACCAATCATGAGTATAATTAACCTCGTCGAGCAAAATACCATTTGAACTATACAACTTTAAAGAGTCTCCGGCGTTGTTTAGGCTTGGAAAGCTTGTGACGGGATATGAAGACTGAAAGGAATCAATATTTGCTGTAGCTGTTAGAACTCCATAGTTGTTGGGCATAAGCCAACCGTCTTGTATTGTGCCATCTGATGATGGATCTTCGATTTTCCATTCTGAGAGATCAAATATTTTGTTGGAATTATTGAATATTTCAATAAACTCAACCGAAGGAAGTCCTACGGACGGAGTAGGGTCAGGGAAAACCTCCGTTATAATAACATCTCCTTTTTCTGGAGTTTCGCCAATAAGAAAGCTTAAGTCAAAGCTCTGAGGTAAAGATGAATTCCCTTCCAAATCTTCAATGTCTTCAATACTTAGCGTATATTCTGTACCATTTGACAGGGGTTCTGCTAGGCTTAAATGGACAATACTCGAATTATTTTCGTCAAGATTTGCTTGAAAAATGCTGAGTGATGGAGAAACGGCATAATTCGATACATCTTCTGCGGATATCTGTTCAAGGGGTTCGTTAAACTGCAGGTCAATTTCCGTTGCGGAAAGTACGGTAACATCAAGGCAAGATGGAGGTGTTTCGTCTATTTCTTCTATTCCAATATAGATATCGTCATAGTAAAACTTATTGGCATTACTTACTGTGTAAGTGCTCAGTATTCCTGAGTAACTATTGCCTAACGGGCTTATATCACTCGCGGTTGAAAGAAGGATGAAGTTAGTTCCTCCTGTTAAGTCACAAAAAAGCTTCCAATCTCCGTTGATTGATCGAGTTATTTTAATATTGACCTCAAAACTAGTTGCTATTTGCCCTTCAATACCGGTACATAAAAGAGTTGAATTACCATCGCTCATTTTGAAAAGTCGAATTGCATCTATTGATCCTGATTCTCCAAGCTGTATGTAAAATCCATTTTGGCAATTGCTGAGGTCCTCATTATCCGAGGTTAAGAATAGCCGCCCGAAATTAGCGGATGATGGAGAAAAGGATTGTTTCACCCAGAACCGCCATTCATTGTCATTTGAATCATTGAGATTGTTTTCGATACTCAGGTATGAGCTTGTGGCTACGGAGTTGTTTAATTGAAGTACTAGATCCGAATTGACTATATAATCCGAAATCGAACCACTCCAAGAAGGATTGTTCGTAAAGTTTCCATCCGAGAAATCTTCAGTGATTTGAGAAAGCACTGAATGACACGATAATAAAAGAACAAATGCTATTTTAAGATGCATATCTAGATTGTATTCAAATATATTAATTTTACACCCACAGTTTGTGATTCAATGAAAGATTTAACAGAGAGATGATAGTAGCAGTTGTAGGTGCCACCGGAATGGTGGGTCAAGTGGTGTTAAAAGTGTTAATTGAGGAGGGCTTTCCAGTAACAAAGCTTATACCCGTTGCCTCTTCTAAATCTATTGGTTCGAAGATTAACTTTAATGGAAATGATTTCAGTGTTGTTGGTATAAATGAAGCTTTACAGCAAAAGCCTGACATTGCTATTTTTTCAGCTGGTGGATCGTTGTCATTGCAATGGGCTCCAAAGTTTGCAGAAATAGGAGCTTATGTAATCGACAATTCTTCGGCGTGGAGAATGGATCCAACGAAAAAATTAATCGTGCCTGAGGTGAATGGTAATTCACTCACTAAAGCGGATAAAATCATACCAAATCCAAATTGCAGTACCATTCAGCTGGTTTTGGTATTAAAACCTTTGCACGATAAGTATTGTGTTAAAAGAGTTCTAATATCAACGTATCAATCTATAACAGGAACGGGTGTTAAAGCCGTTCAGCAAATGGAGAACGAACGTTCAAATAATGAGACCGATATGGCCTATCCTTATCAAATAGATAAAAATTGCATTCCTCAATGTGATGTTTTCTTAGATAACGGCTATACAAAAGAGGAAATGAAGCTTACAAATGAAACTAAAAAAATCTTAGATTCAGACATTAATGTTTCGGCTACGGCTGTTCGTATACCCGTTGTTGGAGGGCATTCTGAAGCTGTCAATATAGAGTTCGAGCATGAGTATAAAATTGATGATTTGAGAAAGGTTTTAGCCTCTATGCCAGGGGTGGTTATTTTGGATGATCCGGACAATGAGGTTTATCCGATGCCGATTCATGCCGAAGGTAAGAATGACGTTTTTGTCGGACGCATTCGTAGAGATGATACGCAAGCTAAAACAGTCAATCTTTGGATTGTAACTGACAACCTCAGAAAAGGAGCTGCGACAAATGCAGTTCAAATTGCAAAGCACGTGGCAAGGTTCATATAACGTAGTTTCTTCTTTACGACTGTGTTTCTCCATGTCAAAACCTCAAAAACTACGGTGATACGCTATTCGAAACAAATCTTGTTTTTATCAAAAAATTATAAATGTTGTTTTAGTTGTTACATTTTTTTGGTATAAATTTATGCTAAGAGTTTGTTTTAATTTTTAAAATTCACCAATGAGAAGCGTATTTTTCTGTCTACTATTTTTTTCTTCTTTCTCATTTGGACAAACCCCTCTCACTACTTTTTTTGATGGTTGGGAGCCAAGAAATTTCACTATTCCAGACCAAACAATTCCTTCCAATGTAATTAGCGGCTCTGCAAGTGTTGTAATTAGTATAGACCCATCCACAGAAATTTCAGACGTATTACCAACTCATTTTGGGACCAATATGCCAAGTTTTTTAGGTGGAAATAAGCTTGACGAGGCAGACTTCATGAGACATCTTAAGAATTTAGGGCCAACTTATTTAAGGTATCCTGGCGGTAGTGGATCTGATCGGTTTTTTTGGGATGGTAATTTACCAAGTGCAATTTTGGAGAATGATCAGATTGAAATAAATAATCTAATTTCTGGAACAGGTTTTCGAATATCACCCTTCGAATTTAAGGATATGCTAGATTCTACTTCAGGTGAAGGTATTGTTGTTGTTAATTTTGGTTATGCCCGTTATGGTACAGCGCCTAATAGAGTAGAAGTTGCCGCTGGTTATGCAGCCGATTTTGTTAGACACATGAATTTTACTTTAGGCGCCAATATAAAATATTGGGAAATTGGAAATGAAAATTACGGACGATGGGAGGCAGGATATAGTGTACAAGGAGACACTTTAGATGGAAGTGAGTATGGAGATATTTTTGCAGTTTTTGCAGATTCCATGAGGTCGGCAGATCCAACCATTAAACTAGGAGCTGTGGTTTACCCGTTGGACTCTTCTGATGCATGCTGCGATATAGGAAGTTGGACGAAAGATGTATTGCAAAAGGTTCACAATATTGCCGATTTTTTAATTGTTCATGACTATTTTGTAAGAAAGCCCGATGAAAATGACGTTACCTATGCTGAAATGCTCGGTTCTTTATCCGAGGTTCAAGAAGATAAGGACAATATCAATAATATGTTAACCGCATACACTCCAAAACCTGCTGGGTATTTCCCTCTTGCCATGACTGAGTATAATTCGAATTCTGGTGAACGAGAAATATCCATGGCTAATGCCATTTTTATTGTTCAGGCACTCTGTGAGCAAATAAAACATGAATTTGGTATGTCGTTAATTTGGGATATTCAAAATGGCTTAAGCGATGACGGTGGAGACCACGGAATGCTGGCGAAATCTGGAGCTGGAAATCCTTCTTTAGTTCCTGAAAATACGCCAAGACCAGCATATTATATTTATTATCTTTTAAATAACTTTTTTGGTGATAAGCTTATAGCTTCAAGTTCAAGTGATGCTGATATTTCTTGTTATGCAAGTAAGTTCAGCGGTAACGAAGTTGGAATGGTTTTGGTCAATAATTCTTCCGTTTCAAAAGTCATTGAATTAGACTTTGGAATCAATGGCATTGGAGATGATTTCTACTGGTATGAGCTCCATGCTCCAGATGAAACGGATAAAAAAGTATACATCAATACGATTACCAACACCCTAGTAGAGGGTGGCCCGTTAAATTATGATGACTTACCTTCATATCACAGACTTTATGAGAATAATTCAAAATTTGAATTGAAACCATATTCCGTAAATTTCCTCGCCAATTCTAGTTTTTCAAATGAAATAATCGGCGATACTTCAATAATAAGTAACTGCGCTAGCTATTTATGGAATGGTGTTTCGTACTCTTCGTCCGGGTTTTTTAGTGATACTCTTGTAAGTGTTGACGGATTCGATAGTATAATTTCGCTCGATTTAACAATATTTTCATTGCCAGAGGTAAATGCTGGTGCAGACCAAACGATATGTGCTGGAGAAACGGTATCGCTTTCTGGTTCGGGAGCGAGTAGCTATGCATGGGACAATGGCGTGATCAATGGAGTATCGTTTAGTCCATCGCTTGGCACTACAACCTATACCCTCACAGGAACAGATGCTAATGGATGTTTAAGTACCGATGAGGTTGAAGTAATCGTAAATTCATTGCCAGAGGTAAATGCTGGTGCAGACCAAACGATATGTGATGGAGAAACGGTATCGCTTTCTGGTTCGGGAGCGAGTAGCTATGCATGGGACAATGGCGTGATCAATGGAGTATCGTTTAGTCCATCGCTTGGCACCGCGACCTATACACTTACAGGCACAGATGGTAATGGTTGCGTAAGCAACGATGCTGTGGATATTACAATGTATTCAAATCCAGAAGTTTCTTTCACCTTAACTCAAGATTCTTTATGCTTTTCTGCTGACAGTTTGGAGCTTTTTGGTTTACCATTAGGAGGGGACTTTTCAGGCAATGGAGTAAACAACAACTGGTTTCACCCGAGTGCAGCTGGATTAGGTGGTCATGCCCTAACGTATTCATATACAGATTCGTTAACCAACTGCATAGGCTCAGATACTGTGATAATAGAAGTTCTGGGTTGTGCGGGAGTTGTGAACTTAGGTCAAGAATTCATTCATGTTTATCCAAATCCAACATTCGATAAAATCACAATTGTTATTGACGGATATTACGGTCCTTTGGAAGTAGAAATTTATGATTTGAACGGGAACTTAATTAAAACATTTAATGATGCTGAATTTTCTATTAAAGAGTTTGCAAGAGGGACTTACATCTTAAGTATTAATTACAAGCATTTTTCAGAAAAAATAAATATTCTCAAATTTTAAGGTACTTATTCTTTAATTGATATTTGAATCACATTTTATAATTTTTTCAATAAAATCAAACTATTCTATGCGTTTGTATTCTTCCATAAGAATTTCATAAGCATCTTTCTTGGCGTATCTGGCACGCATCCAAGCATAAAATATAATTAATCTTGGGTCCCTAAACACCCTTTCCTTTCTTAGATTTATTTTTTTCTCAAATTGAGATAATATATTTTGATCAGCTTCATGTGGGTTTTTGATATACGTTTTTATCGCACTAATGAAATGTCTGACCATGCCGTATTGATCCACATCCAGCATTTCCTTATGCTTTGACTCGATGCCATTCATGATCTTAATACTATAATCAGTATTCCCAATAGAGGTTTGAACGATTGCTAAAATCATTTCTTTTCTAATGAGCCATTCTCGGCCCATTTCTTTCTGATAGTATTTATCAGACTCTGACATAAAATTAAGAATCCGAATAGCTCTTGAGTAATCACCCACGATGATATAATACCCTGAAAGATTTAGAGATAAGTTTAGGTTCTCTTGTATGGTAATCTTATTGATTTCATTTTCTAGGAATAATTCTGTTTGCGCAATAGCCTGATCGATTTTATAATCAAAGACTTGAATAAAACTAGCGATAGCCATTCTCTTTCCTCTATAATTTAGGTTCACCATTTCGCTTCTCGACATTAGGTCCTCTAATTTTGCAAGATGATAGAGTGATTTTTTAAAATTCCGTGTATTTAGAAATGTATACGACATGATGTATTCAATTTGCGCATGCGTATTGATTTGCGAATTATCGTCAAAAGCTTCTTCAGAAAACTCCTTGTAATATTGTTGGGCTACCTCAGCGAAAACTTTGAATTTTCTATTTACAATATACTCAGCACGGATCATTTCAATTACCTTGAGGTGTATATTGGGGTTTTTATATTCGGCTTTGAGGCTTTTGTACTGAGCGAGTGCCCCTTTGATAATTTGTGTTGGAGATTCGACAATCCCTTCAGCAATTTTTTGCTTCAAATCATTTTTAATCTCAATAAAATATAATTGAAATTGATCTAGCTTGGCCTGCTTGTTTTGTAGGTCGAGAATTTTGGCTTTTATTCCGGGGAAAAGCTCCTGATTAAAATAGGGGAGTATTTTAAGCTTAAGGCGTTGTATTTTTAGGTTTAAATCAACGTTGTTTGATTTTTCCGCATTTTTTTCTTCTTTATTCAGTAATTCCCAGGCTGCTTGAAACTTCTTTCTTTCAATAAAATAAGAAATCATTAAAATCATTCCATCTCTTTTATTCTCCTTTTGCTCGCTTATTGATTTTTTGAGAATCACAAAGTTTGTAAGTGATTTTGTAATTCTTTTGCGAATTGCATGATAGTTTTGATCTCCTATGAGGTCGTTTTTGCTCGGTATATTTCCATTATACAGGGAAAATAGTTTTCTAAATACGTCCACGTCTTTTCTCACAGAACCTGGACGTTTTCTGGTAAGGAATTGCTCAAATTCCTTCTTGTCAGGATCAGATAAGGTTAAGATGATTTCTTTTATTAAGTCCATAGGATTGTATAAATCTAGTTTAAAAGCTAAAGTTCACATAAAATATGGTATTCCTGTAGATAAAGGTCAAATTATTTTTAGAAATAAATATCCTTTTTTTAAATGTTAAGTTTCTGTATTTCAGTAAATTAATGTCAGTTATAGCCGTATATAAATACCTTTAAAAATATATTTTTCTTGTTGACTATATCGATAAATTATTTTTCTTTGTGATGAAATTTTAAAAACTAAATAATGAAAAATTCTTTACTAATAATATCACTGTTTGTCTTTTCGTTTGGTGCTTTTGCTCAAGGAAATTCGTCTATTGCTGTCGCTAATCCAAATGTTGAAGGCCTATACGCAACGCCAGAAATGTGTGCTAAAATGATCCGCTTGGAATTATCAAAGCTCAATAAATACTCAGTATACGATAAGTTTGATATGCAAGATGTCTATGATTCAAATGAATCCTACAAAACTTGCCTAAGTAAGTCTTGCCTTGTTGAATTTGGCCAAAAGCTTGGTGTAAATTATATGATTACAGGTAGCTTTGATTTACTGGGTAATAAAATTGTAATCACCTTGAAAATGATTGATGTAGCGAATAATTCAGTCTATAAATCAGGTTTAAAGGAATTTACCAATCAAGAAAAAGAACTCCAGCGAATGGTGGAAGTTCTTATCACAGAAATGTTAGATATACCTGTCAATAAAGAACTTAGTGATCAACTTAAGTTTGATAACGATATTATTACTAAAGCGAATGTTGGTAAAGTAAGCAATTCAGGACCTCGAGTTGGAGTTGGAGTCATGACTGGTGCCTTCTACGAATACGCCAATCGCTCAAAGTCCCAGGGTGGTCTCGACATATTCCCCGCAATAAGTATGATTGGTTATCAGCTTGAAGCACAATATGTAGGAACAGATAATTTCTCTGCTTTAGCTGAGTTTATATTAAATGTTAATGGCTTAGAACAAGGTAAATTTATACCGACCCTATCTATTTTAAATGGTTTCAGATTTGGGGATTCTGCATGGGAATTTGCCTTCGGTCCTGGTTTTACATTGACGAAAACATCTATGGGAAGATTCGTGGATGGTAATTACCAAACCCAACGAGAATATCAGGATTATTGGGCTGATCAGTGGGATAATACTTCTGGTATCTCATACGGTGAGCACATGAATAACCAAGATTACCAGGATATACTTAATACGATGGAAGAAACATTGGACGATAGAGCCGATGTCAGAGGTGCCTTTATGTTTGTTATGGCTTTTGGACGTACTTTCAGGGCAGGTGCATTGAATATTCCAGTAAATATTTTTTATTCATCTCGAGGTGGAGGCGGTATTGCAGGATTGAACGTTGGTTTCAATGTAACCAAGAAAAAGACCTCGATGATGCAGGGGCTTTAGTATAAAACTATAATTTAAAAAAGGGTTGGTTCCAATATGGGGTCAACCCTTTTTTTATCAAAAATAGGACAAATGAAAAGGTCCAAATTTACTTGAATTTCCCTTCTTTTTAATTATCACGGCGGTTTTGCAGCTTATAGTCGTATAAATGATCTATGAGCGCTAGGTTTACTTTGAATTTGGTTATCGCTGGAATATTGGAAAGAAATAATACAGTTATCTACCGTCCAAAATCAGGTCAATTTCCTTTACTAGTTCATAATCTTTTTCCGTAATTGAATTTGTATCATGGGTATAGACCTCAATGCTCAGATATTTATAGCTGTATATTTTCAGATCTGGATGGTGGTTTATTTCCTCTGCAACCACCGCTATTTTATTTAATAATGCCAGTGCTTCTTTAAATTCTTGGCATTTTACATTTCTCACGAGTTTTCCATCTGATTCTTCCCATTTCATGATATGAAAATAAAATTTATTAAGCTTTCCAAGTCATGTTTTAAAAAATAATTACTTTTGTGGCGTCTCTAAGGGGTGCCGAAAGGCTGAGATTATACCCATTGAACCTGATTAGGATAATGCCTGCGCAGGGAAGATGACCGAGCTAGTTAATTATTTATAACCAATAAGAATTAGCCCCTTGTTCTTGTTTAATTTTTTTAAAAATGAAAACAAGCGTTTTTTTAACACTTTCTTTTTCTTTATTTATTCTTTTAGGTTTTTCGCAAAAAACACTTTCTGGAGTTGTCAAATCTGAGGATGGATCTGCCATTCCTTATGCTAAAATCCGGGTGGATCAATCGCAGAAAGGAACCATCAGTGATGTAGAGGGGAAGTTCAAAATTGAAAATATTGCTTCTGCTTCAAAGCAGATTATTGTGAGCGCTTTGGGTTATGCCGAGCAAGAAATCTCAATCGAAGGAAATACAAGTAATATAGAGGTTCAGCTGTACAAGCAGGTGCAGAATTTAGAAACTGTCCAGGTAGACGCGACAAGACCGCAAATTGTTCCCTCTTCAGCTACACAAATTGATAAAGAGGAAGATTTACAAGGTAAAAACTTTGGACAAGACCTGCCGATTTTATTGAATGCTATGCCTTCTGTTGTGACTACATCAGATGCAGGTGCGGGAATCGGATATACGGGAATGCGTATTCGAGGAGTTGACGCAGAACGGATCAATGTGACCATCAATGGAATCCCTGTAAACGATCCAGAATCCCACGGTGTATGGTGGGTGAATATGCCAGATTTGGTAGGTTCAGTTGACAATATACAGGTTCAGCGCGGTGTAGGGACTTCTACAAACGGCGCGGCCTCTTTTGGTGCCAGTGTCAATATCAAGACGGACAATATTTCGGAGAAAGCTTACGGTACGATAGATAACGCTGTTGGAAGTTTCAATACCTGGAAAAGTTCAGTGCGTGCAGGTACAGGATTGATAGGCGGCAAATTCGCGATGGATATTCGTTTATCAAGAGTATTGAGTGATGGATTTATTGATAGAGCAAGTTCGAATCTCAAATCTTTTTATTTATCTGGTTCCTATGTTGGGAAAAAATCATTAATCAAGGCTGTTGCGTTTAGTGGTAAAGAACGCACTTACCAATCATGGTATGGAACTCCTGAAAGTGTCATCAATGGTGATGCCGATGAGATGAATGCCTATGCTGACAGGAATTATCTTTCAGATGCAGAGCGCACAAATTTATTGGCGTCAGGAAGGTCTTATAATTATTATACTTATCAAGATGAGGTTGACAACTACCAGCAGGACAACTATCAGCTTCATTTTACGCATACATTTTCACCGAAAACGACACTCAACGTTGCCGGTCATTATACAAAAGGTAGAGGGTATTACGAGCAATATAAGTTTGGTGAAAATCTTTCGGAGTATGGTCTCAGTGATGTAATTGTTGGAGCAGATACTGTAACAAGTACAGATTTAATTCGCCGCCGCTGGTTAGATAACGATTTTGTAGGTGGTGTATATTCGCTATCTCATACCATAAATTCAAATTTAAGCCTTCAGCTCGGTGGAGCTGGTAATACCTACATAGGTGATCATTTTGGTGAGCTCGTTTGGGCAAGATATGCATCCGAAAGTGAGATCTATGACCGCTATTATGACAACAATGCCCAGAAATCAGAATTTAGCTCATACCTCAAGGCCGATTATGTTAAAGACAATTGGAGCCTATATGCAGATGTTCAGTACCGCTATGTTGACTATAATTTTGGTGGTTTTGATGATGTTTCTGGAAACCTCATTGATTTAGACCAAAAAGAGGTTTATAATTTTATCAATCCTAAAGTGGGAGGTTCTTTTGCTTTTGATGCAAACAACAGGTTATTTCTGAGCGCTGGTATTGGAAACAGAGAGCCTGTTCGTAAGGATTTCAGAGAAAGCTCTACGCAAAGCCGTCCAGAGCATGAAACTTTAACGGATTTGGAACTAGGCCACTCTTTTGAGGCTGCCAAGCTTCAAGTGCGCACCAATATTTATTTTATGAATTACGAAAACCAATTGATTAATACAGGTAAAATAAATGATGTGGGTGCTTACACAAGAATCAATGTCGACGAAAGCTACAGGCTTGGGATTGAGCTGGCAGCAATTGTCCGACCATTCGATGAGTTAGATGTCCATGCAGGATTTACGTACAGTGAAAATAAGATTGCTTCTTTTACAGAATACGTTGATAATTATGACGATCCAAATTACGAACAGACACAAATTGACCATGAGAATACTGACATGGCTTTTTCACCGAACGTAATTGGAAATGCGGGATTCACTTACAGACCTTTTGATGGCCTTGCCTTAAATTGGATGACTAAATATGTGGGTGATCAATTCCTAGACAATACGTCAAATCAGGATCGAAAAATTGATGCCTTTACGTATTCAAACGTGAGTCTAAATTACACCATTGAAGACCTTGTTTTTAAGTCGATGACTTTAGGTATTCAGTGCAATAATGTTTTAGATGCTAAGTATCAAAACAATGGATATACTTGGGGTTATATTGCAGGAGGACAAAGAACAGTAGAGAACTTCTATTACCCCCAAGCCGGGCGTAACTTTATGTTTAGACTGTTGATTCAGATGTAGGATTTCAAGCGATAAAATGGAGCAGTGCTTTGATCAAAGCACTGCTTTTTTATTTGGACTAAACTTTGTTATGTAGAGAGTATGTATATTTGATCGAGTTTATAAAAACAGACAAAAACAAACAAAAATGAAATTACTTTCTTCTTTAGGCTCAGTCCTTTTAATCTTTTTATGTGTTTCTATTCAAGCACAAGATGATATCCTTTCAAACTCTCCTTCAGAAACAGATGATAAACCGTCATATGAGGCACATTGGGCTGGCATGGATCTCGGATCCGTAATCCTTATGAACTCGGAGTTTGGAACTGATTTTCCAGGTGAAACTTGGCTCGATAATCCATGGTGGGAAAATGATATTGTAAATTCCACGACTTTTTCATTCAATATGTTTGAGTACAAGCTACCGATCTTTAAGCAATATTTAGGATTGACCACAGGATTTGGTTACAGAAATACAAACATTGAATTTCGCGAAAATTACAGATTGAGTTATGATGACCAAGATGTTTCGGCTCAAATTATTAATCTAGAAGAAGAAAACATCTCTGAAATCAAACGAAATTACCTTTCAGCACATTATTTTACTGTTCCCTTATTACTTGAATTTGCTACAAAGGTAGAGGGTAAAAAGAGTTTTTATTTTAATACAGGAGTTGTTGGTGGTGTTCGCTTTGCGTCAAGCACTACCTTAAAAGGAAAGTACGATAACGGGGATAAATTCACCAATGTTCGACGCGCAAAATATAACATGAATCCAATTTTTCTAGATGCTTCGTTTAGAATTGGCTACGGGGCTTTTGGTTTGTTTGGAACTTACAGTTTGACAACCATGTTTAAGACAGCTGCATATACTCAAGCGGTCCACCCATTGCGTGTAGGAATTACCTGGAACTGGCATTACTCAGGAGACGATAAAAGCACAAAAAACAAGGTTTTGTTTGATGAGGACACTGAAGATATTGACCTTTAAGTTGCTCTGATGAAATCTTATTTCACTTTAAATACGCTAATATTTTGTATTACTGTTATTTGTTCTTCGTCATGTAAAACGACCAATCAAAAGTTAAATAAAAAGGACACTGTAGTCAATGTCTTCGATAGTCTTGATTATGATATTGCTTTGGCTTATGATTATAATGGAGAAGGAGGGGATGATATAATAGATACAAAGGGAAGACTAGCCAACAGGATTTATAAATCAGCTGAGCTTACTTCAACTCAAGTTAAAAGGATTACAGATATATTTTGCAGTAAAGAAACCTATGATAAACATGCATCTGTCGCTGCCTGTTTTGACCCTCATTTTGGGGTTGTATTATATAAAGCTGACACAGTAGTTGCTTTCGTATCTGTATGTTTAGATTGTAATTACCTGCATTCATCTATTGAGATTTCGGAAGCCACTGCATTTAGTCATCTCGGTACTCGAAATATAATAGAATTTGAAAAAAATATAGGTTTCTAATATCCTTTAAAGGGTTTTAGTGAATCAAAATACTAGCACAGGAGATTAAATAATAATCCGGCAGCAATCGCTCCAATGATAGGGCCGATGACAGGGATCCAAGCATAGCTCCAATTTGATTGTGCTTTTGATCGTCTAATAAGCGTGTAGACAATTCGTGGACCCAGATCTCGGGCCGGGTTGATGGCATATCCTGTTGTTCCTCCCAAGGACATTCCAATTGCCCAAACTAAGATCCCAACCGGTAATGCATCTAGTGAACCAATCCCATATTGTAGTTTTTCTATGCCTTCAATTTGAAGTTCCGGCTTCGCTATATAGAAAATAACAAATACAAGAAAAAAAGTTCCGTATGCCTCACTAAATAGATTTCTAGGCCTATTCTTAATTTGTGGTGCAGTGCAAAAACAGCCGCGAAAGGTCAGCTCATCTTTTTCGAGCTTAAATTGGTCATAGTAAAGCTGATAATTTAAGAAGCTCCCAATCATCGCTCCCATTAGTTGTGCAGCCATATACATTGGGACCATCGCCCAGTCAAATTTATTCGCCACAGCCAATCCGATTGTTACGGCAGGGTTTAGGTGCGCGCCACTAATATCTGCAGTAATAAATGCAGCAATGAAAACAGCAAATCCCCAAGCCATAGTTATTAAAATCCACTTTGGGTCTTTTCTTCCTTCCGTGCTCTTTAACGAAACATTAGATACGACTCCAGCTCCAAACACAATAAGTATACAAGTTCCTAATACCTCAGCTATAAATGGTGTCACAATTAATATTTTAGGATAAAATTAAGTATAAATCATATTATTGCAGAATCTTTTCTATCCGCTTATTCCAGAGGTCAAGCATTTTCCGATTTTGTTCAGATGATTTTGGGATGAATTCTTTATCCTTTTCCCAAAGTGACTTCAGCGATTCTTTATTCTCCCAAAATCCACATCCTAAGCCTGCTAAAAATGCAATACCTAGGGCCGTTATTTCTGTTGTTTTGGATCGTACAACTATTGTGGATAATAGATTGGCCTGTATTTGCATAAGCAGTGCATTCATACTTGCGCCACCATCGACTTTCAACTTAGAAAATTGAATACCTGAGTCTTTTTGCATTTCATTAATAATTTCTGTTGACCTTATTGCTATTGCTTCTAATGCCGCTCTCGCTATATGTCCTTGTTTCGTCCCACGGGTAATGCCGAATAAACCTCCCTTAGCTTCAGGGTTCCAATATGGAGCTCCAATTCCCGCGAGCGAGGAAATGAATGTTATACCTCCATTATCTTCTACTGAGCGTGCTAGTTTTTCTATTTCGTCAGTTTCACTGATAATTTCTAATCCATCTCTTAACCACTGAATCAATGCACCTCCAATAAATACGCTTCCTTCTAATGCGTATTCAATTTTGCCGTTTATTTCCCAGGCAATCGTTGTAAGCATTTTATTTTTGGAGGCCACTGCTTTTGTTCCAGTATTCATCATGCAAAAACAGCCTGTTCCATAGGTATTTTTGACATCGCCAGCTTCAAAGCACAACTGCCCGAATAGAGCAGCCTGTTGATCTCCAGCAATACCGCAAATAGGTATGGCCATTTCCCATTCCTCAAGTCTAGCTTCTGCAGAAAACCCCGAACTTGAGACGATTTCAGGAAGCATCGTTTTTGGTATCCCTAGCAACTTAACTAAGTCATCATCCCATTGGTTTTTGTGAATGTCAAAAAGCATTGTTCGACTCGCATTACTTGAATCGGTAATGTGCTTTTCTCTGTTCGTTAGTTGCCATATGAGCCACGTATCTATTGTTCCAAACAATAATCCGCCCTCATTCGCTCTTGACTTAAGCCCAGGAACATTCTCTAAAATCCATCTGATTTTTGAACCTGAAAAATAGGGGTCTAGAAGTAATCCAGTTTTTTCGGAAATCATGGGTTCTACCCCTTGGATTTTTAATTCGTTACAAAATTTCGCTGTTCTTCTGTCTTGCCAAACGATAGCATTGTATACTGGTACTCCCGTTATTTTATCCCAAACAACTGTAGTTTCCCTTTGGTTTGTGATTCCGATTGAAGCAATATCCATTAAAGATATACTGGTTGAAGAAAGTACTTTTTGGATTGCCAATTTCTGTTTGCTCCAAATCTCTATGGCATCATGTTCTACCCAACCTTCCTTCGGGAAAAATTGCTCAAATTCATATTGAGCCTTGCCTATTTCTTTGCCACTTTTATCGAAGATCAATGCCCTTGCGCTTGTGGTACCTGAATCGATGGCCAAGATGTATTTTTTCATAAAAATGCTGCGTTGATATTGTGTTCGGAAAAATTACAAAAAATAGTTTTCAACACACGGAAAGTCGGACATTGATTTCTTTATCTTTAATCTTTCAAAGAGATTTTCAATGTACATCATTTTTGATACAGAAACCACTGGGCTCCCCCGGAGCTTTAAAGCACCCATTAGTGATGTTGATAATTGGCCGCGCGTTATTCAGCTTGCATGGCAGCTTCATGACGATGATGGACGTTTGGTGGAGCACAAAGATTTCTTGATTAAGCCTGATGGATTTGATATACCTTATGGTGCAGAGAAGATACATGGTATTTCTACCGAGCTTGCATCTAAGGAGGGTGTTGAACTTTCCGAGGGTTTGACCTTGTTTGAAGCCGCGCTTTCAAAAGCTTCGTTTTTGGTTGGGCACAATGTTAATTTTGATGTCAACGTATTAGGTTGTGAGTTCTATAGAGAGGAAAGGCCTACAGATTGGGTTGACAAAAAAATCCTTGACACTTGTACTGAGAAAACAGCGAACATATGCAAACTTCTAGGGGGTAGAGGTGGTCGATTTAAATTGCCAACCTTGTCTGAATTGCATGAGCATTTATTCGATACTCAATTCACGGAAGCCCATAATGCCACTGCTGATGTTGAGGCAACAACGCGTTGCTTCTTGGAGCTTATTCGTTTGAAAACATTCACAGCTGCCGAATTAGAAAAAGCAGATGATTATTTTATTGCTTATTCAGTAGCTAATCCAGAGGTAATTCAGCCTGTTGGCTTGAAACACCTTAACCTAAAAGCTGAAAGTGAAAAGCTAAGAAATGATACCGAGCATCTTGGGTCTTCCAATGTTGATCAAGAGGGTATGGTTGATCTTCAGCAGCTTCAAGACCTAAGCTTTACACATTTGCATAACCACTCTCAATATTCCATTCTTCAATCCACAGCCAAGGTCTCAGGAATTATTGAAAAAGCTTTTGAGCATGGTATGCATGCTATTGCTTTGACTGACTCTGGTAATATGATGGCCGCTTTTCATTTTGAGGCTGCTGCAAATAAAATCAATAAGCGAATTCGTTCGGAAAAGGCGCAAGCAGAGGAAGAAGGAAGGGAATACAATAAGAAAGAAATTTTGCCAATCATTGGTTGTGAATTCAATGTTTGTAGAGATCGAAATGATAAAACTCAAAAGGATAATGGAAGCAAGGTAGTCTTCCTCGCCAAGAATAAACATGGTTATCAAAACCTAATTAAGTTGGCTTCTATCGCCTACACAGAGGGGATGTATTATGTCCCTAGAATTGACAAAGAGATTGTTCAAAAGTACAAGGAAAACCTCATGGTGCTCTCAGGGGGAATCCAAGGGGAAATATCGAATTTACTTTTAAACGTTGGCGAGAAACAAGCGGAGGAAGCATTAACCTGGTGGAGGAATACCTTTAAAGAGGATTTTTATATTGAGTTGACAAGACATGGCGTTGACTTAGAATCCAGATTAAATCCGTCTTTGGTAAGACTTGCAAACAAACATGGTGTAAAGCTTATAGCCACGAATAATTCTTTTTATGTTGAAAAGGAAGATTCTGTTGCCCACGATGTTCTCCTATGTGTAAAAGATAATCAGCTTGTTGAGACACCTAAAGGTCGCGGTCGTGGTTTTCGTTATGGTCTAGAAAATGACGAGTATTATATTAAGTCTTCTGATCAAATGAAAAAATTATTTCAGGACCTGCCTCAGGCACTTTTGAATACAGAGGAGGTCGTTAAAAAATGTGACCCTTATCCTTTGGCAAGGGATGTTTTGTTGCCTGAATATGATATTCCCAGTCAATTTATTTCAGCAGAGGATAAAAAAGACGGAGGCAAAAGAGGGGAGAATGCATTTTTGCGGCACCTCGTTTATGAAGGGGTCCAAAAAAGGTATACTGAAATTGATGATGCGCTTAAACAAAGAATCGATTTTGAGCTATCAACGATTGAAAACACGGGGTATCCTGGATATTTCCTAATTGTGCAGGACTTTTGTAATGCTGCTCGTGATATGGGTGTGAGTGTTGGTCCTGGAAGGGGCTCTGCTGCGGGCTCTGTAGTTGCATATGCCATCGGTATCACAAATATTGATCCTATTAAGTACGACTTACTTTTTGAGCGTTTTTTAAATCCTGACCGTATCTCAATGCCAGATATTGACATTGACTTTGATGATGAGGGGCGGGGAAAAGTAATTGATTATGTCATTGAAAAATATGGTGCTAATCAGGTGGCTCAGATTATTACCTATGGAACTATGGCTGCAAAATCTGCAGTGCGGGATACTGCTAGGGTAATGAACCTTCCTTTATCCGAGGCTGATCGATTAGCGAAGATGCTCCCAGATATTTCCTTGAATAAGCTTTTTGACATGGAAGAAAGTGACCTCATCGACAAGCTTCGAAATCAGGAGGAGATATCTAAAGCAAGAGACCTTCGGAAATTATATAAGCAAAATACTTTGTCGGCTGAGGTATTACAAAAAGCTAAGGAAATTGAAGGATCTGTTAGAAATACTGGTATTCATGCTTGTGGTGTAATTATTACACCTGATGACTTGACAAATTTTGTTCCTGTAGCAACTGCCAAAGATTCAGATTTGGTATGTACGCAATATGATAACTCGGTTGCTGAGGATGCTGGTTTGTTGAAGATGGATTTTCTTGGACTCAAAACGCTCACATTGATTAAACATACCATTAAGTACATTGAACAAACCAAGGGTATCAAAATAAATCCAGATGAGATTCCAATCGATGATAAAGCTACTTATGAGCTTTTTCAGAGAGGAGAAACGGTTGGTATTTTTCAATATGAGTCGGCAGGTATGCAGAAGTATCTCAAAGAGCTTAAGCCTACTGAGTTTGCTGACTTGATTGCCATGAATGCCCTATACCGACCTGGTCCAATGGAATATATCCCTTCCTATGTAAAAAGAAAACATGGTGATGAAGATATTGAATATGACCTCGCTGACTGTGAAGAATATTTAAAAGAAACCTACGGTATAACGGTATATCAGGAACAGGTGATGCTACTTTCTCAAAAGCTAGCAGATTTTACAAAAGGTGAAGCAGATACCCTTAGGAAGGCTATGGGGAAGAAAGACCGTCGTGTTCTTGATAAAATGAAGCCGACTTTCTTAAAAAGAGCCACTGATAAGGGACATAGTAAAGATACTTTAGAGAAAATATGGAAGGATTGGGAAGCTTTTGCCTCCTACGCTTTTAACAAATCTCACTCAACTTGTTACGCATGGGTGGCTTATCAAACGGCATATTTAAAGGCCAATTATCCTGCTGAGTATATGGCGTCTGTGCTTAGTAACAACATGAATGATATCAAGCAAGTGACCTTTTTTATGGAAGAAAGTAAGCGTATGGGTATTCCTGTTTTTGGTCCTGATATTAATGAATCTAATTATACATTTACCATCAATAAGAAAGGAGCGATAAGATTCGGTTTAGGTGCTGTAAGGGGTCTTGGTAGCGGTCCTATTGATGAGATTGTTGCCGTTCGAAAGGAAAAGCCGTTCACATCAGTATTTGATTTTGCCAAGCGCGCCAATTTGAGGTTATGCAATAAAAGAGTTTTTGAAAGCCTTATTTATGCTGGAGGTTTGGATTCCTTAAATAACGAAATTCATAGAAGTCAGTATTTTGTTCAAGAGGGAGCCTCTAGGCCATTTGTTGAGCAAGTCATTTCTTACGGAAGAAATTATCAGGACCAATTGGGAAAGCGGCAAATGGTGATTTTTGATATGTCTGATGAGGTTTCTACATCTGAGCCCAAAATCCCATTTTCTGAACCTTGGTCTAGTGTATATCGTTTAAATAAGGAAAAAGAGGTTGTAGGTGTCTTTTTATCAGGGCATCCCTTGGATGATTTTCGAATTGAAATCGAATCCTTTTGTAAAGGCGATATCAGAATACTTTCTGAGCTACAAGATCATGAAGGAAGAGATTTAATGATTGCTGCCGTTGTAACCTCAAGCGAGCATCGTATTACGCGCAGAGGCGATGGTTTTGGAACCCTTATCATTGAGGATTATTACGAGAGCTTTCGCTTGAATCTGTTTCAAGAAAATTATTTACGGTTTAAGCATTTTATGGAGCCTGGTACCTTTGTGATTATAAAAGGGCGTATTGAAAAGACCAGATGGAGAAAGGAGCTAGAATTTGTAGTTCACGGTATGGAATTACTGCAAGGTCTTCGAGAAAAGAAGGCAAAAAATATTGAGATAAAACTCCCGTCATCCACAGTGAATAAAACACTTATCCAAGAGCTTCAGAATGTGTTAATGGATAATGAAGTAAAGGGTAATTGTCGCGTTCGTTTTACAGTCTATGATCCGCTAGAAAAAATTCAAGTAGTACTACCTTCACGAAGTATAATGGTGAATCCAAGTAATGAGCTGCTGAAAAAACTTGAAGATTTGGATGTTAGTTTTGCCTTAAATTAAATGGGCAAAAAAAAAGCGCCAGTTCGGCGCTTTTAAAAATATTTTGAAATACTATGCTTCCGCCTCTTCTTCCGCTGGAATTAAGATTCGTCCACAGTGCTCACAAATAATTATTTTCTTTTTAGTAACGATATCGAGCTCTCTTTGAGGTGGGATCTTATTAAAGCATCCACCGCAAGAAGCGTCTCTGTGTCCAGATTTCGACTTTGCACCGTAAATAAGTGGCACTACGGCTAAACCATTTTTAGCGTTTCCTCTCAGCCTTTCATAGGCAACAACAAGACGGTCTTCAATATTTTTCTTGGCGTCTTTTGAGGCCTTGATTAACTTGTTTTCATCTTTTTGAGTAGAGCTAATGATGTTGTCGAGCTCTGCTTTTTTATTTTCCAGCTCTGCCTTTTTCATATTTAGGCGCTCTGTTGCTTCTGCTAAAATCTCATTCTTGTGTTCAATTTTAACTATTGCTTCTTTCGTACGCTTTTCGTTCAATTTAATTTCTAGCTCTTGAAACTCAATTTCTTTTGAAAGAGATTCGTATTCTCTATTATTTCGAACGTTATTTTGTCTTTCCTTATATTTTAGGATTGCTGTATCTGAATCTTTGGAAGATAGCTTTCTATTTGAAATATCTTGCTGAAGTTCATCGATTTCGGCTTGAAACTTACCTGTTCTTGTTTCAAGTCCGATGATTTCATTTTCTAAGTCTTCGACCTCCAATGGTAGTTCTCCTCGGATTATTCGAATTCTATCGATTTCAGAATCAATTTTTTGTAAATTATACAAAGCATCTAATTTTTCCGCTACAGTTCCATCTTTCTTCGTTGTAGCCTTAGAAACCTTTGTGGTTTTCTTAGTCTTCGTTTTACTTTCTGCTTTAGCTTTAGTCGGGGTTGCTGACATATATTAAATATATTTTACTGGATTCGTATTTACTTCAGTTAAATGGAGGGCAAAGTTACTAAATTTTTCTTTAAGATTTTCATAGATAAGGTTAATGGTGAATTGTTCACTTTCATAATGTCCAATATCTAAAATTATAAGTTCCTCATTTGCATCAAAAAATTCATGGTATTTAATATCAGAGCTAATAAAAATATCTGCTTTTTTACGCTTTGCTTGTTCTATTAAAAAGCTTCCTGTTCCTCCACATACTGCAACTGTTTTGATCTCATTGTGAATGAGCTTAGTATGCTTAATTACGCCTACTTTGAAGGTTTGCTTAATGGTATTTAAAAATGTTGCAGTAGATATCGGTTTTTCAAGTGTGCCTATCATTCCTGAACCCATATCTTGCTGCTCATTAAGAAGTGGAACAACATCGTGTGCAACTTCCTCATACGGATGGTTGGTTTTCATGGCCCGTAAAACACCTCCAATACGGTCAAGTGGAACCAAAAACTCAAGCTTCATTTCATCTTCGATTGAATTCTGATTGTTAATTCCTTTTGAAGGTTTTGCGTTTTCATTTGGCTTGTAAGTCCCTTGACCTTTGCTTTGAAAGCTACATTCCGTATAATTCCCAATTGAGCCAGCGCCAGCTTCAAACATTGCTCTACTTAATTTATGGGTCACTTCTTCAGGAGCAAACACACTAAGTTTTACCAATGTACCTTTTTTAGGCAATAAAATTTGAGTGTTTATGAGGCCTATTTTATCAGCGATTCTCTTGTTCACTCCATCTTTATGGTTGTCAAGATTCGTGTGAATGGCATATAAAGCAATCTCATGCTTGATACATAATTCAATTACGCGTTCCGACATGTTGGTGCCATTAATTTTCTTGAGTCCTTTAAAAATAACAGGGTGATGTGAGATAATCAGATTACAATTTTTACTAATCGCCTCTTCAACTATTTTTTCACTAACATCTAATGAAATTAATACACCTTTGAGAGATGTATTTTTGTGGCCATAAGTTAGACCACAATTGTCATAAGATTCTTGCAGAGATAAAGGGAATCGATTTTCTAAAAAATCAGTGATGTCGTGAATATTCATTTAAGAAAATAAGTAAGTGTTAGTTGGCCACCTTGGGTGTTTTCCCGGTGAATATAATCCTCAAATTCTTTGTATGAATTATTGAGCTGTTGAATGTAGAGGTATGCTGCACGCACAGACATTTTGCCAAAAAAGTATTCGATACCAATACTCGCTTGAGCAGATAGCTTAAAAAAGTTTAAATCATCTTGTATGGTAATCTCCTCATCGTATTCAGAACCATCTGCATCAGTCCATTCTTGATTTTGTTTGTATCCACTAAATATACTTGGCACTAGACCAGCTGAAAGTCGAACTTTTATTTTTTTGCCATAAGACGTGCTCAGCGATATCGGCAAGGCAATGTATCGGTATACTGATGAGTACATAAAGCTGCTGTCATTATCGGCTGAATTCCAGATGTAGGATTCTCCGTTCTGGGTAAAGGAAAGTCCTGTATTTACTTTAAGAGATTTGTGTACAGGTATAGAAATGCCAAGTGTAAAGCTCGTACAAACCAAAGAGTTTTCATCGGCGCGAAGACCTAAAGGAGTATTTAGGTGTGATTCATTTGGTACTAAACTTCTGTATGAATTTAAAATGTTTGCATTGAAATAAACATAAGTATTGGTATCAAAAGAAAATTTAGGATTTGTTTTTTGAGTTGCACTGATGAGCTGACTCTGAGCAGAAAAGGCAATAAAAAACATTGAGATAAGGAGCATCCTACTGATCATATACCAAAGTTACAAATTTACTTTACTTATTGTTCTGTTGTTTATAAATCACGATAAAAAAGAAGGGGGCCCGAAGGCCCCCTGGATAGACAGTACTAGTGGAAATAAGAAGAGATAATGTTTTTTCTAATCGCTTATTGATTAAAATACTTCCCACTAAGCTAAACTACTAATCTATTAACTCGGTTTAAAGATAATTCAAACTTTTAAATTTCCGGTATTTTTTTTTCAGAAAGTTTACTATATGTATGGGAAATTTCGGAAAAGAATCTACGTGTAAATCACGAGTACACTACGTGTTTATACGTAGATGATGTTTTTATGATTCTAGTGCCCTAAAATAAATGTGACCGAACAATAAAGGGTTGAATACATGATATTGGCACTTTACTATTTCTCCACTAGGTAGTGCGCACCAAAATTTATTCATATCCATATTTACCAATTCACCAAATTCATTTCTTTGAGGTTCATCAGCTTTTATTCGAAATAAGCGTAAATGAGTTGATTCTCCGGATTTCTCCTCAAGAATAATTTCTGCAAAAGGTTGCGTTGCCTTCAGTGAGTCACACTCGGAGTCACTTAGCATGTAGTTTGCGATATCAAAGTGAATTTTCTTGTAATTATGAAGATACCTGTAGACATTTGCAGTATCTACTGATGCTAATGGAATCCCATTAGTGCTTACCTCAAAACCTTTATTGAGATACTTTACCTCAAAACTTCTTGTGCTATCATAGTGGTTTTTTACGACCACAGATGATATCGATTCCAATGGAACATTAAATATATTTGTACAGATCCATTTTCTGTTATCAGCAAAGAAATTGGGTTCAATTATACCATTTACGCCTTTCACCTTCATCATTACTGGCTCCGAACTCTTTCCATCTTCCTTGGAATCTAGTAGCATAATTTGTCCGTAGTGGTCAGGTGCAGAAGGTCCGATATACCAGGTTTTATGCCATTTGTTGCTCACATAATATTCAACCTTAGTATGCGATGCAGACATCTTGACGGTAAAGTTTTCGTGTGAGTTTTTAGAGAGGTAGCCCTTAAATTCGATATTTTTTGCAACGTTTAAAATATTGTGCGCATATGCCTGGGTAATACAGCCGCCATTTTTATCTCTCCATACTCCCTCTACTTTATCAATCTGAAAAGATTTTTGAAATGGATCTGTAATAATGATTTTGGTCACCTTAGAGGTATCCTTGATTGCAAAATCTATCAATTCTGTACTTGAATTGGTTTCAGTACTCATTATGGTATAAGTATAAAATGCCAATCCAGAAACACAAATTAATCCGAAGAGAAGGGTGAGTGCTTTTTTAGCGTTCATAGTAGAGGTTAATGTTTTTTGTAACGTTTTATTCTATAGAAATTCAAGGAAAAACCAAGTAATAAAATGATTGAAATAGGGATGAGTAAATTAACGGTTTTATAGAAATTGGCGAAAACTTGAATTTTTGCTTTATCAATCTCTCGTACATCGATTTGCCTACTTCTAATATCTAGCATGTAGTTTTCTCCCATTACAAAGTCAACAATATTTAAAAAAAAGTCTTGGTTTCCAATTGCTCGTTTAGTATTTAAAGCTACATCATCCGCGTTCATTTTTAGCTCATTAAAACCCTTAAAATCAGCTTTTGGACCCTGTCTTGTTTGGCTCATCCGGTAAGTGTTTGCTAGGAACGTACCATTGCTAACTACAAAAATATTTGCAGGTGCTTTACTTTCTTTTAAAAACTTGGCGTCAGGATTATTAATGAAGTCCGCCACGATTCGGTTGTTAAAATAGGAGCTATAATTTCCTTTTGATGTTGCGGCGAAGCATAAGTCGTTTGTTATTTTATCGTCCGATGACAGTACCGGATTAGTAGCATCGAAATTAGATGCCATATTGAGTTCTACGATTGGCGCAAGACCTGTATAATTAGAATTCTTTGAACTTGTTAAGACAGGTGTGACATTATCCTTGATAGGTTCAATTTGATTGGCAAATTCAAGCGCGATTGGTTCAATGTTTTTAACTGTTGGGTGCTTTGTGTTTGTCGATAGTAGCTGATAATACCAATTTACTCGACTTTCCTTGAATCTTCTATCAAATTTGGGAATAGAATTCACATCCATGATCAGGTTGTCTTTTATTTTAAACCCGTAATCAAAAAGCAGGTCATTTAGTCGGATTTTTTTTCTTTCTGAATGTGTAAAGCCTTGCCTAAATAATGTGTCTTTATTTATCTCTAAGGTATTCATGAAGCACATGAGGTCTCCTCCGCGCATAACGAATTGATCAATCAAATAAAGGTCCTTGTCCGAAAAGTTTCTTTTCGGATCAGCAATAATTAAACCATCAAATTCGTCGAGTGCATGTATGTTATTTTGAAGCTCAACTTCTTGAATATTATAATAGGGTGCAATGAGTAGTCTCGCAATTTTCGTTTCGTATTGGTTGAGCTCACCGTGTCCCTGCAGAAATCCAATTTTTTTCTTTTTTAAAGTAGACAGCCGTCGTAACGCCGATATGAGGTTATATTCTAAATCATTTAGCCCTTTCTCAACGACCTCCGGCATTTGATACATCGAAAAGGGACGGTCCACTGAAGTTCCTGGTAAAAGCTGCACGACTGTTTCTTGTGGAATTCCATTTAAAGTAAAAGATAAAACGGCACCTGGCCACAGCATTAGCTTGGTTTCTTTCGCGTTTTTTGAAAATGTTATTTCCATTGGGAGCACCCCTGAACCTTTATTATATATTTGCTCAAATAGAAGCTGCTTGTCTTCATCTGATCCTTCATTTGGGTTTATAAAGGTATATTCTATTCGGTCTCCAGCATATCGCTTGAAATCTTTCAGTTTTTCTTCGAGAGAATTTCGGTATGACCTGAGCTCAGAGGGAAGCTCTCCCTCCAAATATATTTTAATATTAATTCGATTCTCTAATTTCTGAATGTCCCTCAGGTAAGAAACACTTCCATTCGCCAAGGAATACCTGTTATCTGAGGTCATGTCAATTCGGTAAGAGGTAAAGTGGCCTATAATATTTATGAGTACAACCGCGACCAATATGATACTAAAGATCATCCATTGATAGTAAGCACCTTTGATTTTATTTTTCATCTTTTCAAGGTTTTAAGTGCAGCATGTGCAGCAAACAGAAAAGTAAAAATGACCGATAAAAAGAACAATAAATCCTCTGTAACAATTACACCTTTTTTAATCGAATCATAATGAAAGGCCAGACTTAGATATTTGACGAAATAATCTAAGGCGCCAAATTGTCCAAAATCTCCCAACAAATGAAGACCATCAAATAAAAACCAACACAAGAACATCGAGACGATAAAAGCAATAATCTGACTACTTGTCAATGCAGATGCGAAGATACCAATGGCTACGAATACACTGCCGAGCAGCAGTAAGCCCATATATGAGGTAAACGTAGCGCCGCCATCAATAATACCTATGGGTTTGCCCAAATAGTGTACTGATACGTAATAGCAAAGTGTTGGTAAAATCGCAATAATTAATAAGGTCACACCTGCGAGGTATTTCGCCATCAAAATGCCCAGGTCAGAAACGGGCCGGGTAAAAAGAAGTTCTATTGTTCCTGTTCTTCTTTCTTCAGCAAAAGACTTCATGGTAATGGCTGGAATTAGGACTAAAAAAATAACAGGCGATAAATTAAAGAAAGGAATAAGGTCGGCTTCAGATCCTTCTAATAAGTTTGTATTATAGGCCAATATCCAATGAAACAGTCCAGAAGCAATTAGGTAAATGAGTACAAATACATATCCGATGGTCGAACTTAAAAAGCTACTCAATTCTCTGAAATATAACGCGCGCATATTCTAATTTGAATTTGTTAAAATTAACAATTTTAAGGGCACCCTACTGAATAACTTTTCAAAGATGATTTGTGAATTCTTTAGGTTTTACTTCATTTAAATCCATTAAAATGAATTTCGTGACTCCATGCCTCAGGTTTATTTCCGAACATCGGTTTTATTTTGGTCCATAAACCTGCAAACAAATCTGATTCTCTATACCTATTCAACGCCTCCATATCATCCCAATGGCTGTAGGTCATTATTACAGTTGGATCATCGATTCCTTTCAAAAGTTTCATGCCTTGACAACCCGGAAATGAGGCTATGTTGTTTTTATGGGTTTCAAATTCGCGATAAAACTCAGTCAATTCTTCTTCTTTAAAGGAAAGCTTAACAATGCGTACTAGCATCAGAACAATAAGGTTTTACGTGAACCGGCGGGTGAGGACTCAATGCGCAAGCGATCGCCTTGTTTCATACCAAAAAGGATATCTGCTCCACCTGTGCTTTGTCGCGCACCACGGTTGATTGCAATTTCTAGAAGATTATTTTCATTGAAAATAGCTACACGTTCTCCTTGCTGTACAGAATTGTACGTGTCGCTAATGTGGTCGATGTAATATTTTTCGTTTGCAAATTTTATTTCATAGGGAGCATCCTGGGGTAGACGATCAAAATCTGCTTTGGAAATATTCGTAATCAAATTCCCAAAAGAATCAACATGAATCACAATCCCTCTCACGACAAATTCCTCAATCACTGCCTTAGGAATAAGGGCTTTCTTATATTTATTTACTGCCTCAGTGAATTGACTCAATGGCTCCTCATCCATAATTTTCTTAGCCAAAGGCAAAAAGCAATTTTTCATTGGATATTTCAATTCTAAAGTGTTGCTCTTGTCGACAGTGTAACGCCATAATTCTTGTGGCTCCTTATCGTCAAGGAAGGCGCCAAAAAATCCATTATCATTAGAAATAAAGTATTGGTTGTGAAATTTCATAACCGTCGGATGGCTAGAAACGAAGGTTGTTACATCTGAATATTCTGGTGGCTGAATCATAGGCTCACTATCTACACCAATTAAATGAATCGTCCCGTCAGGGAAGTTTTTGTAGCAGCATTGCATCTGAAAAGCAGCACTTGCAACATCAAATGGTTTGATAGAATGAGATACATCTACAATTTGCACTCCTTCCATAGCTTTTAGTATGGCTCCTTTCAGAGAAGCTATATAATAGTCTTGTAGACCTGTATCCGAGGTTAGCGTGAGGATTTGCATCAAGATTCTAGATTCATTATTCTAATTAAAATGATAATTTTACCAAAAGTAATGGAATATAAAAAAAAACCGGCTAAAAGCAACTAAAATAAGTTAATGGAAGGCTCAAGAAAAATACTTGTTAAATCGACAAACCCCGTGGAGTTTTTTGGTGTGAATAATACAAACCTTAAGTATCTCAAGAAGTATTTTCCACAGCTTAAAATTGCGTCGAGAGGTAATACACTTACCTTATCTGGTGAGGATGATTTAATTGATCAATTTGAGCATAAAATAGCCATACTTCTCAAGCATCTTGAAAAGTACAATTCCTTATCAGAAAATAATATTGATAATTTGATGTTGGATGATGGCGCATCACTGATCGGAGGGCGACAATCTTCAGACGTGATTCTTCACGGAAATGGGGGGAATAAAATCAGAGCACGAACCGTCAACCAAAAGAAGTTGGTCGATGCTATTGAAAAACACGATATGGTTTTTGCTGTGGGACCAGCGGGAACAGGAAAAACATATACTGCAGTTGCTTTGGCAGTTAAAGCCTTGAAAGCAAAGGAGGTCAAAAGAATTGTTTTGACTAGACCTGCAGTAGAGGCAGGGGAGAACCTTGGTTTTCTTCCTGGGGATCTAAAAGAAAAGCTAGACCCTTATTTGATGCCTTTATACGATGCTTTAAGGGAGATGATTCCTGCTGAAAAGCTCGCAGAAATGCTGGAGCATGGGGTGATCGAGATCGCGCCTTTAGCTTTTATGAGAGGCCGTACACTAGACAAAGCATTCGTAATATTGGACGAAGGTCAGAATACAACCATGATGCAAATGAAAATGTTTTTGACTAGGATGGGTACAACAGCAAAGTTTATTATCACGGGGGATATGTCTCAAATTGATTTACCTTCGCGACAAAAATCAGGACTCTCCTTTGCCTTAGATACATTAAAAGAGGTCAAGGAAATCGGTATTATTCGACTTGGTCAAAGTGATGTAGTTCGAAATAAGCTAGTCACGAAGATCATCGAAGCATATGAAAACTATGATGCAAAAAATAAAGAATCATAAATGGAAGCACTAACAAATTCAAGCTTTAATTTTAGTGGCCAAAAATCGGTCTACAATGGAAAGGTAAGGGACGTATACCACCTAGAAAATGATGTTTTGGTCATGGTGGCTTCAGATCGTATTTCTGCTTTTGACCACATTTTGCCAAAAGGGATTCCTTTTAAAGGACAGGTGCTTAATCAGGTGGCTACGATGTTTTTGAACGCTACTGAGGATATTGTTCCGAATTGGCTTGTTGCAACTCCTGATGAAAATGTTGCTGTGGGAAAGGCTTGCGAACCCATTCGTGTTGAAATGGTGATTCGTGGATACCTTGCAGGACATGCTGCTCGGGAGTATAAATTGGGAAAGAGAATTCTTTGTGGTGTTCCTATGCCCGAAGGAATGAAAGAAAACGATAAGTTTCCTGAACCGATTATAACACCAGCTACAAAAGCGGATGAGGGGCACGATGAGGATATTTCTCGTGAAGCGATTCTTGAACAAAATATTGTACCTCATGAGATATATGAAAAGCTTGAAATGTATACGCGTCAGCTTTTTGAGCGAGGTACTCAAATGGCCGCCAAACAAGGACTTATTTTGGTAGACACGAAATATGAATTTGGTCTCCTAAATGGTGAAATTATTTTAATTGATGAAATTCACACACCAGATTCCTCCCGTTATTTTTATGCAGATGGATATGCCCAAAGACAGATAGATAATGTGCCTCAGAAGCAGCTTTCAAAGGAATTTGTTCGGCAGTGGCTCATTGAAAATGGATTTCAAGGTCTAGAAGGACAGGAGATGCCCGTAATGCCTGATGATTTTGTAAAGGTTGTCTCTGATAGGTACATTGAGTTGTACGAAAAAATAACAGGAAATGCCTTTCAAAGAGCTGAAAATAAGGATATTCCCAAGCGAATCACACAAAACCTTGAACAGTACCTCTCAAATTCCTAATTTTACGTTATGTCAGTACATAAAAATGTAAAGAAAGTAACCACGCATACGCTTCAGGAGATGAAGAACTCGGGTGAAAAAATTTCAATGCTCACGGGTTACGATTTCTCTATGGCGAAAATCATAGATGAATCTGGGATGGATATAATTTTGGTTGGAGATTCAGCCTCAAATGTCATGGCAGGTCATGAAACTACGCTTCCGATCACCTTAGATCAAATGATTTATCATGCATCCTCAGTAGTTAGGGCTGTGAATAGGTCACTTGTTGTGGTTGATATGCCCTTTGGTTCTTACCAAGGAAATTCTTTAGAAGCCCTTTCAAGTGCTATTAAGATCATGAAAGAGTCTGGTGGTCATGCTGTTAAAATGGAAGGCGGAAAAGAAATTCTGGATTCGATACAAAGGATTTTAACTGCAGGAATTCCGGTAATGGGCCATCTAGGTTTAACACCTCAGTCTATATACAAATTCGGAACTTATGTTGTTCGCGCTAAAGAAGAGGAGGAGGCTGCGAATCTCATCCAAGATGCTTTGGCTTTAGAGGAGGCAGGATGTTTTGCAATTGTATTAGAAAAAATCCCTGCAGCTTTAGCTAAAAAAGTGGCTGAAACAGTCTCTATTCCCATCATCGGTATTGGTGCAGGAGGAGATGTTGATGGGCAGGTTTTAGTTGTTCACGATATGCTTGGAATCAACAATGAATTTAGTCCTAGATTTCTTCGAAAATACAACAATCTTCATGAACAAATGAGCACTGCTTTCAAGGCATACATTAAAGACGTGCAAAGTGGTGATTTTCCAAATGAATCAGAACAGTACTAAATGAAAGCGCTTTATCTGGTGGTTTTTCTTTTGGCAGTATCCTGCACAAATTCACCAGATACAAACAAGTATAATTCTTCCATAAATGTTTGTCAATACAGTAAATGGTTGAAAATATCAGAATCGCAAGAAGCCGTTCTTATTCAAATCCAAAACCCTGACGATACCGCTAAAATATATAGCATTCGTTTGCCGAATTTTAACTCAAATGTTAGAAGTGGTACATATGATTTTGAAGCGCCCATTCAACGATTGGCATGCTTGTCTAGTACTCATATTGGTATGTTGGCGGAGCTAGATTTACGCGAACGCATTGTTGCTGTATCCAGTCTAAAGTATGTATATGATCCGAAACTGAAAAGCTCAAGACCTGCAGCCTTAGGCGAAGAGCAAGGCATTGATGTAGAAAAGGTTGTTAATTCGAAAGCAGAAATAATCGTATATAGTGCCTTTTCAAGCTCCTTTACCAAAGAAAAAGTGCTGAATAAGGTAGGCGTAAAGTGCATTCCTAATTTTGATTGGCGTGAGATACATCCCTTGGGTAGGGCTGAATGGATACTTTTTTTTGGCTACTTAACAGGACATGCTGTCGAGGCAAAATTAAAATTTAAAGAAATCTGTGAGCATTATGAGGGCATTAAGTCTAATGCCGATACTTCTCGATCTTTACGAACTTTATCCGGTAACATCACAGGTGATTTTTGGTACGCCCCAGCAGGCGAAAGCTATCACGCACAGTTGCTGAGAGACGCTGGCTTAAATTATGTTTTTTCAGGTGAACATGGCACAGGAAGCTTATCCTATTCTTTTGAAAAAATAGTAGGTTTATCCAAAGGTTTAGATCTTTGGTTGAATCCTGGTTTTAAATCTAAGCAAGAGATTCTTCAGGCGCATCCTAAATCACGCTTGTTACCCATATTACAACAAAGTTCCTTATTTTGTTATACCCATAATTCAAATAAATATTGGGAGATTTCTGCTTGTCGACCTGATCTTGTTTTGGCTGATTATTCAGAACTCAAGAAAAGAGATAAAATGAATCCTAACAAGTTGTTTTTTTACAAAAGAGTTGAATGAATTTACAAGGTTCTAATAAAATTCTTTTACCAATAGTAAGCTTCGGTATCGTTATACTTGGAATACTTGGTTTACTGATTGGAGATATTCCAACAGATGGTATGGATGTTTATAATGCCATTTTTAGCTATTCAGACGGCAATATTTCGGAGCTGATTATTAGAGAAATTCGACTACCTAGAGTTTGTATTGCCTTAATCGCAGGTGCCGCTTTGTCGATTGCGGGTATGCTCATGCAAACCTTATTTCAAAATCCATTGGCTGGTCCGTATGTCCTTGGAATAAATTCAGGCGCGAGCCTCATGGTAGCCATTGGGATATTATCTGGTGCAGGTTTTTTAAGCTCGGAACTTGGTTTGATTGGTTCTGCACTCATAGGTGCTTTTATTTTTGGACTATTTATTTTATTCACGGCTTCTTTTTTGAGAAGTCAAATAGGCTTACTTCTTTTTGGTGTAATGCTTGGAAGCTTTGTCTCTGCTATTATTACGATTCTAGAGCTAAGCTCTGAGGCAGAATCATTGAAAGCTTTTGCCCTTTGGTCAATGGGTTCATTAAATGGGGTTACCATAGAGCAACTTCCTATGATATTTCTTGTTTTCATACTAGGTGGTGTGGCTTCATTATTTATTGTGAATCCACTGAATCTACTCGTTTTGGGTGAGGAAGAATGTCGATTAATGGGATACAATGTAAAGAGATTACGGCTTATGATTGTTTTTATAACCGCCTTATTTACGGGTTTGATTACAGCGTTTTGTGGACCCATCGCTTTTATTGGTTTGGCAATTCCAAACCTAACGAGAATACTTTTCAAAACACAGGACCACAAACTACTGCTATTTGCAAATCTGTTGTTCGGAGCTTTGTTTCTATTGAGCTGTGATATACTCATTCAGCTTTTGAGTGCGTGGATATTAATCCCCATTAATGCTCTGACCTCACTCATAGGAGCGCCTTTCGTTATTTATATCTTAATTCGTAAAATCAGATGATAGAGATAAAAAACACGGAAATAGGTTTTGATGCTTCACTGTTTGCTATCCCCGAAATGGATTTTGAGCAGGGAAAGGTGCACATCCTCATGGGTAAAAACGGAATTGGAAAATCAGCACTTTTGAATACGTTGTCGGGACTCATTTCTCCAATTGAAGGATCGCTTACATTTGATGAAAAGCGTTTATCGGAGTATTCATACAAACATTTAGCCAAGAAAATAGCTTACGTAAGGTCAAATGTTAAAGGTGTTCCTTTTTTGACGGTGGATGCTTTTTTACTGCTTGGACGTTATCATTACAAAACCCTCTTAGGTGGTCATCGTTTAGAAGATTATGCACTCATTCAAAAAGCGAAAGACCTTTTTGGTATTGCTCATTTAGCCGATAAATTTACTAACGAGCTGAGCTCGGGTGAGCTTCATTTGTGTGCCATTGCTAAAGCATATGTGCAGCAGACTGATTATATTCTTTTGGATGAGCCGACTTCTCACCTTGATTATGCTAATAAACGGAAGGTATATGAGCTACTAGGAAAAATGGCCAACGAGCACAATAAAGGAATCATTATATCGACGCATGATTTGGATTTGGCTTTTAAGTTTCCTTTTGACTTTTACTTAATCGAATCGCAAAGCAAAACGCTAAAAAGTGTAAAAACATTCAAGGAGGTTGAGAAGGAGTTTGAAATGGGTTAATTACTTCTTTACTCTTATAGTCTGACAGCTTGATTGAATAGACCTATACTGAAACTAGACTTCTATAAACATCATTATATTTATATTCTAAAAAAAGAATCATGTCTAAATTACAAAATACGTTCGCTAAACTTTTATTTTCTCTACCCGATAGTTTTTTAATTCGATTATCCGGATTACCACAAATGAAGGCAAAAGGTGGTCGTGCAATGGATCCAGCGAATCAATTGCTGTTAACTACCCTGCTCAAGAAACGAATCCTTGAAATTGATGAATCAAAGACTGTACCTCAGCTACGTGATTGGTGGAAGTCTCAGTTAGCTCCTTTTGAGAATCCCCCACTGAAGGGAGTTAGCCATAGGGATATCAAAGTTCATGTTGAGGGTGATTCCATTCGTATTCGGGAGTATACTCCTTCTGGTCTTGGTACAAATGTACCGGCGCTGGTTTATTTGCATGGTGGGGGTTTTACTGCCTTTGAGATTGAGACCTATCAATCATTTTGTGAGTTTGTATCCAAGAAACTAAATATTAAGATTTATTCAGTTGGATATCGTTTGGCCCCTGAGCATCCATTTCCAGTTCCATTAGAAGATTGCTGTGCTGCTTTTTCATGGGTGCTTGATAATGCAGAGGAATTAGGTATAGATGCTAATCGTATATCAGTTGGGGGTGATAGCGCAGGTGGAAATCTGTCTGCAGCGCTTTGTTTAAAGAGGCGCGATTTGGGTCAGAAAATGCCTAAAGGACAGTTATTGATTTATCCATCCACCGATCTTGCAGGTTCCTTCCCCTCAGTTGAAGAGTTTGCCGAGGGTCAAGTCATTACCCGTAAACACCTGAAGTGGTTCCATAGTAATTATGTCCCGAATCCTGAAGACATGAAGAACCCTTATGCATCACCATTGTTTGCCAAAGATCATTCGGGCCTTCCATCTGCAGTCATAGTTACGGCTGGTTTCGATCCGCTAAGAGATGAGGCTCAAGCTTATGCCGATTTACTAAAGAAAGCAGGAGTTAATACGCAACATAAAGAATACTCATCACTTGGTCATGGTTTTATCGTTGCAGATGCAACGGCTGCTGTACAACAAGCAAATAAGCAAATTTGTGAAATGCTTGAAGCTGTACTATAGGTTTTATTTTCATTCTTATAGCGAATTTAATCCTTGTATACAGCGTAATCAAAGCTTTGAATGTACTTTTGAACACTTCCTTCCATACCCCTAAATCCTTCAACACCATTTGTTCCTGGAAAGCCTTGTCGACCCGCTTGCTGTCCTGATAAGGGTGTACCAGGCGTTCCTCTTTTTCCACCCATACCACGACTTCCATATCTGCCGCCTTTTGTTTTGGTTGTCAACAAACTTTCAATTTCTGTACAGTTTTCGTGTATGTAGAGGTTTAGGTTACCTGCATTTCCACCGTTACCGCCGTTACCGCCATTTCCGCCGTTGCCAGCGTCTCCCACACGTCTCATTTTGTTGTTTTTTATGTCTCCGTCTTTACCATCTCCTCCATCTCCGCCGTTTCCACCATTACCACCATTACCGCCGGATAAATCAAAATAAATAGTATTACCTTCTTGCATCTTATAATAGAAAGGTCCTGTATTTGAATTGTTCTCTCGTGAATAGACATAAATCATATTTTCTTCCTGCCACATGTGTACGGTGTAATTTTTTGATGACCCTCCATTGGTTCCATTTGGTCCGTGCTCTCCATCTTTTCCATCTCTCCACAAAAGAGGAGTTCCCCGATTTCGTTGATGTTTTCCGCTTACACCATTAGCTCCGTTATATAAAATTTTTAATGGTCCTCTAAAATTCATGATGACCGAATCTTTTTGAATATATTTCTCATCTCTGTTGGTATATTTTATAGTCAAGTGACACTTGTCGTCATCAAATGAATTTGACTTTTTCACCACAGTGTAAAATTTAGAATTTCCCGAACGTCTTATATCAGGTGATTTAAAGGATAGATTGTTATTTTTTGACATCTCATGCTGCTTTCCATCATATGTTTGTAGCAGAATCTCTCCTTCAAATTTAGCGCCATTATTCAAGTTTTGATTGGGACTATATTCAAACCATATTGCCTCTATTTGAGAAACCTTAATGTTTTTCAAATTTGAACAGCTTGTACCAATAAACAAAACAATTCCAATCCAAAATAATTTATTTTTCATAAGCATAGGTTTGGTTCAAGATAGTAAATTTCGTTCAGTTTTTTAGTAACCTTCGTATGGTCATAAAAATGATTTTGAGGTCGTGAGCCAACGTAGGATTTGCAAGATATTTTTGATTGAGTGCTAATTTATCGGGCATAATTTTCTCTACATAAGTCCTTTTTGGATTATCAGATGACGCCAATAATTCATTCTCATTGAAGTATTCAATAGACGCGTAGTCGGTTATTCCAGGTTTGACTTCAAGCACTTTTTTTTGTGTATCGGAGTACAATGCAACAAATTCGTGAACCTCTGGTCGTGGTCCAACAATGCTCATATCTCCTTTAAGCACATTGATAAACTGCGGAAATTCATCAAGCTTATATTTTCGAATAAATACACCTACACTCGTGATTCTTGGGTCTTTCATTCCTACAGTGAGTTTCCCTGACGCTTCTGTATTCGCACGCATAGACCGAAATTTATAAAGCTTAAAAGGTATGCCATTCTTACCAACGCGCTCTTGCCGATAGAATATTCCTCCTGGAGAACCGAATAAAATAAGCACAGATATGATTAGCCCAATAGGGAAAAATAAAGTCAGTATAAAGAGCGAGAATAAAAAATCAAAAGCTCTTTTCATCGCTTATCGCTTTAGAATCTTTTCTACTGAAGAAATAACAGCAGTGATGACTTGCTGAACCTGTCTATCATCGAGGTTGTAATATACGGGTAAGGTTATTTCTGTTTGGTATTTGTGGTGTGCAATTGGGAAATCATCAATCTTGTAGCCAATATTTTTATAGGCCGTGAGTAGGGGTAGAGGTTGAAAATGGACATTTACAGAAACGGCTTGGTTCACTATTTCTTGAATTATCTCATCTCTTTGTGCTTCAGAAATATATTTGATTCTTAGCAGATAAAGGTGATGGCTCGATGTCTTGTCCGAAGTTTGGTGTGGGGGCAATAGTGCCCATTTTTTCTTTGAAAAGGTCGTGTCGTAGGCATCAAATATTTCTTTTCTTCGAGCTAAATTCTCTGCATATCGATCTAATTCAACGAGACCTATGGCTGCCTGAAGATCAGTCATGTTACATTTGTATCCCGGAGTTAGTACATCATATTTCCATCCACCTTTTTTTGTTTTTGCTAAAGCATCTTTAGATTGTCCATGTAAAGTGATCGTTACAAATTCTTTATAAATTTCTTCGTGGTCAAAGGCGTCTGGAAGGTTAAAACACACAGCACCACCCTCCGCAGTAGTTAGGTTTTTAACTGCATGAAAAGAAAAGCAGCTGATATCTGTAAAGCTTCCTGAGCGTTTGTTTTTATATTCAGCGCCAAAACTATGCGCAGAATCAGCAGCGATTAAGATGCGTCCTAGTTTTTTTTGTTTGTCGTTAGCAGGCATAAAAATCGAACTGTGTTTCTTTACACAATCCATGATTTCGTCATAATCACATGGAAAGCCTGAAATATCTACAGGCATAATGACCTTCGTTTTTGGTGTAATTGCTGCTTCTATTTTGTCGAGTGCAATATTAAAGTCGTCTCCATTAATATCGACCATCACGGCCTTTGCACCGGTATGCAATACAACATTTGCACTTGCACAGTATGTATATACAGGAATAATTACCTCATCTCCTGGTCCAATTCCCCACCATCTGAGGAAAACCTCCATCCCCATAGTCCATGAATTGACAGCAACGGTTGTTTTACAGCCACAATATGCTGAAATTCTTTTCTCAAAGAGCTTGGTTCTGGGACCTGTAGTAATCCAGCCGCTTAACAAGGCTGCATTTACCTCATCAAGCACTTTTTGATCTATACGCGGGGGTGAGAATGGAATCATGATTCGAAATTACATATTTTGAAGTTCATCGTATAAGCCTTCCGCTATTTTATTGCGGTCAAAAATATCAGCCACATAATTTCTCGCACGTTCACTCATTTTTTTTGTCTCATTGGGATTTTCTAAGAAATACACCACCTGTTTTTTGAGGCTATCTGCATCTTCTGGGGTATAGAATAGACCTGCTTGCGCATTTTGGATAAAATGTTTGCGTGCCTCTCCATCTACACCAAGCAGTAGCGGCTTTTTCATGGCCAGTGCTTCAAATATTTTCGAGGGTATTGCACCTTTAAAAAGGTCTAGCTTTTTCAGTGGAACGATGGCAATATCAACTGACTTTAGAATACCTGGCATCTCTGTTTTTGCAACAGGTTCAAAAAAGTGAATGTTTTTGAGGGCATATTTTTTATTTAATGCAAGTAGGTATTCTTTTTCTGGTCCGGAACCCTGAATTACAAATTGTGCGTTTGTAGTTTCTAATCCCCTCGCAGCTTCAATAATAATTTCCAACCCTTGTGCATAGCCCAAAATACCACCATAAAAGAAAATAACATCCTCATCTTTAAATCCATTAACTTTTCTAAAGTCACTATCTGGAATTTTCTCAGGATCATAAAATGAGATATCCACCCCATTTGGTAGC
Organism: uncultured Flavobacteriales bacterium; assembly: GCA_913046365.1. Taxonomy (GTDB): domain Bacteria; phylum Bacteroidota; class Bacteroidia; order Flavobacteriales_D; family Crocinitomicaceae; genus UBA952. Next base: position 91,457 of record CAJWRM010000003.1, read on the forward strand.
CAGCTTACTTTTTTTTCGGGAAAGCGTTGTTTGATGTCATTGACAATCCCCTGTGTTTGACCTGTAATAAGTGTAGATGCTTTGTAGCATTTCTTTTCTAGCTTATAGGCCATATTTAGCAGGCTTTTATTGGTTACGATTCCGAGCTTTTCAGCACTTTCAGGCCAAAGGTCTGAAACATTAAAAATGAGCTTCGCATTTAGTTTTTTACTTAATGCAATTGCTGAATAACCAAGAAACAAAGGCGGGCTTTCAACCATTAAGTAATCAAAGGGCTGTAATCTGCGCCCACGCCAATAGCTTGACCAGACAAAACTGAAATAATTTAGAAGCCGCGCAAAGATCCCTTTTGATGCGGAAACGTAAATCCAAGATCGGTGTACTGTGATTCCTTCAATCGTTTCTTCTCTCCTTTGTTTATTCCTGTAAGCTTTGAAAACTTCCATTTTTGGATAATTAGGCAAAGCTGTAAGTACTTCTATCTGAACCCCTTTATTTTTTAAACGAATAGCAAGCTCATGCAGACGGTTTTGAGGAGCACCGATTTCAGGAGGATAATATTGTGTAAGGATCAGTATTTTCATAGTACAAATCTATTTTTTTCATCAAACCTGCTCAAAACGGCCAACCAAAAGCAAAAGAAAATGATTCCACTTTGCCTTTGAATCATGGATTCAAAGAGACAAAAAACAATAAAAGATAGGACCAAAGAAAAAAGAATCAATCTCTTTTGTTTTATGGCAATACCCAATAGGTAAATAATGATGAATACAAAAAGAGCCAATCCTATCAATCCTAATTCTGCCGTGACTTGAATAAATTGATTGTGTGGGTTATTTTGTTTTGCAGCAAGTTGACCATGTCCAATGGCTTCTAGCTCCTCCTGCATGTGAAAATCAAGATTGCCCAATCCAACGCCAAGAGGGTGTTTTAAACATATTTTAGTGGAGACATCCCATAAAATCAGCCTCGTTTCATTTCCTTCTAAGGGATAAGTTCTATTCCGAATAAATTCTTCTGGATTTTCATAGTACTTTTTGACAAAGGATAGCGCATTTGAAAAATCGGCTTTGATTTCTTTTGATGAAAAAACAAAGCCAATACCAATAATCGATAATATACTATAGCTAAGCATTAACTTTTTTAGTCCGCCGTCAAATACTGAAATAAGGAAGGGTAAAAGAAGTACCAGTAATATAATGATAAGAAATCCAGCCAAGCTTCCTAGGTTCCACTGAACCAATAATGTGGCTAAAAATAGTATGATTCTGAATGGCCTATTTGGAACGATTTTATTGCTTTTGTCAAGAATCAATAGTACCGATGCAAATATTAAAAAGGCAGAAAAATAGCTTGGGTGATGAATCTTGGAAAAACTGGTGGTGCTAAAACATCTTAGGCTTTCTCCAAATGCAATACTGCATTCATATGAATGATAAAATGCGATTGAAATAAGTACAAGGCAGCCTACAAGGTGGGCTCTAAAAAGATGGATAAGTTCTTTTTGCTTTGCCGGATAAAAGGAAATAATCAATGGAAGAATAAGTAACGATAATTTATTTTCTAAAAATTTTAAGCTAGATAAAGGTGCACCATGAACAAAAAGAGAAAGCAGGTATGCCCCGAACAAGGCCATCATAGCCAATAGGGCAATATTCGGATTGAATACCAACTGTTTTTTTATTGCTCCATATATCGTCAATAGACAAAGCCAAATAATGAGTAGGGAGGAAAACTTGGGAAATATGAGCCATAATACCGAGAACAGCACAAAAGATCGATGATAAATTTTTAAGAAATTATCCATGCAATAGCTTATCGTAAAAAGCATAAAGCTTTTCTTTTTCTTTGCTCCAATTATAACGCTCAATGGCAGCTTTTTTTGCCCTAGCACCCATTTCTTTGAGTCGCTTCTCGTCTTCGAGCATTGTCGTTAAGGTATTTGAAATTTCATTTGGTTCTAATGGATTTACAAATTCGCTACAATCAATTTTATCTAGCAAGGATCTATATAGCGGAAAGTCACTCGAAAGCAGTGCAAGTCCAGCATTCATGTATTCAAACATTTTTATGGGATAGGCTTCAAGATAGCTTGGAGTAGGGTGGAGCGTTACGATGCCAATTGAACATTTCCCTAATAGCTCAGTGATTTTTGCTTGATTTACCTGTCCATAAAAAACAACTTTTTTCCATCCTTTTAGTTGCTTTAGTTCCATCTCGAATTGTTCAGCATCAAAGCTACCTGCAAGATGAAGCACTACATCACAGTGCTCTATTGCAAGAATCACTTCTCTTAACCCTCTAGATTCATACAAGCCTCCAATATAACAGATGTGCTTGTATTTTTTTTCAGTTACCTGCTCGTCATTTGTCTTGATCTGTGGATAATTTGCGATCATCTCAACATTTGGATGAGATTTCGAAAATCTTTCGCAAATAATAGGCGTGACAGATACAATACCATCTATTTTTTTACATGCTCTTTTTTCATGATAACCGTATAGTGTGGAGATTAGTCTCCTAAATATGACTGGAATCCAGTACTTATCCAAAATTTGTTTTGGAACATCCTCATGAGAGTCAAAAACAACCTTTGCTCCATTTATCGATTTTAATTTTTTCGCTATTCTTAATAATTCAGGATCATGAAGATGGTAGATATCTGCTTTTACCTTTAATGCTTCTTCAAGTACTTGGTTAACGGTTTCTTTCATTCTCTGAATTCTAGATTTCACCGACGATTGAAAACCAATGACCTGTACATTATTTTCAATTCTTGTTTTTCCATTGGGAACAATGAAATAGGTTTTATAGCGCTCAGCACTTGAAACAGCAAGCTTATGAAAAATACGTATGTCCCCATCAGCGTGCGCACTTGTTAAGTGACATATAATGGATTGTTTATTCGTTTTTTTCATCAAATTCTTTTTTGAAAAGCCAATACAATACCATAACTAGGCCCCATCCACCACTGAATAAGATAGTGGTCAATGAGCCAGAGCTCAATAAAAAAACAGGAAAGAGATTCAGCGTTAGCTTCATCTCAATACCCGTATTTTTAAATAGAAGATTCATGACTAAAAATACTATAGCAAGAAATATCGCTGACTGAATGAGTCCTGCGTTTCCAAAATTTGAATAACCTCTCATAAAATGTGCAGCATTGACGCTTCCTTGCACTCCCTTTTTGGCATACTCCGGATAAATAACAGGGTAAAGCTCTAGGTTATAATCGTGATATTCTTGATGCGTAATTTTACAATAAGACCTATATCCTGTGCCTCTCAGAAAAGGTTTATGTTCTGGAATTATTTCGAACCAATTGCCAACCATTTCACCGGGTAAGATAAAAACACGTTTAAATAGGCCGTTAGATATTTTTTGTAATGCTGATTCTTCTTTTTCTTTAATTACATTACTTGGAGCTTCTTTAAGGTCGTTTATACCGTTACGCAGCGGAGGGTTAGATACAATAATAAGGCCTACAATAATCAATGCGATTGACATTGTATATTTGAATGCGAACAACCACTTTTTGGTGAATAATGAATATAGCAAGACAGGCATCAGAAAGGATAAGACGTGGCTCTTTTGCATTAAAGAAAATGTATAAAATAGTCCTACAAAAAAAACAACCCAATATATTTTCCTCTTCGTTATAAGTAATAAGAGTAGTGTGAATGGAAGGATGGCTTTAATATTCATACTAGATATGTAGCGCCAAATCGCGTGGACTTTACTACCTATTTCTTTCCTGTGAGTATTCACTTCGGATGTCTTCATCATCTCTAAGCTCTCAAATGCAGGTGACCCACCCATGGTGATTAGGTGAAATCCAATTAGAGATAAACTCAAAATAATCAATGGGTATAACAGTATTTGAAAATTGAATTTTGAGGCGGGTATGGATTGTTTTTTCAACTTTTGAAACCCAAGTGCATAAATGATAACGAAACTAGAATAGAACAACAAAAGCGACCAGAAATGCTTACCACCAAACGTATAGAACTCCCCAAATAAAAGCAGTACAAAAACAATATTGTACATGCTAAAAAAGGTATGTGTTCTAAAAAATGGTTTAATAGTCATTGGATTAGAAATAGTTAATTTCAATCATTTCGTCATTGTATATGGTCCTTTATTTTTAACGCTTAGGACTCCAATTTTTGGTGTTTCACGACATTGTAAAGATAGTATAAGATCAATAGATTCATAACGACTTGAGACCAAGTCACAATCTCAAAAACTAGAAATAGCTGAGTGTCATTTTTAATGAGTAAGTAAGGTAGGATTAAAAACCCGGCAACCTGCAATCCAGAGGTTAGCAGACTAATCAAGAAAAAGCTCTTTTGCTTATTGAATACCAATGGTATTGTGGAAAGAGGTGTTACAATAAAATTGAGCATTAGCCATGGAGACATTATTTCTGATAACCGACCTGAAATCATCCATTGGTCTCCGAACACGAAAGTAAATAACTCTGTACCAAAAAAATAAATAACTGTAAATGGTATTATTGAGAATAGCGCTAGGTATCCTATTATTTTTTTGAACAAAGGCAAAATAGATTCACCGTCATTAAATTTACCCGAGATGTGATTGAAAAATACTTGAGAAAGAGATGCCCCTATTAGCATTGCTGGTATTCTAAGCATTTTATAGGTATGATCAAAAGACCCAAAAATACTCTCGGAAAATAGCTCTATGAGTATAATTCCAATGAATAAATCTCGCGCATGATCCGATAAAGAATGGGGTAGGGTGGCCAGTGGAAAGTTCTTATACTCTCGACTTAAAACACGAGTTTTCAATTTGTGAAGTGAAGATTTTGAAATGAATTTTAGTGTGAGAAAATCATAAAGAAAAAAAGCCGCTCCTACTATCAAGCTTAGTACAAATGAAAGAATCAATCCAAAACTTCCCCAATTTAAAAAACCAAAAACGACTCGTGAACTATTGAGCGTAATCGAATTACTCATTTTAGACAAAGATATTTTCTTAAAGTACTTTTTTCTAATCGACCAATTGGTTCCCAAATTAAAAAAGGCCAATGAAAAAACGGAAATGATAAGTAGCATTAGGAGAAGGTAAAAGTCAACACCTTTGCCTTTCATCAATGCAAAGCCGATACCTGCAGTCAGGCAAATTAAGATTGTAATTAGCGATATTTTTAAGGCAAAACGAAATAAAATAAAGGCATGATTGTCCTTTTTAGGTAGGGGAAGCGCATATTCGTAGCGGGCTGTGGCAATTGTTGCAAGCAGCACGGTTATCCGCTGAAACATACCGAATTCACCCATTTCAGCTGGAGTATATAATCGTGTAATGATTGGGGCAAGCAGGTATCCTATAATTTGTGCAATCAATGTCCCTGTCATTAAAACAGCCAATGATTTTAAGAAATCATTGCTTGCAAGCCTTTTTTTGATACGATTCAGCATTCTGTCCAAAGATAGGAAAATGGAACGGATTGATTTCCCGATAAAAATCATCTAAATTCTTTGAATGCTTATATTTGTAAAAAAAAATTCATGAAGAATATTGCAGTCATTGGAGCAGGTACTATGGGAAATGGAATCGCTCATGTTTTCGCACAATCGGGTTATCAAGTAACTTTAATTGACCTATCAAAAGAAGCACTTGAAAAAGCATTGAATACCATAACAAAGAATTTGGATCGTCAATTGGCAAAGGAGAAAATATCTGCTGAAGATAAAACCCAGACCCTTGATAGAATTTCAGTAAATACGAATATGGATTCTGGCGTTCAAGGAGCTGAACTAATCGTTGAGGCAGCTACGGAAAATACAGACTTAAAATTGAAAATTTTCAAACAGCTTGATGGACTAGCTGACGAAAATACAATTCTTGCTACAAATACCTCCTCCATTTCAATTACTCAAATTGCCGCTGTAACTAAAAGGCCTGATAAAGTAATCGGTATGCACTTTATGAATCCAGTTCCTGTAATGAAACTTGTAGAAATCATTAGAGGTTATTCTACTTCAGATGAGGTAACTGATGCAATCATGAACTTGTCAAAAAGTTTAAATAAAATACCTGTTGAGGTAAATGATTACCCTGGTTTCGTAGCCAATAGGATTTTAATGCCAATGATTAATGAGGCCATTTGTACCTTGCATGAAGGTGTAGCTGGTGTTGAAGAAATAGACACGGTGATGAAACTTGGTATGGCACATCCAATGGGCCCACTTCAGTTGGCAGACTTTATCGGCCTTGATGTTTGCTTGGCTATTCTGGAAGTTTTACACGACGGTTTTGGGAATCCAAAGTATGCACCTTGTCCTTTATTAGTAAATATGGTAACTGCTGGAAAAAAAGGTGTAAAGTCAGGTGAAGGATTTTATAGCTGGGGTCACGGTACAAAGGATTTAATTCTTTCCGATAAGTTTATAAAGTAAGCCCTAATTTAATCTTTAGTGTTTTTAATGCATCTCTGTCAATGGGGAAGGTGAGTGACTCTATATTGAGTTTATTGATAGAAATCCATTGCTGCTTCTCTCCATCTTCACTGAGAGGTGTTTCGTAGCTTTTTAATATAAGGTCTTTAGCACCAGAGCATTTAACGAGATAATAAAAGCAAGTAACCTGCACATCCGGATCGAAAGAAGATTGCTGAAAATAGTCATTGAAGAATAGAAATTCATGCGCATCAATTTCGAGTGAAAGTTCCTCTTTAAATTCTCTTTTTAGCGCATCAAGTATACCTTCTCCTTTTTCTACGCCTCCTCCCGGAAATTTTCTGAAATAACGACCAAATCTAAATTCATCAGAAATTAAAACTTCTTGATTTTCGTTGATCAAGATACCATATGTACGTTGCGTCAATAGGTTCATTCACAATCGTCAAATGGAAAGGTCCGAAATGCATCTTGTCTCACTATTCCAATGAAAGGACATGTGATAAGGTGTTCATATACCCCAAAAAGGGATTTGAATTCTTCTTGAGTAAAAAAAGGTAAATCGGTTGTGAAAATTAAAACATTTCCGTTGCTCCGATCTATACGAATCATATATATTTCTGCTTGATTTTTAATACCTTGCTCAACTGAATCAATGAGCTCAGTATCCTTTGTGTTGAATTTTCCTTGCGCAAAGTATCTATTTAATTCTTGTCCAAATGAGCAAAAGGATAAAAGGAAAAAAAGGATTGGAAATATTAGTTTACGCATACCTGAATCATCTATAGGTATTTAAAGTTCTTTCCTGGATAAAAAGCACTCTCTCCGAGTTCTTCCTCAATGCGCAGTAGCTGATTGTATTTTGCCATACGATCACTTCTAGAGGCCGAACCAGTTTTGATTTGACCTGTGTTGAGTGCAACTGCTAAATCCGATATTGTATGGTCTTCAGTTTCACCACTTCTATGACTCATTACTGAAGTATATCCATTTTTTGTTGCCATTTGAACTGCCTCGATAGTTTCAGATAAGGTTCCAATTTGATTTACTTTTACCAAAATGGAATTCGCAATTCCTTCGTTTATTCCTCTTGATAATCTTTTTGTATTCGTAACAAATAAGTCATCTCCCACAAGTTGCACACGATCTCCAAGTTTCTCTGTTGCTAGCTTCCAACCGTCCCAATCATCTTCTGCTAATCCATCTTCGATGGAAGCAATAGGATACTTATCACACCAGTTCTCCCAAAATGAGACCATTTCTGATGAGCTCATTATTTCTCCTGTAGATGCAAAATGGTATTTCCCATCTTTAAAAAACTCTGATGAAGCTGCATCCAAAGCAATATGAATGTCTTCGCCAGGTTTAAATCCTGCTTTTTCTATGGCTTCAATAACAACAGTGATGGCTTCATCATTTGAACCTAAATTAGGGGCAAAGCCTCCTTCATCTCCAACATTTGTTGACATTCCTTTGGATTTCAATACTGCCTTTAAGTGATGGAATATTTCTGTACCCCATCGTAAGCCCTCTGAAAAAGAAGCCGCACCAAATGGCATAACCATAAATTCTTGAATGTCAATCAAATTGTCAGCGTGAGACCCACCATTCAAAATATTCATCATTGGAACAGGCATTGTAACTGCACCAACTCCACCTATATATCTATATAAGCTCAGATCGGCATGCTGCGCAGCCAATTTTGCAACAGCTAAAGATGTTCCTAAAATAGCATTTGCTCCTAAATTCGATTTATTTTCGGTTCCATCAAGTGAAATAAGCTTTTGATCGATTGATTTTTGGTCAAAAATATCCATTCCACTTAAAGCTTCACTAATCACCGTATTTACATTTGTAACTGCTTTTTGAACACCCTTTCCTAGGTATATGTCTTGATTTTCATCTCTAAGCTCAACAGCTTCGTGAATACCGGTAGACGCTCCTGAAGGAACAGCCGCTCTGCCCATATAACCATTTATACTTATGGCTTCTACCTCTATTGTAGGGTTTCCACGAGAATCTAAAATTTGACGCGCGTGCACTCTATCGATATAACTCATTTGCTTAGTTTTTTTGTGCTTTCATGTTTTCGATAAAGGAATCAAATAGATACCTTGAATCGTGCGGTCCAGCTGATGCTTCAGGATGATATTGCACTGAAAAAACAGGTTTGTTTTTAAGGGCAATTCCTGCAACAGTATCATCATTCAGATGAATGTGTGTTATTTCAATATCAGATTGACCTTCTATACTTTCTTTTGATATTACAAAGCCATGATTTTGGGAGGTAATTTCTCCCTTTCCTGTTTTGAGATTTTTGATGGGGTGATTGATCCCTCTATGTCCATTGAACATTTTTTCGGTTTTGAGACCCTGACTCAGTCCGAATACTTGGTGGCCAAGACAAATACCAAAAACAGGAACTCCTGTGTCTACAATTTCTTTGACCAATTGAACTGTTTCAGGCATTGCTGAGGGGTCACCAGGCCCATTAGAAAGCATGTAGCCATCTGGTTGAAATGAAGCCAAGTCTTCCTTGCTAGAATTTAAAGGAAATACCTTAACATGACAACCTCTGTCAACAAGACATTGAACAATGTTTCTTTTGACACCGAGATCCAATAAAGAAACTTTGTAAAGTACATTTTGGGGTAAGACCTCATATGCATCAGTTGTACTAACCTTTGATGATAGCTCTAGCCCGTTCATCTTGGGAATAGTTAATACTTCTTTTTTTAATGCCTCTGCATCTAAATTTTCTGATGAAATGATTGCATTCATTGCACCTTTGTCCCGAATATGTCTTACAAGTGCACGTGTGTCAATATCAGATATACCTACAGTGTTATGATGTACCATAAAATCTTGAAGGGATTGGTCCGCAGAAGGTCTTGAATAGCCATCAGAGAATTTTTTCGTGATTAAACCGGCTATGTTGATTTTATCTGATTCTTGTTCATTGGCTTGGGTACCATAGTTGCCAATATGTGCTGTAGTCATGATGAGAAGCTGCCCGTAATAAGAAGGATCTGTGAATACCTCTTGGTATCCGGTCATCCCCGTATTGAAAGCAATTTCTCCACCTGTAGTTCCAGTTTTTCCAATGGCGATTCCTTTAAAAACCGTACCATCCTCTAAAACTAGAATTGCGCTTCCTTTCTCGCTCATTCAATGTTATTTTTTGTAAAATTAGAAACTTAAGACAAATCGAAGTGTTAAAACATAAAAAAAGGCGATGTTTTCATCGCCTTTTTTTTAAATATGATTATTTCTTTCGAAAATTCATGCTTACGCTTCTTTTTTATCCTCTTCAGAAGAGTTATCTTCTTCTTTAGATTCTTCTTGTGAAGGTGTTTCAGCTTTTGGTTCTTCAACTGCTTCCTCTGCTGCTGTTTCTTCAGCGGCTTCTGCTGCTGTTTCTTCAACTGCTTCTGCTGCTGTTTCTTCAACTGCCTCTGCTGCTGTTTCTTCAACTGCTTCTACTGCTGTTTCTTCGGTAACTGCCTCTGCTGCTGTTTCTTCAACTGCTTCTGCTGCTGTTTCCTCAACTGTCTCTGCTGCTGTTTCTTCGATAACTGCCTCTTCTATTGAAGTTTGAGCATTGGTTGTCTTTTTGCCTCCACGACGTGATCTTCTTGTCGTTTTTGTTGCAGTCTCTTTTGTATAGACTTCATTGAAATCAACCAACTCAATCATGCACATTTCCGCATTATCACCTAATCTGTACCCCGTTCTAATGATACGGGTATAACCACCGTTTCTGGTAGCAATTTTAGGAGCAACTTCTCTAAACAATTCAGCAACAATTTCTTTGTCTTGTAAATAAGAGAAAACTGTTCTTCTAGAATGTGTAGAGTCTGTTTTTGATTTTGTAAGTAATGGCTCAACATATACACGAAGCGCCTTAGCTTTCGCTAATGTAGTATTGATGCTTTTGTGCTCGATTAAAGAACACGCCATGTTTGAAAGAAGGTTTCGTCTATGACCTTTCTTTCTGCTTAAATGATTTACTTTTTTTCCGTGTCTCATTATTCCTATTCTTTGTCAAGTTTGTATTTAGAAACATTCATTCCAAATGTCAACCCTTTATTGTCCACAAGATCTTCAAGCTCAGTAAGAGATTTCTTACCAAAGTTTCTGAACTTTAATAAATCAGATTTTGCATATGAGACTAAATCTCCTAAGGTTTCTACATCGGCTGCTTTCAGACAGTTCAGTGCACGAACGGATAAATCCATATCAACAAGCTTAGTTTTAAGCAACTGGCGCATGTGAAGTGAAGTCTCATCGAATTCTTCAGTTTCTGATTTCGCATCGCTCTCAAGAGTAATACGCTCATCAGAGAACAACATAAAGTGATGAATTAAGATTTTAGCTGCCTCTTTAAGTGCTTCTTTTGGATGAATTGATCCATCAGTTTTGATTGTGAAAAGTAGCTTTTCATAATCTGTTTTTTGCTCTACACGGAAATTATCAATTGCGTATTGAACATTTACAATAGGTGTAAATATAGAATCAATGAACACAGTTCCAAAAGAGGCGTTTGAGGTTTTATTTTCCTCAGCTGGTGCATAACCACGACCTTTGTCTATGTTTAATTCCATCTCAATTTTCACTGAATTCTCCATGTGGCATATCACCTGCTCCGGATTTAAAACTTGGAAGGCACTTGTATACTTGCCGATGTCCCCAGCTGTAAATTTGTCTTGACCAGCAACTGTTAACGTAACGGTTTCAGAGTCTGTTCCTTCAATTTGTCTCTTAAAACGAACTTGCTTCAGGTTCAAAATAATTTCAGTTACATCTTCAACAATTCCTTTAATTGTCGTGAATTCATGGTCTACACCTTGAATTTTGATAGAAGTAATTGCAAAACCTTCAAGAGAGGATAGTAAAATTCTTCTAAGAGAATTCCCGATAGTAATACCGTACCCCGGCTCCAATGGTCTAAATTCGAACTCACCACTGAACTCGTCAGAGTGATTCATAATTACTTTATCTGGTTTTTGAAAATCTAATATTGCCATGTTAATTAAGATTATTTAGAGTATAGTTCAACAATTAATTGCTCTTTGATCGTCTCGGGAATCAATTCTCTCGATGGAATGTTCATTATTGTGCCGCTGTATGTAGCGTTATCCCAAGTCAACCATTCGTATATTTTTGAGTTCGTGCTTAAAGAATCACTAATTGCTTCAAGCGATTTAGATTTTTCACGAACACTAATCACGTCTCCAACTTTCACCTGAAAAGATGGAATGTTAACGATTTCTCCATTAACAGTAATGTGTTTGTGGGATACGAGTTGTCTTGCACCACGTCGAGATGGAGATATACCTAATCTAAAAACCATATTGTCCAATCGTGATTCACACAACTGAAGTAGGTTTTCACCTGTAATTCCCTTCATTCTCGATGCTTTTTTAAACATATTCGAGAATTGTTTCTCTAATATACCGTATGTATATTTTGCTTTTTGTTTTTCGCCAAGCTGGATTGCATATTCTGATTGCTTTCCACGTCTTTTATTTGGTCCATGCTGTCCTGGGCCATAGCTTCTTTTTTCTAGCGCTTTGTCCGGGCCAAAGATTGGGTCTTTGAACCTTCGAGCGATTTTGGATTTTGGTCCTGTGTATCTTGCCATTTTATTTAGTTTTAGGTGGGAATCATGAATTAAGGCATTGTCCTTCGATGATTGTCTTCCCGGTTAAATATTATACTCTTCTTCGTTTTGGTGGTCTACATCCATTGTGCGGCATTGGAGTAACATCTACGATTTCAGTTACTTCTATACCTGAGTTATGAATTGCTCTTATAGCAGACTCTCGTCCAGCACCTGGACCCTTAACAAATACTTTAACTCTTCTGAGACCATAATCATGTGCCTCTTTCGAGCAGTCTTCTGCAGCAATTTGAGCAGCGTAGGGTGTATTCTTTTTAGACCCTTTGAAACCCATTTTCCCGGCTGAAGACCATGAGATTACCTGACCTGAAGTGTTCGTCAATGAAATGATGATGTTGTTAAAGCTTGCTTGGATATGCGCCTCACCAATAGCATCTATCTTGACGTTCTTTTTCTTTTTTTGATTCGTTTTTGCCATGATAAACTATTTATTATTTAGTTACTTTTTTCTTGTTAGCAACTGTTTTTCTTTTCCCTTTTCTGGTTCTAGAATTATTTTTAGTACGTTGTCCTCTTAAAGGTAAACCAGCTCTGTGACGAATACCTCTGACACAACCAATGTCCATAAGTCTTTTTACGTTCAGTTGTACTTCAGACCTTAGCTGACCCTCTGTTTTAATTTCATTAATTGAATTTCTAATTGCTGACAATTGAGCATCGTCCCAATCTTGAACTTTAATGCTTTCATCAATTGAATTCTCTTTCAAAATTTTCTTTGAAGTACTTCTCCCTATCCCGAAGATGTATGTTAAACCAACAACACCTCTTTTATTTTTGGGCAAATCTATTCCTGCAATACGTGCCATAATTCTTACTTATTAACCTTGTCTTTGTTTAAATTTCGGGTTCTTCTTATTTATTACGTAAACACGACCCTTTCGCTTTACGATCTTGCAATCTGCGCTTCTCTTTTTTACTGATGCTCTTACTTTCATGCTTTGTTATTTATTATTTATAACGAAATGTTATTCTACCTTTTGTTAAATCATATGGAGACATCTCCACTTTTACCTTGTCTCCAGGTAATATTTTAATATAATACATTCTCATTTTTCCTGAAATATGAGCTGTGATGATATGCTCATTCTCAAGTTTTACGCGGAACATTGCATTAGGAAGTGCTTCCTCAATGATACCGTCTTGCTCTATTGATGCCTGTTTTGCCATATTAAAATCCTGAAAGTTCGTTAGCACCTCTTCTTCCTCTCACACGAGTACCTTCCATTAAGGAATCCATATGTCGGTTCAATTGGTATGTTTCAATTTGTTGGAGTGTATCTAAGACCACACCTACCATAATTAATAGTGATGTTCCACCGAAGAACATTGCAAATCCATCGTTCACACCAGATAGTTTGGCAATGGCTGGGATAATTGCAATAATTGCGAGGAATAAAGATCCTGGAAATGTTATTCTCGATACCACACTATCAATGTGAGAAGCAGTCTCTTCACCGGGGCGAACACCTGGTATAAAACCTCCACTCTTCTTTAAATCATCCGCGATTTTACTTGGGTTAATCATGATTGCAGTGTAGAAATAGGTGAAAATAACGATCAATAATCCAAGCAGTAAGTTGTAGCTAAGCCCGTAAATATCTCCTAACGTTCTTGTAAACCAATTTCCAGTGCCGTCAGCAGACGCAAAAAGCATGACCGGAACAGTCATTATAGCTTGGGCAAATATAATCGGCATTACACCACTCGCATTCACCTTTATAGGTAAGTAGTTTCTCGAGCCTTGGTCACTTGCAGCACGCGCACCAACAACTCTCTTTGCTGTATTCAATGGTATTCGTCGTACACCCTGGACGATCAAAACAGTTGCCAAAACAACAACCATAAATGCAACCATTTCAACAACCAATTTTATCAGGTTACCTTGTCCTACAGATGCACCAAACTCAGCAAAAAATGAACCAGGTAATCTAGATAATATACCTACAGTAATCAATAAGGATATACCATTACCAATTCCTTTTTCAGTAATTCTTTCACCCAACCAAACCGCAAACATTGCACCTGCAATAAGTATGATTGTTGTTTGAATCCACCAAAAGTTCGCAGCATCGGCTGGAATTGCCCCTTTACCAGCTAAATATAATTTTAGGTAGCTAGGCGCTTGCAATGCACATATAGCTATCGTAAGTAAACGCGTATAATTGTTGATTTGCTTCCTTCCGGATTCTCCTTCGTTCTGCATTTTCTGCACTGCAGGAACCGCCATACCAAGGAGTTGCATAATAATCGATGCACTAATATATGGCATAATACCCAAGGCCATAATTGATGCATTGGTAAATCCACCACCTGAAAATAAAGAAAGAAGGTTTTCTAGTGTATTATTTTGATCACCTGACCCTTGAACCAAAGCAGCATAATTTACACCCGGCAGCACAACAAAAGATCCGATTCTATACACTAGAATCAAACCTAAGGTTAGGAGGATTCGAGATCTCAATTCCTCGACCTTCCATATATTCTTAATATTTTGTATAAATCTTTTCATGGTTCAAAAGTTGGCAAAGATAGTTAGATTTTTGTACATACACCACCTTGGGCTTCAATCGCTGCTATCGCCGCTTTTGAAAAACCGTGTGCACTTACTGTTATTTTAGACTTTAACTCACCTCTTCCTAAAACTTTTACAAGGTCATTACTTGAAGTCAAACCATTTTCCAAGAAAGTTTCGATTGTAAACTCTGTAATACCCTTTTCACTCGCAAGCATCTCAAGACTAGCAAGATTCACCGCTTTATATTCTACACGATTAATGTTTTTGAATCCGAATTTTGGAACACGTCGTTGCAAAGGCATTTGACCACCCTCAAAACCAATTTTAGTTTTGTAACCTGATCTCGACTTCGCTCCTTTGTGACCTCTCGTAGAGGTACCTCCATATCCGCTTCCCTGTCCTCGGGCAATACGCCTTTCTTTCTTGACAGATCCTTTTGCTGGTGTTAGATTATGTAAACTCATTTTCTGTTTATTTTTCAATTACTTCAACAAGGTGTTTTACCTTATTAATCATCCCTAAAATTTGAGGTGTTGCCTCTTTTTCAATTTCTTGGTTTAATTTGCTAAAACCTAAGGCCTTGATCGTTGCTTTCTGATTTGCCGGTCTATTAATGGCGCTTCTAGTTTGCTTTATTCTAATCGTACTCATTTTTCTCTCGAATTAACCGTTAAAAATTTTCTCTAATTCAATTCCTCTTTGCTTTGCAACCGCAACTGCGTCTCTCATTTGAGCAAGTGCATCAATCGTCGCTTTTACTACGTTGTGAGGATTGGAAGAACCTTGTGATTTTGCAAGTACATTGGATACTCCAACACTTTCTAATACAGCTCGCATTGCACCACCTGCAATAACTCCCGTACCATCAGAAGCAGGCTTTAAAAGAACTTTTGCTCCTCCATATTTACCCTTCTGAGTATGAGGAACAGTACCTCTAGCGATAGGAACCTTAATAAGGTTCTTTTTCGCGTCATCTATACCTTTTGTTATGGCTTCAACAACTTCTTTAGCTTTACCAAGGCCATGACCAACAATTCCATTTTCGTCTCCAACAACAACAATTGCCGAAAAACTAAAGGTTCTACCACCTTTCGTAACTTTAGTCACCCTGTTGATTGCAACAAGCTTATCTTTAAGTTCAATATCTGCCGCTTTAACGCGATTCATAATTTGAGTTGCCATAATTTAAAATTTTAATCCTCCCTCTCTAGCTGATTCAGCTAATGATTTAACTCTACCGTGATACAGGTACCCGTTTCTGTCGAAAACAACGCTTTCAATACCCGATTCCTTTGCTTTATTAGCAATATTTTTGCCGACAACGCTAGCTTGGTTTGTTTTGTTACCTTTTGCTGCATCATCATTTTTTAATGATCCTGAAGACGCGATTGTTTTACCAGTTAGGTCATCAATCAGCTGTGCATAAATTTGTTTATTGCTTCTGAATACAGATAACCTTGGAATAGTTGAAGTACCGAATACTTTTTTTCGAATTCTTCTTTTAATCTTTGCTCTTCTGAGAACTTTTCTATTTGCCATTTCTTTAATCTTAAAATTATTTCTTAGCGGCAGCCTTACCTGCTTTTCTTCTTACTTCTTCGCCCATGTATCGAATACCTTTCCCTTTATATGGCTCAGGCTTTCTTAATGATCGTATTTTCGAGGCTACTTGACCTAGAAGCTGTTTGTCATGAGATTCTAGAGTTACGATTGGTGCTTTACCTTTTTCGGTTTGTGCACTTACCTTAATTTCAGAAGGAATCTCTAATACTACAGCATGAGAATAACCTAGAGCAAGTTCTAAAAGCTGTCCTTTAGCAACTGCCCTATAACCCACACCTATAACTTGAAGCTCTTTCTTAAAACCTTCAGAAACTCCTGTAATCATGTTACTAATAAGCGCTCTGTATAAGCCGTGCTTAGATCTGAATTCAGGAGAATTAGAGTTTCTAGAGAAAGTGATCGTATTATCTTCTATTTTCATGGATATGGCCTCATCAATTTCTTGAGAAAGCTCTCCTTTCTTACCTTTAACTGTTACAACTCCGTTGGCATGAGATATCTCAACTCCTTCAGGTATTGTAACGGGTGCGTTTCCTATTCTTGACATTTTTCTTTTTTTTAGTATACGTAGCAAAGTACTTCGCCACCAACGTTCATTTTGGTTGCTTGTTTTCCAGTAACAACACCCTTCGATGTGGATACAATGGAAACTCCTAAACCATTTAAAACTCTTGGCATGGAGGTCGATGCAGAATATTTTCTTAAACCTGGACGAGACGCTCGCTGGATTTTCGTAATCGCAGGAACTTTAGTTGAATCGTTATATTTTAAAGCGATTTTAATAATTCCTTGCTTATTGTCATCTTCGAACTTAAAGTTCAAAATAAAACCCTGATCGAATAATATCTCGGTCATGGCTCTCTTTACGTTTGAACCTGGAATTTCAACAATTTTCAAACCTGCTGCACTCGCATTTCTAACACGAGTTAAAAAATCAGCTATTGGATCTGTATTCATTTCTTTCTTAGTTTATTAATTACCAACTTGCTTTTTTAACACCTGGTATTTTACCAGACAAAGCCATTTCTCTAAAGGTTACCCTAGAAATTCCAAACTGACGCATATATCCTCTTGGTCTTCCAGTTAAACCACATCTGTTGTGCTTTCTTACCTTTGAGGAATTCGCGGGGAGCTTTTGCAGCTGCATCATTGCATCCCATTTTGCATTTTGAATTTCTTCAGATGCATCAGTTGATTTTAAGATTTTCGTCAGCTCTTCACGCTTTGCTTCGTAACGAGCTGCTAACCTTTCTCTTTTGCGCTCACGCGCTTTCATTGATTCTTTAGCCATTTTCTATTTTTTTATAAATGGAAATCCAAATTCATCTAATAAAGCTTTCGCTTCTTCATCATTTTCCGCTGTAGTTACAAAAGTGATATCCATACCCAGGATTCTATTCACCTTGTCAATGTCTATTTCTGGAAAAATAATATGCTCTTTAACGCCTAGGTTAAAATTTCCTCTTCCGTCGAAACCTTTCGGATTGATTCCTCTAAAGTCTCTAGTTCTAGGAAGAGAAACTGCTAAAAGACGATCTAAAAAGTCATACATTTTATCTCCTCTCAGCGTTACCTTCGTACCAATCGGCATTCCTTTTCTCAATTTGAAATTCGAAATATCCTTTTTTGAAAGTGTTGTAATTGCTTTTTGTCCAGCAATTTTTGAAAGGTCTGCAGCAGCGCTATCAATAAGCTTTTTATCAGCGACAGCATCTCCCATACCCTGACTTAGTACGATCTTACTTAGTTTTGGCACGCGCATTGACGACTTATAACCAAATTTGTCAGTTAGTGTTTTTACAATTTCTGAATTGTACTTGTCTTTTAATCTTGGTCTGTAGCTCATTACTTAATCACCTCCCCTGATTTCTTTGAATATCTCGTTAATTTTCCTTTTTCATCTAGACGCTTTCCTGTGCGTGAAGCTTCTCCATTCGAAACCAACATTAGGTTTGATATATGGATAGTTCCTTCAAGTTCTTCGATACTTCCTTGAGGATTGTTTGCACTAGGTTTAACGTGTTTTTTAATCATGTTAAGTCCTTCAACCGTCGCTCTGAGCTTTTCTCGGTCGATTCCAAGAACAGTTCCTTCTTGTCCTTTTGACTCTCCGGTGATTGCTTTAACAGTATCACCGATTTTTATATGTAGTTTCTTTTGCATTTTATACTTTTTAAAGCACTTCTGGTGCTAGTGAAACAATTTTCATAAAGTTATTTTCTCTAAGCTCTCGTGCTACTGGGCCGAAAATCCGAGTCCCTCTCATCTCACCAGTTTGGCTCAAGATAACACATGCATTATCATCAAAACGAATATATGATCCGTCAGGTCTTCTGATTTCTTTCTTCGTTCTAACCACGACCGCCTTCTGAACAGTTCCTTTTTTCACCTGGCCATTTGGCATCGCACTTTTAACTGTTACTACGATTTTATCACCAATGGAAGCATATCTTCTTTTCGTACCACCTAAGACACGAATACATAGAACCTCTTTGGCTCCTGAATTATCTGCTACTCCTAGTCTTGATTCTGTTTGTATCATTATACAAGTTATTTAGCTCTTTCGAGTATTTCTACTAATCTCCAGTTCTTATTCTTACTCAAAGGACGAGACTCCATTATTTTAACAGTATCTCCGATATTACAATCGTTTGTTTCGTCGTGAGCAACAAATTTGGAAGTCATCTTCACAAATTTCCCATACTTAGGGTGTTTTACCTTCCGCTCTACGGCAACAACAACAGATTTATCCATTTTGTCACTGGTAACAACCCCAACTCTTTCTTTTCTTAAATTTCGCTTCTCCATTTGGCAATAATTTTTAAGCTTGTGCTTTTCTTTTAGTCGCTTCAGTATTCAGTCTAGCGATCAATTTTCTCATACTTCTGATTCTCAATGGATTTTCAATTGGAGCCATTTTGTGTGTAAGCTTCAATGTTTCCATTTGTGATTGAAAATCAGTCAAACGGCTCTTTAAATCCTCGTCAGATAGTTTTATTATTTCTTGTTGTGTCATAATCTTATTTTACGGGTACCACAAAATCATTGCGGACGATAAATTTACATTTCACAGGTAATTTCTGTGCTGCCAATCTTAGTGCTTCTTTGGCAATTTCGTAAGGAACTCCGTCTGCTTCAAAAAGAATTCTTCCTGGTCTTACTACAGCTACCCAATGACTAGGCGCACCTTTACCTTTACCCATCCTTACCTCTGCTGGTTTAGACGTTACTGGTTTGTCTGGGAAAATTCGAATCCAAACTTTTCCTTCACGCTTCATGTAACGCGTCACCGCAATCCTTGAGGCTTCAATCTGTCTCGATGTAATCCATCCAGGTTCCAAGGATTTCAAACCAAACGATCCAAATGCTATAGTAGAACCTCTATGAGCCATACCGCGGTTTCTTCCTTTCTGCGCTTTTCTAAATTTTGTTTTCTTAGGCTGTAACATTGTGCTTTATTCTAATATTATTTTTTCTTTCTGTTAGGCATCCCTGGCTTTCTCATTCCTCCAGATTTTGAACCTGATGACATACCAATATTCGGAGACAAATCTCTCTTACCATACACTTCACCTTTACAAATCCATACTTTTATACCTAACCTTCCGTATGTAGTATGAGCCTCTGCTAAAGCATAGTCTATATCCGCTCTAAATGTGTGAAGCGGAGTTCTTCCATCTTTATACATTTCAGAGCGAGCCATTTCAGCACCATTTAATCGACCTGAAATTTTAATTTTAATCCCTTCGGCTCCCATTCTCATGGTTCCAGCGATTGCCATTTTGATTGCTCTTCTAAAAGAGATACGTGCTTCTAGCTGTCTAGCGACGGCATCAGCAACCAATCTTGCATCGAGCTCTGGTCTTTTAACTTCAAAAATATTGATTTGAATTTCCTTTTTGGTTAGCTTTTTAAGCTCTTCTTTCAGTTTGTCAACTTCTTGACCACCTTTACCAATGATTACACCTGGACGGGCAGTATTAATTGTCACTGTAACCAATTTCAAAGTTCTTTCAATAATTATTTTGGCAATACTTGCTTTGGCCAAACGAGCCTTTAAGTATCTTCTGATTTTGTCGTCCTCTACGATTTTATCGCCGTATTTAGAACCACCAAACCAGTTTGATTCCCATCCTTGGATGTAACCTAGTCTATTGCCAATTGGATTTGTCTTTTGTCCCATTTCTTCAATTATTTAGCTCCACCAACTACGATGGTAACATGATTTGATCTTTTTCTAATTCTGTGCGCTCTTCCTTGAGGTGCTGGTTGAATTCTTTTGAGCATTGCTCCACCACCAACTTCAATTCTTGTAACCATCAATGAAGCCTCACTGATATCTGCATCTTCATTTTTTTGCTCCCAGTTTGCAATAGCAGATCTTAAAAGCTTTTCAAGGCTTTTAGCAGCATCTTTACTACTGAATTGTAGGATATTTAAGGCTTTATTAACCTCAACTCCACGAATTAAATCAGCTGCTAATCTCATTTTCCTTGGAGATATCGGTGACTTTCTTAATTGTGCAATTGCAATAGCTTTCTTCTCAGCTTTGAGTGCTTCCGCTCTTAATCGTTTTCTTGCTCCCATAATTATCTTTTGTTTTTACCACCGTGACCTCTAAAGTTCCTCGTTGGTGCAAATTCTCCTAATTTATGTCCTACCATGTTTTCTGTAACAAAAACTGGAATAAACTTATTTCCGTTGTGAACAGCAAAGGTCATACCTACAAACTCTGGAGTAATTGTAGAAGCTCTTGACCAAGTTTTGATCACTGACTTACTATTCGCTGCTTTCGCGTCATCGACTCTTTTCATTAGCTTGTAATGAACGAAAGGTGGTTTTTTTAATGAACGACTCATATCCTATTCTCTATTTTTTTCTTCTTTCAATAATAAACTTGTCAGAGTATTTACTCTTAGCTCTTGTCTTGTATCCTTTTGCAGGAATACCATTTCTTGATCTTGGGTGACCTCCAGAATTCTTTCCTTCACCACCACCCATTGGATGATCAACTGGATTCATTACAACTGGTCTTACTCTTGGTCTTCTTCCTAACCATCGAGTTCTACCTGCTTTACCTGATACGGTAAGGTTATGCTCAGGATTTGATACCGATCCTATCGTCGCTAAACATGTGATTAAAATCATTCTAGTCTCCCCAGAAGGCATTTTGATGATTGCATATTTACCGTCTCTTGCGTTTAATTGTGCGTATGTTCCAGCCCCTCTTGCAATCGAACCTCCTTTACCAGGTTGTAGCTCAATATTGTGGATCATTGTTCCTAATGGAATATCAGATAGGTACATTGCGTTTCCAACTACTGGAGTAGCATCTTTACCTGACAATACTTTGTCACCTTCTTTCAGTCCATTTGGAGCGATAATATATCTCTTCTCACCATCAGCATAATATAATAGTGCAATGTTTGCAGTTCTGTTTGGATCGTACTCAATTCCCTTAACTGTTGCAGGTATATCAAATTTGTTCCTTTTGAAATCGACAACACGATATTTCTGTTTGTGACCACCACCTATGTGTCTCATGGTCATTTTACCGTCATTATTTCTACCACCTGATTTTTTCTTCTTTGTAAGAAGAGATTTTTCGGGAGTAGATTTGGTTACTTCTCCAAACTGCAAAGCCACTTTATGTCTTTGCCCAGGTGTGGTTGGTTTAAACTTTTTAAGACTCATTTTTTTAGTCGTTAATAGTTATTAAATAAATCAATCGTTTCGCCATCAGCAACCGTGACAATGGCCTTTTTCCATTTTCTAGCTGTTTCGCGAACGATTCCTTTGTTCGTATATTTCATAGAGGCCTTACCGCCACCGAAGTTTGCAGTTCGAACTTTAGTAACCTGAACACCATACATTTTCTCTACAGCATTCTTGATTTCAATTTTGTTGGCAGTTTGAATTACCTCAAATGTAAATCTGTTCATAGTCTCAGAAATCATTGTCGCTTTCTCAGTTATGATTGGTTTTTTAATTATTCCTTGTAAATTTTGCATGGCTATTAGTTAAGGATCTTTTCAATTTGTTTAATGCTTTCTGAGGACACAATAACTTTAGATGCATTAAGAACATCGTATGTGTTAAAAGAGTCAGCAGTAACAACTTTTACTTTTTTCAAGTTTCTTGAACCTAAATAAGCTGCATCGTTCTTATCACTAAGGATGAAAAGTACTTTTTCATTCTCAAGTTTTAGAGAAGCAATAAATGCTTTAAAATCTTTTGTTTTTTCAGTAAGTCCAGACAAATCATTCATAACCATGATAGACTTGTTTTTCGCTTGAACAGAAAAAGCCGATTTTCTAGCAAGCCTCTTAAGTTTAACGTTTAACTTAAAATGATAGTTTCTTGGACGAGGGCCGAAAATTCTACCTCCACCAACTCTTGTTCCTGACTTGATGTTACCAGCTCTTGCTCCACCAGTACCTTTTTGTTTCTTGATTTTTTTGGTCGAACCAGCAATTTCACTTCTTTCCTTTGCTTTGTGCGTTCCTTGTCTTTTGTTGGCAAGGTGCTGCTTGACATCTAAGTAAATTGCATGATCGTTAGGCTCTATTCCAAAAACATCTTTAGATAGATTTACTGACTTATCAGTAGCAGAACCTTTCGCGTCGTATATTTTTAGTTTCATTACTTTACAATTGTTAGGGTTGAACCATTGGCTCCTGGCACAGAACCTTTAACGATAAGAATGTTTTTGTCAGCGATAACTTTCAATACTTGAAGGTTTTCAGCAGTAACTCTTTTGTTACCCATTTGACCGGCCATTCGCATTCCTTTGAAAACTTTAGCAGGGTAGGAGGCGGCACCAATAGAACCTGGAGCTCTAAGTCTGTTGTGCTGACCATGTGTTGCTTGACCAACACCTGCAAAATTGTGTCTTTTCACAACTCCTTGGAAACCTTTACCTTTTGAAGTTCCAGCGATGTCAACAAATTCTCCTTCAGAGAAAATCTCAACATTAACAGTATCTCCTAAATTTAGGTCCTCAAAGTTTGAGAATTCAGCAAGTGCTGACTTAGGTGTAGTTTTGGCTTTTTTGAAATGTCCTTGCAATGCGTTTGGCGTATTTTTTTCTTTTTTACTTCCAAACCCAAGCTGAACAGCTTCGTAACCATCTCTGTCTTGTGTCTTCACCTGAGTGACAACACAAGGACCAGCTTCTATCATCGTGCATGGTAATGCCTTACCCTCGGCACTGTAGATACTAGTCATTCCGATTTTTCGTCCAATTATTCCTGGCATGTTTTTCGTTTTTTTTATTAAACTTTAATTTCTACATCAACTCCACTTGGCAACTCTAATTTCATCAACGCATCAACCGTTTTTGAAGAGCTACTGTAGATATCCATCAATCTTTTGTAAGCGCACAATTCAAATTGCTCTCTTGCTTTTTTATTGACGTGTGGAGATTTCAACACGGTGTAAATTCTTTTGTGTGTTGGGAGTGGGATAGGACCACTAACAACAGCACCTGTCGATTTCACAGTTTTTACAATCTTTTCAGCTGACTTGTCAACCAAGTTGTGATCGTAAGATTTTAATTTAATTCGAATTTTTTGACTCATTTTCTTCTTCTTAAATATTATGCAACTACTTTTCCGTTGGCTTTATCAATAACATCTTGTGCAACATTCTTAGGTGCCTCTGAGTAATGTGAAAATTCCATTGAGGAAGTTGCTCTACCCGAAGTAATTGTTCTTAATTGTGTTACATAACCAAACATTTCCGATAAAGGCACATCTGCTTTTAAAACTTTAGCACCATTCTTATCGTCCATTCCTTTCATCATTCCTCTTCTACGGTTCAAATCTCCAACAACATCACCCATGTTTTCTTCTGGAGTAACGATTTCGATTTTCATTATTGGTTCTAGTAGAATTGGAGAACAAGCTTTCATTGCTTCACGGTATGCCATTTTCGCCGCAAGTTCAAAGGAGAGTTGGTCTGAATCCACTGCGTGGAAAGAACCATCAATCAACTCGACTTTCATAGCTTCAACAGGGAATCCTGCAAGCACTCCAGTTTTCATTGACTCTTTGAATCCTTTTTCCACTGAAGGAATAAATTCTTTAGGAATATTACCACCCTTTATAGAGTTAACGAACTCTAGACCTGTTTTTTCTTGATCCTCTTGTGGTTGAATTTTCACAAGAATATCTGCAAACTTTCCGCGTCCACCACTTTGTTTCTTGTATACCTCACGGTGGTCTGTTGCTCCTGTAATATCTTCACGATACGTTACTTGAGGTGCACCTTGATTCACATCTACTTTGAATTCTCTACGTAGTCTATCAATGATAATTTCTAGGTGAAGCTCTCCCATTCCAGAAATAATAGTCTGACCTGATTCTTCGTCTGTTTTAACTTGGAACGTAGGATCTTCCTCAGCTAGCTTTTGAAGACCAACAGATAACCTGTCAGTATCTCCTTGCGTTTTAGGCTCAATTGCCACACCGATAACGGGATCTGGGAAGTCCATTGATTCAAGAATGATATGCGCATTCTCAGCACATAAAGTATCACCTGTTTTGATGTCTTTAAATCCTACAACCGCTCCAATATCTCCTGCACCAAGTTCTTTCACTTGCTTTTGCTCTTTGGCGTGCATTTGGAAAATTCTTGAGATTCTTTCTTTGCTATTTGAACGTGTATTGTAAACGTATGAACCAGCATCTAATTTTCCAGAATATGCTCTAACGAAGCACAAACGTCCAACGAATGGATCAGTTGCGATTTTAAATGCCAAAGCTGAAAAAGGCTCGTCCACTGATGGTTTACGAATAACTTCTTCGTCTGTCTTAGGATTGATTCCTTTGATACCTTCAATGTCAAGCGGCGAAGGTAAAATTTCCATTACCATGTCAAGCATCGCTTGAACACCTTTATTTTTGAAAGCAGAACCACACATCATAGGTACTACTTTACCTGAAATTGTAGCTTCTCTTAGTGCGTCAAGAATTTCTCTCTCTGTCAGTGAGTTTTCATCTTCAAAATATTTTTCCATTAACGTATCATCGAATTCAGCAACAGCTTCGAGTAGTTCTCCTCGAAGTTTTCTCGCTTCATCAATAATATCTTCTGGAATTTCAATTTCTTTAAATGTCATTCCCATATCCTCTTCATTCCAAACAATTCCTTTGAAATTGATAAGGTCAACCACTCCTTTGAAATCATCTTCAGCACCGATATTGATTTGTAGTGGAAGTGCGTGACTTCCCAACATTTCTTTAACCTGTGCACAAACATTTAAAAAGTCAGCACCTTGACGGTCCATTTTGTTAACAAAACCTATTCTTGGTACATTGTAGTTGTTTGCTAATCTCCAATTCGTTTCTGATTGAGGCTCAACACCATCAACGGCTGAGAATAAGAAAACCAAACCATCTAAAACACGTAGCGATCTGTTTACCTCAACGGTGAAGTCAACGTGTCCCGGTGTATCAATAATGTTCATATGATATTGTTGGCCTCTGTAGTCCCAATTTAGCGTAGTAGCGGCAGAAGTAATGGTTATACCTCTTTCCTGCTCTTGCTCCATCCAGTCCATAGTAGCGGCACCGTCATGAACCTCACCAATTTTGTGGCTTACACCACCGTAGTATAGGATTCTTTCTGTAGTGGTAGTCTTTCCAGCATCAATGTGAGCTGCGATACCAATGTTTCTTGTGTATTTAAGATCTCTAGCCATGGTTTAAAATCTAAAGTGTGAAAATGCTTTATTTGCTTCAGCCATTCTTAAGGTATCTTCTTTCTTTTTGAAAGCAGCACCTTCCTCTTTAGCAGCAGCTATAATTTCCGCAGCTAGTTTCTGAGCCATGGTTTTTTCGTTTCTCTTTCTCGCATATCCGATTAACCATTTCATGGCTAAGGATGCTTTTCTTCCTTCGCGAACAGGTGTAGGAATTTGAAAGGTTGCCCCTCCGACTCTTCTACTTCTTACCTCAACGCTCGGTGTGATGTTTTCAATCGCTTTCCTCCAAACGTCCAAACCTTCTTGGTCGTCCACTTTTTCATTTACCATATCTATGGCGTCATAAAAAATTCGGAATGCTAAACTCTTCTTACCAGAAAACATAAGGTTGTTTACAAATTTTGTAACGACAACATCATTGAATTTTGGATCCGGCAGAATCGCAATTTTTTTGGCCTTTCTTCTTCTCATTATATTAAATAATAAAGGTTATTGAATTTATTACTTCTTCGGACGCTTCGTTCCGTATTTAGATCTTCTTTGCGTTCTTCCTTGAACACCCGCTGTATCTTCAGCACCGCGAACGATGTGATAACGGACTCCTGGAAGGTCTTTGACTCTTCCACCTCTAACTAATACCAAGGAATGTTCTTGAAGGTTGTGACCTTCGCCTCCGATATAAGCGTTAACTTCTTTACCGTTCGTAAGGCGAACTCTTGCCACTTTCCGCATCGCTGAATTTGGCTTCTTAGGTGTTGTTGTATAAACTCTTACACATACACCTTTACGCTGCGGACATGAATCAAGTGCAGCAGATTTAGATTTCTTAACTACCGCAGTTCTCCCTTTGCGAACTAATTGTTGAATAGTTGGCATAAAATACTCTTAATTGTAAATAAAATAAATTACCTCAAACGCACTTTGAGGGGTGCAAAGTTACTTAATTTTATTTATTACACAAGGGTAAAGGAAAAAAAAACAATTTTTTTTGAATAGATTTTTCGTTAACACATTAAATAGCCCTTTTTCACAAGAGTTTTAGGCGTACAAAACGTGTTTTATTGCATCGATGAGCTTCTCTTTACTTGGTAAAGCTTCTTCAATCAAAGTTGGGGAGAAGGCGAAGGGTGTGTCCGTTTGGGTTACGCGTAAAACGGGTGCATCAAGATGATCAAAAGCATAACGTTGAACGTGGTATGCAATTTCTGATGAAATGGAGGCCAATGGCCATGATTCTTCAACGACAACGCATCTGTTGGTTTTTTTAATAGATTCAACAATGGTTCCGTAGTCAATAGGCCGAATCGTCCTTAAATCAATAATCTCAATTTCAATATTTTCTTTTGCTAATATTTCAGCAACTTCTTCTGCAATCTTTATGATTTTTCCAAACGAAACGATTGTGACGTGTTGTCCTTTTCGTTTGATATTTGCTGTACCAATAGGTATTAAGTATTCTCCTTCAGGAACCTCACCTTTATCACCATACATCTTTTCTGATTCTAGAAATACGACAGGGTCTTCGTCTCTAATTGCGGATTTTAATAAACCCTTAGCATCTGCTGGGTTTGATGGTGTGATTACCTTCAAACCAGGTACATGTGCATAAAATGCTTCAAAACTCTGCGAGTGTGTTGCTGCCAACTGCCCAGCAGTTCCATTCCCCCCTCTGAAAACAATAGGGCAATGATACTGTCCTCCTGACATTTGAAGCATTTTTGCAGCACTATTTATAATCTGATCTGCTGCAAGGATTGCAAAATTCCAAGTCATGAACTCCACTATTGGTTTCAATCCATTCATGGACGCACCAACTGCAATACCCGCAAAACCTAATTCCGCAATAGGTGTATCAATAACACGTTTAGGTCCAAACTCATCCAACATTCCTTGGGAAACCTTGTAGGCTCCATTATATTCCGCAACCTCTTCACCTAAAAGAAAAACGCTTTTATCTTTTCGCATTTCTTCAGACATCGCCTCTCTCAAGGCTTCTCTATATTGTAATGTTTTCATTCGTTCACGTATTTAGAGGTACAAAAGTATAAAAGAAGATTGTAATTTAAGCAACCTTGAGCTTTGCCATTTTCGATTTATCGAATTTTCCTTTTGCATAATCTTCGGTAACCTTCAATGTTTTTGTTTTGGAGGAAGGTAAATTGAACATTGCATCTGTTAAAATGGCCTCACAAATAGAACGTAAACCCCTTGCTCCAAGTTTATATTCGATGGCCTTTGAAACAATAAAATCTAATGCTTTTTGATCCATACTCAATTTGATGCCATCGAGCTTAAATATTTTTTCGTATTGTTTTACTAACGCATTTTTAGGTTCTGTTAGTATTCTTTTTAATGCGAATGGATCTAATGGTTCGAGGTAGCTCAAGACAGGAAATCTTCCAATAAGCTCTGGGATCAAACCGAAATTTTTAACATCTGTTGCGTTGATATATTGTAATAATGAATCTGAATCAACATCAGGTTGCCCTGACGATGAAAACCCAATGGTTTGTCTATTTACGCGCTGGGCAATGAGCTTTTCTATTCCATCGAAGGCTCCACCACAAATAAAAAGTATACCTTTTGTATTCACTTGAATCATTTTTTGTTCAGGATGCTTTCTACCCCCTTGTGGAGGTACATTTATTTCTGAACCTTCCAGCAGCTTGAGTAATGCCTGCTGGACTCCTTCTCCTGATACATCTCGTGTAATAGACGGGTTATCATCCTTACGCGCAATTTTATCAATTTCATCTATAAAAACAATCCCTCTTTCGGCAGCCTCGACGTCATAATCAGCGACCTGAAGAAGACGCGAAAGTACACTCTCAACATCTTCGCCAACATATCCTGCTTGAGTGAGAACCGTAGCATCTGCAATACAAAAGGGAACTTTCAGCAGCTTTGCAATGGTTTTCGCTAGTAGCGTTTTTCCAGTTCCTGTTCGACCAACTAAAACTACATTCGACTTTTCAATTTCAATTTCATCTGAAGTATCAGCATTCAATCGCTTGTAGTGGTTGTAAACAGCAACAGAGAGTACTTTTTTCGCTTCCTCTTGCCCAATGACATATTCATCTAGCTCTGCTTTTATCTCTTTCGGAAACCTTACATCAAGTTTCTTTTTCGTGCTCGCTTGTTTTTCAGTCGTATTAGAAAATTCTTCTGCTACAATCTGATTCGCTTGTTTTGCACAATTTTCACAAATGTGACCTGTAACTCCAGCAATTAAAATTTTTACTTCCTCTCGAGGAAGGCCACAAAATGAACAAGATGTTTTTTTAGTTGACATTTATTTTGGGTTGCGCAATAGAATTTCATCAACCATACCGTATGCTTTTGCCTCTGTTGCTGTCATCCAATAATCCCTATCAGAATCTTCCCAAACCTTGTCATAGGTTTGTTTAGAATGAGTAGCAATTATATCGTAGAGTTCTTTTTTCAGCTTCTGAATCTCCCGTGCGGTGATTTCAATATCACTTGCTTGTCCCTGTGCTCCACCTAAAGGCTGGTGAATCATAACACGTGAGTGTTTCAATGCACTCCTTTTACCATCTGCACCTGCACAAAGCAGAACGGCACCCATAGATGCTGCCATACCAGTACATATTGTAGCTACATCTGGTCGTATGTATTGCATGGTGTCGTAGATCCCTAGACCGGCATAAACTGAACCTCCTGGAGAATTAAGGTAAATCTGAATGTCTTTCTTTGCGTCCACAGATTCGAGAAACAAAAGCTGAGCATTTATAATGTTTGCAACCTGGTCATTGATTCCCGTGCCTAAAAATATAATTCGATCCATCATAAGTCGAGAAAATACATCCATTTGTGTCATGTTTAATGAACGCTCTTCGATTATATATGGCGTAAGTGAAGACTCAATATAATGGTCCACAAACGTACTATTGATACCCATATGCTTTGTCGCATATTTTCTAAATTCAGTTCCCTCTTTCATTTCTTTTTTTGTAATATATTCGGCTAAAATAATGAATATCGGTTGATTTAGTCTCTATTTTTCTAATTTTAAAAAGTGATTCAGCCACATGATATTTCAGATAAGCGCATTGGTATTTCAGTTCTGAACTGGGGTTTGGGTCATGTTACCCGAAGTATCCCTATTATTGAGACTTTATGTCGACAAAATAACGAGGTGTTTATTTTTTGTAATGAACACCAAAAGCTCATCTTTAGTCAATACCTCAGAGATGTAAATTTTGTCAACCACAGAGGTTATCCATTCAAGTTTAATGGAAAAGGTCGATTCAAAATAGATTTACTTCTTACCTCAAGAAAGCTGTACCAATACTTGAAATCCGAAAAGAAACTTGCTCATACATATGTAGAAAAATATAAGTTGGATATGCTTATTTCAGACCAGCGTTATGGATTTATTAGTAAAGTCCCATCAATCTTTATAACGCATCAGCTTCAGTTTCCAGTTCGGGGAATTTACAAGCTGGGCAACCTTATTAATAGGCAACAGATCTCCAATTTCAGCTCAATTTGGATCATGGACAATGAACATGAGCGTTATGCAGGAAAACTATCCCAAAATATAAATTACGATAAAGCTATATATATAGGTTGTCATTCTCGTTTTCAATTATTAGAAAAACGAATAGAAAAAGAAGTGAAAGGGCTTCTAGTATTTAATGGTCCCGAGGTTTATTCGCAATTCTTGTTGGATACATTTATACCGAAAATTAAGAATGGTGAAATAGAAAAGATTATAGGTCCTGAATCTGTTCGGTCTTTATTATTAAGAAAAAATATAAAAACACCGTTTTTTGCGAGTACAGATATGTCCTCCATTGATGCACTTTTTATGAAGACATCAAAGGTTTTTGGTTTCTTCGGCTATACTACGCTTATGGATTGTCTTGAGCTTGGTTGTGACTATAACTTAATTCCAACACCTGGACAAGACGAGCAGATTTATCTGGCAAAAAGGCATAAAAAAAGCCTCTAAAGAGGCTTTTAATATAAGTTATTTTAATGCTTTACTTTACTAATGCTTGAAATGCTGCATCTTCAAAGAACTTTACAAACTCACGGTCTTTACCGGCTTTTGCCTTAAAACTTCCATCTTCTGCAATAGCTAATTTAAGTTTGGCAACAACATCACTTGCTCCTGTTCCTCCTCTGGCTGCCATAATTGCCGCTAGATAAAGTCCATCTGCATCGTTTTTGTCATCGCTGTCTGCTAATGTAGCCTCTGCAGATGAAAGATCTCCTTGAAGAAGTTGCGCTAGTGCTTTATTAAAGGTATTTCCTGAGATATTTCCTTCAGCTGAAGAATATGCGCCATCCAAAATATCTAAGCCTGCAGTATTGGCTTTAACTATACTCATTTTATCTGAATCCATTCCTTTTGCCTTTGCGAAAAGCGCTCTACTTCCCTCACGGTCACCTTCGAGCATTGAAATTGCAGCTAGGTTATTCATTACCTCTCCTGATGCATTCAAGTTAGCAGCTGCCTCAAAGTTTGCTTTTGCATTTGGGATATCATTTTGAACATAGTAAAGTGATCCAAGATTATTATAAACACGGCTATCGTTCATCTTTTCTGCAACAGCAGTGTAAAGTGCAATACGTGAATTCAAATCTTTCAAAAGCGTTTCACCAGTGTATAAAACCTCTTCAACATTAAGTGTATCCGTTTTATTTGTTGCAAAGGCAATCATTTCTTCGTCTGTTAGACCGCTTTCTTTATAATTTACAGTAATCACTGCTCTACGAATGTTTGGAAAAACATCTTTTTCCAACTGAGTATATGACTTTCCTAGACGAACCATTTCAGCTTCTCTTTTTTCAGGATCTTTTTCCATTTCTAATACACGAATGAAAAGGTTTTTGTCTC
This sequence comes from uncultured Flavobacteriales bacterium, assembly GCA_913046365.1. Classification (GTDB taxonomy): domain Bacteria; phylum Bacteroidota; class Bacteroidia; order Flavobacteriales_D; family Crocinitomicaceae; genus UBA952. Next base: position 123,212 of record CAJWRM010000003.1, read on the forward strand.
CTTCTGAAATAGACTTTGTAGCAGCCAATTGTTTTTTAAATTCTTCGAAGTCTTCTCCCAGACCTTTCTGATCGTATGTCGCCACGTCTGTATATGCTTCAAGCTTTGATTTCTTCATTAATTTTGAAAAGGATTTTGCAGCACTTTCAACTCGATCTGTTGATAAGTCTCCATTTTTAGCGAATTCACCATCAGGTGAAGCATATCCTTTGATTGATATAGATTGGATTTCGAGCTTTTCATTTTCTTGTGAAGCTGCTATCCATGATACTATGTCAACAATATCATCGTCCTTGAGCTCTTTTGATTTAACTAAAGACTTTCCTTTGTTGTAATTGATTACTGCGCTCACGCTTTTGTCTACAACCCTAACGAGTTCATCACTTTGAGTACACATTTTACAGGTCATTCTCGCAAGAAGTGGGGTAATAATTGTTGCATCAGCTATTTTCGCTGATGGAAGTTCACCTTTTTCTTTGGATTTTGCTCCTTTATAAATTTTACCAGTTAAGACTAAATCAGCTGCCTCAAGAGAAGGGTCATAAGCTAGTGAGGTTTCAAATGTTGCAGTTCCACCTGGTTTAAAGTCAATGGTTTTTCCATTTCCTTGGATTTTTTCACCTTGAATGGTCCAAACACCTAAAGCTTTATTGCCAAGTTTTGGTGTAATTTCAGCTTTAACACTTTTACTAATTCCCTTTTCTGGCACATTAACCGTTACTGAGAATTTAATACTGTCTCCATGCATTTCTAGAGGGCTTGGAGTAACTGTGTAATCCAGATCCTTGAGAAGGGTACAACTTGAGAGAATCAAAAATGAGATAAAAAACCCCATAAATGCTTTGAAAGAATTGCTTTTCATAATAGTTTATAATTGTAAAATATTCTGCAAAGTTAATAAGATTAACTGAAGCGACAATTTATGTTGTGTAATCTTTAATTTATTTATTCATATTTTATCTTCACGCTTGAAATTTTTGTCTCGGATCTTTTAAGAAATTAAGTTCGTTTAAAGGTATTAAGACAAAGTCTCGTTCATGGTATTTTGGATGTGGAACCTTCAATCCATCCTCATCGAAAATCTGATTATTGTAAAAAATAATATCAATATCAATGATCCGATCCTCGTAACCTTCTTTTGTTCTTGTGCGTCCCATAGCCCCCTCAATTCGATGAATTTTATGCAAAATTTCTCGGCACTGGTAAGTTGTCTCAATCGCTATACATGAATTCATAAAATCGTTATTTGAATCAAACCCTTGTGACGGATTTTCATAAAAGGAAGAAAATTTTACAATTTTCCCGATATATTTCTTGACATATTGATAAGCTAACGCTAGATTTTCTTTTCTTTTACCAATATTTGATCCTAGAGACAAAACAACTTTATTCAATTCTTTCTCCATGAAAATGTATTCAGCATAACGTTAAGGTCCTCCTTTATATAGGCAAGTACGTTTCTTAAGGAATCATAGTTAGGAACACAATTTAAGATAACCTCCCCTCTGAGAAAATTTCTAGACGAGTCTGTTAAATAAAATTGATAATTTGTTGCTACATCCCCTTTAAGATCAAACAGTGTTCCGTAAACCCTGTTTTCTTGATCTATGATTTGATCAAAATCAATTTGATCTGCCTTTATTTTATGAAAGTCAACTTCCTTATTTGAAAAGTTAATGAGGCTCGGCAGAGAGTCTTTATGCTCTAATTTTTTATAAAACAGGTTGATCGTTCCATTTAGTGCTCTTCCCATGAAAATTTCTTGCTCACAATAATTACTATCACAATTTACAGGACTTTTTAGTGTATATAGATCTGATATATTAAAGTCAAATGGAGCATCGAATGTTTCCGTATGATAGCTATGCGCTGGTAGCTTTGTTTTTAAGTAGGTAGGAGGTTTTGGAATGGGGTTGTCATCTTTACAAGACGCCAAAACCAATAGGAATATTGACAACAAGAATATGAAATACCTAATCATGGTTATTCGTTATTACTTTTAATGTTTTAACGCGTCTTTTGTCGGAAGATTCTACAATAATCTTACATTTTTCAACTTCAATAAATTCATTGTTTTTTAGAATTCTTCCGGCTTGCTCGATTACAAATCCGCCGATTGTTTCAGCGTCTCCTTTAATTTTTTCGAAGGCTTCAGGTTTAATTTTAGATGCTTTGTAAAAATCCATTAGGGATGTTCGGCCTTCAAAAATGTAAACACCATCATCAATTCTAGAATAAACTAATTCTTCCTCATCAAATTCATCCGTGATTTCTCCGACAATTTCTTCCAATATGTCTTCCAACGTGACAATTCCTGAGGCTCCACCGTACTCATCCACTACGATCGAGAGGTGCATTTTCTTTGTTTTAAATTCTTGTAGCAAATCATTGATCTTTTTATTCTCTGGAATAAAGAAGGGTTTACGAAGGGTACTCTGCCAATTGAATTGATCATTTTGATTTAAATAGGGTAAAAGATCTTTAATATATAGTATTCCAATGACCTGATCTGCTGTTTCCTTATACACTGGAATTCTGGAAAATCCACAGTCTAAAATAAAGGCTTTGATTTCACTAAATTTCATCTCTGCGTCAACAGCAGAAACCTCAATTCGAGGCTTCATGATCTGAGATGCCTCAGTTTTTCCAAATTTCACAATCCCTTCTAGGATATTATGCTCGTCATCAAGAGACTCTTCTTTCGTAATCGCCACAGCCTGCTCTAAATCTGAAGATGATAAATTCACCTTCCCCTTTTTGGTCTGATCAAAAAGTCGTGAGCTTTTAACCAAGGCTCGAACAAGAAAGGAAAAAGGCGGTGTTTTTTTGATTATCAAAATTGGCGTGCTCATCAGTCTTGTGACTAAGGGTGCATTTTTTACAGCAAATATCTTAGGTATAACCTCACCCCAAATTAGAATCACAAGAGTAATCCCTACAACTTCTAAAAAGAAGCGGAGGTAGTTATCAGCCATAGGGAAATAGTAGTTGATTAGGTAGCTTGATAAGATGATGATGCCAACATTCACAAAATTATTTGCAATTAGTAGCGCTGCCAAAAGTTCTTTTGGATGCTTCAGTAGTGATAAAATTTTGTTTTCACTTTTCGTTGTATTCTCAGACAAAGCTTCTGTATCTTTCGGAGAAAGTGAAAAATAGGCTGATTCAGCACCTGAAAATAGAGCGGAAAGTAATAGAAGCAAAAAGATGAAAGAGCTCAAGATGAGCACAGTGCTATCCAATTGTACTGCCTGAATAAATAAGGGAGGAGGTTCTACGTTGTTCATTAAAATGGAAGTGAATCGTCTGTTTGATCGTCTAAATCTTCAATTTTAGAAGTTATTTTATTTACGTTGTCTGAAGCATAGGAATGAATCGTTTTTTCTTTCGGCTCCATTTTAGAGAGAATTGTAAGTGCATCGGCGACCACATCTACATTATAGCGTTGCTGTCCCTCTTTATCCTTCCAAGCCCTTTTTTTTAGCTTACCTTCGACATATACCTTCATTCCTTTTTTGAGAAATTTCTCACTAACCTCCGCGAGGCCTCTCCAAACTACTATATCATGCCAATCGGTGTTTTCGATGCGCTTGCCAGAAAGTTTATCTGTATATTGTTCTGATGTAGCTAATGAGAATCTAGCCAGCAGAGCACCAGATTCAAGTTTACGTACCTCAGGGTCTTTGCCTAGGTTGCCAATAAGAATAACTTTATTTACACTCCCGTTCATAGAGTAAAGATAAAAAAAACAAAATTGACCAATCGATTACTTGGAAGATTTCCTTTTTCCACGGGTTTTTTTAGGCTGATTTTCAATGATTTCCATACAATCCTTTAACTCTAAATCCTCTGCAACTGTCCCTTTCGGAATTTTGTAGTTGGATTTCCCCTTCTTTATATAAGGACCGTATTTACCGTTTAAAACGAATAGATCAGGTTCTTCTTCGAAAGATTTAATTTTATTGGCTTCACTTTGCTTAAGCTTTTCTAGATATATTTCTAATGCTTTTTCAAAATCAATTTCCATCGGATCGATTTCTTTAGGAATCGAAGCAAATGTTCGCTCAACTTGGACATACGGTCCAAATCTTCCGATATTCACTTTTAGGTCTTTTCCTTCATGCTGTCCTAATATTCTTGGGAGTTTAAATAACTCTAAAGCTTCCTCAAGTGTGATTGATGAAATAGACTGCGAGCTAAGCAATGATGCGAATTCTGCTTTTTCACCGTCCTCTTTTTCATCGCCTATTTGGACCATAGGGCCAAACTTGCCTATGCGCGTAATGATTTTTCTTCCGCTCTCAGGATGATTTCCTAGAAGTCTTTCTCCTGTTGCGCGTTCTGAATTCTCAATAGTATTTTCAACTCCCGAATGGAACGGGTTGTAAAATGAGTCAAGCATCTTTTTCCATTCAAGCCCTCCTTTGGCAATTTCATCAAATTGATTTTCAATAATTGCAGTGAATTGATAATCCATGATGTCTTCGAAGTTTTTCTGAAGAAATTCAGTAACAACAACACCAATATCTGTTGGAGATAATTTGTTTTTTTCTCTTCCCGTAATTTCACTTTTTGTCGTGGATTCTATTTCCTCGTCTTTAAGCAGCATAGAAATGTAATGGCGCTCTTTTCCATCTTTAATTTTTTTCTCAACATACCCCCTTTTCTGAACAGTTGAAATAGTGGGGGCATAGGTCGACGGTCTTCCAATCCCTAATTCTTCTAATTTTTTGACCAATGATGCTTCGACGTATCTTGCTGGAGGTCTACTAAATCGTTCATTTGAATTGATTTCAATCCTTTCAGCAGTTTCGCCTATCTCAACCTTAGGTAATAATCCTTGGGTATCTTCCTCTTCGGTATCGGACAATTTACTTTCAATGTAAACGGATAGAAAACCATCAAAAACAATAACCTCTCCTTTGCAAGTAAATGCTTTTTCTAGGCCATTGGCACCAATTTTGACTGTTGTTCTTTCAAGTTTTGCGTCACTCATTTGGCTTGAGATCGCTCTCTTCCAAATCAGCTCATACAGCTTGCTTTCATCGCTTTCCATTTGTACCGACGCTATTCCGAAATCTGTTGGTCTTATTGCTTCGTGGGCTTCTTGCGCTCCACTTGATTTGGTACGGTATTGTTGTGGATTCGAATACGTATCGCCGTATTTAGTTATAATTGCATCTTTTGCTCCATCTCGAGCAGTTTCAGATAGATTCACAGAATCTGTTCTCATGTAAGTAATGTGACCACCTTCATAAAGTCTTTGAGCAACAGACATGGTTCTCGAAACAGAAAATCCTAGCTTTAAGCTTGCTTCTTGCTGCAGCGTTGACGTAGTAAAAGGTGCAGACGGTTTTTTAGTAGCCGGCTTCTTTTGAAGATCTTGAACCTTGAAATCTGCATTTACACATGATTTTAGGAAAGACTCTGTTTCTTCTTTATTGTCAAAAGAACCACTTATATCTCCTTTGATTTTACCATTTTGCACTTTGAACACTCCACTAGTCTTAAAGAAAGAGCTTGATTCGTGTGCTTGAATTTCTTTTTCTCTTTCAACAATAAGCTTGACAGCAACAGATTGAACTCTTCCCGCTGAGAGACTTGGCCTAACTTTTCTCCATAAAACAGGTGAAAGTTCAAAACCAACGATTCTGTCTAAAATTCTTCTTGCTTGTTGCGCATCAACTAGCTTTTGATTGACAGTTCTATAGTTTGTAATTGCCTTTAAAATTGCCTTTTTCGTGATTTCATTGAAGGTAATCCTTCTTGTTTCATCATCCTTCAGTTTTAGCGTTTCTTTGAGGTGCCACGAAATAGCCTCTCCCTCTCGGTCTTCATCAGTGGCTAACCAAACAATCTCTGCTGCCTTAGCCAGTTTCTTTAGTTCAGCAACAATTTGTTTTTTATCAGGTGAAACCTCATAGTTAGGCTTAAAACCGTTTTCAATATCAATTGCATTCTTCTTGGCCAAGTCACGAACGTGACCAAAACTAGAGCGAACAATAAAATCTTTTCCTAGATATCCTTCTATGGTTTTGGCCTTAGCAGGGGACTCAACAATCACTAAATTTTTTGACATAACTATTTCGAATTGTGTGCAAATGTAACTTATCTAAACGTTAACTATCAAAACTTTGTTCTGAAAAAATGTTACTTAAGCTATTTAACCATAGGTTAAGTGAAGCATAAAAAAGTATAAAATTATCTATGACATTTTGTCACCCATATGGTTTTACCTAAATTTGTAGTCCAAAAAACAATTAATGTCAACAGAAGAAAAAGAAATTCTTGAGGGCCGTCAAGGAGAGGTATTAGAGAGCGTTCAAAATGCTGATGCTACTACATCCAAAAAACTTTACATTGAAAGTTACGGTTGTCAGATGAATTTTTCAGATAGTGAAGTTGTGGCCTCAATTATGAGTGAAAATGGTTTTTCTACAACTCGAGATGTTGATGAGGCAGATGTAGTATTGATCAATACATGTTCGATTCGCGATAATGCAGAAAAACGTGTTCGGAATCGTTTAACAGAATTTAAAAAGAAGAAAGCGGATAATCCAGAAATGGTTGTAGGCATATTAGGATGCATGGCAGAGCGTCTAAAGAAATCTTTGCTTGAACAAGAGAAGCTTGTAGATTTAGTTGCTGGACCTGATGCATACAGAGACCTGCCGAATTTGATAGATGAAGTTGGAACGGGTCAAAAGGCAGTCAATGTGTTGCTTTCTAGGGATGAGACCTATGCAGATATATCTCCTGTAAGATTGGATAAAGGTGGTATTTCAGCATTTGTAACAATCATGAGGGGATGTGATAACATGTGTTCCTTTTGTGTTGTGCCCTTTACTCGTGGTAGAGAAAGGTCAAGAGATCCAGAAACTATAGTTCAGGAGTGTCAAGATTTGTTTTCTAAAGGGTACCGAGAGGTTACCCTTCTCGGACAAAACGTCGATTCATTTCGGTGGAATATTACCAATAAGGGAGAAATAAAAAATAAGGAATTACCCACCGTCAATTTCGCACAGCTGCTTATTATGGTGGCTAAAGTTTCTCCAGATTTGCGTGTGCGGTTTTCCACATCTCATCCTAAGGATATGACAGATGAAGTGCTTCACGCAATGGCTTCATTTGAAAATATTTGTAATTACATACATTTGCCTGTTCAAGCTGGTCACTCGGCAGTACTTAAAAGAATGAACAGAGGATATACGCGCGAGTGGTACCTTGAAAGAATAGAGGCCATCCATAAAATTATTCCTGATTGTGCGGTTTCCACCGATATTATTTCAGGGTTTTGTGCCGAGACGGATGAGGAGCACGAGGATACCTTATCGCTAATGGATATTGTTGCATTTGATTTTGCTTACATGTTCAAATATTCTGAAAGGCCAAAGACTTTAGCCGAAAGAAAGTTTGAGGACGATGTTCCTGAGGCTGTTAAATCGAAAAGATTGACTGAAATCATCGAAAAGCAGCTCAGTTATTCATTAGCTTCTAACAAAGAAAGAATTGGTAAAACGGAAAAGGTCTTAATTGAAGGCATTTCGAAAAGGTCAGAGGAACATATGTCAGGAAGAACAGGTCGGAATTCTATGGTCGTATTTCCTAAAGGAAATTTTAAGAAAGGAGATTATATTAACGTTAAGATATTAGACTGTACCTCTGCAACATTGCTTGGTGAGGCAGTAGAACATTAAGTATGAATGTACAACAAATAAAGCAGCGCTTTGGCATCATTGGAAATGCCCCCTTGCTCAATCGTGCATTAGAGGTTTGTGCCCAAGTTGCACCAACCGATATTTCTGTGCTCGTAACTGGGGAGAGTGGAACAGGTAAAGAAATCATTCCACAAGTCATTCACCAGCTAAGTGCCAGAAAGCATGGTGAGTATATCGCAGTGAATTGCGGTGCTATTCCAGAAGGGACAATAGATTCTGAGCTTTTTGGTCATGAAAAAGGGTCTTTTACCGGAGCTTCGGGAAGTAGATTGGGTTACTTTGAGGTGGCGAATGGCGGTACAATTTTCTTAGATGAGGTTGCCGAATTACCGATGCAAACACAGGTGAGACTCCTGCGTGTTCTTGAAACGGGTGAGTTCATGCGCGTAGGTGCCTCAAAGGTAATCAAGACGGATGTGAGGGTTGTTGCGGCAACCAATGAAAACATGATGGATGCTATAACTTCCGGTAAATTTAGAGAAGATCTTTACTATCGTTTGAGTACGGTTCCAATTCAGTTACCTGCATTGAGAGACCGAAAAGACGATATTCATCTTTTATTTAGAAAATTTGCCCATGATTTTGCCGAAAAATATCGAATGCCTGCTATAAAATTATTAGATGAAAGCGTTGTGCTATTAGAATCTAATGACTGGCCTGGCAATATTCGTCAATTAAAAAACTTAGTAGAGCAACTCTCTGTTATCGAAACCACGAGAGAAATTGATCCTTTAGTTTTAGGCAACTATTTAAGCGAGAAGCGAAAGAGTACAGGTTTGGTAGTGCGCAAAAATTCAGCTCAAAATGATTTTTCAGAAAGAGAACTGATGTACAAGTTCTTGTTTGATATGAAAAAAGACTTGAGTGAGCTCAAAAAATTGGTTGTCGATATTTTATCTAAAGACGGAAATGCTAATCTTTCTGATTCGCAAAGCGATTATGTGAATCAAATTTACAGTGAGGTTGCAAATGAAATTGTTCCACCGAACCGTACGTTACCAGAGGCTAATCGAACCATTGATGTAAGCAGGTCGGACTTTGAGGAGCATCAGGAGGTGGAAGAATCATTGTCTCTCGAAGACCGTGAGAAAGAACTGATTAAGAAAGCACTTGATAAGCACAGAGGGAAACGAAAATACGCAGCCCAAGAGCTAGGTATTTCAGAGCGCACGCTTTATCGAAAAATAAAGGAGTATAATCTCGTTAATAAATGAGTAAAATAGTCATAGTTCTTATTTTTATTTTGCCAGCTTTGTTTGGTTGTTGGCCGTCAAGTGTTAGTTTTAAGGATGCAGGATCAATGCCTGAGGAGTGGAAGTCTTTTTCGGTAGAGATGATAGAGAATTCAGCGCCCAATTGTCCCTTAAGTTATGGCCCACAAATTACGGAACGTCTTAAAGATGCTCTACAAAACAATACACGATTGGTTTTAAATACCGATAATGGTGGTGAGATAGAGATTTCCGGAAATATTTCAGGGTATAATGTTGCACCAATAGCTATTCAGCAAGATGACAATGCTTCACAAAACAGGTTGACAATTCGAATTAATTTTCAAATCAATATTAATGCACCTGAAAGTGAAACCATGCCTTTATCGGTTTCAAGATTTGCCGATTTTGAATCTAATGTTAACTTAGCATCAGTTGAAAATCAACTTATTGAAGAAATAAACGACCAGATCGCTCAGGATGTGATCAATAAACTATTGTCGAATTGGTAGAATTAGATAAGGCAAATATTGAGTTAAAGCTTTTTTCCTCAGAATTATCGTTGGAGGATTCAAAGGTATTTAAGGAGCTTATGGTTTTATATCCATGGTGCTCTAGCTTCACTGTTGCTTATTTAAAATCCCTCAAGACAAAAAATGACTTAAGGTTTTCTTCAGAGCTTGAAAAGTATGCAGTTGAACTTAATTCTAGATCAGTAATTTATGATCTAACGAAGAACTTTAACGAAAAGATGCCAAAAGATTCTTCAGTTGAGAATCAAACTTCAGAAAAACCTAAAAATGCCTTATCCGAAGAAGATGAAATAGATTTGACTCAGGATTCAAAACTCAAGGAGACAAAGATAAATTCGCTTGATAAGCTTATTGAGTCAGAAGCACTCGCAGCTCGTGTGCTTAAGGATTTGAAAGACGAATTACCAGGTGAAGTCAATAAAGAGGACCCAGCATATTCGGAACCTGAAAATATTGAGATTGAAAAACCTCAAGTTATCCAGGAACAGGAAAATATTGATGTGCCTAGAAGTTTTAATGATTGGCTTACTGCCGGTACAGGGCAAAGTGATACTGACCAGAAGAGAGAGTACTTGACCTTCGAAAAACCAAAGGTGCCATTTTTCTCTCCTGTTAAAAAAGCAAAAGAAAGTTTGGAGCTTGAAAATATTCCTGTAAGTGAAACTTTGGCCAAGGTATTCGAGAGTCAAGGAAATTATGCAATGGCCAAAACAACATATGAGCAATTAATTTTGATTTTTCCCGAAAAAAAGAGTTTCTTTGCAGACCAAATTCAGAAACTAATTAATAAAAATAAATAATGGACATCATTTTATCTTCCATCGTTCTTTTGTCAAGTATCTTATTGATACTAGTGGTATACGTTCAAAACCCTAAGGGTGGAGGTTTGAGTTCTGATTTTGGCTCACCAGGTCAACTGGGTGGGGTCAAAAAAACCAACGAGTTCATTGACAGGTTAACTTGGTCTTTGGCAGGAATAATCGTTTTGGTGAGTATAGTAATTACTGTTCGTCAACCTAAGCCACAGAAAAAGGAAGATAGTCAAAAGCAACAGACGGAACAACCAGCTCAAGCTCCGGGCACAACCAAATAAATCATAATTCTTTATTTATTGTGTCATGATGTCATATTTTATGACAGTTTTCCGCTAAACCAAAATAAAAAACGAAATTTTGTCTTGAAATTTTATTTGGCATAAAATTCGCCATGTCCTAAATCAAATTAAATCATTTAAAATGTCAGTAAAATTTAAACCTTTAGCAGACCGTGTTTTGGTTCAGCCAGCGCCTGCAGAGCAAAAGACTACAAGTGGAATTATAATTCCAGATACAGCAAAAGAAAAACCATTAAAAGGAACTGTTGTTGCAGTTGGCCCAGGAAAAAAGGATGAATCAATGACCGTAAAAGTGGGAGACGCTGTATTGTATGGTCAGTATTCGGGAACAGAATTAAAAATAGAAAATGGGGAGTATCTGATCATGAAGGAATCAGATATCTACGGAATTTATTAATCATAAGAATAGAAAGATGGCAAAAGATATATTTTTTGATGTAGAAGCAAGAGAAAAGCTTAAGAAAGGTGTTGATGCACTCGCGAATGCAGTGAAGGTTACTTTGGGTCCTAAAGGACGCAATGTAGTGATTGGAAAAAAATTCGGTGCACCACACATCACTAAAGATGGTGTCACTGTTGCAAAAGAGATTGAGTTGGAAGATGAGGTAGAAAACATGGGTGCCCAAATGGTTAAAGAGGTGGCTTCTAAGACAGCTGACATTGCAGGTGATGGAACTACTACGGCGACTGTACTTGCTCAAGCAATTATTAATGCAGGATTGAAAAATGTTGCAGCCGGTGCAAACCCAATGGATTTGAAAAGAGGTATTGATAAAGCGGTTAGCGACGTCGTGAAAAACCTGCGCAAGCTTTCAAAGGAAATTGGTAGCGACAATAGCAAGATTGAACAAATTGCAACAATTTCTGCAAATAATGATGAGGCAATTGGTGCTTTAATTGCAAAGGCAATGCAGGATGTAGGTAAAGATGGTGTGATCACTGTCGAAGAAGCTAAAGGAATCGAAACGGAGGTTGTTACTGTGGAAGGAATGCAATTTGATCGGGGATACCTATCTCCGTATTTTGTTACAAATACAGAGAAAATGATCACTGAAATGGAGAATCCAATGATTCTTATTTGCGAGAAGAAAATTTCTTCAATGAAGGAGCTTCTTCCAATTCTTGAACCAGTAGCTCAATCTAGTAAAGGTTTAATTATTATCGCCGAAGATGTCGATGGTGAAGCACTCGGTACGCTTGTTGTGAATCGAATAAGAGGTTCATTGAAAGTTGCTGCTGTAAAAGCACCAGGTTTTGGAGATAGAAGAAAAGCAATGCTAGAGGATATCGCAATTCTTACGGGTGGACAGGTCATTTCTGAGGAAAGAGGTATGACTTTAGAGAATACGACCATAGATATGCTCGGAACAGCTGAGAAGGTTGAAATTGACAAAGACAATACAACCATCGTGAATGGCAAGGGTAAAAAAGCAGACATCACAGCGAGAGTTGGTCAAATCAAAGCACAGATTGAGGCAACAACATCTGATTATGATAAGGAGAAGCTTCAAGAGCGTCTAGCTAAACTTTCAGGTGGCGTTGCTGTTTTGTACGTTGGTGCGCCAACAGAAGTTGAAATGAAAGAGAAGAAGGATAGGGTAGATGATGCCTTAGCAGCAACAAGAGCAGCTGTTGAAGAGGGGATCGTCGCTGGAGGAGGAGTTGCTTTATTAAGGGCAATTGAAACTTTAGATAAAATCAAGACAGTCAATGAAGATGAAATGACAGGAGTAGCAATTGTGAAGAGAGCTGCGGAGGAGCCATTGAGACAAATCATTGCAAATGCTGGTCAAGAAGGAGCAGTAATCGTTCAAGAAGTAAAAGCAGGAAAGAATGATTTTGGATACAATGCACGAACAGAACAATTCGAAAACCTTGTGAAAGCAGGTGTCGTTGATCCAACAAAGGTTACGAGAATTGCTGTGGAGAATGCAGCATCAATCGCGGCAATGCTACTTACCACAGAATGTGTTATTACAGATCAGCCAGAAGAAGCTCCAGCGGGTGCAGCAATGCCTCCGATGGGCGGTGGTATGCCTGGAATGATGTAAGTCAGTCTTTTTATTTCCAGTGATTTCAAATACTATTAGTTAATAATTTTAAGCCATCTTAGGATGGCTTTTTATTTTTAATTAGTTTGGCCTAAAATTTGGCTGTTAGTTTCTGATGAAAAATTTTATTGTATTTACATTTCTTTGCTTCACTTTATCTTCTTGTATTGAGATTTTAGATGATGTCACCTTTAATACAGATGGTAGTGGAGAATTTAAGTACACCATTAACCTAAGTTCTAGTAAACTAAAAATCAATTCTATTTTAGCTTTGGATAGTCTAGATGGAAAAAAAGTGCCGTCTAAGCTTGAGCTTCAAGAAAAAGTCTCTGACCTTGTTGGTGTATTGAATTGTCAGGAGGGTATTCGTGAGGTCTTACTTGAGGAGAACTACGATAATTATATTTTTAAAGTTTCACTTCATTTTGATAACGTAGTATCACTGCTCGCAGCTGTCAAAGAAATAATGGGAGAAGCAGGAAATACGGCAGAAGAAGATACAAGTAATTACGATTGGGTGTCTTGGGATGGACTCACCTTAATTCGTCAAATCCCGGACCTTAGTTCATTTAAATTTCGTCTAGTCAAAAAAGAAGACCAAGAGCTAATGCGAAGCGGGGTGTATACCTCAATAAGTAGATTCGACTCTCCTGTACACCAAATTGAAAATCCATCGGCTATTTTGTCTAAAAACAACAAAGCTGTGATGCTACGTAGTTCTTTGTTTGATGTATTTGGAAACCCTTCAATTATGGATAACACAATATCTGTTAAGCCTGCTGATAACTAGAGATTTATTCTTAATTTTACCCCTTAACTTCTTCGTATGTTCATATTGAAAAAAGTCTTTTTTTTACCATTTTTACTGTTTAATCAAATAATTTTAGCTCAGCAAAGCGAAGCATTAATTCCAAGAGACGCCTCCACTGTTTTTAGTATCAATAACATTAACCTGCTCCAAAAGATTTCAATAGATGAATTGGTAGAGTATGATTTCATGGAAGAGCTTCATCAAGAGCTATTTGATGGCTCAACTGCAGGTAAAACATTAAAAGATGCGGGCTTGGATTTTGACCAACGTCTTAACATATTTTACGGAAAAGATAATGTATACGAGCTGACCGGTTTTTCATTTGGTATAAAGAATAAGGATGAGCTTTTTCAAGTATTTGATGATTTTGAATATTCAGAAACACTTAAGAATGGCGCCGAACGCTATAATTCTTTATTTAATACGCTGATCATTAAAGGTAATTCTGGTGTTCTATTGCGCATACAACCAACAGATGATTACCTTATTAAGATCACAGACTCCCTGAACTATTACGAATGGGATGAAACTACATATTATCCTGACCAGTTCAGTGGTGAATTCGAATTGGAGGAAGCAATTATTGAGGAAGTGGAGCCGATCGAAGAGGAGGAAGACTCTGCGCTCAATGATGTTTATGAATATATAGAGAGGACTGGATATGGAAAAGAGAATGAAAAGACCTACTGGGAAATAAGAGACAGTATTCAGGTTTCTATGCAAACCAAGGGAATGGTTGCTTTAATTGACGATTTAATCATAAACGAAAATAGCCTTCAGACCGTTGATAAAAGATTTGAAGCGCAGCTAGAAAAAGATTCTGAAGGGATCTTTTTTATTGACAATTCAAGAAACTTCTCAAATCAAGGCGGATTATGGTACTTCCAAACGATGTATCCAATTATGAACGAAGACCTTAAAGATCTTTATGCTCAGAATTATATGGTTGGAGATTTGCATTTAGATTCGAATCAAGTTCATTTTGATTTGAAAGCAAATTATGGTGAGGAGCTCGGATCAATATATGCAGAGATGAACAATAATCCTCTGAACAAGGATTTTGCTAAATACATCCCAAAAGACGCTGCCGCATATTTTATCTACAATGTAGATTTGCGTAAAGCTTATGAAACGGCGTATGATATTTTGCTTCCTATGCTTAAGGATAAGAAAGATAATAAAATGGTCATGAATTTACTGGCCATACAGCTTTTAGATAAGCTTGTGGATAAAAAAGCTTTTTTTGGAGCCTATAAGGGAGGTATTTTTGGAACGTTCAATGGAATCCAAACGATTTTGACCAAGAAAATTGAGTACAACTGGAACGATGAAAATTTTGAATATACTGAAATAGAAACCGAGTCTGAAGAGGATATTCCTGTTTTTACCTTGGGATTTGCATCGGAGCGCACAGATCTTTGCGAGCTGGTTTTGACGGATTTATCTCGACTTACTTCACGTATTGAGAAGAAAGAAGGGTATTGGATCATAAAAGACGCAATTTTTGACGCAGCACCTTTATATGTGGTATGTACAGATCAAGTTCTTCTGCTCACCAACGATACCTATCTGATTGATCAACACATTGATGGATATGGTAGAGAGGCTATATCTAAAAAAGATTTGAAACGCATCAAGAAATCAGGGGTGTTGTACGCAAATATGGATTTGGACCGGTCAATCAATCAATTTCCACAGGCTTTTCTAGATGAAAGACAGAAGAAAGTCCTCAACGATTTAAAAAACAATTCTGGTTGTATTGAGCTTAGCTCAAAATATTCTGAGTTAACAAAAACAGATTACTCATTGCGTTATAATTTTGAAAGCTCGTCTAGCCAAGCTACTCAATTTCTAGACATGATCAATGCAATGTTTATTTTATCCAAATAATTTTCGGTGTATAAAAAGCTTGTATTTATTTTATTTTTGGCCTTTCTACTGGGCGCCCTATTGTATTTGAAGCCCTTTGATAGTTCTAAAAAGCAGCTTGAAAAAATAGAAACATTTCTTCCCGAGGCAGACCTAGCTGGTAGGGTTTATTTGTTGGATTTTTTAACAGAGTCTACTGATTTAATGCTTTTTAATGAGATTTCGCAACGGCAATTTTTAACTTCCGAATTTGTCCTGTCTTTGGCAAAGAAATTCGGGTTAGACGTTCAGAATCCTGTCTATATTTTTGCAAATGAAAGAGGAGATGCAGGAAGCGTAGTGCCCTTATACACAACCCAGAAGCTAAAGAGTGCACTGGATAGAATTTCACTCGATAATGATGTAAAGGATACATTGATAGGTCAGGACCACATATATCATTTGACAGATTACCAGGTCCATATTTTTCATAGAGATCATTTTTTATTTATTTATTATGGTGATTATTTCTATGAAATATATCACGAATCTATTGTCAATAGAAAAAGGAAAATGGCTGATGTATGGCAAGGTCTCTTTATCAATCCCATATTTCCCAATGAGAATCTTGTTCTTTATTCTGAATCTAAGGCTTTGAAGCAATTTGGTATGGACCATGCCTACATGGCGCACGATAGTGACTCTTCTGGATTTCATTTAAAGAGCTGTATTAAAATTAATGATTCAATACCGTTTTTCGTCAAGGATTCCGGCCAGGCTATAAAATTTTCTACGCGTTCTAAACGCACGATTGATTTGCATATGAATACCGCAAACCTCACAGCGTCTATCAAAGCATTATTAATTGAAAAATTATCATTACTCACGTCAAAAATAAGCTTCCCAATTTCTGATTTCATTGAGATATGGAATGGTGATTTTTGTTTTGAGGAGGGAGGATTCTATTTGGTTTCTGAAAAATATATTGAAACTGAATTAGATGATAATTTTGAGCCAACACAAGTTGAAAAAACTAGATATAAGAATGTGCCAAGATATTCTTTGATGTTCACCGTGCAGGAGCCAGCAAATCAATTACTTAATAAGTTATTGTCTAAAGGAATACTAACACAAGAAGATGAGCAATTTAGATTCTTGTTTTCACCTCAGCTAAAGCTTCGACTGCGGGATGATCAAGTGGTATTCTATTCTACTGTTAACCCACCTAGGAATTACATGTCTTCAATGAATAGGATCCAATGGACTTATATGGATACAGACTTCGAGTTTCAGGTAGATAGTCTTTCTGATAAGCGTGTATTTGGTTCCATTGAAATACCTATGAAAAAAATATTAGAATCTATAGCGTTTTTGTAAGCTCCTGATTGGTCAATCTTTTGATTGTTTTGTGAATGTGTGAAATACTGCAGCTAAACATTTCAGCTAATTGCTTTAGACTTTTTGTTTTTCTAAGTTGCAAGATTTCTTCTTTTTGCTTTTCATCAAGAGGATCTGGCCTTCCGATGGACGAATTGCCTCCTGTCGGCCCATATTTCGCTCTTCTTTTTTCCCATAATGAGCTATTGTCTCTTTTACCTGATGCAAAACCTATTTTGATGGACTCACTAAAGGAACACCATTTTAAATTTGATACGTGATTGTTCTCTAGGTTGTTGTCTACATGAGTCACGACTTTTTTCTTTCTAGGTTTATCATTTTTAACAAATACTGAAGCTACCACTTTGTGTGGGTATACCGTTTTTCTTGTTCCTTTGTCATTGATGAGATCTGTCATTAAAAAACCATTGCTCGGGTGACGTCTAAGCTGTTTTTTCTTAGATTCAAATTTCATTTTACGACCGTTTTTAAATGTTTTCGTTCGTTCTATGGATTTGATTTCTCCATGATCAGATACTAAGTAATCTGAAAAGCCCGGTATTTTAGACCAATTCTGCATATCATTTTAACACAAAAAATGAGAAAATGTTCAGTACGAATTGGAAAAAATGTAGGATTCAGAGGTAGCCTTTAAATGACCAAGTATGTCTTTAAGTTCTTGTAGGTCATTTGATGTCACAAGCTTCATTTTTGTTTCTTTAAAATGCTCAATTCCTCTAAAGTAGTTTGCATAATGTCTTTTCATTTCTGCAATCCCTAATTTTTCACCTTTCCAGTCGATACTCGTATTCAAATGCTCTATAACCGCTTCAACTTTTTCTAGGAAACTTGGTGCGTCGCGGTGAAAACCGTGCTCAATAAAGTGTTTTATCTCTCTAAAAATCCATGGGTTTCCGATACTTGCTCTTCCGATCATTACGCCATCGACTCCGTACTTACTTTTATATTCTACTGCTTTTTCAGGAGAATTGATATCACCATTTCCAAATACTGGGATGTGCATTCGTGGGTTGTTTTTAACGTCAGCAATGAGCGACCAATCTGCTTCTCCCTTGTACATTTGTCTTCTCGTCCTACCATGAATAGAAATTGCTTCAATTCCCACATCCTGCAACCGCTCTGCAACATCAACAATATATTTTGTGGATTCATCCCAACCAAGTCTTGTTTTTACCGTTACGGGTAGACTTGTAGATTTGACAATTTCAGCAGTCATCTTAACCATTTTAGGAATGTCCTGAAGGATTCCTGCTCCAGCACCTTTACAAGCTACCTTTTTTACTGGGCATCCATAGTTTATATCTATAATATCTGGATTAGATTCGGCTGTGATTTCAGTTGCCAATCTCATGCTTTCTATTTCTGAACCGAATATTTGGATGCCTATTGGTCTTTCTTTTTCGTAGATATCGAGCTTTTGTTTGCTTTTTAATGCATCTCGAATAAGGCCTTCAGATGATATAAATTCGGTGTACATTAGGTCAGCTCCATGCTTTTTGCAAAGGGTTCTGAACGGAGGATCACTTACATCCTCCATTGGAGCCAATAAAAGAGGGAAGTCTCCCAGCTCTATGTCTCTAATCTTAACCATTTGTTATTTTTTTCGCTTCCAATTCTACCAGATATGTTTTAAGGCGCTGCTCATTTTCCCCATTAAGCACCATTAGCTTTTCTGGCGTATCAACTACAATAAAGTTTTGCAAGCCATCCACTAGGATAGTTTTACTTTCTTTTGAGTAAACAAAGCAATTTTCGCTATTAAAAAAATGGATGTCATCATGGTTTTGCGTATTTCCATCACTGTCCTTTTCTCGAATGTCTTTAATACTGCCCCAAGTACCCAAATCGCTCCATCCAAATTTTGATAAAATCACAGCAACATTTTTTTCTTTTTCCATGATTGCATAATCAATGGATATACTTGAGCATTTTTCGAAAGCAACTTCGCAGAATTTTTCTTCTTCTTCTTTATTATATACATCTCCATTTGCGAAGAAAATATTAAACAATTCAGGACAATGCTTTTCGAAGCTGCATTTCAATACTGAACCGCGCCAAATAAACATTCCTGAATTCCAATAAAAGTTACCTGAATTCAAAAATTCTTCTGCTTTATTTAAATCAGGCTTTTCTCGAAATTGTAATACCTTTTGAACCTGTTGTGATTTGTCCGTGTCATTAAATTCAATATATCCATACCCTGTATCTGGGCGATGTGGCTTTATTCCAAAGGTAATTAGTTTATCCTCTTCTATTGCTGTAGAAATAGCTATGTCAAGATCTGAATTAAACTGTTTTTCATTCGTGATAAGGTGATCAGCTGGCGTCACAACAAGTGTCGCATTTGCATCTTTGTTTAAGATTTTTGCGGTAGCAAAGGCAATACAGGGAGCCGTATTTTTGCGCTGAGGTTCGCAAATCACTTGACCTTTGTCAACTTTTAATTGATCGATCACTTTTGACTTATAAGCCTCATTGGTAAGGATAAAGATGTTTTCTTTGGGAACCGAACTCAAAAAACGATCAAATGTCATTTGAAGAAGACTTTGCCCAGTACCTAAAAAGTCTAGAAATTGTTTTGGGTTATCTTCTGTAGAAAGTGGCCAGAATCGACTTCCAACACCACCTGCCATAATTAAACAATATAAAGATTTTTGCTCCATTTATATAGTATTTACCTCAGCTAGTGCGTGTATTAAATATGCCTTGCCTGTAAGTAATTCAGAGCAAAGATACCGGGTTCTTCTCAATTTTCCTTTTTTGAAAGATTTTTTATTGAGTATGAAGTGTGCTCCTGGTTCAATTTGTTCTAAGTGGAGCCCTTTTTTTTGTAAATCAAACTTCCTCAGCGCACGACTCAAGGCAATATCTGAATAAGATGCTGCTTTTGTGTTTTTGATAGTTTTTTTTAGGCATGTTTTCAAGGTCTCAGGAAATTCATGTGCTGAAAGCAAGGGATGCAGTAATTGCTGGAACTCAAACTTCCATTCTTTACCATGCGCCTTAACTCCTAGGTTATATTTGAGATAGGTATTTAAGTGTGCAATCTCATGTAAAGTTGTGATCAAAAAAGCATAAGGGTTTAAATTATTGTTTATTGTAATCTGTGGAATACCTTGGTCATTTATCGGCCTTCGGAAATCACCTAGCTTTGTTTTGCGGGGAGCGACAATTCTAAATCGAACATCTGTTGAACAAAGAAGGTCATGCACATATGCAATAAATGCTTCCGGGATATGTTCCCGAAGCTTTTCTTTTATTTGTATGCTACGCTTGTCGGCTTCCATTTTTGTTCTTACACCTCAAAAGTAATAATCT
The DNA here is from genome assembly GCA_913046365.1 of uncultured Flavobacteriales bacterium. Lineage (GTDB taxonomy): Bacteria > Bacteroidota > Bacteroidia > Flavobacteriales_D > Crocinitomicaceae > UBA952. Next base: position 143,214 of record CAJWRM010000003.1, read on the forward strand.
GAGGGAGTTCCAATAAATTCGAAGGAAATAATGTTTAATTTAGACTCGTGAAGTTGTTGTTTCATGTAGGAAGATATTTTTTGATGCTCCGCACCTTGTTTGCGGTACCATCGAAATGGAATATATTGTGGAAACGAATCGTCTCCGAACTGCATATAATTGGAATTAATTCTCTTCCAATTGTTGCATTAATGTCCTCTTTCATGGGGGGAGTCATTGCGCTCCAAACGGCCTCTAATATGACGACTCCTTTGCTTCCAGATTATACAGTTGGATATATTACGCAATCTAGTACAATTTTGGAATTCTCACCTACTATAATATCTTTAATATTAGCTGGGAAAGTTGGTTCTAATATTGCTTCTGAGGTAGGTACTATGAGGGTTACGGAACAGATTGATGCTTTAGAAATAATGGGTGTAAATTCTTTGAATTTTCTCGTGCTTCCTAAAATCATAGGAGCAGTATTGTTTTTCCCGATTTTAGTAATCTTCTCAATGGCATTGTCCTTAATCGGAGGTTGGTTGGCGCTTCTTTTTTCAGATTTGACTACCACAGAGACTTATGTTTTAGGTATTCGTTCGTTTTTTAATCCTTTTCACATTACTTACGCGCTGATTAAAACTGTGTTTTTTGGTTTCTTGATTGTGTCGATTTCTTCATATTACGGTTATTACGTCAAGGGTGGATCTCTTGATGTTGGAAAAGCATCGACGCAAGCAGTGGTAAGTAGCACCGTTGCGATTTTAATTATGAATTTCTTGCTTACTTATTTATTGCTGTTGTAATGATTGAGATCAAAGGCGTAAATAAATCTTTCGGGGAAGATCAAATATTGTTTGATATCAATACTGTTTTTGAAAAGGGTAAGGTCAATTTAATTATTGGTCAATCAGGTCAGGGTAAGTCTGTTCTTGCAAAATGTATGGTGGGGTTGCATGAAGTTGATTCGGGTGAGATTTTGTACGGAGATGCTGATTTTACAAAAATGCGTAGCGCGGAAAAAAGTAAACTTCGTCAAGAAATAGGTATGCTTTTTCAGGGTTCTGCATTATTTGATTCAATGAATGTCGAGGAGAATATTGGTTTTCCGCTAACCATGTTTACTAAAATGACCACCAATGAGATTCAAAAAAGGGTAGACTTTTGTTTGGAACGCGTTAATCTTGTTGGAAAAAATAAGCTTCTACCTTCTGAATGTAGCGGAGGGATGCAGAAAAGAATTGGAATCGCAAGAGCGATTTCAATGAATCCGAAGTATTTGTTTTGTGATGAGCCTAACTCTGGCTTAGATCCAAAAACAGCTATTGTCATAGATGGATTAATTCAAGACATTACAGAAGAATTTAATATGACTACTATTGTTATCACCCATGATATGAATTCTGTAATTGAGATAGGTGAAAACGTTTTATTTATCTACCAAGGCAAGTGCTGGTGGCAAGGTGATCGGGAATCTATTATAACAGCAGACAACCCTGAAATCACAAATTTTGTCTATGCTTCAGAATTTATGAAAGAAATTAGGGCAAACATTCAAAATTCCAGAAACTAATTTTCCATAGTTATTAAAAAAAATTATCTTTGCAACCCGCTTTGAAAAAGTTCAAGGTGCAGCTAGGTGAAAACGTAGCGAATAAGATATTAAATGCGGATGTGGTGAAATTGGTAGACACGCTAGACTTAGGATCTAGTGCCGTGAGGTGTGTGGGTTCGACTCCCTCCATCCGCACCATTTAAGGTCTCGTTTCATAAAACGAGACCTTTTTTATTTTAAAAAAATATAAAAATGAAGGTATTACAACAGAGCGTTGATAAATTGAATGCAATTTTAAAGGTTGAAATTAAATCTGAAGACTATAAAAATAAGGTTAAGGCATCTTTAGAAAAGTACCGTAAATCCGCAAAAGTACCAGGATTTAGACCAGGTAAAGTACCTTTTGGTATGATCGAAAAGCAGTATGGTAAATCTGTCTTGGCCGAAGAGCTTAATAAACTTGCTAACGATAGCTTATACAAGTATATCACTGAAGAAAAACTAGAGATTTTGGGAAACCCTATACCTACTGAAGATGAAAAATTCAAGGGAGACATGGAGGACCCGGGTGATTTTGAATTCGCATATGAAATTGGTTTTTCCCCTAAATTTGATATTCCAATTTCTTCAAGAAAAAGCATTGAATACTTCGTAGTGAAAGTTGACGATAAGCTTATTTCAAGTCAAATTGAGGACCTTAGAAGACGCTATGGTAAAATGGAGAGTACCGCTGAGGTCGGAGAGAAAGATATGGTGCTAGGTTTATTTAGAGAGCTTGATGCTTCAGGAGAGCCGAAAGAAAATGGAGTTGAGAATAATTCAACCATTTCAATGGAATTTTTGAAGGATAAGAAAGCCATTAAGTCAATTATGGGAATGAAAGTGGATGATTCACTTGTCTTGGATCCGAAAACGGTAGCCAAGGATGATAAAGATTTGGCGTCTATGCTAGGTGTTGAGGAGGCCGCTTTAGCTGATTTATCAAATAAATTCAAGTTCACTGTTAATGATGTCAAAAGAATGGAATTGGCAGAATTGAACACTGATTTATACGACAAGCTATTTCCAAACCAAAATGTAAGCTCTGAAGAAGAAATGAAAGCTAAGGTTGTGGCTGATTTAGAAAACATGTTCAAGACAGATTCTGATCGATTGTTTACCCAAACAGTTTATGATTTCTTGATGAATAAAACTAAAATGGCTTTACCTGAAGCTTTTTTAAAGAGATGGATCAAGCTTTCGAATGAAAAGCCAATTGACGATGAGACCTTGAACAAAGAGTTTGATGGTTATCTAAAGTCGATGAAATGGCAATTGATACAAGGTAAAATTTTCAAAGAAAATGACATCCAAATTTCAAATGATGAGGTTATGGAGTTTACAAAGTCCTTACTTGTATCTAATTATGCGCAATACGGAATGCCTGCTCCAGAGGACAAAGAACTTACAGAGACTGCAATGCGTCTTTTAAAGGACAAAGAGCAAGTAAATGGCATCTATGACCGAATTACTGAGAAAAAGCTTTCAGATTATTTTCAGGCGAATGTGCCTATGAAAGAAAAAAAGCTTTCGTATGATGATTTTGTGAAAAAGGCATCTAAGAAGTAAGCTTAAATTCTTTTTGAATTAAAACAAAACAATATTATTTCAACATTTGTTGGTGATAATGTGCGTTAAATAAAAATCCATCTTTGCAGTTGAAAGCAGTATTAGTATTATTTTTGCATGCAAAGTACACGATAATTAATAACCTAAAATAAAAATTATGGCCCTAGTTGGTAAAACATTCCCAGATATGTCTGTAAAGGCAATTGATGAAATGGGAGATGCATTTCAAATCAATGTATTAAAGCAAGCATTAGATAATAAAAAGAAAGTATGTCTTTTTTGGTACCCCAAAGATTTCACTTTTGTATGTCCTACTGAGATTCATGCGTTTCAAGAAGCGTCAAAAGAATTTGAAAAAAGAAATACAATATTAATCGGTGCCTCTTGTGATACAGCAGAGGTTCATTTTGCTTGGTTAAGTACTTCCAAGGATGACGGAGGAATTGAAGGTGTACAATTTCCTTTGATTGCAGATTCAACAAGAGTATTGGCCATGGAGCTTGATATTCTTGATTTTAATTTATTTGATGAAGAGCCAGGAGACGGAGACAATGTACCTTACAGAGCTACCTATCTTTTAGATGAAGAAGGTTTTGTATTCCATGAAGCAGTGAACTTTTTCCCAGTAGGAAGAAACGTACAAGAGGTGCTTCGTTTGATCGATGCCTATGCGCACAACCAAAAGCATGGTGAAGTTTGTCCTGCAAATTGGGAGGAAGGAAAAGACGCAATGGATGCAACCAGAGATGGTGTTGCTGACTACCTTAAAAAGCACTAAAATGTTTGTTGAAGCTAATGCAGATGATTTAAAATCGAAAATCGAGGAGCATCAAAAGGTGATGGTGCAGTACGGTGCGACTTGGTGTGGGAATTGTAAGATCACCAAACCAAAGTTCAAGCGATTTTCCCGAGAACATGAAGATATTTTATTCATTTATGTAGATGCGGAGAAATATCCTGAATCGAGACAGTTAGCCAATGTGAGTAACCTTCCAACTTTTGCTAGTTTCAAGGACGGCAAGCTCGTTGAAGAAGCTCAAGGAAATAAAATAGAAACCATAGAACAGGTCTTAAATGCGGTTACCAGTAATTAAGCATATCGTCTCGTTTATCGAGAACAATGATGAGGACTATGTCGTTGAGACCATGGAAACATTAGAGGACCTCATAGACTTGGACTCCCTTAAGGATGAAGAGTTAGACGTCATTGGAGAGCTTCTGTCAAATATGTCAGGAGCCTTAGAAGTGCATCAAGCAATTAAAAACGGTACTGAGAAAAAAGCAGCGCTGAATGACTTCATGAAGAGGGTTCAAGGATCAATTGACTGATTCTACTTTAAAATGTATATAAAGCTGCACCTCTAGGTGTGGCTTTTTTTATTTGTCGAGCTTCAGTCCTTTCGTGATATTATAATTATTTTAGCAGTCCAATCATTATTTGTTATATGTCTGATTTACTTACGAAGCTAGAGGCGATTCATTTTCGATTTATCGAGGTGGGTAATCTGATTACAGACCCAGATATAATAGCAGATATGAAACGCTATGTGAAGCTCAATAAAGAATATCGTGATTTGGAGATTCTAGACCAAACTTATAAAACCTACAGTAATCTGCTTTCCAATTTAAAAAGTGCTCGCGAGCTCCTCGAAAGTGAAACAGATGATGAAATGCGGGAAATGGCAAAGATGGAGATTAGTGAGCTTGATGAGAAGAGACCTATATTGGAAGAAGAAATTAAGGTCATGCTTATCCCGAAGGATCCGGAAGACGATAAAAACGTAATTATTGAATTACGAGCAGGAACGGGCGGAGATGAGGCATGTATTTTCGTAGAAGATATATTTAGAATGTATACCATGTATTTTAAGGAAAGGTCATGGAAGCATGACATCATAAATTCATCGGAAGGTACCGTGAAAGGATATAAAGAAATATCGATGAGTGTAGAGGGTGATGGGATTTATGGGACACTTAAATTTGAATCTGGAGCGCATCGTGTTCAACGTGTTCCTGAGACTGAATCTCAAGGTCGTGTGCACACTTCTGCAATTACTGTTGCCGTTCTTCCAGAGGCAGAAGAGGTTGATTTTGAACTAAACATGACTGATGTCAGAAGAGATACATTTAGAGCTTCAGGAGCAGGAGGCCAGCACGTAAACAAAACAGAATCCGCGATTCGTTTAACACATATTCCAACAGGTTTTGTTGTAGAGTGTCAAGATGGACGAAGTCAACATAAGAATCTTGAAAAAGCGATATCTGTTTTAAGGTCTAGATTATATCAAGCAGAATTGGACCGGATCAATGATGAACGCGCAGCACAAAGAAAAACGCTTGTTGCTTCAGGGGATAGATCTGCCAAAGTTCGTACCTATAATTATCCACAAGGAAGAATCACAGATCATAGAATCAATAAAACAATGTATAATTTGAGCTCTTTTATGAATGGAGACATTCAAGATATGATAGATGCATTGAAAATGGCAGAAAATGCTGAGAAATTAAAAGGGGAAACTGAATGAATAGAGCCGAACTAATTGAACAAATACAAGCGAAGAAATCATTTCTTTGTGTTGGTTTAGATCCTGATTTGGCCAAAATACCAAAACATCTTTTGGCATTAGAAGATCCTATATTTGAATTTAATAAGGCAATTATTGATGCAACAAAGCAATATGCCGTTGCCTACAAACCAAATCTTGCATTTTTCGAATGTTTGGGGATTGAGGGATGGAAATCATTTCAGAAAACCATAGAATATATTCCAGAAGAATGTTTAGTGATTGCTGATGCGAAAAGAGGAGATATAGGAAATACCTCACTGTATTATGCTAAAACATTCTTCGAAACGTATAATTGTGACGCCTTAACGATTGCTCCTTATATGGGGTCTGATAGTGTAGAGCCCTTTTTAACCCATTCAAATAAATGGGCGGTTGTACTTGCTTTAACCTCAAATGAAGGGGCAAAGGATTTTCAATTTCTAAGCTCAGAAGGGCAGGTACCACTATTTGAATCGGTGGTGAAAAAATGTTTAAACTGGGGAAGTGCTGAAAATTTAATGTTTGTTGTCGGTGCTACACGTTCTCAAGATATTGCAAAGATTCGAGCGCTTGCTCCCGATCATTTCTTTTTAGTCCCAGGTGTAGGCGCACAGGGGGGATCTCTTGAGGAGGTAGTTCAGTATGGTATGAATGCTGATTGTGGTTTGCTTGTGAACTCGTCGAGAGGAATTATTTATGCGGATTCTTCTAAAGATTTTGCTATTGCTGCAAAAAAAGAAGCGTCTAAAATTCAATCCGCAATGGAACTGCATTTAAGACGCTTTCATTAAAGTCTTGGGATTTTACTAATCCTTTATTTTGTTACTAACTCTTGGTTGTCTGTGTCAATACTTCCGTAAGCATCACAGCTAGCTGTTCTTCCTGATCCACAAGAAATTAAAATAGTCGTTACAAAGGCTAATAAAAATAATAATGTTGCTTTAGTTTTCATGGTAGTGTTTTTTGTTGTTCGTGTTAAGTCTAACGAACGTACATCACATAAAGTTACAATTTTATTTAATTTTTTATTGGATATAGTATACAAATAATCGAAATTTATGCGTTCTATATTAGAAGTTTCTAAGTGAAAGTACGTGCATTGTTTTTCTTGTTTGTAATAAGCTCTATAGGAGGTCCATCACTTCTGGCGCAGGAGAAATACGAACTCAAATTTAGCAATACAACTTTAAAGAAAAAGTTTTCAAAATTTATTTCAATTGATACTTCAATTGCGCTCTCAGCGAACAAAAGTATCCGTTCTCTTGGTAGCTCACTTATCGATAAAGGATATTTTTTGTATGCCTTGGAACAAGATACTACTTTGAAACAGGTTTCAGTTGAGGCGGGAGATCGATTTAGTGAAATTGAGATTAGAAATCTACAAGATACAGAACTCAGCATATTCAAGAAAAAAAATAAAGCAGCAAACTTCTCACCGAAGGAGCTTAGTATTTTTTTAGCCGACAAAATAAGTCTATTTGCGAACCAGGGCTTTCCTTTTGTGAATGTCTCTCTGGATTCAGTCGAAATAGAGGACCGTAAGATAAGGGCAGTATTGAAATTAAGTAAAGGGCGGTATTTCACCTTAAGAAAAATCCATGTGCGTGGAGATTCGAGTATTTCAAATAAAACGATCCAAGGAATTATTGATTACAGCATAGATGAAGTTTATGCAGAAAAAAAAATTGGTGAGATTGATCGGAAGATAAAGCAATCCTCGTTTTTATCGACCATTAAGCCCTCTGAAATAATGTATACGAGCAAGGGCTTTGAGCTCTTTCTTTATTTGAAATCGAAAAAAGTAAGCTACGTCAGAGGGGCGTTGGGTCTGCAGCCAAATCCTGTAAGTCAAAAGATGGCTCTGACAGGCGAACTCAACTTGAAGCTAGAAAATGCATTAAAGAAAGGAGAACTTTTAAAGTTTAATTGGAGAAGCATCAAGCCGCAAACGCAACGGATGAATCTTAATTTTAATTATCCTTATTTGTTCCAATCTCCTTTTGGAATTGAATCTCAGCTACTGCTCTACAAGAGAGATTCTACCTTTTTAGATTTAAATACTGAGCTAAACCTATCCTATGCATTAAAGAATGGATTTCGAATTAGGGCGCATTATCGTTTTATGTCGTCGAGTATTTTAAGTGGAGGTACATCTAGCTCTGAGTTCAGCAATCTTAATTCGTACCGCACCAATTCTTATGGGCTGTCCATAGAAAGGACAGTACTAGATAATATTGTGAACCCAAGTAAAGGTCGTGTCTTTAATGCGAAGCTTTATGTTGGTCAAAGAACATTATTAGGTGATTCGACCAATGCTATTTCTGAAAAGAATACAACTTATTCTGGTCATTTCTTGTATCGAGAATATCTCTCTATTTTCCCAAGGCATGTCTTGCTTTTAGGGTTGCTCTTTGATTTTTATACGAGTCCAACTATTTTTGAAAATGAGCTTTATCGTTTTGGTGGCTTAAATACGCTGCGCGGTTTTAATGAGGAACAGCTTTTTGCATCTACTAAGGGGCAACTTACATTTGAATATAGATTCCTTTTAGATGAGAATAGTAATGTATTTCTCTTTTATGACCAGTGTTTTTATGAGAACACCTCAGTAAATTATTATAATGACCAGCCTCTTGGTTTTGGGGGCGGAATATCATTTGGATCTAAAATTGGTATTTTTTCAATCACCTATGCCTTGGGCCGCGAGTTTTCTAATCCAATTGATTTTCGTTCAAGTAAAATCCATTTTGGATATACGGCATATTTCTAAGAATGATATCTTTGTTGAAATGGTGAAACACGTCCTGTACCTTTCTTATGATGGAATGACGGATCCACTCGGTCAGTCTCAAGTTTTACCCTATATTATCGGATTAACAAAAGCAGGTTACTCCTTTCACCTAGTTAGCTTTGAGAAGCCAGACCGATACAGCGAAAACCGCCATACTATTGAGGACATTTGTAAAGAAAACAACATTGATTGGCACCCACTTATGTATACCAAAAGACCGCCCTTATTCTCAACAATTTGGGATGTGTTGAAAATGCGTCGTATATCTAATCAAATAAATAATACGCATGGATTGTCATTGATTCATTGTCGTAGCTATATTTCTGCTTTGATTGGTTTAAGCTTTAAGAGAAAAAAGGGTATTCCTTTCTTATTTGATATGAGAGGTTTTTGGGCGGATGAACGGGTCGATGGGGGTTTATGGAATCTTGACAATCCATTATATAAGTTGGTATATAATTTTTTTAAGAAAAAAGAGCAGTCATTTTTACTTTATTCTAACCACAGTGTATCGCTTACCCATGCGGGTAAAGTTGATATTATTCAAAGAGAAGGTTATGCACATTTAGCTTCGAAAATATCAGTAATTCCTTGTTGTGCGGATTTAAAATTATTTAAACCCTATCAGCGCGATAATCACGAACAGTTTACTATTGGTTATCTCGGCTCATTAGGCACTTGGTATATGCTTGATGAAATGCTTTTGTTTTTTAAACAGTTACTAGATTCAAAACCAACAGCAATCTTTCATTTTCTAACCAAGGATGATCCAAATTTGATTTTCAATAAAGCCAGAGAATTATCTATTGAAAAGGAAAGATTTATTGTTGAGGAAAGTACAAGGGCTGATTTACCCTTTAGGACGCGCAATTGGGATTACTCCATTTTTTTTATTTTACCAAGCTATAGTAAAAAGTCATCCTCTCCCACCAAACAAGGTGAGTTAATGGGGCTTGGTATACCAATTATATGCAACAAAGGTGTCGGTGATGTAGATGCTGTTGTAGAAAAATTCGATTCTGGTATTGCCATAGATATCGATAAAGATTTTGACATAGAAGCCTGCTTGAATAAAGTATATAACGAAGAGAATATTGTAAATGGTGCAAGAGATTACTTCTCTTTGGAGCAAGGGGTAAAAGATTATTTAGGTATCTATGAAAAAATAATTTAATGGCTATTATTAATAATAACTCGAATTGAAAAAAATACTTTTTATAACTCCATATCCAAAAGATGTTGCTCCGAGTCAACGACTTAAATTTGAGCAATATTATTCTGCTATAGAAAAATCGAATTATGACATTTCATTTGATTCTTTTATTGATGAAGAATTTTGGTCCTTTATCTACAAAGAGGGAAACTGGATCAGAAAAGTATCGAAAACGGTTAAGGCGTATTTTCGAAGATTCATACTATTATTTCGTTTATCAAAGTATGATTTGATTTATATTCATTTATGGTATACGCCTTATGGCCCTCCATTATTTGAAAGGATTGTAAGTTTAATCCATAAGCGGGTAATCTATGATATAGATGATATGGTTTTTCTTGGACATTCTAGCAGTGCAAATAAGTTGCTTATGTTTTTAAAGGGAAAAAACAAAATGATTTCATTGATGAAAACCTCTAATCATGTTATTACATGCACACCACATTTGGATGCATTTGTTAGAAAATACAATACAAATACTACTGATATTTCTTCTACAATTAATACAGAAACTTATCAGCCCGTCAATAAGTATGAAAATGACAATATGTTAACAATTGGTTGGAGCGGAAGTCATTCTACCTCAAAATACGTTTACCTCCTTAAGGAAGTTTTATTAGAGGTATATAAAAGTCACAAATTTAAATTACTAGTTATTGGAGATCCATCATTTCATATTGATGGTTTAGATTGTGAGGCTATTCAGTGGGTAGAGGATTCTGAAGTTAGAGATTTACAACGCATTGATATTGGAATTTACCCTCTTCCAAATGAAGAATGGGTGCTAGGCAAAAGTGGATTGAAAGCACTTCAGTACATGGCTCTAGGGATCCCAACGATTGCTTCGGCAATCGGCGCCAATTATAGAGTAATTGAAGATGGTGTTTCAGGAACATTAGTTGATTCTGATGAATCTTGGAAAAAAAGTATAGAGAATTATATTTTAAATCCTTCGCTGAGAAAAGAACACGGCTTGGAGGCAAGAGAACGAGTCGAGTCCCTGTACTCTGTTAAGGCCAATGAATCTGTTTATCTTGAGGTAATTGAAAAGGTAATTGAAAGTTAAATGAAATTAATTTTCGCAACAGCCAATGATAATAAGGCAATTGAGCTTCAGGAGTTAATGGGTGACCTCATTCAAATTCAGAGTCTTAAGGATTTATCATTTACCCAAGAGATTGAAGAAACAGAAACAACCTTAGAAGGAAATTCTAAGTTGAAAGCACATGTCGTATTTGATGCGTATAATCGTCCATGCTTTGCTGATGACACTGGACTTGAAGTTGAAGCATTAAATGGTGCTCCGGGTGTTTTTTCAGCTCGATATAGTGGTCCAAATTGTAATTCATCTGAAAATATGGCTTTATTGCTCAAAAACTTAGCTAATTTTTCTAATAAAAAAGCTCGTTTTCGCACGGTTATTACATACAGAGATGAAATGGAGATCATTCAGTTTGAAGGTATTGTGAATGGAATTATTATTGGAAAAGGGAGAGGGAATTATGGTTTTGGTTATGACCCAATTTTTATACCTGATGGTTCTCAATTAACTTTTGCTGAGATGCCCTTGGAAGAAAAGAATAAATTTAGTCACCGAGCACGGGCTTTCGAAAAGTTAAAATCGTATTTAATGGATAAATTACAAGCTTAAAAAGAAAAGATTGAAATGAATAAAAAAGGAGTTTTTGCGGGCAAAAAAGTACTGATTTTAGAAGGCGGAGGATTTAAAACTTCTTTTACCGGTGGTGTTTTGGATGCTTTTAGATCTGTTTCATTTGATCCCTTTCAATCCTATATTGGTGTATCTGGTGGAAGTATTGCAATCTCTTATTTCTTGAGCAATAAGTATGGTTCTTTCTACCAATGTATTCGTGCCTTGTGTCAAGACGAACGATTCATTCAATACAGTAAGGCATTTAGTGATGGATTAATGAATTTAGATTTCTTTTATGATATTGCGGAAACAGAATTTCCTTTTGACTTTGATACAGCATGTAAGGAATTAGAGCAGAAAGATTACTTTATAGTGCTCACAGACAGTCAAGATGGCTCTACGCATTACTTAGAGCCAACAAGAGAGAATTGGGTTGATATGACAATCGCAGCAAGTACAGTCCCAATGTTGACTAAAGGGAAGCATAAAGTAAACGGCATACACTATTCAGATGGAGGAATTTCAGATCCTATTCCAATACGCTGGGCTGTGGAAAATGGCGCTACAGATATTGTTTTGATTCGAACAACACATTTTGATTTTAAGCCAGGTATGTTTCGACCCGAATATTTGGTTTCTAAATTTTTACGTGCTAGTGATAAGATCATCTCAGATGTTGAACGGTTTCAATTAAAAATCAAAGAATCTTTAGATTATATTGCCGCCCTACCTGAGTATATTAATGTTGAGCAAATCGCACCCAAATCTCCTCTAAATACTCAGATATTTACGAATTCTGTTAAAAACATTGAGTTAGACTACCGCGCTGGATTGGAAGCAGGTTTGAATTATCTACAAAGTAAGAAATCACATCATTAGTGCTTAACACCGCGAATCAATACTGATTGAAACAAGTGCGACATCTCCATTAATCGGTGGATTTAGCTTTTTGATGACTACCTCAAATTCTGAGCTTTCAAATGCATTTTTCAAGCTATTCATGATTCTTTGGCCAACTGACTCTATTAGCCTGGATCTGATAGCCATTTCTTCTTTTACAATCTGATTTACCAAAACATAATCAACGGTCTTGTCTAGCGCGTCTTTTTCAGCCGCCTCTGTGAAATCAGTTTCGATAAATACATCAACACTGTAATGGCCACCAATTTTTTTCTCTTCTTCTAGACAGCCATGATGGGCATATAGCTTTATGTCTTTAACACTAATACTATGCTTCATTCTTTATCTGTTTAATGTTAAGAAGACCTGATTTTATTCTTGTGAGGACTTCTTCCTTTCCTAAGAATTCAGCGATATCAAACATTCCCGGACCTGCACCAACTCCCGTGACCAGTAATCTAAAGGGTAATAAAACCGCACCGAATCCCAATTCCTTTTCTTCGAGGAAAGCTTTAAACTCTGATTCTATATTTGCTGCTGAGAATTCGTTGATTTCTTCAATGATTTTCACCCAATCTTCAATAAGTCCCGCCGTATGAGCTTTCCATTTTTTTGCAATTACTTTCTCATCGTACTCTTTAGGTCTATCAAATAAATATGCACCGTCTTTGAGAATGTCGTCTAAGAAAGTTGCCCTTTCTTTCATAAGCGAACAAATTGTTTCTTTTTCTGAATCAACTACTTCCGTAGGGAAATTATTTCCGAGCATTTTAGATAAATCCTCAGCACTTGTAGCTCGAATGTATTGTTGCTGAAACCATTTGGTTTTATCAGGATCAAATTTCGCTCCTCCTTTGGATACACGTTCTAAACTAAAAGCGTTGGATAATTCTTTTAGGCTGAATATTTCCTGTTGTGTTCCCGGGTTCCAACCTAAAAAGGCAAGCATGTTGATAAATGCTTCAGGGAAATAACCTTTTTCTCTATAACCAGAATATAACTCACCGTCAATCGTTGTCCAATCCAATGGAAACACTGGGAACCCTAATCTGTCTCCGTCTCTTTTTGACAGCTTACCATTACCATCAGGTCTTAATAAAAGCGGTAGGTGTGCGAATTTAGGACGTTCCCAATTCAGCGCGTCGTATAGTAAAACATGCAATGGGGCAGAGGGTAGCCATTCTTCCCCTCTAATCACATGACTAATTTCCATAGCATGGTCATCTACAATATTTGCCAAGTGATAGGTTGGCATGCCGTCACTTTTAAAAAGTACTTTATCGTCTAGGTTATTCGTATTGACAACAACCCAACCTCTTATTTCATCTTCGAAACGCACATCTTCATTTCGCGGCATTTTCATGCGAATTACATAAGGCGTATTGTTCGCAATTAATGTTTCAACTTCGGATTGAGGCAGTGTTAATGAATTGCGCATGTTCATCCTACTTACGCCATTGTATTGCCAATTAGGCATACCCATTTTTTTTGCTTCATCGCGCATTTTCGTCAGTTCATCTGAAGTGTCGAAAGCATAATATGCCTTATTAGTATCAATTAGAATTTGCGCATATTCATGATAGATGTCTTTTCTTTCAGATTGAATATAAGGCCCATATTCTCCTCCTATTCCAGGGCCTTCATCAGGTGTAATGCCGCACCATTTAAAGGCATCCAGTATATAATCCTGTGCGCCCTTTACAAATCTAGTTTGATCCGTATCCTCAATTCGTAGGATGAACGTACCGTTGTTTTTTTTTGCAAATAAGTAATTATACAATGCTGTTCGAACGCCACCCATGTGCAATGGGCCAGTGGGCGAGGGTGCGAACCTAACGCGTACTTTATTTAAAGACATAATTCAAATTTGGAGGCAAAGATAGGGAAATCAGATGGGTTTCCTTTAAGGATAGCAGTACAATATGTCACGATAGATATTTGAATCTGATTTACTATGCTTTAGTCTACTTCAGTTAAAAAGTTAATGGATAATGAGATTTTCTGAACCAATTTTTACCGTATTGAAATCAATATCAATTCTTCCAAGCTGAACGCCAGCCCATCCAACCTGATTGATCAGCACGTTCTTTTTGGCTTTGTTCTTTTCAATGACGGGCTTGTCAAGAAAAGTGTGGGTGTGTCCGCCGAGTATAATGTCTATATCCGATGAATTTCGAGCAAGCACCTTATCTGATACTATTTTATTATCCTGGTATTCAAAGCCCAAATGGGAGAGACAAATTACAAGGTCACACTTTTCTTTTTTCATTTGTGCTGCAGTATCATTAGCAATTTCTATAGGGTCATTGTAAATAGTATCTCCGTAAGCTAATCTTGGTACAAGTCCATTTAGCTCAACCCCAATGCCGAATACACCTATTTTTAGACCTCCTTTTTTAAATATTTTGAAGACCTGTGTTTCACCTTTTAATATTGTTTTTGAAAAGTCATAGTTTGCACACAGAAATGGAAATCCAGCATACTTTTTTGCCTTTAAAAATCCATCCATACCTATATCGAAGTCATGGTTACCCATCGTGCAGGCATCATATCCGAGCTTGCTCATGCATTTCATTTCTAGAACTCCATTAAACGTATTAAAATAGGGTGTACCCTGAAAAACATCCCCGGAGTCTAAGAGCAGAACATTTGGTTCTTCAGCTCTTATTTGTTTTACAATTGAATACCTTTTGGCGATTCCGCCCATTCCTGGATACTTTGAATGGTTATCTGGAAACGGATCAATATTCGAGTGGGTGTCATTGGTATGTAGAATAACAAGCCTGTTTGTTCTGTCTGAGTAGGTTTCTTGAATAGCGAATGATGGTTTCATTAGCATAATACCAGCAGCGCTCAGTGTGAATTTTTCAAGAAAGCTTCTTCTTTTCATTGAATTCTTATTGTTGTATCATTGATGAGTACCTTCTGTAATTTTGCCTCCTCTACGAGCGCATCTCTTATTAGTGTTTTGGTTTCTATAACCTCAATGGATTCTTTAAAGAAATCCATATGATCTCCCCCTTGACAGAGATAATCAGATGTGATTACCCAAAAGAAATCTGTTTCAACAGGTGTATTGAAAATTAATTTACCTGCCCGCATTTGAATATTTGAAATCGGTTCACCTCCTGATTTATTGAGATATGCTGAAATTTTATCTAAAGTCGTTAAGGGAAGCTTCACCCATACGATACTGTTGTCAAACGGCATCACTTTATAAATATCCTTCAGCTTGACATCTCCCTTTCCAATACTTGAACGGATTCCTCCCGTGTTCAATAGGCAGAATGTTGGTTGACTTAGTCTTTTGTTTTTTGTTTGATGCGAAAAAACCGCATCCGCCATCCAATTCATGAGGTTAGAGCCAGGTCTCGTAACGATAAAGTTATTTTTAGATTCCGCAATTTTGATATTCATCTGAACATCCATTTCATCTGAATAGGGTCGAATAAAATTTGACAAATCATTGTCAGCCGCTATATCGTTATCCAGATGAATTTGCTTTGTCGTGATTTTTAGCTGGGGAGCGCATGACAAAAAGCTTGCAGCTAAGATCCCTGAAACAAAAAACAAGTAGATTTTATTCAATGATTACCTTCTTTTGGACAACACCATTTGGTGAGGTCACAGTTAACACATAGGTACCCGCAACATAGAGGGAGGTATTGAGCTCCAGAACAGATAGATTTAAATTCCTTTCGGCTTCGATTTTCTTTCCTTCAGAACTTATTAATTCGTACGCCGTAATTTTTTCTCCATTAATTTGCGCAAAAAGCTTATTGGAGCTAGGTATTGGGAAAACAGAAAAATTCTTATTAAGCATCTCCTGAACACTCATATTTCCGCATCCATCCGGGTTGTAGCTCATATTTGAAAAATCGATATAACAAGCATAATCAACAGAATCGATATAAGGGTTTCTGTTGTTTTGAAGGTTGAAAATATACTCGTGACGAGCGATTTCATAATTATCAGGTAGATCATTAAAGTGCCAATTTACCAATGATGCTGCATTTTGATTGGTCGGCACTGCCCAGTTGTTCCCGCCGTTTCCAGTATAGCATGTTGCCATATAAAAAATGGCTCGTGCTGCGTTTCCTTTGTGTGAAGCTCTAGGCTCATAAACCAACTGATTATTGGCATTATAACCAACACTTCCCTCTAAGTAATTAAAAACTATATCCCCCGTGATGTCTTCAAGGGGTAAATTACTTCTTGGTGAATTCGCGTTGGGTAGGTTTGCAGGATAAAGATTGTGCTGGTCTGCATATTCTTCCTGTTCAGGATCATTACAAGGGAAGGTTCCCATCCAAGAATGTGCATAGGTATGCTCTCTTGAATAGTTATTGTCTGACCAATCAAAGGGATCGTTGAATACCTTGTTTTCGCCAGAATAGCAGCAGGTGACGTAGGACTGTCCATTGGTCGTATCTTTTACTTCAAACTGACTCATCATCGTTGTTTTATATAGGAAGTATGAGATGTAGTTGTGGGGATTAATCAAGCTATTCAAATCTGCTAAAAGTGTGCTTGACGCACTCGAAATACCATTGTAATAATCTCCAATTTGAGCACCCAAGCTTGTGACTTGTGCTACAGCAGGATCTGAAGTCCTGTAGTTTTGAAAACCTTCTGAGCCATTAAAAGCAAAAACCTTAAAGTAATAATCTTGGTTCGCAATTACTCCTCGAGGTGTGAGGCTTGTTCCGCTTCCAACATATGCTACTTTTGCATCTCCTATGTAATCTCCGCGAAGGTAGCTCATACCGTCTTGAGGTTCTTCACTAATTGGACTACCATTCTTCCACAATACAAGGTATGATTCACTATCGCCATTATCATATTGACCAATAAAAGTGTACGCTTCAATGGAACTAAAAGTTAAGAATTCCGGGTTTGAATTTGGCTCAGTTGCAAGATTATCCGTTCCAAATGCCTGAAGATTTATCACATATGGATTTTCGTCACTATCATCATTATCAATGACCAATGTCGCAAACATTGATCCAGTTGTACTTGGATTAAAGTTAAGTGAGAATTCTTGACTTGATAAAGGAGCAATTGAAGTAGGGTTTAGGTCCGTTGAAAAATCTGCTGAATTCGTGCCAGAAAGATAAGTACCTGTGATGGATAATGACTCGGATCCTGTGTTTTCAATCGTGATTGTTGTATTGCTTGAATTACCGATAACATAGGTGCCATTATTGAGGACATCATTTCCGTCCATTTTGATATTAATTTCTTTTGCCGGCGCAACGTAAGGGAATATGTCCTCTAAATCACGAGGAATCAATTGGTAATTGGCATTGAATTGACCGACCAATCCAACAATTGATATTGGTCCGCTAGGAATCTCAGATCCATCGATATTCGTAGATCCGTTGACTCTGACATCCAGTGTGTTTGTCCCATCTGTTATTTGCACGGTACTACTTCCATTACTGAAAAATCCAGATTGTACAAAACTTACATTGTCAAATCGCACCAATTGCGCCTCTAGATCTTCATTTGCACTGGTAATTGGAATCAAGAGCGGTTCAGGCATGGTTCCCTGACCAAGAATAGTATAGCTTGTGGTTGGAGAAAGCTCGAGAAGACCACTAAATTCAAAAATCACCCCCGTAACTGATACAGAGTCTCCTCTTTGTATACTTGAGAGGTTATTTCCATATGCGGGAAGCGCAGCCGTGGCATCCTGAATATATCTTATAGCTCCAAGCTCACCACCATTTGTGGCAACACCATTAATCGTAACGGTTTGGCCAATACTTTCGTTTCGCGCCTCGGCGATCGTTTGACTGAAATAAAATTGGCTAAATGAGAGAAGAAGTATGGTTAATGTTTTTTTCATAGTTGTTTAAAATTGAAAGCCAACGGACACATTGAAGCGCAGTCCTTGACCAATAAATACTGTTGCTGAATTGGCATCAAAATCAGCTGAACCATCTAAATGATAATTGTTTCTCGCATCTGAAATATAAATGCTGTTTAATGCATTGAATATATTAGCCTTGAAACTGAGCTGGCTCTTTTCAAAGCGAACGGTATACCCTGCGTGAATACTCAAAAGTCCATAAGAGGGAATTCGCCAAGAATCTTTTCCACTTGTCGCACCTGAGAGCGAATTTGGATTAAAATCACTGTAATACCGATCAAAGAAAGTGTATTTGAGTTTTAAATAGCCATTTTTCACAAAGGCATATCTCAGGCTTGCTGCATAAGTAGATTGCGCGGCATCTCCGACGTGAACCCCACGCGCATCGAAAGAAATAGTATCTGAATAGATGACAATATCCTCTTTGGAGTCCCATCTCCAGTCGCCGATACTTACCATTCCTTCTAAGCTAATTTTTTTATGTAAAATCACCGCAAAATCAGTTTCAATACCCATGTGAATTGCGTCCATTCCTGGTACATTTACTCTTATAAATTCAGATGGGTCCAGTGGGTCTGGGACAGATAACCCATAGGGTAAGGGTCTGTTTTCCCATCGGGTAATGTATCCATTGGAGTTTAGGCTAAAACGTTTAGATCTGAATCCATAACCCATCTCGATAGCCAGAATTTTTTCATTGACTAAGTTGTCAAAAAAGGTATTGGTATTGTTATCCACTACGTTACTGTATTGTGGCGTTCTATTTAGGTACCCAAGATTCATGAATACGTTAGAGGTTTCAGTCATATTAAAATTGGCACCTGTTTTAAAGGTAAAACCAGTTCGCGAAATCCAATCCGTCTCATTGTGTTTTAAACCTTCTGAATTCCGTGTATATGTTTGACCGTTATAATTTACAGTGTCAGAATGACCTATCTCTATGAGCGTATCACCTACTGTGAGCTGTTTTTTTCGGAAGTAATCAATTCCCTTGTAGAAATTCAATACTGTCGACGCATTTACGAACGCGGTCCATTTTCCCTTCGAATATTCTGCTTGTCCAAAGGCGCCAGCCCATTGCACAAGTCCATCTCTATGGTTTTGATAAGGGCGATCCTCTCTCGCGATTTTGTCGCCTTCAACTTTCATTGTGGTTGAGGCATTTAAATCTGATTCGTTGATAAAGTAATCTCCCCCGAGTAAATCGATTATCTCTGTGTAATGCTCACCTTTATAGTATCTATAATCTAAACCACCTGCAATATTCCAAAACTCGTTGGGTTTGTAATCAAATTGGGATAAGCCACCTACCCAAAAGTGATTGTTGACAGAAGCTGAAAGTATTTGAGAAGATTTGAGCAAGGTCGGGTCATATGCAGCGTCTGCAGTAGAGTAAACTTGGCCAAATAAGGTCTTGTATTGGTTGTTATATACTATGGTGTCCCAATCCACTAGCCCTGCTTCATCTCTAATTATTGTTGATGCCGAGTTAAAGTAACGCTGACCACCCCCGCGGCCTATTGAAGTATATGCAATATTAGACCAAGATAATTTGTCATTGACTTTCCAAAAGTCTTTGAGTGTAATTTGCGGTTTATGATAATAATTACGTCGCTCGTTGAAGACCTCACCATTTCTATAACCCCAATGCTGGTTGAATTGGATTCCTCGATCTCTATCGGCGTCAATTGATGAATCTGCAATACCTACGCTTTGCGCATAATCCGAATTCCAGTATTCAATGGGCTGCGAATAAGAACGTTGTCCGTGTTGTTGAGGCGCACCAAAACCACTGAGTGAGACAATGTGATTATTGATTTTTTTTTGGATTTTTAAGTAATAGAATGCTCCTTGAGTATTGGCTCCGTCAACCCAACCATTGCCTTGTTTATAGGATCCCGAGAAAAGAACTCCCCAACCATTTTTCAAAGTTCCAGACTTATAGGAAAGAGAGGTTCTGAGAAAATCTCCTGTTCCATATTCTTGTGCAACACGAATCATTCGTTTACCCCCAGTAGCTTGGGTTAAAATATTCATTGTTCCCCCAACAGAGGGCATGGCTAATTTTGTTGCACCTAATCCACGCTGTACTTGAATTTGACCAGTAATGGCATCAAGACCGAACCAATTTGACCAATATACGGCTCCGTTCTCCATATCATTGACAGGAACTCCGTCAATCATTACACCAACATTTCTTTGGTCAAAACCGCGTATTGTGATTCGGGCATCTCCATCTCCACCTCCCTGCTGTGTCGCATGTACTCCTGGGGTGGAATTTAAAATCATCGGTAAATCCTGAGAACCTAGCTCCTCAGCAATCTGTTTCGTAGATATTCTTGTTACTGCAACAGGAGTTTTTCTGTCGATGGCAAGATTGCCTATCACCTGAACTTCTTCTAGCTCTTGACCTCCACCCACAATAAAATCATAGTTGTTAAAGCCCGATTTGATATCTAATTCAATGGTTAGTGTATCAAAAGACAGCATCGTGACCATTGCTATGTATTTCCCTGATTCTAGATTATTGAAGATATATTGTCCATCAAGATTTGAACGAGTCAACAAGGCTTTTTCGTTTTGTTTTTGCAATGAGATTTTGGCACCTACAACAATCCCTCTAGTAAGGGACTCAGATACATTTCCTTTGAGCAGTGTTTCCTGCGCGATAATGTTCTGAAGAAAACACAGGAAGATTAATAGCAAAAAGTTTTTCATCATAAGTTCTGTTGTTCAAACTATTTGATGACAACCTTACGAATTACTTTTTCACCATTATGGTATTCTAATTTAATGAAATAGACTCCATTTTTCTCATCTAGGTGGATGGTCATATTATTTTTCGTGTTTATTAGCTTTAATATACCTTTTCCTAGAATGTCGTTAACTTGTATGGAATGTACATCACCAATATTGTCAATATGGAAGATACCATTAGAGGGGTTAGGATAAATCTCAATATTAGCAACAATCATATTGTCGATATTTCCCGTTGTACATTCACAATCATGTGTACCAAGAGATTCCCAGTTACCATCTAATATTGGATTTCCACTAGAGCCCAAAACAGGATTACCATTTTCATCCACACGTTCAACAACCGCTGGGATAGAATCATATTCCAATAATGGGTCAAAAAATGAAATCACGGGATTTATTTCACCTCTCAATATCGAAGATTTTCGAATCATTGAATGGTCTTTGGTTACCTCTAAGCCTGCCCCAGTGTATGGAAAATCACTTGTCCAAGCAACTCCTGGATCTTCGCCAATTTTTCCAAAGATATCCACAAGCATGGCGTTATTTATGTCATTTACAGATCCTTTTGCTAAAACAAGTGCATCATTTCCATTGAAATACCATGCATTTGAAGTATTATATTCGGGACAATAAAAAGCATCTGCTTTCACCTGAAGTGAATCCCATATCGGAGCCTCTTGTCCTTCTCCATTTTCGTCAAGCTTTTCCAAAACACCTACGTGAACATCTCCTGCCGCAACTGTTCCTGTCAATTGAATAGCATTTCCTGAGCTAGCACTCGTTGAACCATTGGAATAACGAATCACCATGTAGGCACTTAAATCAATCGGTGCATCAGTGGGGTTATAAATTTCTAGGGCTTTGTTGTTTGACCAACCTTCAACATACTCTGAAATGAAAAGATCATTACAATCTGTCAATTGAGCAAACGAAAAAGTAGATATTAAAAGGGTAAACGCAGGTAAAATTTTATTCATGGTTTCGTTATTTAGTTCAGTTTCGTAATGAATCAAAAATACAAAAAATAAGTTCTAGGATTTGGCCTAGTTTAATTTTCTGTCATTATATATTCGTTAACTTGTTTTAAAGTTTATAATTTGATTGAAAAGTTATTCCTCATTACCTTCACGAAAAAAAGTATATGACAATAAGATTTAGCCTATTAATCTTTATAACCTCAAGTTTTAACCTGTTTTCTCAGGAAGAAATAACTGTTGAGAAAATTTGGAAGTATTACAATTACTACCCGAATTGGGCAGAGGGATATAATGCGATGTCAGATGGAGTATCTTATTCTGTTCGCGAAAGTGACAACTCTATTGTAAAAAGAAGTTTTGAGCGAAAGAATAAGGAGGAACTTATTTTTAAACCAAGTGGTGATTTTACTTATGATGGATATGAATTTAATGCCGACGAATCTAAGATTTTGTTTCTCACAGATGTAAAAAATATTTATCGATACAGCTACAGTGCTAATTATTACTTATTCGATAGAGAAACATCAAAAGTACAACCATTAGATGAAAAACGTCAGCCTCAAACGCTTGCGGAATATTCACCGGATGGAAATCAGGTATCGTATATCTATGAGAATAATATTTACGTCAAAAATCTAAAAACAGGTATTGTAACTGAATTGACACGTGATGGAGAAAAAAATGACATAATCAATGGTACAACAGATTGGGTGTATGAGGAAGAATTTGCCTTTATTAAGGCATATGATTGGTCTCCTGATAGCAAGTATATTGCTTATTTGAAATTTGATGAGCGTCAGGTTAAAGAATTCAGCATGACATTTTATAATGAATTGTATCCAGAGTCCTATGATTTTAAATATCCTAAAGCGGGAGAAGAAAATAGTAAGGTAAGTGTCCATATTGCTGATATTGAGAGTGGGAAGGAGCAGGAAATTTTTATTGGTCAATATGAGTACATTCCGAGAATGGAGTGGTCTCCTTCCAATAATGAATTGATATTGCAATCAATGAATCGCCATCAAAGTAGTCTCAAATATCATTTGGTCGACCTTAAAGACGATATTTGGGGACCCTCAGTAATTTTTGAGGAAAAATCGGAAACATATGTTGATGTTGATGACAACTTGGTCTTTCTTAAAGACGGGAACTCTATCCTTAGAACTAGTGAGATTGATGGGTATAAACACATTTATAAACTTTCATTTGATGGTACTCATACGCAAGTCACTTCAGGCAAATGGGATGTAATAGATTTTTTAGGACTCGATACGAAATCCAATACGATTTATTATTCATCATGTGAACCTCATGCCACACAGAAATCAGTTTACGGCATACAGGTGAATGGTAAAAACAAAAAAGAGCTTACGACTGCAAAGGGTTACAATGATGCTGAATTCTTGAAAGGGATGAAGTATTTTATTCATACGTATTCGAATGCAAATACGCCGCCAGTAATTTCATTAAGAAATGCGAAAGGGAAATTAATAGAAACCCTGGAAGACAATAGTCGTCTAGCTAAACTACTAAGCTCATCTTATGCGCTTTCGCCCAAAACTTTTGCAACCATCGAAACTGATAATGCAATCCTCAATACATGGATGATACTTCCACATGACTTTGATTCAACAAAAAAGTATCCTGTTTATTTTAACGTTTATGGTGGTCCTGGCCATAATGAGGTGCTAGATTCTTGGGACGGAAGTGATTATATGTACCACCAGCTTTTAGCGCAACAGGGCTATATTGTGTTTTGTGTTGATCCAAGAGGAACTATGTATCGGGGCACTGAGTTTAAAAAAAGTACCTATCTGGAGTTAGGAAAATTAGAGACGGAAGATATTTTAAATTGTGCCAAAGCTTTGGGTGAATATTCTTGGATTGATAAGAACCGAATGGGAATCATGGGGTGGAGCTACGGAGGTTTTATGTCTTCTCTAGCAATAACCAAGGGAGCTGATCTTTTTAAAATGGCTATTGCCGTTGCACCCGTTACAAGCTGGAGATATTACGACAATATTTATACGGAGCGATTTATGCGCACTCCTCAGGAAAATGCGAAAGGATATGATGATAATAGTCCGATCAATCATGTTGCAAAACTCAAAGGGAACTATCTCTTGATTCATGGTGCAGCTGATGACAATGTGCATTATCAAAACACTATGGAGATGGTAAATGCTATGGTTGCTGCCAATAAGCAGTTTGACTTATTTATATACCCGAACAAAAATCACGGAATATATGGCGGAAATACGAGAAATCATTTATTTCAAATGATGTTTGATTATATCCTTGAGAATCTTTAACGAAATTGAAACCTTTCTGTAAATTTCAAGTATAGGTTAGTCCGTGTGTTTTTATAAAACAGGTCTTTTTTGTATTTTTGCACCCGGAATTATTCTAAACCTAAAGAACTAAACGTAATATGAGTCAAACAGCCAAGATAGTATTAAATGAAAATGAGCATGATTTACCAGTTGTGACTGGTTCGGAAAATGAAAATGCCATTGATATTTCAAAACTCAGAGCGTCAACTGGTTATATTACTATCGATCCAGGATATAAAAATACTGGTGCTACGACTAGTGCTATTACATTTTTAGACGGAGAAAAAGGAATTCTTCGCTACAGAGGATACCCAATTGAGCAGTTGGCTGCAAATGCTTCTTTTATGGAGGTTGCCTATTTGTTAATATATGGGGAGCTACCAAATGCAGTAGAACTTCAGCTTTTTGAAGGAAGTATCAAAAGACATACCTTGGTTCATGAGGACATGAAGCGTTTTTTTGAGGCATATCCAGCAAAAGCGCATCCGATGGGAGTTCTTTCTTCCATGGTTTCTTCTTTTGCTACATTCTATCCGGAATCTCAAAATCCAGATCGGAATTCTGAGGCTATCAATCTTACGATTCATAGGTTGATTGCAAAGCTTCCTACATTGGCTGCATGGTCTTACAAGAACTCCATGAGGCATCCATTTATGTATCCAAAAAATCATTTGAATTATTGTGAGAACTTCTTAAATATGATGTTTGCAATGCCAACAGAGGACTACAATATCGATCCTGTAATTGCTGATGCCATTAACAAACTTCTTATTCTTCATGCTGATCACGAACAAAATTGTTCTACTTCAACGGTTAGAATTGTTGGTTCTTCGCAAGCCAATCTATATTCTTCTATCTCTGCTGGTATTTGTGCCTTGTGGGGCCCCCTTCATGGTGGAGCAAATCAAAAGGTAATTGAGATGCTTTTGAAAATTCATATTGACGGCGGAAATGTTGACAAGTGGGTTGAAAAAGCGAAAGACAAAAATGACCCATTCAGGTTAATGGGATTTGGTCATAGGGTATACAAAAACTTTGATCCGAGAGCGAAAATAATCAAGAAATCTTGTGATGATGTCCTAGAAAAACTTGGAGTAGATGACCCTCTTCTTGATATTGCGAAGAAGCTAGAAAAAGTAGCACTTGAGGACGAATACTTTAAAGAAAGAAATTTATATCCGAATGTTGATTTCTATTCGGGAATCATATATAAAGCATTGAGAATTCCAACAGAAATGTTTACAGTTATGTTTGCGATTGGTCGTTTACCAGGATGGATTGCACAGTGGAAAGAAATGACTGAAAATGGAGAGCCAATCGGTCGTCCAAGACAAATCTATACTGGACATGGAAATAGGGATTATGTTGACGTGGCTAAACGGTAAACATCAGCCTAAATTTTCTACACGCTTACCTTCGAATAATTCATAGAACCGAAAGCTGCAATCCAGGTTTCCGTTGTATACTCGGACTTTTCGCGAAGGCTTTAAGCCAATTGATTTTAGTCCTTCGACACTAGATGAGATAATACAGGCTGTACCTTCTTTAATCTCATGCTTCAGCCATGAACCAATATTTTGGTAGAGTTCCTCAACATCAGCTTCCATTCGAACATCATAAGGAGGGTTTGATAAAATAAATACCGGAGAATTCTCTGGTTGCACCTCATCAAATGGTTTTGGGCTAACCTTTACAAATCTCCCAAAGCTAAAAGTCCGAAGATTCCTTCTTGATTTTAGGACCATTTCATCTGAAATGTCAGAACCCATAATTTCGCAAGGTAGACTTCTAACAATTCGTGTGGCATCTGCATATGTTTTTTCCCAAAGGGCTTCATCAAAATTCTTAAAGTTCTTGAATGCATAGTGTTGTCGCTCTATGTTTGATGGTATACCTGAAGCAAGTAATGCTGCTTCAATTAAAAATGTGCCTGACCCACAAAATGGGTCTATGAAAGTTGTTTTTCGATCCCAACCTGACATTCTGATTAAACTCGCTGCTACCACCTCGTTGATAGGAGCATCCCCAGCGGTACTCCTATATCCTCTTTGAAATAAAGGATTACCACTAGTATTTACTGAAATAGTTGCCTCATAATTATTGATGTAGAGATCAAGCATTACCTGCGGTCTCTTGAGCTCAACATCTGGTCTATTGCCATCCTTTTCTCTGAAATGATCAACAACGGCATCTTTTAGCAATAAATTGGGGTAGTGCGTACTCGTAAATAAATCTGAGAATATTGCGCCACGGACTGCGAAGGTTTTTCTTACATCAAAAAAGTTAGACCAATTTATTTTTAAGGCTTGTCTGTAGAGGTCATCTTCTGATTTAATTTTGAATGTCGTGATTTCAACTAATATCGAAATGGCGCAGCGTAAATGGAGGTTTAAAAAGTACACATCTTTCCAATTCCCCTTTAGCTGAACTGCCCGATTGAGTTTTGTTATTTTTTTATATCCGAGTTCATGGAGTTCCTCTATAAGCGTTTCTTCAAATCCAAAAAAACATTTAACCGTAAGCGTTAATTCTTTAGAGAAACCTTGAATTGTCCCACTCATTTTATCTAATTTTATAATTCTTCTACAAAAGAACACATTGAAAACGAGTTTCCTCCTAATTTTTGCATTATTTCTTTTCCATAGCGGTTATGCACAAAAGAAAATAGGTCTTGTTCTGAGTGGTGGTGGTGCATCTGCCTTGGCGCATGTTGGAGTCCTTAAAGCCTTGGAAGAGTTTAATATCCCAATCGATTATATTACAGGTTCATCGGCCGGAGCTTTAGTTGGTAGTTTGTATTCCTGTGGTTACAGTCCTTTAGAGATTGAGCAATTTGTGCTTTCCGAAGACTTCTTGCTTATGTCTAAGGGAGGTTTACGACCAGAGAATCAGTTCTTACTTCGTGAAAAGGAATACGATGCTTCAACCTTAGGTTTTTCTCTTGCAAAGGATAGTATAATAAGAAAGTCCATTCCATTAAATGTAGTTACACCAACCTTATTGGATTTTGAAATGCTGAAGGTATTGGGACTCACTGGTGCAAGTGCTGCACATGACTTTGATAATTTATTCATTCCTTTTAGATGTGTGGCATCTGATGTTTATGGCAAGAATAGCGTTACGTTTTCTAAAGGAAATTTAAATGAGGCTGTACGCGCTTCAATGACCTACCCTTTATATGTCAATCCTATTAAAATTGACGGCGTGATTTATTTTGACGGCGGAATGTATAATAATTTTCCTTCAAATGTTATGTGTGATGATTTTAGTCCAGATTTTGTTATCGGAAGCAATGTTTCTAGTAATATGGAGCTTCCGGATGAGAGAGACATGTTTGGAGTACTGAGGTCTATGCTGACAACACCTACAAACTATGAATTGTCCTTTTGTGATGGAATTGTTGTAGAAGCCAAAACCGATATAGGTGTTTTTGAATTTGAAAGAGCGAAAGAAGCCATAGACGAGGGTTATTCTAAAACTTTAGAAAAAATTGATTCAATAGTAAAACTTGTGGGAAGAAAAGAGGACCCTGAACTTTTAGTTTTGAGGAGAAATAAATTTAGAGCAAGTTTACCTGAGCTGAAAATATCGTCAATCGAAACCCACAATGGCAGACAAAAAGAAGTTCTATTTGCAAATAGAAGCTTAATGCGTAATAAGAAAAATGAAGTTCTTTCGAAAGAGGTTTTTGAGAAGCGATATTTTAGATTGAGCGCCACACCTTCAATTTGGTATATGTATCCTAATCTTTCTATGAAAAGTGATTCAACTTTCCATTTAGACCTTAAAGTGAGTAAAGCAAAGGAGTTTACCATTGATGTCGGAGGTCATTTTTCCTCTCGGCCCGTGAATACAGGATATTTAGGCTTGGGCTATCAGAATATGGGGAAAAGTGCCTTTACGATTCATGCTGAATCTTATTTTGGTAAGTTTTATGGTTCAGTAAAGACCTCTTTTGAACTCAATTTACCTACGACGATTCCTTTTTCCCTTTCCGGCTATTACACCATGAATCGCTGGGATTTTTTCAGAAGCTTTGCTACCTTTTTTGAGGATGTTACACCTTCTTTTT